>NZ_JH601050.1:402837-403213 GCF_000245715.1 Paenibacillus sp. Aloe-11 | reverse complement strand
AACCTGTAATGCCCAATTCTATATAGTGCTCCCCGCGTCCGCCTACAGCAGCCTGATGGCTGACGTAATTCGGCAGCTCGGTTAAATTCATCGAGCCCATCGTTCCTGTGGGATGCGCCCGCCCGTTACATGCAAAATCCACAACCGGGATACCGGTCAAGGCCGACTGAAACCAGCCATTAATCGTTGTTTCGCCGCCATTCTCATTCGTGTGCAGAGCCCGGACGCCCTTTCCCGTCATGGAAGAGACCATATCCAGGGCTTTTATATAATGAACGGGCTTTACATATTTATCCGGCGCAGCCGGAGCACCAACAACAGCCACAGTAACGAAGAGATCGTCGTCTGCAAAATGGTCTATTGGCACTAGCAGCGG
>NZ_JH601050.1:392908-402821 GCF_000245715.1 Paenibacillus sp. Aloe-11 | reverse complement strand
CTTGCCGATCCGCAGCCCTTCCTCAACCCAGCCTCCGCCTCCGCCGCCCAAGACAGCACCGCCATATACGGCATATTCAACAATCCTTTCATCCAGCTTTAAAGCGTCCATCTGCATCATCTCACTTTTTTAGTTTAAATACAGAGTTAAAGAAGTTATAGAGAGCATCCCCTGCGATAAAACCGGCAGCCAGAATCGTCATAGAAGCTACCGTCTCCTTTTTCCCAAAACGGGTTACCAGATAGCGGATCGCTATGCCGACCAGCACGGCCCAGCATGCGTTGGCTGTCGCAATCAACAGCCCTGTTGCAAACATGACGCCCAATTGGCGCTTCGAACCACCGATGAGCTGGAGAATCGCTCCCGGAATCGCCCACAGCAAAAGCTGGCTTGCAATCCCCGGTGTAGCCCCGGCCTGAATCGTCGACACATATACCTTATCAATCGGCGGCACCAGATTTTGTGCAAAATAGCTCGGATAAGCCAATGCTACCGTCACCAGTGCAACCGCAAACGCGATCAGGGCCGTTATATACTGCTGCTTTCTGCCTTCCCGTTCCAGCTCTTTATCCTTGCCATTGCCGCGCAGGATGTAGCCTGTTTTCAAATCGTAGCCCATGTCAGCAAAAGCAGGACCTGTAGCTGCGCTAAACCCGGCCAGCAGCGCCAGCGCCACGGGTGGAAACCCGATCATCATTCCGCCGAGCAATGTGATAAAAGCAACCGCGAAGGCAGGAAACCAACCGGAATGCATAGCCGCGATACCGACGATAATTTCATGCACAAACGCGGCAAAGGCTGCAAATACGATAAAGCCGATCAACATACCTACCGACATGTGTGTAACCAGTCCGCCGATGATGGCGATCAGCAGTGAAATAACCAGATAAGCGATAAAACCGAGTCCAAGCGTACGACGGGCCTCTGCAATCGGACGGGTATATTCCACCTCCGAGGCTGTATCTGCAAGTATGACGGTGCCGTCCTTTTTCTTCTTGGAAAAGCCAAACACGAGTATAGCCGCCTGAATTAACGCCACAATACCCGCCCCGATCATCACGCCATGGGCGATGTAGAGCGCATTAACGTCAATTTGAAATAACGGCATGGAATACTGGCGAATCAATAGACCAATCCCGAACATGCCCAGCGCCCAAATATTGCCGATAAATGCGACACCAAAGGCAGACATCGGGATGCTCAAGTAGGAGCCGACTACCCCGATCAGTGCCCCAATGCCTAACAAACCGGCACGTTTGCCGCCTTTATCACCGGCTTTGATCGATTCCGCTGTTGCAACCCCCGGAGCCCAGGTACCTGAAGCTGGAAACAGCTTGGAATCAAAAATTTTATAAAGTATCGTCGCATCTGCAAACATAGCTAACGCCGCTCCCAGCAGCATCGGCACAACCAAATCAGGTGTTCCCATAAGATAGGGGATCCCAATAGGAATCAGCAGGCTGTTGGCTGCCCCGAAAGTAGCTGAGGAAATGGCGGTTTGCACCAAGTTTTGACGATGAACGGATTTATATCGTAAAAACCAGTTGACTGGAATACGTGCAATCAACATCGCAACTAACGCTCCGATGATGGCCGTATTCGGGGTTACGCCGAGACTGGTTACGATCTGCATCCCGATAATCGCTCCCAGAATACTTGTAGCTACAATCAGAATAAATGCAAAAGGCTCAAACGTTTTCGGGTGGCGCTTTTCTTGTTCGTGTTCCATATGACCCTCCTGCGTTTTAGATATATTGTTTTTCATCCCTCATAAATAGGTTTAACTTATGTTACTGCAACTTTCCTGCCATAAACAATGTTCCGCCTGACCAAAACAATGACCTGTTTATTGTGCGCTAAAGATAAAAAAGCAAATATAGAACGCTATCATTACATTTTATTCCTTTTAAATGTCATAAAACATAACACGATGTATGAAAATATCTTTTCCCTCTCCTTTTGCTTTAAAGTGTCTTAGCTGCCCTGATATGCTAAAATACTTCCGTATCGGCTATTCGCCTACAGGAGGACATGAACATGAATCAATCCATTCTGATCGTGGAAGACGAAGAGAAAATTGCCCGGCTTCTAGAGATCGAACTTGAATTTGAAGGATATCGGGTGGTTAAAGAAAAAAACGGAATTGACGGGCTGGAGACGTATTACAAAGGGACATGGGATCTGGTATTGCTGGATATTATGGTTCCTGGTCTCAGCGGCACCCAGCTGCTGCGACGGATTCGTAAGAATGATGCGAACATTCCTGTCATTTTACTAACGGCTAAAAGTTCCATTGCGGATAAGGTCGAGGGGCTTGATTTGGGAGCCAACGACTATATTACCAAACCGTTTGTGATCGAAGAGCTCCTTGCACGTGTAAGAGCCGCGCTCAGAGTAGCCGCAACGAAGGACACAGCTCCGCGGATGGCAGACACATGGCTTGGTGCGGGGGATTTACGCCTCCATGAAGGTACCCGTGAGGTCCTTCGGGGGGAGCACAGCGTTGAGCTTACGCCGCGAGAATTTGACTTGCTCGTTCATTTACTGCGACATCAGCGGCAGGTGCTGAGCCGTGAGCAATTATTGGAGAATGTATGGGGTATAGACTATGTTGGCGATACCAACGTGGTAGATGTGTATATTCGGTATGTGCGCAATAAAATCGACCCCACTCGCCAGCTCCCCGAGTTAATTCATACTGTACGGGGTATTGGTTATGTGTTGAAGGAATCCGTATGAAGCTGCAAAACAAAATCCATACCTACACCTCGTTGCTACTTGCAGTCTTGCTTGTCGCCATTCATTTTTCGGTTTATTTTCTGTTCAGCCAGCTTTCTATCAACAGTCGCAAGGATCAGGTAGAAGCCACGGCGGAGAACATCATTCGCGGTATTCAGCGTGCTCCGGTATCGGTAGCAGCAGAGGATCTTCTTCGAGCCTATGTACCGCTGGATGGCATGCTTCGGCTAATGAATCCGAAGGGTGATTTTCTCCCCCCCATCACCTCTTCTTCGGAGCAATCTCTCAGCTTGATGAAGAGTGCTTATAATGAGACACGACAAGTTCGCATGATTACCCATGAAAACAAACGCTACATTCTTGTTTCCGTCCCCATGATTTGGACCAATGGCGAGGTTGTCAATCTTCAGGTGATCGAAAGTCTGCAACCGACGATGCAGACACTGCAGGTACTCAGAATTGTACTTGTAGCTGTCACCGGAATTGCACTCATTCCTGTCATGATATCGGGAAGACTGCTCGGGCGACTGATTACACGTCCCATTACCTCTATGATTCGCACGATGAAAGAAATTCAACGTAGTGGAAAATTCAAACGGCTTTCGCTTGACGCTACATCACGCGACGAGCTGGTCGAGATGGGAGAAACGTTTAATGACATGATTGAATTGCTGGAACGCAACTTTGTCCAGCAAGAACAATTTGTCTCTAATGCATCCCATGAATTAAAAACACCTCTTACCATTATTGAAAGTTATGCCAGTCTGCTAAAACGTCGGGGTCTACAGCATCCCAACATCTTCGCCGAGTCTGTTGAAGCTATCCATTCCGAGGCAATACGAATGAAGGACATGGTAGAGCAGCTTCTTCATTTGGCCAAAAACGAGGAACAATGGAATGTCATATTGGAGCCTGTACGCCTGACCAAAGTGGCGACCGAATTGAAAGCTACATTTGAAAATGCCTTTGCCCGGCAAATCCACCTGGACATACAGGCAGACTGCATCGGCTATACCGATGAAAATAAACTAAAGCAACTGCTATTTATCTTTTTGGATAATGCACGCAAATACAGTGACGAGCCAGTGCGTCTAACCATCGATGCCGTAGGCGATACGCCCCAGCCCTGTATTAGGATCACGGATCGGGGAATTGGAATTCCAGAGGATAAGCTATCTAAAGTATTTGACCGCTTCTATCGGGTAGATGAAGCCAGAAGCCGTGAGGAAGGTGGCGCCGGTCTAGGCCTGGCACTGGCTACAGGAATTGCTCAAGCTATTCACGCACACATTGGACTGGAAAGTATACAGGGAAGTGGCACAACAGCAACGATCATCCTCCCTTCCGTTCCAAAATAATAAGCTAAAGGAGGGAATAACGATGAAAGCCATGTATGTGTGGATCATTGGAGGTACGGTGGCGGCTATATTGATCACCTTTTGCCTTTTACAGTGGCCTTGGGCACGGTCGTTGGCAGCCTCGCCCTTGCAAGAAAAAACGGTCATCCAATCCGTATTGCATCAGTATCCCGGCGAGGTGCTGGAATCCAGACGCCTGGATCATTACTATCTGATCAAGTTGGAACGAGAGAAAGGAAAATATGATATAAAGGTCAACGTCTATGACGGTATCATCGAATCCATTACGCGGACGCAAGCTTATACGGATACCCGACAGGAGTCCCAGAATCACAGTCCTGTTTCGCCACCAAGTAAGGACATATCGGGTCCAGTCAGCAAACCTGACCCAGTGTCTCTCGTGATCACAGAGAAGGAAGCAGCCCAGCTTGCTGCCAAGGCAGTTAACGGAACATCCGATGATATCGAGCTTCACCGCAACGAAAAAGGTCTCTATTATCTCGTTGAGGTTGAGATCAAGGATGGGCGTGAAGCTGTCGTACAGGTTAATGCAGTATCGGGCTCTATCGACTCTGTCACTTGGGAAAAAGAAAAGCAGGACCACAACGACGAATAAGCTGATTAGCATCACTCCCATATTTTCTCATTGTTTTCTCATGATTTTATTATGTTCCTCTCATGTTCAAAAGATAAGCTGTATTCAAGCTTACAGTACAGGGAGGAATTATAAATGAAAAAACACTTAGGAATTATGGCAGCAACGGTGCTGCTTGGAGTTACGGTTACGGGTGTATCAGCGAATGCCGTTTGGGCTGCCAAACCTACGGATCTTATTGGAGCGACAACGGCTGCCAATATTGCCAAGAAGGCAGCGGGCAATGATGCGCAAGTTGAAGATGTAGAACTGGAGCGTGAAAATGGAAGGGTCTACTATGAAGTGGAGCTTCAGCAGGGCAATAAAGATTGGGATATCGATGTAGATGCTTACACCGGAGAAACCATTCGTTCCCATTCTGAGCTTAACGATGACTCAAATGACAAGTCCTCCTTCAACAAACCAAACCACGTCACCATAACCGAGAAGCAGGCTGGGCAAATCGCGCTCAAGAACGTGCCTGGCACCCTTCTGTCTACTAAATTGGATAAGGAAGACGGGCGGTTCATTTATGATGTAAAGGTGCTTACCGATGAAGGCACCGTTGAATTCGAAATCCATGCTACATCTGGAGCCATCGTGGATATGGACGAGGATTTTGATAATAACCGCTAAAGTTAACTCAAACGGGGCAGCGAACTTTCGCTTTCCCGTTTTTTTTGACCTGCTCGATACACACCTATTACCTCATTATGAATAGACTGATAACTAACAAAGGATTACCTTTTTCTTTAATCACAAGTCAAGTGAGGTACTTATGACGAAATCCTATACCAAAGCACAGATTCGCAATATCACCCGTCGTTTTGGCCTGATTCCGTTAAAATCAAGCTTAGTCTCATCACTATACCGAAAAAATGCAGTAATCCAAGTGAGAGCCAAAAAGGGAACTTATGCATTAAAGCCCTTTAGCCGTACCAAGATGATCCGCTCAAATACAATTCAACAGATGGAGCAGGCTGCAAGCATGGTCAGGCTTTTGAAAAAGAGAAAGTATCGCTACATGCCCGCGTGGCTTCCGACACATTCCGGGAAGCTATGGACTTTATATCAAGGAACGCCATTTTATGTGAGTCAGTGGATCAAAGGGCGGGGATTGGGGACTGCGGAAGATTTTGAAAAGCTTGGATGGGCACTTGCCACGCTTCATGCCACGCCCATCGGCTCGCATCGGATTGGAAGGGGAAGATCCCCTACGTTTCAGCAATTGCGGATATGGAAAAACCAGGACCGTCTTTTTCAAAGCAGAATAAAACGAATCAGCCGTCATGACACAAAATACCGCAACTGGTACAACGCTTTCGGCAAAGATTGCAAACGTTTATCCAGGCGGGCTTGGAGGGATTTACAGGACGCCTCCATTACGAGGCTGCTTCATAAGGAAAAGCATTCACCCTCTTTGATACACAGTGACATCACGATTCCTAATGTCATTATTTCAAATACTGGTCAACTCAAAATCATTGATTGGGATCGGGTTAAGGTCGGCTCAGTCTATGCGGATCTGGCAAAGGCCCTTATGAATACGACCCAATTCAATCCTGAATTTGTGCAATCCCTGCTGAAAGGATACCAAAAACGCAAGCCACTAGGCCGAACTGAACGAAAAATAGTTACAGCCCTGTATAAATTGCCTCGAGAAGCGTGGCATGCCTCTCGACACCCCATTCGCTCAAGAGACCGCGAGATCCTGGATAATTGGGATCAATCGTGGCCCCTTCGTTTACAAATCATTCATATTTTGCAGGAATGGTCCATGTATAAAAGAAAGTGAGGATCAAAATGTCGATTTTATCAAACGTTGAGCAGATGTACGGAATCAAAATTCAACGTGCTCGTCAAAAAAAGGACATACACAAGATCGAGACCGCCAGCATGACCTATTGTTTAAAACCCTACAATTTTCCAGAAGATGAAATTCGTTTTATTACACATGTGTTGTCCTTCCTGGATGAGCGCGGGTTCACCCGTAGCCAAAAGGTGTATCCGACAGTGCAGCAAACCGCTTATATGACCCATGAAGGCGTTTCGTATACGTTAACCAATTGGGTTGATGGACAAAGACCAAAATTTACAAAAAGAATAGATTTCAAAAAGGGTATTTGCACCTTAGCCAAATTTCACTCCAGCGCTGTAGGCTTTCCTGTTAGCGAAGCTCCGGCAGCCAGAATACGTTACGAAGGCTTGGGTGATGAAATTGCTGGCTACAAAAAACGCCTCAGTCCCTACAAAGGCACAGCACATCTCGTGGCTCTCTGTGAGGAAGTGACGCATCGTTTACAGCAGCCCAAGGTTCGGGAAGCCATCGACTCGGAGCAAAAAGCCGGCGCATTTATACATGGCGACTACAATTATCCCAATCTGATTAAAGACAGACAGCTCAAGATTCATTTAATCGATTTTGAAAATTGCTCCCTGCACGTAAGAATGAAAGACTTGTCCCATCTTCTTCATCGAAATTGTCTTTGGAACGGGACAAAAATGCTGCGCGCAGTCGACTACTATCAACGATATCGTCCGTTAAGCCCCCGTGATTTACATTTGCTTCACGCGCTTTTAATCTCTCCCTATCACGTGGTCCGCAACATCAGAATAGCCGGCATCCGTTCTGCCAAGCGTGTTATTCCATCATTAGCGCAATTGAACAAATACCGACGTGAGCTTAGAGCGCTGCTATAAGCTGCCTGATTGAACCAGCAGGAAACAGACCAACCCAATGGTCTGTTTTTTTATATGTATGTCTTCTAATACAACAAAATCCGGCAGCACCTGAAACTTTCTGTGCTTACCGGATTCCCTATAAGATGTACATTGATCGAACCGTGCTGTATACTGTCCTTGCTTTCCTTAAATGATTACCGGTTTAAGAGACTGCCTACATACCGCAACAAATCGTTAGCGCTGGCCGCTGTATAGCCATGCTCCTCAATCAGCCGCTTGATGACCTCATTCATCCGTTTAAGCTGGTTAGCATCAGGCGTTTTGGTCGAGGTCGTAATCTTTACAATGTCCTTCAGATCTGCAAACAGCTTCTTCTCAATCGCTTCACGCAGCCGATCATGATGATGATATTCAAACTTCCGGCCCTTGCGCGAATACGAGGAAATCCGGATTAATATTTCTTCGCGGAATGCCTTTTTCGCATTTTCTGACACCCCGATCTGCTCCTCAATCGAGCGCATAAGCCGCTCATCTGGGTCCAGCTCCTCATCCGTGAGCGGATCGCGGATTTTAGTCCAATTGCAGAAGGCTTCGATGTTATCCAAATAGTTGTCGAACAGCGTCTTGGCTGATTCCTCGAAAGAGTACACAAAGGCCTTCTGCACTTCTTTTTTCGCCAACTCGTCATACTCTTTGCGGGCCACGGAAATAAAATTCAGATAGCGCTCGCGCTCTTCCTTCGTAATGGAAGCATGCTGATCCAGACCATCCTTGATCGCTCGTAAAATATCCAGTGCATTGATGGATTCCACATTTTGCTTAATTAATGCACTGGAAATACGATTAATGACGTACCGTGGGTCTACCCCGGACATGCCTTCCTCCAGAAACTCACTTTGCATTTCCTTCAGGTCGGCTTCCTTGTAGCCTTCAACCTCTTCACCGTCGTACATGCGCATCTTTTTGACCAAATCCATACCTTGCTTCTTCGTTTCTTTCAAGCGGGTAAGCACGGAGAAAATGGCAGCCGTTCGCAGCGCATGAGGAGCAATATGAATATGCCACATGTCACTTTGCTCAATGAGCTTGGCATAAATCTTTTCTTCCTCCGACACTTTCAGGTTATAAGGAATCGGCATTACAATCATCCGCGACTGCAATGCCTCGTTCTTTTTATTCGCAATAAAGCTTTTATACTCCGACTCATTGGTGTGAGCCACAATCAATTCATCTGCACTGATGAGGGCAAACCGTCCGGCCTTGAAATTTCCCTCCTGGGTCAGGGACAACAAATTCCACAAAAACTTCTCATCACATTTCAGCATTTCCTGAAACTCCATCAACCCGCGATTCGCTTTGTTCAGCTCTCCGTCAAAACGATATGCACGCGGATCGGATTCCGAACCATACTCCGTAATCGTGGAAAAGTCGATGCTGCCTGTCAAATCAGCGATATCCTGAGACTTCGGATCAGAAGGGCTGAACGTACCTATGCCAACCCGGTTTTCTTCCGATATAAATACCCGCTCCACGCGCACCTTTTCGATATCGCCATCAAATTCCGTACGCAATCTCATCTGGCAGGATGGGCAGAGATTACCTTCAATGCGCACACCCAGTTCCTTCTCAAACTCGGGACGCAGTTCATGAGGAATAAGATGAAGCGGATCTTCATGCATAGGGCAGCCTTGTATAGCGTACACAGCTCCCTGATCCGTTCTTGAAAATTTCTCCAGACCCCGTTTTAGCAAAGTGACCAGCGTCGATTTGCCCCCGCTGACGGGACCCATTAAAAGAAGGATACGCTTGCGCACATCGAGCCGCCTGGCTGAGGAATGGAAGTATTCCTCCACCAGCTTTTCCAGCGCACGATCCAGCCCAAAAATCTCCTGCTCAAAAAATTTATATCGCTTATGTCCCCCAACCTCTTCTACACCAAAAGATTCAATCATCTTGTAAACCCGTGCATGAGCGGTCATCGCCGGCGCCGGGTCTTTCTTGAGTATCTCGATATACTCTCTAAAAGTGCCGTTCCAGGCCAGACGGTTGCTTTCCGCCCGGTACTCCGCAATGCGTTCAAAAATATTCATGCTCGGTTCCTCCCATAGCTGCGTAATGGCTATCTTCAACTCCTGATGGTGATGGCTACACTCGTCACGCCTTTCAGGATATGATGGTATCCCCTAAAAAAAGTGTAATACATACCTATGCAGATTGATTTCAGAAGTGACCTGTTTTTTGTGACAGGTCTCCCTGCTTTTTCAAAAAAACGAAGGGGTATGTTGTGCTAAAATAACAACAACGACGCGGACCTGACGCATTATGGTACAATATAAACTCGGGATAATGGGACAAAGGAGCGGAAGAAGCAATGGCGGTTCGGCATGAGACGGAGCTATACGCTCCGATCAAAGCCTTGTTTGAGAGCTTGGGATATGAAATCAAAGGAGAGGTGCGCAACTGCGATTTGGTGGGTATCAAGCCAGAACAGCAGGAGCCA
>NZ_JH601050.1:392465-392885 GCF_000245715.1 Paenibacillus sp. Aloe-11 | reverse complement strand
TTTAATCTGTCGCTTGTGCTGCAAGGCATGCAACGTTTGAAACTAACCAGCAATGTATATGTGGCCGTAGAACGAAATCGTGCAAAAAAAGGGGCTGTCAATCAGCGCTGGAACGAGTTGGTTGGATTGTGCCGTCAACTGGGACTCGGTCTTCTTACCGTCACCTTTTTTAAGACCAAGCTACCGCTCGTAGAGATACTGTGCAAGCCTGCAGGCCCCAACGGCCATGAGCGCAAAACGACAGCGGTCCGCCCCGGCTCGCGCAAGGAGAGGCTGCTGCGGGAATTTCACGCACGCAGCGGTGACCACAATACTGGCGGCAGCACCCGGCGCAAGCTGGTCACGGCCTACCGGGAAAAAGCGCTGCGTGTAGCCGCAGCCTTGCAGAGCCTGGGGGAGGCCTCCCCTGTGCAGCTCGCC
>NZ_JH601050.1:285626-392409 GCF_000245715.1 Paenibacillus sp. Aloe-11 | reverse complement strand
TTTGAGCGCGTAGCCCGTGGCCGCTATAAGCTGACTCCGTTCGGCGAAGCGGCTCTAAGCGAGTATGCGGCGGTGCTGCAAGAGCAAGGGACTGAAACGGCCGCAGCAAAGGCCGTAGAGCCTGACGAAGGCGACGCGCAACATCGAATCGCAGAAACGCCAGCCCCTTACTCCTCCACCACTGCTGCCGATACGAAGGATGGCTGACATTAGGCGGTGGAGTGTCGGTATGCCTGCTAGCTTCGGGCGGTAAACTCACTGATCGTCTCACCGATCAGATTCATGCCCATAAGTAGCTGCTCGCGGCCCGGATGGCTAAAATTAAGGCGAATATGGGACGCACCCTCACTGCCAACCGCACACAGCGCCCCTGGCATAAAGGCTACGCCTTTGGGCAATGCCGCTTTTAATAGCAATGCACTGTCCAGCCCATCGGGCAGCCGCACCCATACATACATGCCGCCTGATGGAATATGATACGTCACGTCCTTCCAAAACGGCCGCTTAAGCAGCTCCAAAATGAGCTGAAGCCGTGTTGAATATTCTTTGTTCAGCATCGCCAAGTGCTCGTGCCATTGGAAACGCGAACGGGTCAACAGTTGGAACAGCAGTCGCTGGTTCATCGTACTGGACTGCATATCGGCCAGTTGCTTCAAGGCATACATTCCTTCAATCAGCGGGGCGGGACCAGCCGCCCAGCCGGTACGCAGTCCGGGAGCGATCGTTTTATTAAATGAACCAATATATAGCACTTGACCGCCCTGACCCGCATGATCCAGTGCAAACAGCGAAGGATACGCCTCTGCAAATTTCCGACTCTGTCCATGCGGACTCTTGTCAGGGGACTCGTTTTTTTGCTTAAAATGCAATTCACCGTAAGAATCGTCCTCTACAACCAGCACCTGATGGTGCCTGCATAAATCTAAAATTTCCTGCCGTCTTGCTGCGCTCCATAAGGAACCGGTCGGGTTCGCAAACGTCGGCGTGGCAAAAAAAAGCTTGGGACGATAGCGAATCATTAAAGCTTCAAGCTTATCAGGGACTACACCTTCCTCATCTGATTCAACAGGCACAACCTGCGCCCCCTGCATAGATAGCACCTGCAAACATCCGGGGGAGGTCGGATTTTCGACCAACACCGGATCACGCTCATCCACCATCAGTCTTACGATCAGGTCAATGGCCTGCTGACTGCCTGTTGTGAGAAGAATTTGCCCCGGGGGCAGCCTGACTCCTTTTCGCTGCTCCCACTCTCCCGCAAGCCATGCCCGCAAAGGAAAATAGCCCTCCGGTTCACCATACTGGAGGGCGTCAGGGCCGGAACCAAACACATCATGGGCTGCTTCTTCCAGCAGCTTCACCGGAAACAGTTCTTGTGCAGGCAATTCTTCAGCCAGAGATATAAAGGAGTGTCTTCTCGCATTTTCCCGGATATGACGCACTGGAGAAGCCAACATTGCAGCCGTTCGTGAAGCAAAGGAATATTGCATGAACATCCTCCTTCTCCTGAAAATAGGTCACTGCCTCCGGGCTGACGCGTCAGGCATATAGCTGCTTCATCTGACGTGCATATAAGGCATAGCGCTCAATGGCCTGCGCCCGGCTGGACACGCCTAATTTTGCATAAATTTTACGCAGATAATTATCAATGGAGCGCCGACTCACTTCGATCTCGATGGCAATTTTATCATATGTAATGCCTTGTACAATACGTTCCATAATGAAAACTTCGGTTTGTGTCAATTCATCAAAAGGCTCAGAAGCCACTAACGGCAAAAACGGCCAGTTCCCACAGCGAATCCAGTCCATCGGTAAAGAAGCAAATCCTTCGCGTAAACCGTTGATCAGATGAATCAGCTGGTTCGGTGACGCCTGTTTGGACAGCATTCCATTCGCCCCCAGCGAAATCAATTGCTGAAACAACGTAATATTATCCTCATCCGTCATAATAACAATATGGCTGTCCGGAGACAAGGCCCGCATTTGGGTCAAAAACGGTTCAGCAGTTCCCTCGGGCAACCTGTAATCCATTAAAATAATTTCCGGCTGGATGGAACAAGCCAGTTCCAGGCCTTCCGTTCCGGAGGAGGACATCCCTCTAACAAGTAAATCTTGCTGATCTTCCAAAATAAGCTTTGTTCCCAGCATACTTGTAGGATGGATATCTATAATGACCACCTGCCATACTTTTCTCATGTCTTAACCTCCTCTGTTTACAAGAAAATACATAGTTCGCTAAAATGGATCTAAAATTAGAGATTGCATATGTAGGAATTGCGCGAATGTGAACGTATAGGAAGCGAGAACGGTTTAAGGAAATTGTATCCTAGGACTTCCTTCCGATGCAATCTCTTTTTCCAAATATTTTTTATACTCCTATTTCGCTTTTGCGAAATAAATAGGCCCATGATAGAATTGGAACTGCAAAATAAAGACTGGAAATTTGACTTTACACGGGAGTTGAAAAATCACATGCAAGCATCACCTGAACGCCCTCTTGCCGAAGCTCGGCGGAGCCATTCAAGAAAGGGGTTGCCCGTAAAGGCATTTCTGCTATTTTGGTTTATACTTATTATTCTAGGTGCTCTCGCAACCTATCTGTATAGCAATCACTTGAAGCAGCAAATGCTAAACGAGATGCAAACCCATACAGACCAACAGATTCAAGCACTTAAATCCGACTATGAAAAGCAGCTAACCACACTTTCCAAGGAAGTTAGCGACTTGCAGGGCAAAGTGCAGTCCTTCAATGAATTGCTGACCTTTACGAAGGACAATGCCAATAACAAAACCGATAACAGCAACAAGCTTTATACCCAATTAAACGAAGTCAAGCAGCAGCTTAATATACTTCAGAAAAAAATGGACTTGCTAAAATGAACATAGATGCAAAACAAGTGAATCGGTTCTTTATGTTAGCCCTTGCTCCTTTTATCGGTTTATTGGGGTGTATTTTGTTAGTGCATCCCCCTTTGAGCTTTCCCGGGTCCACTGCTCCGGGCCTGCAAAAAGCCGAAACTATTGTACAAACGCAATCCGTAAGCAAGCAGCTTGATGAAGCCAAACAAACGGCAACGTACACTTTGTCCACGATTCGCCGGACATCCGAGCTGTATAAGCAAACAACCCAAACGATGAATCAGCTTGTCCAAACAGCCTCTACTCAGTCCAAGCGTCCCGCGATCATCTATGATCGACGCATCACCGCCAAGCTGGGGGTTCCCTATGAGCATGTAGACAGCAACCGGATTACCATTGAATTGTTCAAGGTGAACCCGGGGATTTATCACGGCTATGCCATGAAGGTTAAACTGAAAGATCCTACCGCTATGAAAATGTCTCTGGGGAGCGACAAATTGGGCGGCTCTGAAACAACTATGCGTGCTGTCTTGAGACACGGAGCTGTCGCTGGCATCAATGCAGGCGGCTTTGCGGATGGAGACGGCAAACGCTATCCATTAAGTACTACCGTCTTGAACGGCCACTACCTTACCGGCTTTCAATCCAGTTTCAAGGATTTGTCATTCGTCGGACTGAGCAGCAATGGCAAGCTTATCGGGGGTAAATTTTACAGTCAAGGCGCGCTGGATAGCTTAAAACCTGCCTTTGGGGCTACCTTTGTTCCCGTTCTGCTCCAAAAGGGACAGAAGATGCCTATTCCTGAGAAGTGGAAAATCTCGCCCCTGCGGGCCCCACGGACGGTCATCGGCAACTATAAAGACGACCAACTGCTCATTATCGTCGTAGACGGCTACAATGAAAGCGGGGGTTCAGGTGCAACACTCGAAGAACTACAAGGGAAGATGTACAATCTGGGTGTTCAGGATGCTTATAATTTGGACGGAGGCGGCTCCTCGTCGCTCATATTGAACGGTCGAATCGTTAACAAGCCGTCAGATGGTCAACTTCGTCCGGTCCCTACTCATTTTTTATTCTATAAATAATAAAATATGCTTGTCGAAGTATGGCTCAATTAAAAAAAAGCATCACGAACGAATGTCGTGATGCTTTTGCCTCATTAGGAGGAGTACTGTGTCATTTCTGTCAGACATTGAGCACAAATATAACGGTCTTTAAAATCGTTTACTTGATCTATTGAACCGCAAAATACACATTTCGGACGATAACGCTCCAAAATAATATGATCACCCTGAACCAAAATTTCGACAGGATCTCCCTCATTCATTTGATATCTTTTGCGCAGTGACTTAGGCAAGACTATTCTCCCCAATTGATCAACTTTACGCACTACACCAGCAGGTTTCATCGTGATCGTACACCTCTCCTATTCAGTAATAACTTACAGTTTGCTTTCCCTGCGAAAAACTAGGTACAAAGACACTATTCTTTATGTAGTATTCGCTGTCTTTTTGTCGAATCCTGCTGATCACAGGAAATTTTATTACATTTTTTCATAAAATCATGAACCCTATCAAAGTATGGGACAGAATGTCTATAATATTCTTATCGACCGGTAAGTCAATTATCATTAGCTCTAATAAGAGAATTTTGCAAATTTCGACAATATAGCCTTTATTCAAGCCCCGCAGTCAGGTTCATCTAGGCAAATATTGCGCAACTTTCATCAGCAACTAAGGTCCTGGTTCTTTATTCACAGTTTACGTGACTTTAATCACGATAAACCTGGAAAATCCATTTGTCTCAACGCTTCATAAACGATAATCGCAGCGGAATTCGACAAGTTTAGAGATCTTACTTTATCTGACATAGGCATCTTAATGCATGTTTCCGGATTCGCTGCTAACAATTCGGGAGGCAATCCCTTCGTTTCTTTACCAAATACCAGAAAGTCTCCATCCCGGAATGAAATATCGCTATAGCGCTGGTTTGCTTTTGTCGTCGCATAAAAAAAACGGCCTTCCTGATACTTCTCCTGTACCTCAGCAAAAGACTCGTGGTATTCAATGTGGACAGCATACCAATAATCAAGCCCGGCCCGTTTTAACGTGGCATCGTCGGTACGGAAGCCCAGTGGCTTCACCAGATGCAGATGTGTCCCGGTTGCAGCACACGTTCTGGCAATATTCCCTGTGTTAGCCGGGATTTCCGGCTCAACTAGCACAATATGTAATGGCATTATGTTTCGTTCCCTTCATCTTTTTATCATCTATCCCCCACACTGCTAAAAGCCTTCCCCTATACACGTTCAGGGAAGGCTTTACTTTTACTTTTTCGATTTCAAATCGCGTGTATCGAAATATATATCCGTAAAATCAACGGTTACGTTGCTTGAAGCTATCCATAAACTCCGCCAATGCTTGACAGTTCTCCAATGGAACAGCATTGTAGATCGAAGCGCGAAGCCCTCCTACGCTGCGATGTCCCTTCAATCCGATAAACCCGGCCTGCTCGGATTCCTTAATAAATTGCTTTTCCAGATCCTCATTAGCGAGACGGAAGGTTACATTCATAATGGAGCGATCTCTGCTGTCCACACAGCCACGATAGAAGCCTTCGCTGCTGTCAATACGGTCGTAGAGCAATGCAGCCTTCTGTTGGTTTACACGCTCAATGCCTTCCAGGCCACCTTCCTCCTGAATCCATTTCAGCACTTCATTCACCATATAGATGGCAAAGGATGGCGGTGTATTGTAGAGAGAGTTATTTTTTTCATACGTGCTGTAACGCAGCATCGTAGGTATGTTGGACGGCGAGGATGCCAACAGCTCTTCACGGGCAACGACGACCGTTACACCAGAAGGTCCCAGATTTTTTTGCGCGCCTGCGTAGATCAATCCAAATTGAGTAACATCAAACGGCTTGCAAAAAATATCACTGGACATATCAACAATCAACGGTACGGAACCCGTATCTGGAAATTGCTTGAACTGTGTACCTTCAATCGTCTCATTGGACGTCATATGTACATAAGCAGTATGCTCAGGCAAGTCCAAAGATTCCACATTTGGAAGACGCATGTACTTCTCATCAGCAGAGGATGCGGCAATATGAGCCTTGCCCAGCAGCTTGGCCTCTTTGTATGCCTTGTCGGACCAGCTACCTGTCATTACATAGCTTCCGACCTGTCCTTCGCTCAGGAAATTCAAAGGCAGCATTGCAAATTGCGTACTGGCGCCCCCTTGCAGGAACAACACCTTATAACCCTTAGGATTGCCCAGCAGAGATAACAAACGTTCCTGTGCCTCATTATGAACAGATTCATACACGGCTCCGCGATGAGACATTTCCATGATGGACATTCCTGTCCCCTGAAAATCCACGAATTCAGCTTGTACACGTTCCAGTACCTTTAGCGGCAATGCCGCTGGTCCTGCATTAAAATTATAGGCTCTCTTACTCAACAATTTCCCATCCCTTCTCTACTCTGGTGTGGATATTATCGCTATGATAGCAGTATTCATAAATGCGTTCAAGACTTGTATAAAAATGTTTTTGAATTCATTTATGATGTGACAAAGCTGTGAATGTTATCATATTTGACATCTCCACTTTGTGATATTCATTTTAATGTTAAAAGGTCCCCGGCTATGAGACCGGAGACCTATCTTGAACAACAACTTTGATCCGTAGGCTAATGTTTGTTCTTCAAGGCAGCTACGCTGCCGATTTATTAGCAGTCGAAATACAGGCTGTATTCGTGCGGATGAACACGGATGTTCACCGATTTAGCTTCAGAACGTTTGAACTCTACATAGTTGTCGATAAATTCCTTTGTGAATACGCCGCCTTCAGTCAAGAATTCGTAGTCAGCTTCCAGAGCGTCAAGAGCCTCATCCAATGAAGCTGGTACGCTGCGGATTTTACCTTTCTCAGCGTCAGACAGCTCATAGATATTCGTGTCAAGCGGACCATAGCCCAATTCGATTGGGTTCAGTTTGCGCTTGATGCCATCCAATCCAGCCATCAGCATAGCCGAGAAAGCCAGATAAGGGTTAGCTGTGGAGTCCGGTGTACGGAACTCGATCCGACAGCCTTTTGGCGTAACAGCCGCTACTGGAATGCGTACAGCCGCAGAACGGTTACCTTTGGAGAACACCAGGTTAACCGGCGCTTCGTAGCCTGGAACAAGACGCTTGAACGAGTTGGTGCTTGGGTTTGTCAAAGCGATCAGCGCAGGTGCATGGTACAGAATACCGCCAATGTAATGAAGAGCCATTTCGCTCAGGTTAGCATAAGCACCTTTTTCGTAGAACAAAGGAGTGTCCCCATCGAAAATGGATTGGTGAACGTGCATACCGCTTCCGTTGTCTCCGAAGAGTGGTTTCGGCATGAATGTTGCCACTTTACCATATTGACGAGCTGTGTTGTGTACAATGTATTTATAAACGAGCAGGTTATCTGCTGTTTTCTTCAGTGTATCAAAACGGAAGTTGATTTCCGCTTGGCCTGCTGTAGCTACCTCATGGTGATGGCGCTCAATTCTCAGACCTGCTTCTTCAAGCAGACGGCACATTTCACTACGAATGTCTTGTTGGGTGTCTACTGGCGCTACAGGTACATATCCGCCCTTCACTCCCACTTTAAATCCCAGGTTGCCGCCTTCTTCCTTACGGTTTGTGTTCCAAGCTGCTTCCTCGGAATCTACGAAGAAGGAAGAACTGTTCATGCCGCTTTCGTAGCGAACATCATCAAAGATGAAAAACTCGGACTCAGGTGCAAAAAATGCTGCTGTGCCCACTCCTGCCGATTGCAAAAATTCCTCTGCCTTTTTGGCAATACCGCGAGGATCGCGGTCGTATTTTTCGCCATCTGGCGTAGCAATGTCACACAGAATATTCAGTGTAGGATGCTGAGTGAAAGGGTCGATAAAAACCGCTTCTGGATCGGGCAGCATAACCATGTCGGATTCCTCGATGCCACGATAGCCAGGAATGGAAGAACCGTCGAAAGCAACACCGTTAACAAATGTTTCTGCATCTACTTCGGAAGCTGGCAATGAAATATGGTGAGCACGACCAGACAAATCTACAAAACGAAAATCTACCCACTCAATATTATTTTCCTGAATTGTTTTCAATACGTTTTCAACGGACATGTCTTCTTCCTCCCAATTTTTCCGAACATTAAGTCTTATACAACCCTGAAATGTTCATGATCGAATGTTTTTGCTGTCGTCATTATAAATCTCAAACATGACACGGGTCAATAGCTATGTAAGGTATTTTTTAAACTAATGTTAGATATTCTCACGCCCTTGATAACATTTGAAAAGCACAAAAAGCCCGAAACATCGGGCTTTTAAGTGATTTTAATCTTATCACTGCAATGCGGCAAAACTTTTATGCAATGATGTTAACTATTCGAATTAGGAAATGGTACTAGGTGTATGGAATGTCTTCCCTACTGCAGGAGCAAGCAATTCCAAATCTTTCAGCAAATCTGCAAATTGATCAGGGAACAGGGATTGTACGCCGTCGCCCGTCATCGAGTTGTCAGGGTCTGTATGCATCTCAATAATCAGTCCGTCAGCACCGGCAGCTACTGAAGCCTTCGTCATAGGAACAACCAGCTCACGCCGTCCTGTGCCGTGGCTTGGATCAGCAATAACCGGCAAATGGCTCAACTGTTGCAAAACAGGGATCGCAGACAAATCCAGCGTATTTCTGGTGTAGGTTTCGAATGTGCGAATACCGCGCTCACACAGCATAACATTCGGATTTCCACCTGCCAAAATGTACTCGGCAGCATTCAGGAACTCGTCATAAGTCGAGCTGAAACCGCGTTTAAGCAACACTGGCTTGCCACAGGTTCCCAGCTTGCGCAGCAGATCGAAGTTCTGCATATTGCGTGTACCTACTTGCAGAATATCCGCATATTCCGCACAGATGTCCACGTATTCCGGTGTCATGACCTCTGTGATAGTCAGAAGATCGTGTTTTTTGCCCGCTTCGGCCATCATGATCAAGCCTTCTACCCCAGTTCCCTGGAAGCTGTAAGGCCCCGTACGCGGCTTAAAAGCACCTCCACGAAGGACTTGTGCACCCGCAGCTTTAACCAACGCGGCAATCTCGTCAATCTGCGTAGCAGACTCCACGGCACACGGCCCACCCATAATCACAAGCTCGCCCCCGCCGATATTTACGCCATTAATGGATATGACCGTATTTTCGGGATGAAAATCACGGCTAGCCAATTTGTAGGACTTCGATATTTTGACTACATTTTCTACACCCTTCATTTGACGCAGGTGTTCAGCCAGCTTGGGCTCTACGCTGCCGATCAATCCGATAATCGTACGATCCGATCCGCGTGAAACATGGGCCTGCAAGCCTTCCTTCTCAATAACTTCAACAATGGCATGGATATGTTCTTCAGGTGTTTGAACACCAGCGATAACGATCATATTTTTCTTCCCCTCTATAAAACATATTTTATGGATTACTTTGACATTATGACACTTAAACGCTTGTTCGCTTTTAAGCTTTTATTCGTTAAAGTAAATATACCCGTTTTGGCTTTACTCGTCAAGACTTAATTATTCTCGAGATTATCTTTATGATAACAATAAAAAAAGCCGCTATTCGGGTGTTTCTCCTCGAATAGCGACTAAGGTCAATCCTAAGTTATTTCGTTGTTTTTGACTTTTCCCGTACAGGAGGCAGCAATTTTTTCATATCAACGGTCCGCTGAATCTCCCACGTTGCCGGGATATCTGGATCATACTGCTCCAGATACGTAATAACTTCTTTCGTAATCAGCGTCGGAGTGGAAGCTCCGGATGTGACCGCTACCTTCGCAACGCCCTCCAGCCACTCACTTTTCAGTTCTGTTACATCGGCAATTCGATAAGCTGTAGTGCCGGCAATCTCCTCAGACACTTGGGCAAGTCTGTTGGAGTTATTGCTGCGTGGATCACCGACAACGATCACCAGGTCCGCCTGTCCAGCCTGCTCGGCTACCGCCTCCTGACGCACTTGGGTTGCCAGACAGATTTCATTGTGTATCTCGGCACCCGGGAATTTCTCCAGCAGCTTCTTCATAATGTGCTTGATGTCCCATTGACTCATGGTCGTCTGATTGGTGATGAGGATTTTGCCCTCAGACAGCGCAAGCGTGTCGATTTCCTCTTCCTTTTCAATCAGATGGACATGATCCGGTGCAATTCCGATAGCTCCCTCCGGTTCAGGGTGCCCCTTTTTGCCGATATAAATAATCTGGTATCCTTCTGACGACTTCTCCCGAATCAGATCATGGGTCTTCGTCACATCCGGACAGGTAGCGTCAACCGTAGTCAGTCCCTTGTCTCTTGCCAGCTTGCGAACCTCAGGGGATACGCCGTGGGCGGTAAAAATAACGGTCCCCTTCTCCACCTGGCTTAAAATTTCCATACGGTTCGGGCCGTCCAGTGTAATAATCCCTTCATCTTCAAAGGAATTGGTGACATGGCTGTTATGCACAATCATGCCTAGTATATAAATAGGCCGGGGTAAGTCCAGGTTTCTGGCAGCCTGACGAGCCAATACCATGGCATCGACTACGCCGTAACAGTAACCCCGGGGTGAAATCCTGAGTACTTCCAAAAATAGCACCCGCTTTCTTCGACACGGTATGCCGCTCCAATAACTGGACAGCTGTGGGCATCCAAGCCTCTACCGGCCAATTCTATGATGTCGTTGCCTTCCTATTATAGCCTATTCCAAAGGCGCGGAAAAGCTGACCGGAAGCCAGATGATGAATGTCGTTCCTTCTCCTTGACGTGTAACCACTTCCACTGACCCGTGATGTTCATCGATAATCCACTTGGCAATAGACAGTCCCAGACCGATCCCCTCCGTCACGCCGCGTGACTCGTCCGCCCGATAAAAGCGGTCAAAAATATAGGGAACCTGACTCTTGTCCATCCCGATGCCTGTGTCACTGATCCGCAGACCCACCTGCCCCTGATAAACAATGGCATCAAATCGGACGGTGCCTTCAGGAGTATACTTGAACGCATTATCAATAAAAATAAATAGCATCTGCTGCAAATAATCCTTGCTGCCTTCCATATAAATGCCATTCAGCAGCGAAAAGTCGCCCACATTCCATTCGGCTGTTCGCTCCAGAAATTGAGCACGACGGGCAACCTCATTTACAAGCGGTTCCAGCGCGACTGGAGTCTTATCGAATGTTTTCCCCGTATCCGCTCTCGCAAGTGACAGCATATCGCTCACCAAACGACTCATCCGCTGGCCTTCATCAGCCATGTCATTCAGCGCCTCGGTAGACAGCTCGCGAATCATCGCTTCATCCATATTCGGTCGCTCTCCTGGTTCAGTGGTCCACATTTTGACCAAAAAATCAACATTGCCACGAATCGTCGTAAGCGGTGTACGCAGCTCATGGGAAGCATCGGCCACAAAACGGCGCTGTGCACCGTATGCATCCTCCAGCTCCTTATAAAATGCCTCTGTACGTTCCAGCATATTGTTAACCGTCCCGATCAGCTGCCCAATTTCATCTGCCGGCCCGTCATATTCAATACGGACACTCAAATCGTTACTGGATTGAATCTGATTTGCCCCCTCAATCACCTTGACCAGCGGCTTCATGGACTTGCGAGCCAAAAAGAGACCTGAGGTTGCGGCAGCGAGTAGAGCAAATAACGAGCCGTATACAAGCACATTTTGCAGCCTGTTCATGAGCCGATCCTGTGAGCCCGTAAATTGCCCTATCTGGAGAAAGCCAACTACCAACCCCAATTCATCAGATTTGATCGGCTGCTGATAAATCATAAAGGAATCCCCTTCCACACTCACACGCCGAATCCCCTCATTTTGGACTGCTCCTACCGCTGTAGATGGTACCGGGAAGGTAATATTAAGGTCTTTCATATTTTGAGTCGTTTTGGTTACCCCGGATGTGTAATTATAAATTTGTACATATAGCTGCGAGTCATCAATTCCACGTCCCTGCACTAAGCCCAAATCCAGATTGGGGACTTCAAACAATCCCCCTTTGATAGTAAGCAGCAGCTGCTTATTAATCCGTGGCGCCTGAGTCATAAGCTGACTTTTCACTTCATTGTATGTGTAATAATAAACCAGTCCGTAAATAGCCAGACCAAAAATGACAAGCACTATAGCCAAGATGCTCGAATACCAAGCTGTCAGCCGCCACCGAATAGACATATTACACATCACCTCTTAAAATATAACCGGCTCCCCGAATGGTGCGAATGAGTCGTTTGCCGCCATCCTGTTCCGTTTTTTGGCGCAGCATGGCAATATACACCTCCAGCACATTCGATTCCCCGCTATAGTCATAGCCCCAAATTTTGTCCATAATCAAATCGCGTGACAACACACGCTTCGGATTTTGCATAAATAGATGGAGCAGCTCAAATTCTTTTGCTGTCAGCTCCAAACGATTGCCGCCACGAAACACTTCACGTGATTCGTTATCCAGTTGCAGGTCCTCGAAGGTAAGTCGGTTTCCGTTATTGTCCTGCTGTTCGGTTTTACGCCGCAAAAGCGCCCGCACACGTGCTAGCAGTTCCTCCAGTGCAAACGGCTTGACGAGATAATCGTCGGCCCCCAAATCCAAGCCCTTAACCCGGTTCTCCACCTCGTCCTTGGCTGTAAGCATCAGGACGGGCACCGTGCTTCCGCCCTCACGCATGCGACGGCATACCTCAAAACCATCCACCTGCGGCATCATGACATCCAGCACGACAACATCAGGCTCAGCTGTCAGCATTTTATTCAATCCTTCTGCTCCGTTGGCGGCAGTCAGCACTTCATAGCCCTCGAAAGCCAAACCTCTGCGCAGCATGGACACAATTTTCTCATCATCATCAATTATCAGAACGGTAGAACGCATGCATGATCGAACTCCTTTATTATCTTCTTTTCACTCTATTGTAGCAGGAGTAGACGCATGTAGCATCTTGCCGCCGCATACAGCAAGAAACGGAAGGGCTCTTCCTTCCGTTTCTTGTTCCATGCTCATTTGTATAGAGTTACTAGCTTATTGTTGAAGCGTCGAGCTAAAATCATTTTTGTTGCCTATTTTCAGTTGAATGTCCTTTTTCTGTCCGGCCCGTTCGATGTTAAGCGTCAGTGCTGTACCTACCTTTTGTGTTTGAATAAACTGGATCAGCTCCTGTGATGTGCTATAAGGCGTGCCATTGGCTCCGATAATCACATCGTAAGGACGCAGGTCTGCCTGATAAGCAGGCGATTTGTAAACAATATCTCGTACAACCGAGCCTTCAGTCTGGGATGTACCCAGTTCCTTGGCTACTTCAGGGCTTAAATTCAACAGAGTTGCGCCTATGAAAGGCACAGGTTCTTTCGGAATAGGCTGATTATTTTTCAGCTTATCGACAACTTCCAAGATCGTATTGGACGGAATCGCAAAACCGATCCCCTGTGCGTCTGCACTCACAGCTACGTTCATACCAATAACCTGGCCTCGCAGGTTCAACAGCGGTCCACCAGAGTTACCTGGATTAATGGATGCGTCCGTTTGAATAAGATGCTTGTATTGCGTCGGTTTTCCAGTTGATTCACTATTAATCGTGATCGTACGTTCTTTCGCACTCAGCACTCCGGCTGTTACCGAATGCTCAAAGCCTTCAGGGTTACCGATTGCTACCATCCACTCGCCGACTCTAGCGTTATCGGAATTCCCCAGCGGTACCGTTGGGAAATTATTTTTACCGTCTATTTTAAGTACCGCCAAATCAAGGTCTGCATTTTTACCTAACACCTTAGCCTCATACGGTTTATTGGTTCCTTCTACAGTAACCTGAACGACGCTTGCACCTTCAACAACATGGTTGTTGGTCAGGACATAGCCCGATTTATCAAAAATAAAACCGGAACCGATACCAAGCGGAGTCAGTTGTCCGCTGTTGCTGCTGTCGTTCCTATTACTGCTGTTTCCATCGCTATTACCATCGCTGTCTCCATACTGGTTTCCAAAGAAGTATTGGTACAGCGGGTCATTAAAATATGGGCTGCTTTGTCTGCCACTTGACTGCTTGGCAAGCGTTTCGATTTTGACGACCGCAGGTCCCGCCTTTTCAACAACAGATTGAACATCAGCAGTGCCTGAAGGCATCACAGCCGGAACTGCACTTGGCTCAGAACCCGTCGATCCTGAATTTGTCGTTTCGCCGCTTTCCGCTGCCGCCGAAGTTAACGCCGTCTCCGGTGTAAACATATTGGTTCGATCAGCTGTATACATCAAAACCGTAATAACCAGCATTCCGGCCAAAAAAGACAGGAAAATCGTTTTGATTTGTGACTTGGGCTTATTCGGCTTGAATTGCCAGTTGCCACCATTCCGACCTGAACCGTCCTGTTGCTCAGGCACAGCTCGATGGTAGGAGGGAGGAAAAGGTCTTACTGCCTGCGGTGGTGTAATCTCTACGTCCTTCTCCATCAACTGCTCTTCTTTGCGTTGTCCGTCCGATTGAACTGAAGAAAAAGGGCCATAGGAATAATAATATGAGGAACCACTTGATTCATTTTGTCGAATTGTTCTATCAGCATCAACCTGATCGTTGTCGTTCCGGCGTCCGGAATTATTATTTTTGAATTCGTCCATTATATATCTCCTCCCAAACCCTATGCTTCAAGGTGGTGTTGTTTAACTGACTTTATTTTGCACTTTAAACCTTAATTCCACCTTAAAAAAAATTAAAAAGCAGATAAATCCTTAGACCTATATGTACTTACCCCTGTTCACGTTATACGAAATGCCCCGGAGAATTCCGAGGCATTGTCGATTGCATATACTTTTTTATTTCGTGTTAAAGTTTTCATCGAACTTTTGGTTCGGTGTTTGAGCATTGCTTTGAATTTTGTTGCGACTGGCGTTTTGTACTTTTTGCGCTACTGCACTTGTACCTGCCACATCTGTTGCAAATTCTTCACTATACTTCTCATTTGGTGTCTGGTAGTTGTCTTGAATTTTATTTTGTTCAGACTTTTTCACCTTTTGAGAAACGACACCTACCGAATTGTCTTGTGCAAATTCTGCTTTAAACTGATTGCCTGCGCTTGCTTTGGCGCCTTGGTTCATGTTCGAGCTTCCGCCTTGATTTGGCATAAATCTCAACCTCCCAGTATGTTTTATGGGATAAGCTTATCCCGCAACATAGTATGTGAAGTCAGAAAGGACAATATTCAAGGATTAAATGGAAGCATCCAGTGTTGAGCTCGGAATGGATTTATGCGTTTCGATCGCCTTTTGGAGCGATTGTATCATCTTTTCCGTACATTTTCCGTTCCCTTTTTTTATAATTTGGACATTTACGTCTTTCTTACCCCATTCGGAATACACCTGCCGGGTTGTTTTAAAATACAAGTCAATCTTGTTGCCCTTAATTGCTGATCCTGTATCTGCTACAATGCCATAGCCGTAACCTGGAATATACAAAATGCTGCCCAAGGGAAACGTCTTGGGATCAGCTGCAATCGTGGACAGTGTGTTTTTGTCACGACGTACTTTTACACCGGAATACGTAATACCGTAACCGGGATGATTTGGCCGTTTGCCAGTGGACTCATAGCCTGCTGTATATCCTGTTGCCGTGACCATCATGGTCGTAATGACCTGCTTTTCGGGTGGGGCCAAAACAGGTGTTGATTGCCATTTCTTATGCTGGACCGGTTCTTTGTGACCGTATACTTCATTACCCGACATCATCACACAGCCTGCAATGAGAACGGTGCCCAAAATCCGTTTCCATACCAACATGGATCTCATAAAAAACCTCCCCTTGAAGCAAAGGCTTTCCAGAAATCCGTTGGATTATACAAAACATTTTATTATTTTTGAACATCCTGACCTGGGTAGAGTCTGCTCAGCTTTACCTTATCTTCAAAAATATGCAGCAGTGTTCGCACAATGGGGGTGTGCTCATCGTGTGTATGCAATATAATGGAAGCAGGGGAGATCGAAATAAGGGTGCTCACAATTCGATCCTCGACCTCCATTTCCAGCTCAATTCCCGGCATCTCCACTATGATGTCATCCGCGTCGGGAGTCGCTATAGGGACCATGGCGCTATCGAGAATGGTAAAATCATGCCCGCCTTGATGAAGCACATGCACGAGCGGAACTTTACTTTCCTGAAAAAATACAAAGTATTTGAGCAGCCCCATAAATTCTTCATACTGCCGATCTGCCCAGAATTCCTCCATGGCATAATCGACGATTTCTTCAAGCTCTTTTTTATACGCATGCAGTCTGAATTGAATAAGCCCTTCCAAGTTCATTACACGAAGCTCCTTGAAATCCTTTTCCAGGAGAGCGGTCAGTTTACCATGGCGCTTTAAACGTCCTCTTGGGCCATCATCATTTACCAGGGAGCGAATCATGCTGCGAATTCGGGTCGTGTCCTCTTTCTCCAGCAGCGAACAGGCTTTGGTGAGATTTTGATCAAGCAGCTCCCACTCCTTAACTTGGATAATATAATCCGCTATCGCTGAAGACATGATGCTGTATACACAGGGAAGAAAGCTTTCAAACTCCGAATTGCTCTCCGTGCCCTTGCAGGTCCATGCCACTTTGTTTTCCAGCTGTCTGAAAGTGAATCGAAATCCGCGCCGTGACATATGTAGTCCCTTGGTTCTACTTTTGACCACCTCGTAGAAACGGTCGGCTTCCTGTTCTCCATCTGTATTGGTCCACACTGTAAACAGTTCCATTGGCTCACTCCTTTCGATCACTGCTTTCAGTATATGGCGGCCTCTGTAGGGTTATACGAAGTGAACGACTGGAAACGGGAAGTCATATTTATAAGGAAATAATCGGTTTCATCAAGAGCAAAACCGACAGACGTTTGAATATTTAAGGTGGGGTATGTTAAGGTTATAGTAATATGAATTTTTCACAAGAGGGAGGGGATAAGATGTCAACGATGCTGAACATACTGCGTACATGTATGGTCGTCATATTGAGCCTCGTTCAGATTTTGTCCCTTCCTGTGACATTTCATGCAGAAGATACCACTCAATCCCTGCAGTTTACTGCGGTCTCTTCTTTGATGCCTTATGCTGAGGCCTCCTCATTGGAAACGGATTCCCATGGGCTGGAGCATCACTCCAAACCAGCTATTCGTAAGTCCTCCCCATTGCTTCATCTGGTGGTTGCTGCGGCCAAATCACTCCCTTTTGTCATTTTGATCGCGCTTGTGCTGCTGCTGAGCATCCCCAAGCTTCGTCTGCCTTTCATCCCTGTCATTTGCAAGCTGAAAAAGCAATTGTGCTTGTTTCCCATCAAATTCACCTCCAGTTATGTGGCTTAACCTCTCCTTTTTGCATGCATACCACACATTTGTATGTCTATTTGTTGATTTTTCCCAATGAGTTCTAATAAGAAAAATTTATTTGGGTTTTTCCATTAAATTTTAATAAATTTATACAATTAATTCATATTCCATACCACACTCAAAGTATGTGATTTATTTCCCATATCATTTATTTCAAATAAACGTATCGTACAGGAGGCTTTACAAATGGATATTCGAGAGTCTATTTTGCCAGGAATCGGGATTAAGTATCGAATAGATGCTGAGAGCGGCGACCGAATTGTCATTATTATTCATGATGACGGCAGGCGTGAGTTGTACCATTTTGATTACGAGGATCTGGAACAAAGCATTTCCATGACCACCCTGAATGATCAGGAAGCGCGACAGGTGGCCTCCATCATCGGTGGCATGACGTATAAACCCAAACAGCTTGAAAGCGTAGAAATGACATTTGACGATTTTATTATCGAATGGTACAAAGTGGAGCCCCACTATGCAAGTGTTGGCAAATCAATCGGTAATCTGGATATAAGGCAAAATTCGGGCGCTACCATCATTGCTATTATGGAGAAAAAAGGGAAGAAGTTTGTAAATCCTGGCCCTGAAGTAGTTATTAATGAGGATGCCACTGTGGTCGTTGTCGGGGAACGTGATCAGCAAAAGCGGTTTAAACAAATTCTTATGAACGGAAGCGGGTGATTGGATGGATCATCTGGTATTTGAGGTTGGGTTGGCAATTGCTCTAATCGCTGCAGCCGGACTTATTTCCTCCAGGCTGCGCTTCTCGGTCATCCCTTTTTATATCCTGATTGGAATGGCCGTTGGACCGCACGCGATGGAGCTATGGCATTTTGATTTCCGGTTTATCGAAAGCGCCCCGTTCATTGATTTTATGGGCAGAATCGGAGTACTGTTTCTACTCTTCTACTTGGGTCTGGAGTTTTCAGTAGGCCGCCTGATCAAATCAGGCCGCTCCATAGCTTTGGGCGGTACCATTTATATCGGCATCAATTTCACACTGGGGCTGGCTCTTGGCTTCCTAAGCGGTTTCCCCGTTGCGGAGACGCTGGTCATCGCCGGGATAACAACAATATCATCCAGTGCCATTGCTGCCAAGGTGCTGGTGGATCTCAAGCGGACCGCCAATGCCGAAACCGAAATGATTTTGGGCATTATTATGTTTGAGGATGTTTTCCTCGCCGTATACATTTCCATCCTCTCCGGACTGGTGCTCAGCGATTCATCCTCGCTCGGGGGTGTGCTGCTTTCGGCGCTGATTGCGCTTGGTTTTATGCTCGCAGTCATTATCATCGGTCGAAAGGCCGTTCCTCTGTTAAATCGGATTCTGCGTATTCGCTCCAATGAGGTATTCGGGCTTGTTGTTTTTGGCTCCCTGTTTCTGGTGGCCGGTTTTTCGGAAACGATTCATGTGGCGGAAGCCATCGGTGCCCTGCTGGTCGGGCTGGTACTGGCTGAGACAGAGCATGCCAAACGGATTGAGCATTTAATTGTGCCCTTCCGCGATTTCTTCGGTGCCCTGTTCTTCTTCAGCTTTGGGCTTTCCATTGATCCGTTATCCCTCGGAGGAAACGCGATATGGCTGGCACTGGCGGCGGTCATTCTTACGCTGTTTGGTAACATTTGGGCCGGGATGCTGGCTGGGCGTACGGCCTCCTTATCGCCCAAAGCATCCGCCAATATTGGTTTGACCATAGTCGCGCGCGGTGAATTTTCAATTATTATGGCCAATTTGGGTAAAGAAGGCGGTTTGCTTGATATTGTTCAACCCTTTGCAGCCATTTATGTTCTCATACTGGCGATTCTTGGTCCGTTGCTGACTAAGCAATCCAAACCTATTTTTAATATGCTGAACAAAATATTCAACTTCAAAGACCCTCGCCTTCGAAAGGAAGAGAGTAAGACGATATAACTGTAGAAGCTGGATACGACAATCCATGAGGAGGGAAGGCTATGCCGCACATTGAAAAGCATGCCGAAGCGCTATGAAGCGGCTTGTGAAGTCCGCTTCAGGAGATGCGAGCAGGTTCCCTGTCTTTTATACGGTGATTGGCGGGATTACAGCATCCGTCGGTCTGGAATTGTTTTTACATCCGCATGATATGATCGCTGGAGGCGTCACAGGCATCTCCAGACTTGTGTCGCTTTATACGCAGGAGCATTTTGGGTTGCTGCTATTCGTTTTGAACTTGCCATTGATGATGCTGTATTCACTGTCTACCCACAAGCCCATGCTGCTTCGGGCGCTCCCCGGCTTGTTCGCCTTTTCAGGCTCAGCCATTATTCTGTCGCCCTTCCCGGCAGTGAGCGGCCATCCGGTTGTATGTGCTTTGGGAGGCGGAATCTGTATCGGGCTTGGCGCAGGGCTAGCGGCCCGTCACGGTGGTCTGCTCGATTCGCTAGGGCTGAACGAATCTGACGATGGCCGCCCATCGGCTCTATTTCTAACACAACGGAAAATTCCGCTGATACAAATTGTGATGCTTTGTAATGGTTTACTGCTCATGACGGCTGGCTTCGTGCTAGGCTGGGAACCAGCTCTGTACTCGGCCTTGTCCTGCCTCGCCGCCTACGAAACGACTCGGCTGATGTTTACTGGTCTGACCCGCATGGTTTGTGTCATCAGCAACAACCAGCAGACTATTGAGGATGCCCTGTATCGCAGGCTTCGTATACAACGTATTTCTGTGGGAAGTCCTGTTCAGAAAAAGGATGAAATTAAGAAAGATCTGGTCGATAAAAAAACTGAAAAGACTATTGTCTATCATGTTCATCTTTTGGATTTGCAGCGCTTCAAGGCGATCATTCAAATGACAGACCCGCAGGCTGAGATGTATACACTAAAAAAAGAGTAAGGATGTTGTAGCGTCCTCACTCTTTAGCAACAGCCGCTTATAAAAGCGGTGGCTGTGTTAATAAAGGCACTGAAATAGACCGTTTACCTTTGGAGAGGGCGTCTATTCGTATTAAAAGACTAACCAGAATTTCTGGTTGGTCTTTTCTATATTCGGAGGATATTTATATGTTAAAGTTCAGAATTAAGTTAAAAGAAATTCTAAAAGATCGTGGAATAACACAGAAGAAATTAGAGGAACTCTCGGGAGTCCCACAATCCAAAATATCTAATTTGTGCAACAATAAATTTCAAAAATTGAATATTACAACATTGAAAAAATTGCCCATGCATTACATATCAAAGACATTTCTATATTAATGGGATTTGAAGAAGAATAAAATGTAATTATAAACACATCAAAAAAACGCTTATCTACGTTAATCCCTCTGCACGAATTAATGTTAAATAGGCGTTTTTAATGATTAAGAAATATGAACGGATCTATTCTTAATTTTGCATAATAAAATCATGTTCAATACTGCTGGCGCTGTCAAATGTACGAATGATATCATAACGGGTGTTGCGCTGCGCCGGGATGTTACCAGTCTCGCGGATCAACTGTAAAATGGACTCGATGTTGACCTTATAGGTTGCGCCTGCGGCGGAAACGACGTTTTCCTCAATCATCGTGCTGCCAAAATCATCACAGCCATAGTAGAGAGATTTTTTGCCGATTTCCGGTCCCATGGTTACCCACGAAGACTGAATATGCTTGATGTTATCCAGTACAAGTCGACTGATCGCAACAGTTTTCAAATATTCCTCCGGCGTCTGGCGCTCCTTCTTCAGGTTTGTGTTGTCTGGCTGGAAGGTCCAGGGAATAAAGGCCAAAAATCCTTCAGAATTATATTTATTTTCAATACATTCATCCTGAGCATCACGAACACGCAGCAAATGCAGCGCACGCTCCTCCATCAACTCGCCAAAGCCGATAACCATCGTAGCCGTCGTGTTCATACCAACCTTGTGAGCCGTTTGCATCACGTCCATCCAATCCCGCCAAGAGCCTTTGAGACGGCTGATTTTGCGGCGAGTGCGGTCATCCAAAATTTCTCCGCCTCCACCCGGCAGTGAATCCAGTCCGGCCTCATGAATGGCTCGAATGGTTTCTTCCATGGAAAGGCCGGATTTCTCTTTCATTTTATGAATTTCAGCCGGCGAGAAGGAGTGCATCGTAATATCGGGAAAACGCTCCTTGATGCCTTTCAGCAAATCTGTATAGTAACTGAACGGCAGATTCGGATTTACACCGCCTTGCATCAAAATTTCAGTGCCTCCTACATCCTGTGTTTCCTTGATCTTCTGAAAGATCACCTCATCCGGTAGAACGTAGCCTTCATCTGAACCCGGTCTGCGGTAAAATGCACAAAAACGGCAATATACGTCGCACACATTCGTATAGTTGATATTTCGTCCGATGACGAAGGTTTTAACGGGATTAGGATGCATGCGATTCATGACCTTATTTGCTGCATGACCGATTTTTTCTACCTCGTCTGATTCAAACAAAGCAACGGTATCCTCTAAATTCAGGCGTTCGCCGCGCAGGGCTTTATCTAAAATATGGTCGATTACACTCATGGTGTATCCTCCTTTGCTTTCACAGGGCGACGAAATGAAAGACAGGACTTATGAACGAGAATGCTTTCACAAACCTGCGTTCGAACCCTGCCGTAATGTATGTTCATGACTGGCCTTGTATGTTGTCTGTGCTATTTAGCATAGTAAAACCTATTGATAATACTAACATATCTTTAGGTAAGGAACCATACTTATTCCCGCTTCTTTCTGCTTTTCACCTTGAGAAATATACAGCTCCCAGCTGATTCTCAACAGTACGTATAGCCATTTTTCGCACTGTCCTTCATATCATTCTATAGAAAACAGCAAGCCTCCTGAAATACTGGAAACTTGCTGTTAGTACTGTACCTATTCGCTTCCTGCGTGAAAACGCCAAGATGCTGCTGAGGTGCTGACGCTCTAGCTTAACGCCTCGTTCAGATCGCTGATCAGGTCGTCAATATCCTCCAGACCTACTGAAAAGCGAAGTAGTCCATCTGTTATTCCTCGCTCCAGGCGTACACTATGCGGCATAGCTGCATGTGACATCATCGCCGGGTAAGACAGGATGCTTTCCACAGCTCCCAGACTCACCGCGACAATTGGAATACGCACGCGACTGAGAACTTCTTTTGCCCGCTCACCTGAACCTACATCAAACGATATCACTGCACCGTATCCGCTGGATTGGCTCTCGTGAACAGCACGCCCCGGATGATTCTCCAGCCCCGGATAGTACACAGCCTCAATATCGGCTCGGTCGTTCAGCCAGTTCGCAAGCTTTGCCGCACTCTTTTCACTATGTGCCATACGAGCTTCCAGTGTCTTCATGCCGCGCATGAGCAACCATGACTCTTGCGGGGCCAGCACAGTCCCCATCCCGTTTTGGAGCTGCTTGATTTGTCTCCCGAGCGATTCGGTACGTGCTACCGCAAGTCCTGCCAGCACATCGCTGTGTCCGCCGAGAAACTTGGTCGCACTGTGCAGGACAATATCGACACCCTGCTCAATCGGACGCTGATAATAAGGGGTCATGAACGTATTATCCAGCAATGTCAAAAGTCCGTTGTCCTGTGCCCAGGAAGCTACTGCCGCTACATCGGTAATTTTGAGTGTAGGATTGGACGGGGTTTCCATATACACAGCCTTTGTATTTTCCTGCAAGGCCTCTTTTACGAGGTTGAGGTCCGTCATGTCAACAAAGGTCGTTTCAATATTCATCCGTTTCAGTATGGTGGTCAGCAGTCGATACGTTCCTCCATATACGTCTTCCGTAACAATGACATGATCTCCGGCGGACAGAAGCATGAATACAGTGGAGATGGCCGCCATGCCCGATGCAAAGGCAAAGCCTCTGGCCCCGCCTTCTAACAGAGCAATATAGTCCTCCAAAGCTTGTCGTGTCGGATTACCGGAACGGCTATAGTCATGCTGTGGAGGATTATAGATATCATGATGGTGAAAGGTAGAAGCCTGATAGATGGGAACACTCGACGCACCTGTTACACTGTCAATTTCAGAGCCAAAATGCAGCAGCTTGGTAGCGAATTTCCGCTCCTTATCCAGAGTTTGCTCGATTTTCTTTGCATCCTCAATCATTGTTGCTCCCCTCCTTCAACTTCTTGACGTGCCGCTTCCAGCGCCGAACGCAAATCTTCAATTAAATCGTCTGTATGCTCAATGCCTACGGAGAAACGCAGCAGCCTGTCATCTACCCCAACTGCATCCCGAATTTCTGCCGGTATATCGGCATGTGTCTGCACAGCAGGATAGGTCATCAGCGATTCTACCCCGCCCAGACTTTCGGCAAAAGCAATCAGCTTAATGTTACGAAGCAATGGCTCCACATAGCGAGCATCCTTTACTTTAAAGGAGAAGATACCTGTGTTGCCGCTGGATTGTCTGTTTTGTATCTCCCGACCCGGATGACCTTCGAGCCCTGGATAAAATACTTCCGCCACTGCAGGGTGGGTCAATAAATAGTTAGCAAGTACCGTCGCATTATGCTCATGTCGATCCATACGCAGCGCCAGCGTTTTCATGCCCTTCATCAATTGATAGCTGTCGCCCGGAGAAAGCACAGCTCCTATAGAATTGTGAAGGAAGGAAATTTCGTCCGACAACTCTTTGCCCCTGGTTACAATCAAACCTGCCAGCACATCATTGTGTCCACCCAAATATTTGGTTGCGCTATGTACCACAATATCGGCACCCAGCTCCAAAGGGCGCTGGAAATATGGTGTTAGCAGCGTATTATCTACAATGGTAAGCAACTGACGTTGTGATGCCCATTCAGCCACCGCTTGAATATCCGTAATCATCATCAACGGGTTCGTAGGCGTTTCTATGAATACAGCTTTGGTATTCGGTCGACATGACTGTTCAAGCGCTTCAAGGTCATTTGTATCCACATAACTTGCCGTCACGCCGAATTTAGATAAAATGCGCTCCAGCAAACGATATGTCCCACCATAGAGGTCCAGCGATACAATGAGGTGATCTCCCTGTCCAAACAAAGCAAATACCGTTTGCAGCGCCGCCATGCCGGAACTGCATGCAAAGCCTGCATCACCAGATTCCAGTACAGCGGAAGCCTCTTCCAGTACCTTTCGCGTCGGATTAGTCGTCCGGATGTAATCAAATCCTGTGCTTTGGCCCAGACGGGGATGGCGGAACGCCGTAGCTTGATAAATCGGATAATTAATAGCCCCGGTTACTGGCTCCTCCACTGAACCGATCTGTGCCAATTTGCTTTCGATTTTCCACTGTTTCTCACTCATACGAATCCTCCCATTAACTTCCATATTAGATGATGTAACATATGCTGCAAAAATGGATGATCAAATCCTATACTGCTGCGCTACTGCAAGGTGGTACTGCAGAAAGGTAAATTTCAAGCCCCTTTTTAAATCTGGGGCCCGATATCGTAAGGTGTTTCCTGGTATACATAATAGTTAAGCCAATTAGAAAATAATAAATTGGCATGCGCACGCCAGATAGAGGGCGGTGTGCGTTTAGGGTCATCGTCAGGAAAATAGTTTTTGGGGACTTCAACATTCAATCCTTTAGCCACATCACGATCGTATTCCCATTTCAGCGAGAGTGGATCATATTCGGAATGGCCAGTTACAAAAATTTGTTTGCCATCACATGTGGCGACCAGATACACTCCAGCTTCCTCGGATTCGGATAAAACCTCTAATTCGGCAATGCGATCAATATCCTCCCGCCGAACCTCCGTATGCCGGGAATGAGGAGCATGAAAAAGTTCATCGAAGCCGCGTAGCAGCTTCACTTTAGGCTTAATAACCGTGTGTGGAAATACGCCAAAGCATTTGAAGTCGAGTCCGTATTTAGGGACCCCGAAATGATGGTATAGACCTGCCTGTGAGGCCCAACAGATATGCATGGTCGAAGTGACATTCGTTTTCGTCCATTCAAAAATTTGCTGGATTTCCTTCCAGTAGTTCACATCTTCAAACTCCAGCTGCTCTACCGGGGCACCTGTAATAACCATACCGTCAAAACGACTGTTCTTGATCTCGTCAAACGTTTTATAAAACATGTTCAAATATTCTTGTGATGTATTTTTGGATACATGGGACTTCATGTGTACTAATGTAACGTCCACTTGCAGCGGGGTATTGCCGACCAGTCGCAACAGTTGGGTTTCTGTCGTCTCTTTTGTAGGCATCAAATTCAAAATGGCGATGCGCAACGGACGGATATCCTGGTGATAGGCCAGGCTTTCATCCATTACGAAAATATTTTCGCCCTCCAGCACTTCCTTGGCAGGTAGTGTATCCGGAATCTTAATCGGCATGTAACTCACTCCTCGTTAGTAAGTTTCGCGAAAATCGTCTTGTCGAGATGCCGGGCATATAATAAAAAGACCTTTCTCAGTTAGAGAAAGGTCATATTTGTATCCATATGCGCCTCTCTCATCTGTCAGGGCAACACGCTTGTATACAAAGCGCACGTCCTGCAAGAATTAGCACCGTGCGATTAGAATCGCCGGTTGCCGGGTATCATCGGGCTAGTCCCTCCACCTGCTCTTGATAAGAAAATGACTTTTAATTAGCCTTAATTAACCTCAGAAAACCTTATGTATTAACGGTTTTCGCTGTTTAATCTGCTAATTAACCTTATTTAGTTTTAACTGGCTCTCTTAGTTTCGTGACCACTTTGTGACCACTTTGTGACCACTGAACCATATAAAAAAGAACATGCTCAACATCTAGATGCTTCATTGCATGTTCATAATTATACACATATTATTCAGTTCCGCAAGAGGATTCGATTATGTATTTTGCTAATAATGGCTTTGCCACTCTCTTCTGTTTGCCAACTTTCATAACTGGGAATTTCCCTGAATTCATTTCATCATAAGCTACATTTTCACCAATCATAAAGATAGCCATGAGGTGTTTTACATCTAACAATGGGGGATATGCTTCTAGAGCTTTTACCATTTCTTCTTCCATAATATGTATATGTCTCTCCTGTTCTGCTTCGTTAATTTTTCTATCTGCTGAAAATCTAAATTTCAATTCTAAGCCTTCCTAACTTGCTACTTAGATTCCCTCTACCTTAACTCTAATACTTCTTAGAACGCCGTTTAGGCTCGTCTGAAGCGACTTCAATATGTATCACTCTACTGGTGTTTCCTTGATTATTACCGCTGACTGAGTATATGTAAATTCTTTGCTTATTGTTGCGGTACGTCCATCGCCAAGTTCTATTGTTGCTATTAAAATTGATCCCCTATATGTCTTCTCTTTATCATCGTTGTCTTCTTTCTGGATCAATTCCTTTTCCCCATGCGTAAGAGCAGATGATTGCAAGAGGTATACACAACCATCTACTTCATAATACTTCCCACTATCTGATTCTGTTTGAGACAGGCCAATAGCCTCTAGAGCTTCCCTCTTAGTATCGTATTTCCTGAATGTTCTTGAGCTTTCAGGATTTCTAGAGTCGTACATTTTTATTAAAAAGTGAGGTTGAGCTGTCGCCCGTTTGGTATTGTCATGTTGGCTCATAGCTGCTATGTTAGAAAAAGAGTAGCCCTCTGCTTCGTTTATTCTATCTATGCTCGGGCGTAATCCCCTTGGCTTACCCTTTTCTAGATATATATCTGTAAGCCGCTTCCATTCTAACCACATTTCAGACTTACACTTGATAATCTGCTCCACTGTCTCTTCAGGAATAGTCCATTCGCAGGGTACACGTCGATAGTACTCATCACCATGTTTCGTGTTATTTATTCTCGAATTAACTGAACCGTAAAGTAAAAAATAAGCAAATTCCTCATCCTCACTGATTAGACCACGTTCTCGTGCAATCAAACTATACTTTATTGCGCGTTTTTTATAATCCACAATTTGAATATCTTCACCATATGTATCTTGCCAACGTTTAATCTCTTTTTCACTTAAAATTCTTGGTCTGCCTCTACCTGCATTTTGTCTTGATTCGTTCAAATTATTGCCTCCAATTTTTGTGATCAAATGTTGATTTTATCTTCTGCTCTTCTATAGGAGAAGGGTAGAGCGCCCAATACTCATCGGCTCACCAATCATAGATGTGTCGAAAGCATTAGAAGAGTCAAATTTTTTAGTACCATCCCCTTCTCCCATTAATGCTTAGTTTAAGTTTTGGATGCTCTGCTTTACCTTTTGGTGATATTCTTTGTAAAACTCAAGCGAAGACTCTTCATCCAAATAATCATCAAGGAGACAGGAGAATTCGCTAGCACTTCTCGACTCCTTATACAGTGCGTTGGGGTCATTTTCGTTGGTTTCATTCTGAATGAACTCATACAAATGATACGTATAGTCACTAGAAGAAATCCAAGTCCATAAGATAGTGTAGAATTCACGAATTTCATTCTCAGAAAGAGTAGCTTCATTTGAAATATCTTTAACCTTCAGTTTTTCAGCCTCTTGTTTAATAGCTTCAAGTTGCAACGCCATGTCATAAGAGTGTTGAAGCATATCAGCAGCTTGTACAGGCTGACCATTCTCCCACTTACGCAGCTTAGATTCAGAACATCCTAGCAGTCCACTAAGTTTTCTAAGGCTGATATTCAGCAACTGTCTACGCTGTTTATATTCTTGACCTACCTCTTTCCATTCGGCGCTACTATCTCGTACAAATTGTTCTTTGGATTCCTTGCTATCAGCAAAGATAAGTCTTGAAGCATCATTGTATAGTTCTACCAGTTCCTCTTTGTTCATGCTGCTCAGGTGAATTGTATTCATTTATGTATTTCTCCTTTTAATGTATGATAATTATTTTTGTGTATAGCTACGTTTAAACTGTTTTACAAAATTACTATTGGAATATTCCATACTCGCATTAGCGAATTCTAAGAATAAATCAGCGTTTTTTACGGCAAACTCCATTAGCATATCATGACGACATTCCAAATCATATTCTGCTTTCAAGTGTTCATCATGCTCCTCGTATCCCAATACGCTTTTAATAAATTCATTTGTTCCTTCAGTATGTGGCATTTTCTATCTCCCCTATTAATTTTTAAAATGCTTGTTTTACTGCATTCTTGCTTCTACGCCTTCGACAAATCCAATATATGTATCAAAGCTAATCAATCGCTCAAGACTTTCATGCATTCGATCTTGTAGATACTCTTTGAAGTCTTTAAATAGTCCATGTTCGTGAATGAAATCTAAAACTACTTCATATTCATCCTCATATCCCTCAACTACTTTTTCAAGTGATTCATTTTCTTTTTTTAGCGAAAAAAAATTCCTCTGGTGTCAGTGTGATAGTTTTATTCATTTAAAGTCCCCCTATTATGTATGAATTATTTTATATAGTTCCGGCTTTACTTCATGTGAAGACAATCCAACACTAAATCAAGCGCATCCCCCCTTTCAATAAACTGCCTCTTTGGTAAGTCTATGCGGCTACATGGGAAACGTAAAGACAGGCCACCAAATTAATTCTGCCGCTGATATCCCTATACTTTTATCTCTAACTCACAGGTATTGCCCTTACCAATACAAATGCCCTTCCAAGGCAAAGTATCTTGATTTCCTATAGATTATTCAGAAAAAGGATGTACTAAAGACAAGTCAACAATAATCCATTTTGACCAGGTATTTGTTCGTATTCTGTTATCCACCTGTCAACTAATCTGGCCTATGACTATAATTCCTATATATATTTATGTACAACAAAACACAGGAATCAAAATCAGCTTCCACAACTATTTGCTACTTATGCAACTATAACGATTAGAAAACTCCCCTTATCGGGTCGTATTCTAACATTTACAGCATGGCATACGCCACATTGTTCATTTGTATACTTCTCAATCTCGCCATCTGATTTGCAAGTTTCAGCCTATTTCACGCTAATTTAAGCCATAACTTGCAAAACCAAATGTGCAAAAAACTCAATGATATCAACACTTTTTTATCAATCTCACCACTTTTCTATATAATATATATAGGGAGATTGGATAGATTAGTATCTGATCAGGTTCAAGAATCTAAATTACAGACAGTCACTGGTGACTGGATGACGTAGCAATAGCGTAGCGCTTGCGGAGATTCTTTTGATCTTATGGTTAAGGTAGCTTGGACATTACAATCTGATGATACAACGGTATTCAATTCTAATCTGTTTTGTGCTTATGTACGTTTGAACTAGGCTTAAATCCTTATTGAAGTATCTTGAAAAATGGCTACTTTTTATATTGAATTCCTTGGCTATATCCTTTTTTGAATATATTCCTTCAGGCTGGCTTATCAACCAATCCGTGATCCTCTCTGTCATCGTTGCCTCTTTAGATAGTCCTGAGTCACTACTTTCGTGCTTGCTCACAAAATCATCTACAACCAATGAAATTGGCTTAGCTATCTTAATCCCCTTTAATTGCTTGGCTACTTTATTAAACACTTCTCCGCTACTGGTCACTATGTATATCTCTGCTTTGGGTTTAGGATTACGCTGTACCCGTTTAACAGTCTGATACATCTCTGATATGATATCGCACTGTCTGATTTTCTCTAAATCCCTGTTTTTGAAGGCTCTAGTCTTATCCTTCTTTACAATATCTAACGACACTTTCCAGTCGTGTTTATCTGCATACTGGCACAAATGGATGATATGGGACTCGAAACGTTGATTAGGTGTTCCAAGCAAGTAACAGCAATCAAAGTCACGCCAAGTATTTTTTCCAATAAGATTCCCATACCAATTGATGCTGATAGATTCGCCATTATATTCATCGCCCACAGCAATATCGGTGAATCCAACTTGTCTGAGTTGACGAATAAAGCCACCTTCATCACCGTTATCAGATAACACGAACTCCTTATGTAACACAATGAGATATCGCTTCCCTAGTTTATAGTTGCGCTTGATAAAATTTGTTATCTTTTCAAAGTATTCATTCTGATTAATTTCTTTGTTCAGCTTCTTATGAATATTGGTTTTGCTGGTGCTGAATTTAATGTGCGTTATAGTTGAGCCTGAATGGTCAATAATCTTGGACTGCTTATCTAAAACAAATTTGATATTTCCATTTTTCACATTATATAAATGGTCAATCTGTCCGTTAGCGTCTAGTATTATGTTGTTGGCTAGACAAAACAGTCTGTACTTTTTATTATATGTACTGAGCGAATGGTAATTATAATAGCATGTGTTTTTATAAAATAATTCTAGTTCTTGTACAATGCCTTTGAGATTATTATAGGCTGAACGCCCCTTGTCACGGATAATCTCTTCTTTGTTTTTGTTTATGACATTACACAACTCATAGAGAGGTTTCAAGCTGTCCATTTTAGGATGACACCTTATAATTCCTCTGCTTGAGAGCTTTTTCCCTTCACTTGTCTTCATTCGCTCACATGCATCAATCTGATTGAGTAAGCTATTGACTGCATCATACAACAAGGGATGAAGAGTATGCGATAAAACAGAAAATAAATCATTGTACTCTGACCTACTGAAACTGACAATATCGAAGTCAATCCGTTCGTCTATGATTTGTGTATGTCTGCCCTCCGTGAACGATTGTCTCAATTCATCATCTTCACACAGCATTTTATAGCGTGAATGCGTAATAATGAGAACATCACAATCACGTACAACCTCAAGATTCTGCCTATAATAACTCCAATTATCAGAAGTAATTCCAATAACATGCTGGCCTTTGCCTATAATCCGTTCGTTACTATCTCCAAATCCTTGGTACAACCTGTCGATATTCTCACCTATGTACTGACTAGAATCTTCAACATCCTTGGCGAACCTCTTTACTAACAGAAACCTCCTGTATGGCTTCCCATAATTGATAGCTGTAAACTGATAAGACTCTATGTATTCCCTCAAAATCTTATTTGTTTCCACCGATTTACCGAGTGAAGCCTCTAAATCAATAACTACAAACGTATTTGGGTCAGTTTCACCTTCTAATATCCTCCGTTTCATATTTAAAATTTTATTTGTATACTTCTCGCCATAAACGTCAACAAATGTTGGAATAGAATGATTGGAATGTATAGGTTTAGCCCCTTACTGGCATTCTGCTGGCATACTCATGAAACTCATGATCGGTTTTATAATCTGCCATTGCCTGTTGTAAGCGTTCACTAGAGCAAAACAAATAAACATTCCTGTCACTTTTCAAATCGTCACCAATCGCAACCAACATAAATCCCTTTAACTGAAGGTAAAGAGATAGTTTTCGCGAATGAATGACAGTTGTCCCATTAGAAATATAGACCACTCCCGTCTTTTTGATATCCAGTTTTCAAAGATCGCACAACAAATAAACTTAACGGTCCATTTTAGATAGAACGAATAAAGACAATATTAAATTTGCCAATCCTAAAAACTATTTTAATTTCATCTATCTAATCTAGTATCCATCTCGTCTACTTCTGTGTTTTAAATCTGCTGTGTTAATTGTATACGTGGTAAAGCAATATGTATTGTCAACTACTTAACTTTTATTCCCTTTAATCCCGTTTCACCTTCGCCTCACTGGTTCATCTCCTTTTCTTTGTGATTCCAACTGAAGCCTGTCACGCTTTGGTTGATATACCCATAGTATATCAAGGGAATATATCTGTCAACAGTAAATTGAAAATAATCTGATTTTACACAATTAGAAACTGTGTGTGTGCATCGGCATGTGAATATCAGAAATATATATAATGAAGAAAAAATTTGAGCCTCTATTTCGTAGAGTGAATTGATGTTATTCATTCAGCCGCTTTTCATTATAGTAATTGTTAAAAGTTTTTCACTTCGAGATATTCAAACTTACCTCAAAATTGGAAAACTGATACCACGATAAAATAATTCCAAATAATGTTTCGTATTGATTTCTATTAGTGTATAATTATTACAGAATAAAGTTTGGTATATAATAGATTGATAATGTTTGTAATGGAGGTGAATTATTTGAGCAAAAAACGTTTATTTTTTATAATAGGAATACTTCTCTTGGTTTTGATTGTAGGCTTTATCTATTATTTTTTTAATGGTTCCCCTAATAAAAAAAGCGATGCTGCAACAGAAGTTAAAACATACCTAATGACAGAACGTTCTTACAAAGCTGAAGATTTTCAGGAAATTGATGGAGTTTATTCTTTTAAGTACAAAGAATATCAAGCTGTTGTAAAGTTCAAAGATGAGCCGAATGTAAATTACACTTATGCCAAAGTTAATGGAAAATTTAAGCTTGTTGGTACAACGAACGTGGAAGGTAAACATATGGATAGCACTTTCAACAATTAGGTTAAATAATAGAAACAGCGTGTACCCTTTTTTTTAAAATCGGTACACGCTGTTTCTTTTTAACAAGATTGTTGCAAGAACAAGAATATTACCAATTTCCAAAGCTAGCAGCTATGAAGAAACCTTGTTTTCCTGTCTCTCCAAGACTCTTCCAATCATATGGAAGTATGTTATAACCATTACCTACAGTATTAACGTGACGTGCATTCAATCCAAAAGAATAATAGGCAAGCCAAGGAATTTTAGAGCAATAAACTTCTTCTAAATTGAGCATATTATTAAGAAGTCCGTATTTTGCATTTGAATGCTGAGCAACATAGCTTTTTGCCCATGATCCGGCTGAATGCGCCAGAGAAGCATCGCTATTACGGACAACTACTGTATTGGGGTTTTTTCTAAACCAAGCAGAAAGAGATGTTAATTCTGGGTGTGCCCCATATCCTGCTATAGAAGCGATATATCCATTAGCATCTGTAACAATACCAGCATGTCCCGTTAATCCAGAACTCGATGTATTATTTGTAACTAACACATCTCCACCTTGAACAGTAAGACCATTTGGATATGTGGCCCTAACAGCCATTGTTTCAACAAGAGCATTATATGTAACATCTGTAACACTAGCATCATGTGACGATAATGTCAGTTGAGGTACTTCTTCCACAGCACTGGCTGCATAAGAGGTTGATGATAGCTGCGGTGTTAATGTTAAAAATAACACCAAAAACAATGCAATTGAGAAAAACTTTTTAACCATGAATACATCTCCCTTTATATTTTTTCGGACTAAAACTCATATAATTCCATGTGAATTTTATCCATAAATAGATTGTAAAGTGTATGGATATATTTGTCTATGTTTTTTTAGTAGTGATTCATTTTCAATATCCTCCTACGTTTTTGCCAAAGTAAAATTATTTGACTTTACCTCTTTTGGTGAATACTGATTCCCTCTGTTGCCCCATTTTCAATCCCATAAATCCTCTCCAACTCCATACATAACAAAAAGGCTAGACGGGAAATCTCATCTAACCTCTTCTTAAATTAATTATTTAATGCTCTGCCTTTTTCCCATTGTCCACATTAGGAATGATTAAATTCCCCCGTGGTGACCTGTTGGTTCGTAATTAGAGCCATTTTAGGAGTGCATTTTTAACTCTTTTTTGTTCCGCTTTTACTTACGTTTAAAATCCCCCAACTTGATCATGAAGTTGGATGTGACTATGCGACTGAACAGGCACGGTAACAATAAACAAAAAACTAGCTGCGGCGATCAGCAGTACCATGTTTTTCAACATTTTTTTCAACATTTTTTAACCACACCTTTTCAATAAGTTTTAGAAATCCTGTTTTAGTTTCTGGAGCAGCATAATCCTGAAAATGTAAAAACAGACCCATACAGTTTATAAAGTAAGTTTCATTATTTATTATATGTGACTTTAGCATTGCATACATCAAGTATTTAAAGCCATCGTTATACATTGACCGATACAAATAATAATAAGCTAACTCGTATTCAAATCGGGCAAGCTGCTCTGGTATGACTTGCTTAGTATACATGTCAGATGATGGCTGTCCTAGTTTGACAAAGGAGTCAATAAGCGTTTCAAAACGCTCTAGTACGTGATTAACATCTAACTGAAATCGGTTAGCAGCAAACATTACGTTCAATAGCTTAGTAACCATTTCTTTATCGACTTTTGATGCAGCAATGTATTCAATATAATCTGAAAGCACACTTGTATCTCCAGACAGGAGCTTATTAACGTAAATATTACAATCCGCCCAATCTTGAAACAGTTTTATCCAGTGTAAAGTATCCTCATCCGTCTCTTTGACCCAATCTAAATTAGCGTAGGCGTATGTATATTGTAGAGCTTGTTGATAATCGCCTTGAGCTTCAGAGACACTTGCACATAACAGATCAGCATAAGCAATGTATCCAAATAACGGCCCCCTGGTTACCTTTTCATGCTCCCTGTTCTTTCGATTCTTTTGCTGATGCTTCATTGAATATTGGACTTCCGCTTTTCCTCTCATTTTCCTTGCTATTTCATCAACCTTGTCCCATTTACGCAAAGACCTATACACGTTTGCCAAATCCTTCAATGCGTCAAGCTGATCTATTTCATCTAGGCGCTCTACAAAAGCTTCAAATACCGCAGTTGCTTGAAGATTTTGAGCCTGGTCTTCCCCTATACGGATGCTGAACAACCGATATTGACATAAAGCTAGCCGTTCTGAATGCTGCTTTCTTTCACTCTCCGCCGCGTTTTCATAAAGGTAAGCTGCTGCGTCCCGATACCCTTTGCGGAACAAGTCCTCGGCTAGTCCAAAGAGCGAAGGGCTGTATATCGGATTATCCAGAAACATACTTACAGCACGTTGTAAGCAATCCAGTCGCCCTAATTCAACACAACGATATACGAAAGGTTTTACTCTCCGCCAGTTAAGTGGTGATTCTTCAACGCACTCTTCAACAAATCGCTCATAAAAATAATCCGGTGGTAAATTCATGCCCATCGTAATACGATCCAGTTGATTAACAGATAAAGAACGATTGCCTGTGATGATACCGCTAATTGTACCTACATTCAAACCAATGATATGCCCAAACTCGGTCATACTCATGCCCTTCTGTTTTAGATACTTTTCAATTTCTGTCCGAATCGTAGGTGCGATTTTCATGGATAAAACACCCTTTCAGCGTGAAATCGTTATATAATGCATAGTTAAAAAAATTATGTAATTGTGAAATAAGTAGTAAAATACATTTGTTTTATCGCTCATGATTGTACCATCTTTTGGAACAAAATCATATACCTTTCATATTTGAGTTCCAGATACCTTTTGGGATAGTTTAGGATGATTTTATGATTAAGAGTATCATCATTTTGCTTATGTATAGTTTATTGGGAAAATCAGAATACAACTCATCTAATACAAAGTTATCTGATTGAATAGTAATGTTCATATTTCATTGTAAATTAATCTATGAATAGAGCTTAGAATGGATGTATGACATATAAGCAACCTTCATGATATTCAGGATGGCATCGAGTCAAAAATTAGACTGAGTCGGGGAGTGGAAGTGCTAGGGGTATATCTGTAGAAGTTAAGTGGTCAATTGATTTTTACCACCCCCCGTTCCGCAAAATTTTGCGTATCGGTATCAATAGAGCCAACAGATTCAGGTAAAGACAACATTTCAAATATTTTACCAGTCCCCAAATTCGGAGACGATTCCGATTTTCCAAACTGTTCAAATGCTTGAATCGTTCGCTCATATAACTTGAGTGTGGAGATGGATGTGCTACAGCATAATTCGGTAAAAATAGGTGTCGTTTGGGTGTAAAATATCCCCCCTTATTTAAATCATACACCAATATATGGCTATTAAATGACAAATAAACCCAGTGCGCTTACACTAGGCTTGAACACATGTGAATTTAGAGTCTGTTCATCTTCTCAATCATCTTTTGTTTTGTAGGGTTAGCGTATAAGAGTGTGGTATGAATGTTACTATGCCCTGCTTGATTCGCTACTTCATGGACTGACATATCATTTTCTAATGCATAAGAGCAGAAGAAATGCCTCAAATCGTGAGGAGTTATTTCCTTTCCTACAATAGCTGAATATTTATTGAAAAGCTTATTGATTACAGTTCTATCTAATTTACCTCCTCTGTTACTTGGGAACAGATAATCACTTATAATACCTTTGTCTGAGCGATCTTTAATCCAACTTTGTATAGCTGTCCTCGCCTTGTCTCCCATAAACACAGTTCTAGTCTTCTTTCCTTTACCTTCAGATACAATTAACTCTCTTGAAGTCAAATTAAAATCAGTCATACGGATATTTAGCGCTTCACTAATCCGTAATCCACAATAGGCCATCAATGACACGATAGCATAGTTACGTTTTGACTCATGTTCCAGCACCAATTGTCTGAACTTCTCAACGTCAGCAAGTCCAACAGTAGCCAGTGAAGCATATTGACGTTGAATCTTTAACATGTCCTTTTTATTAATCGCAACCTCTGTCTGTACTCCTGATTCAACCAAGTAGTCGTTAAACTTGATAAGTGCGCTGATTTTAGCATTGATGGAAACAGGTGCGAGCTTCTTGACTGTTTTGAGATAGCTTATGTAATCCTTCACATTCTCTCTATGCAGCTTCTTGAACTCTATTCCTTTGCTCTCATCAAACCATTTCATAAACCCACTTACATTAAGTATGTAACTTTTAATTGTATTCAAACTTTTTTCATCCTGCCGTAAGTATTCCTCAAAAGCTTGGATCATCTTCACCACTCCCATACAATTATGTTGCATTCAATTTAAGTAGATTTCATATAAATTATGTTGCATTATATAGTCTAATTATACTATTATCCTATTCATTTTGCAACATAATTGTTGTTATGTGGCATTACTAGAATTGATGAAAATTATTTACTATACAATGTTTTTGCCCGGACAATGATCACTCAGAAATAACCATCTTGAAATTCAAGACGGTTAACACTGATATAAGCAAGAAAAATTTTACGCAGCGTACAACCCATTGACAGCATAGAAAATATCGAAGTCGTGTGATATGTACGTTAACCAGTCAAGTTGACGCTGTGTCAACCATATGAGGGATGTCGCCCACTTTGATGAGGCATTAGGCTAAGCCGCATCGACACCCTTATCGAAGCTCAATCGTCAAACTTGACCATATGTTCAAAAACTCCTTATTACATATAGCTTTCTGAGTCATTGTGGTTCAAAATTATGCCTGAATATATTTAAATCTTACCATATTGAAGAAATAGTGAAAATATAGATAAATAAAGGGATTTATGAAGAATTGCTTTGCATCGTGGTTTCAATCGTAGGTATCGGAGAAAAATGTTCAAAAAAGCTTGATATACCAAGGGATATTTAAGTTTTTATGAATTAAATTATGAAAAACTTAATTTTATAAAACCATTTATTTCTCTATACTTTTACACACAGCAAACACGTATCGTCAATCGTAACACGATTAGCGGAATGGATGACATATTTTCATGTTTTTTCATCAATTTTCACTCTATCAAGTTGGTTCATCTCATATATAATAGAAGAAACGCAAATCTCACTCACGTACAGTTATCTCCTCCACTGTCTTGCTGTCACCAGTCGATGGAACAGTATGCTCTTGTTCAACAAACTCCAGACGATCAATGGATTCGGGTAGAGATAACATCTCGAATATCTTACTGTTTGCCAAAAGCGACGACGTCGTCGCATTTCCGAACTGTTCGAATGCTTTAATCATTCTTTGTGCTGTTCTTGGAGTAAAATCAACTGTCTTTAACCACTTTTCCCACTCACCATGAGCTAAGTCATTCTCTTTCACATACTTCAATCGTCGCCCAATCTCAAAAACTGATTGACCAGCTATTTGTTTGTAACTCGGTTTAACCGTTTTGCTCATCTTTTATATGGCTAATAATTTCCCATACCAAATTGGTACTCAACGGTGATTTACCTGTTCACCTTCTAAGCTTAACTTAGTAGCCTAATGCTGAAATTGATTCAGTATTAAAGTGGAAGTAATCAATATGATAAGAGGATAGAAAATCATTGCCTATTCAATGACAAAGAGGCAAAGTCAAATAATTTTACTTTGGCACTAAGTTAAACTTAGGACTCGGCGAAATTACCGATCCCCCTTCAGCTTCCATCTAAGCCATACAGGGAGAACGAAATTTCGTTCCCGTTAAACTAATACTGAATCAATTTCAATATATAACTCGGTTTAACCGAGTTTTAGCTTCATATATTCTCACGACTGAACTTTCAGGAGTCACAATTATGGATTCCCACAGGGCAACTTTGCGTTTTGGTATTTATCTGCTCTTGAAATTTCAATGACAGGTAATCGTGTCACTTGGTGACACTAGGTGACACCCTCAAGTTGGACACAGCGTCCAATAGTTTAACGTAGTGTTAAACTCAATGATATGAAGGGTTTTGGCAAGCTGCAAAAAGCCAATTGGGGTTTCCTCAACCTGAAGAAAGCCGTGATCCATTGCATGTAGAGCTTTATTTCACAATGAAAGAAGCCTCTTTCACCTCTCAACAAAATACCTATTTGTCATATACCAAGCCTTACCTTTCACTGTATCCACCATACCCTTTTTACTATCCAAAAACACAATCTCACCGCATTCTTTACAGCCCCATTTACTCCTCTTGTATGCTGATTCCTCTATATAAGAAGCTCCACACTTGCACTCCACCTGAATCAATGTCTTATGCTGGCTGTATGCATCTGCTAACTGTTCATTGGCCTTACTTGCTGCTGTAGGCTGTATTGCTGCTACATGTTTCCTCTGCTCACTAAATTCATTATGTACCTTAAAGTCTGCTACAAGCTCAGGATTCAATCCAAAATGTTCTTTGCCTACTGTTGTTACATATTTACTTCCTACACGATATGACTCTATCCAGTCCTTTATTTGCTTGCTGGATAGATTGACAGTTCCTTTAATACCGCTGTTTAGCGTGTAGATCATTGTGTGATGTTGGTTTGAGTTAATATACATTAGATTAACGTCCCCAATGCTATGAATTGATTGGCTTTGAATAAATCTTCTTATTGAGTATGTCTTCTTGTTTCTTTAATATTTTAAATCCATCCCTAGAATAAATGTCTGGTTTATCAGACAATAAAATATAGCCCTCATCTGTAGTTTTCAATAAGTAAAGCTCAATATCTGTACCGTTTATGTTATCTGTGAAATAGTATACTCTTCCTATCTTCTTTGCTACAAAATATATAAACACATAAACAATTAAGCATAATAATAAGCTAAGAATTGAAGATCCTAATACTGTAACCTTCAAATCTTTTATAGTTTTGATATCACCTGTAAAAAAAACCATGATTACAATTAGTGCAGCAGTAGCGGCGACAGTTAGAGCAATTGACAGTGGTGTTACCATATATTTTTTGTTGCTCTTGTACAATAGCTTTTCAAGAGGAGTTGAGTTAATTAACGCAATACCTTTGAAAATTAGTATGGCTAGTGCGACTATAGATCCAACTCCGACTAAAGGCAAATATTTGGTTATAAATTCCATTATTAATCCTCCACTATCTAGATTTCTTCATACACCTTATAAAATCATAGTTTTAGTTGAATCAAATTTTTCTGACCAACCTTCCATTTTCAATAAATCCATTTGAATTGTAAAAATGGGTCAATACTTCCCTTGTAATTTCCCCTTCTGGATATATTGTTCCGTAAATTTCTGTAATTGAATGACCATAACTGTAGCTCCTTTCAAATTGTTCCCATGGAAGGTTCTTGTTACGATTCAATTCTATAAATAACTCATTATTCAGAGAATCTATTTTTCTATTCAGCAAGGGAACTAAACTTATTAATGATTGTAGCATCAATGAACCATGTCCAATTCTCTTTTTTACTGAAAAGAAATCAATAATTTCAAGTTTACCGCTATTTAAATATTTAAGATACATTCTTGAATGTGTCTCTTTTACCCGACCGTATGACAGAAAAAGAGTAGGCGTATAATTAATATCAAAGGAATTCATATCAAATGTTATACAAATTAGCTTATCTTTTTTATCACGACCTAATTGAAAAAAATAGTTATTGAAATTTTCTTCTGTTTTAAAGCGATATAGCCGTTTAATATCGGATTGTATATCCGCTAAACCCTTTAAATCTTTGCACGTATTTGAATATATATTTCGTAATTTAACATTCTCTTTTTTAATAGATCTATAATACTCTTTACAATTTGAGGGATCTAACGAACAAGGTCTATCACTAACAAACAATTTATAGTTGTCTGGAATATCAATATCAGTCCTGACTCTCATCAAATCAGTCAATGTTGTAATATTGAGCAAAACATTATTGATTTGAGCAGTTTCTTCTTTTACTTTGCTTATCGAAAAATTCTTATCACATATTTTCGCGCTGACTTGTTTAATCTCTTTGTCAAAACATTCACATGTTTTTTTTCTTACTGCACATCTTATTTGTCTTAATAGCTTCACCACCTGTAACATCCTTTCAGCTAATTTTAGGTTGTTTCTTTAAATCAGAAAAATTATAGCTGTTATCCATTTATCCTCTTTTCCGCATTGTAAATGCTGATAAACCTGTGATAAAATAAAGTCAAGAAGTATATAATAAAGAAGAGCAGAGATGTTGAAGCATCCCTACTCTTTTGGCAACAACCGCTTATAAGGGCGGTGGCTGAGACAAATATTAACGGGCAAAAAGTAGACCATTACCTTGTCACGGGCGGTCTACTTTTTGTTGTGGAAAGAGGTATGAGCACAATCAAAGTCGCAAATGAAATCATAAGCGTCAATGCTTGATATACCTCCACAGGCATCACCTCCTTTGCAGGAGACTAGCCGACCGCCCATCTAAGCCATTCTGTTACCAAGGAATATTATAACATATTGATTAGATAGAGAGAAAGGATTCATAATATTATGCTACGCGTTGAAATCTATTTAGATGTTTTTATTGAAGAACTATTATATTCTTTCTGTTCTTGTTCCTTTTTCCATTCCATAAACTGATTTAACTCTTTGTTCGTCATTTGATCAATAGATTTTGGTTCAGGTGCGTTATTATTAATGCATGAAGAAATAAACGAGAAGATACCCATTATAAAAAGAATAAATGCTAATAATAAAATCAGTTTGAGAATAAATTTTCTATCTAAACTCAATTTAGGTTTTTCATAACCTATTGTATCATTTCGCCGATCATATAATAAGTTACCACATTTTGTACAATGAGTAGCACCTTCACTGTAACCTTGTCCACATTTCAAACAACGGAACAATAGCTGTATTTCACCTCTCAGATTATACCAATATTTTACCATGTCTTAGGTGATAGGTCTATAGTAACAAAAAAACGCCTATTGCTAGGCGCTTACTCCATATCAAAGGGGGGTGATTTGAAATCATGTCCTCCATGACTCCTGTATGCATATTTTTTCTTGTTTCAGCTTCCTTTTTCATGCACCTACCTATTGGCCTGAGCCAGCACTTTCAGACTGATTAACTGACCATCCCAAGTTTGCAGGAAAAGCTTACCCTTTATGAGTCGTCCACATCTATACATGCTGATTGCTCCTTTATTTAGAATGATAGAATGTATTGTCAACGTTACAGTGTTGATTATGATGATAAAATGACTCTTTTACATTTGATTGCCATAGCTGTTAAAAGCCCTAAAAAGGTTATCGAAGCCTACTTAATGTCATTAAACATTGTTACATGAAATAACAGGACAGATTATTCTGTAAATGATTATGAGGTTGTCTCCATCCTGCTATGTATTATTGGATTAAGCGAACATTGCGACTTCCGTCATGTGTGAGTATTTGCCTAGTTTTAAATATGTGTCATAGATGAGCTCAGGATCATCAGTTTCGTATCTATCCATTTTCCATTCATGTGCAGGTTCTTGAAACAACTTTTCAAATGCAGCTTTCTTGTTACGATAATAATCATAAACAAAAGTTGCCTTGACAGTGTAACCGTAAGCGTCGATATCTTCTTTACGCATCTGTACCAGTAAATACAATGGGTGATTAGCAAAAGTTGAGCGTTGAAGAAATTCGTTCATACGTTCAACTGTATTGAGCATGAATTTCATTTCAGTAATAAGGATTTCTGCCTTTGATGAGATATCAAGGAAATAGCAGAGTTTTTCAATGGTCAGGTCAGCGTGATACGGAATTTCAGTAGTGGTCAGATTGACCACCTCTTGGTTATTCAATGTAATTGTCATATGTATCTTCCCCATTCGTTTTATAGTTGTGTCACGTGACACATTAGTAGCCTGAAACAATATCCATAGCTTCATCCTCTGTATGTTCAATAGCCTGAATAAAGGGCAACAATGGTTCCTCACGTTTGTACTGGATAGCCTTCTCACATGTACCTCCAGCGTCACGCCATTCCCAATATGCGATGATATCAATGGATTCAAGAAAATACATGGACAGAGCTTCTACGGGATTCGCAGCGTACAATTGCATAAACTGTTCATCTGTAAGTTGATCGTTTTGAAAATATTCGTCCTTCATTTGATGGAGTAAAAGAAATCTACTTTCACGATTTACATTGATGATACGATTTACATACTCATTACGGCGTTCAACAGTGTTCAAGATGATTTGCATGTCATTGCGGATTCGCCAAGCTTCAGGGGAAATATTGAGCATACTGATTAGATCGTTGACGGTTAGATCAGGATTGTACGGCGCTGGCTCGATAATACGAGTCCATACCCCATCGTTACCATGCTCAAATACTTGGATAGCGTCTGATACGCTGAGACCAATCGTCTGCCATTTGCGGTTGAGAGCATCGGTGATATGGTAATAGTGTAGTTCCTTTTCAGCGTCTTCTTCTGATTCCCAAACTTGATTCATGCGTACAATGTCGATGATGGTTATCTCATTAGCTTTTTTGGACATTGGGTATCTTCCTCCTTGAGAAATTGATAAAATGGCAATAGCAAAGCTAAAGAAAGTACTGTGATATCCTTCTCAGCAGTGCTATAATCATTCAGTAATCATAATCATTTAATGACTATATAGACAATATACGACTATAGACATTTGATGTCAATAGTTTTGTTTAAGTATATTTAGGAGGAAATAATGAGGACAAAATTCACACTTACATGTAATCTAGATAAAGTACTTAAGGAAAAAGACATTACACCTTATAAATTATCGAAGGAGACTGGCGAAAGAATCGGAACAATTTATAAATTAGTAAATAATCAAGGTTTAGATAACTCTCGCCTTTCTGCTTCAATGATGGCTAACATTTGTGGATATTTAGGTATCAGTTTAGGGGAGTTGTTTGATATATCAGAGGAAACAGAAGAATAACCTACAGCATACTAAAATTATTACCAACATAGATAGACACAGCAAAGAGCCTAGATAGTACGTCTAGGCTTATTTGTAGTCACGAAGTTTTGAAATTTGGTATTGAATGAAATATAACATGAGGATCTGTATTGAACACTGCATCTAAATATGAAAACAGAAAAATAATACCGACAGTACATAAAGCATTGAATCACATCTTCATAATAACCTTTTTTTGTATATAAATCCATAAAATGAAAGAATAATTATACTGCTGAATAATCAACCTATTAACGCAACAAAAATTTTCACGTGAAAGGAATGAGGTACAATGTCAACTATCTCTTGTCCAACCGAAAACGCTAAGCTATCCGAAGTCACATCCAGCATTGAAGATCGAGCAACAGAAATAATTCAAGGTATAGAAAATGAAGCAAAAGCTGATACTGAAAACCTTAAAAAGGACATGCCCAGCGGTGAGGAGAACAAAATAGGCATAGACATTAAATTTAACTGGACGGACAAAGAATTCAGCTTTCATATTCCTACAGTTAAACTTGAAGATCAAGTAATAGGAAGTCTTCATTTACCTGAGTTTAAAATGGAAAACAAAGATATAGTTTTTTATACACCCTCAGTTAAAATGGTGGACAAAAAAGTCGGTGAATATCCAACTGTTGTATGTAGAGGTTTTTCATGTCATACAGAAATGAAAGATATTATTATTAGTGTTCCGGAAACCTTTCAACAAGAACATAAAATTACTTTGGGAATCCCATCTGTAACAATGAAACAACAAGATATAATTATGGGAATTCCTGTTTTCGGTACCCAATTGCAGAAATTTGTATTATCTATTCCAGAAATTGAAATGGTTAGCATTTCTCAAATAAGCGCTGAAACAAAGAAAAAATCAGAAGAACTAAATGAAAAATATTCTAAAAAAAATCAAGATGTTAAAGCTCAAATTAGGGACTTAATCATTAAAGAAGTTGAACCAGCACATACAGACCTTTTCAATTGTATAAAGAGTGGTGTCTCTGCCATGAAATCTGCGAGTATAACTCCATATGAATCAACTATTACAACACTAAATACGGGAATAAGTAATCTTCAAGCACAAGGTGTACCTTCAGATAATGCATCTTTAAAACAGATGGAGGAAAGTCTTAGAGTAACAACAGAGCAACGAGATAAACAGGTGCAACTATTTGATTCAAAATTAGATGAAATTGAAGCTCAAAGAAAGTCGTCATTTGAAACAATTATAAATCAAATTGACGTGCAAAGCTAAGATTAGTGTAACTAAACAGTCCAACTAATAAACAAGTTGGACTGTCCATCATCAATTTTGCATTCAATCACCTCTTCAATAATGGACAAATATTTTGAAAATTACTGACATCATGCTACCTGCCGTTGTGCAATTCTCACATCTACTCATGCCGGGCAGCATAACATTCAATGACTTAACCCAAAACAAATGCATTTTCGAGCTAAAACATAGCCATTCTATCTTTTCCATGATTGATTATTCTGTTGATTCCGAGTTTTCTAATCACCAATAGTATCTCTATAAAAATATTCAATCTATCTAAATTGCTATAATTTTATCCACTTATACAAAAAATCCAGTCACCGTCAATATGAGGGCAACTGGATGGTGAAATTGGTGTTTTATACAAACTTGAGTGGTTGTATTGTTACAGAACATTTGAAACATGCCTTTCATCGATAATTCTGACTGGCGCCATTAGTTTTAATTATCTTAGCTATTCTGCCCTCTAAGTGTTCTGGGCGAATCATTTGTTTTTCATGCAAACCATACTGTAAACACAATGATTTATAGTAATCATGTCTCTCAGTAGTGGGTCTGTTTTCTACCCAAGAAACAATATGCTCTTTCAATTCAATATTGAATTCATTTGAGTTGTTGATCTGTTCTTTGATTTCGGCAATGTAATCTGAGTCTTTTCTGGGGGTGATATTTTTATACCTCCATATGATTCTGGTATAGATTGCATCGATATCAGAATCACTGAAATCACCTTGGAGGAAACCCAATCTTTCACGAATATATGCATCCATGTAATGTGATAGGCTTGCTTTTGCTCTTACTGATAATTGATCAACTTTAGACATTATAAGCCCTCCTTATTTTAACCCGAATACTTGTTCACCGTTATAGGGTAATGGTATACCTCGATATCCTCATCGATAAACCCTCTCCGTTGAGCTGCCAATAAAGTCTCATACATATTCTTGCGTCCCACGGGGTTATCTGTATGTAAATAGATCTTATCAACCCTCAATCCATGCTCACAAAAATACTTCACCAAGTCATATCCGTTAGGCAGCTCTTTGCCATCAACATCTTCGCCTAAATCATGGTCTAACGTAAGAATGCCGACACTTCTGGTTTCAAGGATTGTATTGCTTCATAGTATGTACGAGCGACCACAAAGCCATCTGGACAGTCTCTGAGGTCATCCACATAAAGGTTGACCTTATTTGTCATAGTCGCATCGCCTTCCTTCAATACATGCCATTTATTGCTTTTTGATAACTAGGCGATAGGTATTTTTATTTACATGAGGAGTTAAATCAGCCACATGATTATTCATTAGTTTTTGCACACTAATTAGGTCAGACGCAGTTATATTTTCTTTGTTTTCCAATTCTCTTTTATATATGTCACATGGACCATCGAAATATTCCTCCTCACCCAATAATAGCAATAGATATTCTTCCTTGGACACTTTGTGTTTTTTTATTGTTCTTCCAGTGTAATTGAAAGAATAAAGCTCAATTTGATTTTTGTGATTTAAACCACCGAATGTTAATTGAAGTCTACTCTGAGGATGTAACTTAAAAATGAGGCTTAGTCCAGGATCATCATAAAGTTTCTCGAATGTGTCAATCCATTCATCATAATTATTTGATTCAATTTTCACATTTTTAAGTATATAATCTGATACTCCTTTTGTTCCTGTTGATGCTATAAAAGAAGTATTATTGTTGTACATATCGTATTTCTTTAAGTCTTCCCGTGCAATTTCGCCAGTAGATCTGTTTGTTAGTCTACCATCAGACATTATACAACATAGTTTTTCGTTTGCTATTATAGATACAAAACTCACTTCGAATGCCCCCCTGAAATGCCCATTTTATTGCGTTAATCCTCAATTCCCTGCTACGCCAGAATGATTAATCAAAAGGATTCTTCGGCACCTTCACTTCACCTTTTTCGCCATTCCAACCTAGAGTAAAAACAGTGTTTTGGTGACGTTCCACGGGATGTCCGTAGTCGGTCGTATGGATATTAAGTAAAACCCAACCTTCACTGATATACTCATTGGCCTTTTCTACAGATTGTGTCTCAAACAAGGAAATGATTTTTTCCAAGTCTCTATTATCTTTCTCCACATCTAACACTCCATTTCAAATTAGTATAGTAAAACAGTCATTTGATGATGATAATTTTTAGAATAGGGTATCTGCCATTTCTTTCCGCAATTAAATAAGTTTGAAAAAACGATTTTGCATCTCCGATGTAATCTTATCATTGTCAGGATTTACTATTCCATCAATAATATGACATTGTACTTCTTCACCAGAATCAAATCTAACATCAAAACTCCCTTCACCAACCCAACGACTAGCATACATTCTTATTGATCCACCATTAAACGAAGACAAATCTGAAATCTTTTGATTTATAGCTTCAATTCTGCATTTGATCTCTTTCTCTTTTGAATTTAACCATAGCGGATCTGATCTTTCACAATCACTATTAGTGCATATCCATAGCTTTTCTCCTAGTTTCCCTTGATACATTTCAGAATTACACAGCTCACACAGCATAAACAAAACCTCCTTATGAAATAGTTATCTATCTATTCAGTTCAACCATATTCAAAAGGTCAGAAATATGTTGATTAACCAATCTATTTTTATTCTGCTCCAATCCCTCTCTAATTCCTATTGCCAGTTCTTCAACCTTGTCCATCTGCAATCGATGAGCGTCCAAAAATATATCGTACAGTTTATCTTCAAAAACAAATCCGTCATAGTTTTGCCCTCTTCTTGGGAGAGAATGTTTAGTAAAGAGGCCAACTATTTCTTCTTCGTTTAGTCCAAACTGGCTTAGGGTAAAATTCAACTTAACAACTTTAGATTCAAATGGATGTGCAACCAATTTTCCTTCTTCGTTAAGTTCATAACCAAATGGTACATCTTTCATTGTCAACAACTCCTTATGGAATAGTTATTTCAATTAAAAGAATCAAAATAAGCTCTCGATGAAATTAATAATATTTTTCCAAAAGGAGAATAACAAAATAAATCCAACGGAAATTGAAATAATTATAGACATAAGAATTGGATGCCTTTGAGCAAATGAATTTGGCTTATGATCGTTTTTATTGTTTTCATCCGTATTTAATTTAACTTGATGACCAATTGAAGAGTTTTTAATCTTGTTGTTATCGCCGATTTTAATATTCATTATTTCTTACCTCCTAAAAAACTTACCGATACCAGAGTCTTTGATTTTGTTGTTATCTCCAATTTCAATTGAACCTTCATATATGATCTTTTCTATATTAATCGTAACTTGCTCTTTCTTAGTATGATTTGTTTCAATCTGAGACCGAATATCTAAGTCATCTAAGTTTTTAAACTGTTTTTCCAATTCCATTATAATCTCAACCAGTTTTGACTTCACATGAGAAACGATTTCCTCAAGTTGATTGGATGGTATCATAACATTCATTGTCAAAAGCTGAAGATCATATCTTGAGATACTATGACAAAATGAGGTCGATATTTGTTTAGCATATTTATCTCTGTTCTCACCACCCAGAATATGTTGAATAGTTCTAATATTATCACGACTATAATATACAGTAATATCATTTATCAGTTCTTTGTCTTTTATCAAAGCTTCTAATGGAACCTGCTGATTGCGATACTTTGTTGTTCCATTTACTACAAATGTTCCAATAGGATTCCCTTTTAATATTCTATAAGGTGGAAAACTCTCAACGCCCTCTTCAATGGAATATCCTTCAAGTTCACCTTTTATCCAACTAATAATTCGCTGATCACCTAAATCTGAGAGTATAATTTTCAGTCTTAAAAGTATGTTTTCAAGGTCAGAATTGTTACTCACCAAATCTATTAATAGTTGACTTCTGCCCACGACCATCGCTCCCATTTTTAATGAAATAAACCTTTAATAATAGGAACAATATACCATACATCAGCACACGTTCGAGTATAAATTTTTTGATTCCTTACACTTTACAATGACATACTCCTTAGACGCTCTCACGTTCGTTCTAAAGCTGTTATTCACGTTATGAATAGGGAAGTCTCAAAACCCCAGTAACTATAATCTGCGTTGGCTTAACGCTCTCCTTTGAGCTTATCTCATTCAATATTCTCATATCAAAACAAACTATTTACACATCTAATTTAATATGATATATTTAATTATTACCCAAAATAAAATAAAGAAAATATTAGGAGGCTACATATGGCAATAGGATCTGTAAAACTTGATAAGAAAACTGGAACGTATTATTTCGTTGTGGACGTTGGGAAGAAAGGGGAACCACGAAAACAGAAAAAGGAGCGAGGATTTAAAAAAAAGAAAGATGCTCAGGATGCATTGACCGATTTATTGAATCAGGTGAACAAGGACGAGTATATTGAACCAAGCAAGATAAAGTTTACAGATTATATGTTGGATGTGTGGATAGTAGAGAAAGTTCAGAATAAACATATGACACGGCTTACCGCAGATTCATATATATCCTATATTCATAATCACATTGAACCTTTTTTAAAAAATAAGACATTTGGAGAGTTGACTTCAAAGGATATCAAAGGATTAGTGAATTATCTAAAGACGAAGAAGAGTCCGCAGAACAATAAGCCTCTTTCTGATTCAACAGTTCAACGTATCTACAATGTTGTTGTTACCGCATTAAATTACGCTGTTAAAAATGAATTGATAAAAAACAATCCTGCTGAAAAAGTAGATCGACCCAAAATAGCAAAAAGAAAATTGACCATATGGAATATTGAACAGATACAGAAGTTTTTGAGCAGTTTCGAATATAATCGTCATTATGTTGCTTTCTTTCTAGCTATACACACAGGGATGAGGCAAGGTGAAATACTTGGACTTCCTTGGAGCAATGTTGATTATCAGAATAAAATAATCATGGTGACCCAAACATTGGAGCATGATGGGAAGGGCATTAAGCAGGGAGCAAAAACTTCTTCAGGAGTTCGTCCAATTGCTGTTTCAGATGAGGTAATTGAAGTGTTACAGAAACAACATGAAAGAGTTCTTATGGAAAAGGAACTAGCTGGAGAAATGTATATAGACAATGATTTAGTGTGTTGTACTAACATTGGTAAGCCAGTCTTTCCTGATACCTTAACAAAGATGATGCGAAGGAAGATAAAAGAATTAGAACTACCACACATTCGATTTCATGATCTCAGGCATACATCAGCTTCATTAATGTTATCCATTGGTGTACATCCAAAGGTAGTTTCTGAAAGATTGGGGCATAGTAGTGTAGTCATAACATTAGACACTTATTCACATTTGCTTATGAATATGCAATCTGATGCAACACAAGGATTGAGCAGTTTGTTGAGTAAAAAAGAAGAATCAGAACCAGTAGAAATTGAACAAGAATTGCGTGACCAGAAGTGTGACCAACCAGTTGAAGTTTAGAAGAAATAACAAGCAAAACCATTGATACATAAGGATTTTTTGAGAAGGCTATAATAAAAGCATCTTATGTGCTCTTGATAAGATTTCGCTATATTCTTTTAGGTTTACAATGTTCTTTTTAAACACTTTAATGCATCGGCTGAGCTTCGTCAAGATGGACTTGTAAATTCGTGTCCTCCATTCACATTTTGTCTACCTTTTCCATAGGTTAAACCATCCCCCTCTTATCGCTGAAGCTCTTGTCACTACTGTTGATTCAGCCATGATTTTGCGCTTGAAAGGCCGTAGGCCGAGCGTTATACTATACAAGTGCTAATAGGCAAAATAATGGTGCAACAGTGCAGATTTTGAGTGCTTTCTGCGTTATTGTGACAACCTAAAATGAACATTTGTGAGGTGAATCCGGAATGGAAGGCGACCCGAGTCCGAATAGGCGGCGATCCCTGAACAACAGCATAGGAATGACTTTAGCTTGCCGAAAGACGGGACGCCAGGCTCTGCATGCTCCAAAAGCCTTCGGCTTTTAATGGGAATGCTCGCTTATCCGAACCGGCTAACCGGCTAACTGAGTCCATTCCTTATGCTTAAGGTACACGTATTTCCGTTGCGACGGAGCATAAGGAGTGACATATATGAAAATCCGTTTGGTAAACAACGGGGTTTTTACCCCTGTCGAAGAAATTGAAATGGCGCTTACTGCACCGGCAGAAGGCTTTTACTGGATTGATGCCGATGTTGAAGATCTGGCAGTGCTCCAGCCTTTATTCTCCATGCATGATCTTGCGGTAGAGGACTGTTTGAGCGAAGAAGAGCAGCGTCCGAAGATTGAAATTTACGAAAGCCATTATTTTATCGTTGTAAACAGTATTCGTTTTGATGATGAAGAAATATTTTTGCGTGCTTTGAACATTTTTCTCGGTCGTCATTTTATCATTACGGTGACCAAGCAAAAAATCAACGAGCTTCGCACTCTTAAGCCTTTGCTTTGGGAGCAGGAAGTAAGTCAGCCGGATCGTTTTATGTATCTGCTGATCGACTTGATCGTCGATAATTATTTTCTGGTTGGTGACCGGATTGAGGTCCGCATTGAAAAGCTGGAAGAAGATATTCTAATGCATACGAAAAAGTCGCATTTGAATGAGATCATCGGCTTGCGCAGTGAGATTTTGTGGCTGAAAAAGGTGCTGGGACCGCAAAAAGAGGTCATTAATACCTTGAATAAACGGGATTTACGCCTCATCGACGATCAATTGCAAAAGTATTTTAGCGACATTTATGAAAATGCTGTGAAAATTTCGGAGACTTTCGAAACTTACCGCGACTTGATGGGTAACCTTCGAGAAGCTTATCAATCTAGTATTGCCAACCGTGCCAATGATATTATGCGCGTGTTTACAGCAATTACGACTATATTCATGCCATTGACGGTGATTACCGGAATATATGGAATGAACTTCGACAATATGCCTGAGCTCCATACACATTATGGCTATTTCGTTGTTATTGGTGTTATGGTGGCGCTGGGCGTGAGTATGTTCTTTATTTTCCGCAAGATGGACTGGGTTTGAAAGGAAAAAGGAGTAGCCAAGGCAGCAGCCGTATCCGATCAGGATATAGCTGCTGCTTTGTTGTATTGTTGTGTATTTCCCCCGCACAATCACTACTTCTATTCACAAAAGCACTGACCTATTTTGCCTTTCGGCGAATGATCGGTGCTTCCGATTTTGTATTAGGTTATCCCACATGTCGATCTGCTGTCCCCTGATGGCGGAAACGGATACGGATTAGACGCAGACGCTCATAAACTTGATCCAGCCCTGTTTCTGCCGCCTTTTCCTCGCCGTACACTTGCAGCATGACGGGCTTGAGCAGCGTGTCCCCCAACTCTTCATAGGCAGACCAGATGGCTGCCTGCTCTTCCTTGGATACGTTCACCAGTTCCTTACGGATTAGCTTCTCCATATCAAATCCATCCCTGTCCAGATGCTCCACAGCTTCAATCATCTCTCTACGATGCAAGCCTGCCTTCATTCCGATGTGCTCCAGTGAAAGACCATCTGAAATACCTTCAATAATCGTTTTTGTCAGGCTGAATTTGTTCAGCTCCTGTCTGTACTGGTTCTGTTTTTGTTTGTACATCCATGACAAAAAAACTTCTTCTTCCAGCGTCTCGGTTACCCAATTCAACGGAAATGATGTGGTCCGGTCATTTTGTGTCGTAATAGCCAGTAGCTCCTTTCCATATTGAGACATCTTACCCTGGCCCACACCGGGCAGCTCCAGCAATTCCTCTTCCGTATGGGGAAGATAAACGCTAATGAGTCGGAGCAGCCGATTCGTAGCAATAAAATAAGGAGCTTTGCGCTCGGCGGCTGCCTTTTGTCGTCTCCACATTGTCAATTGCTCATATACATCGTCGCGCGGAAATAAATCGCAATAGCAGTACAGCTTTTGCAGCGATTGCCCCCGTCCTGCTGCTCCTTCCTGCTCATGAAAAACCCCATGAATCAAGGGTCTGTAGCCCTCAGCCATCTTGAGCGCCAGCTCATGGCGGTACACATGCAGCAATTCCTGCCACAAGCTGCCCTCATACCAAAGATCATCCGTGCTTTCATCCAAGCCATGGTGCGTACTCCAGCCAGCACTCCATATCCCTTCATGTTGTCCAATCCATACCTGGGCAAAGCTCTCATCGCCATGTTCATTCCGTTTGGACAAGCGATTTAAAAATACAATCTCCATGATTTTCCTCCCTGTGTATCGTTGATTACAGTCCCGCACAACGCAAAAACACAAAAAAAAGCACCTATCCCGCGTATTCGCAAGAAAGGTGCTTCCCTTTTTGAGCCGTACTATACTGTTGCTTATATGATAACCGTACCTTGGAGCGTCGTCAACCAGAAATTCTCAACGACTTAGCTTTTCCTTTGCCAAGGCAAGAGCACCACACAATCCGGCATTGTCACCCAATCCCGGACTTACGATATATTGATCAATATCTGTTGTCAGACTCGGATGCTGTACATAGCCGTTCAAAAGCTCTTGAAGCTTGCTGCGAACAAGCGGGAACAACTGCTCCTGCTTCATTACGCCTCCGCCCATAATAATCTTTTGCGGTGACAGGATTAATACATAGCTCATCAAAGCCTGTGCCAGATAGTACGCTTCCATTTCCCATGCCGGGTGATCAACAGAAAGTTCATGTCCCTTAACCTTCCATCTTTTTTCGAGCGAAGGACCTGCTGCCAGTCCTTCCAGACAATCTCCGTGATAAGGGCATGTACCCTCATAAGTATCCTCTGGATGACGACGCACCAAAATATGCCCCATCTCTGGATGTGATAATCCATGAATCAGTTTACCCCCAACCAAAGCACCTGCCCCGATCCCTGTACCTATCGTAATGTACAGACAGCTGTCCAATCCCTTGGCCGCGCCCCAGATGGATTCACCCAATGCTGCTCCGTTCACATCGGTGTCAAATCCCATCGGTACATCAAAATGCTCCTTCAGCTTGCCAATCAGATTGTAATTCCCCCAATGCGGCTTGGGTGTTGTCGTAATATAGCCATATGTATCACTGCCCTCGATAGGATCAATCGGTCCAAATGACCCTACTCCCAGCGCTTCAATACCCTTCCCTTCAAAAAATGAAATGACATTCTCCATCGTTTCCGCTGGTGTGGTTGTTGGAAAGCTCGCACGCTCCAGTACCTCTCCCTGTTCATTGCCGATTCCACATACAAATTTGGTACCGCCTGCTTCAATTGCTCCCAATACTGTCATAGCTTCTGCTGTCCCCTCTCAATCGTTGTCCGTTTCCCTATCTACTATATTCACCTGAAACGTGCTCAAGGTCAATCCCCTGATCACAATTGTATATAATCCTTCACATGACTGTTTCTCTGTTAATGCCTATGGCACAAAGAAGGACACTAACGATCCAAACGTCAGCATCCTCACAGGCACTTTGCCTGAATACACCATGTGAAGCATAGCTGCCTCATTATGATCTATGATCCGGTGGCAACCCCCATCAACGTACATAAGCTTTTCATTTCAAGCTGCTCAAACTTGTCGACAATTTGCACATGATCCAGTGTCAGCAGACAGCTGTCCAACGCACACGCTACAGGCACATCACAATGAATTTTAGCAAGCTTGCGTGAAAGATGCAGCATATCCAGATCGCTCTCAATCTTTTTGCGCACCGATGGCGTCAACTGATCCAGATTCTCCAGAATACCTTCAATGGAGTCATATTCCTGCACCAGCTTGAGCGCTGTTTTCTCACCAATACCGCGTACCCCCGGGTAATTGTCGCTCGCATCCCCCATTAAGCCTTTGATGTCCACCACTTGGCGCGGCTTAAGCCCTTTTTCAGCCAATAATGTCTCCGGGGTATACACCATATAGTTGCCGTGGCCTTTTTTCATAATGATGACCCGTGTCCGCTCATCCACCAATTGGAGTAAATCATGATCCCCTGAGAGAATCATCACATCCATGTCCTCATTTTGCGTATAATGGCGTGCGAGCGTGCCAATGCAATCATCCGCCTCAAAGCCTTCAGCTCCAATGTTGGGAATGCCAAGACTGTCCGTGACTTCACGGATCAATGTAAACTGGGGAACCAAATCATCCGGTGCGTCAGCTCGATTTCCCTTATACGCAGCAAAATGCTCCCCGCGAAAAGTCGTTCCGCCCATGTCCCAGCAGCAAATAACGTGGGTGGGGTTAAACGTTTGGACCGCATCCCAAAAATATCGAATAAAACCATATATGGCGTTTGTTGGCACTCCAGCTTTTGTGCGACGAATATATCCGTTTGCGGCAGTTGCATAATAAGCGCGGAATAGCAGAGCCATGCCGTCAACCAGCATTATGGATTGTTCATTACGTTGTGTCACAGATTGTATTGCTCCATTCATTCATATTATTTAACCCCAACAGTATACCATATCGCAGAGCGGAATTGGGCGTTATTGAGCACCCCATGCCTCCTCAAATGTTTCCTCTTTGAATCCTACCGTGACTTTGCTCCCGTCTGTTACGATGGGGCGCTTGATCAATCTTCCATTCGAGGACAGAAGTGAAATTTGCTCTTCACGGCTCATATCTCCGAGCTTGTCCTTCAATTTTAACTCCTTGTAAACCTCACCGCTCGTATTGAAAAATTTCTTGAGCTCCAGTCCGCTTTTACGGATCAAATCTTCCAGCTCCTTCGGTCCGGGCGGTTGTTCAAAAATAGGAATCAGTTCCGTCTCATATCCTTTGTTTTGCAGCCATTTTACTGCATTACGGCAGGTGCTGCATTTGGAATACTGGTATATTTTCAACTGGCTCATTAGGTTAATCCTCCATTTTGTTTCTTAACAGCTCCTGCATTTTGGCCATATCATCCGGTAGAGGAGCACAGAACGTCAGTCGCTCCCCTGTCACAGGGTGCACCAAGGACAGTTCCGAGGCATGCAGCGCTTGCCGAGGCATCTGGGCATCAAGCTGCTCATATTGCTCACGACGCGCTGAGTCATCGGGTATCGCCCGGTACATTTTGTCTCCGATCAAAGGGCACCCGATGTACGTCATATGCACACGAATTTGGTGCGTACGCCCGGATTCCAATTTTAGACCCATTCGGCTCCCCTCGTTCCACGCTTCCTCCAGCTTGTACATCGTCAGAGCAGGATAACCACTCGGAGTCACCATTCTCATATGCGGATCATCCGGATTGCGATCAATCGGCCCATCCACCTGTCCTTCCGGTTGCCCAGGATGCCCGTGCACCAGAGCTGTGTAGCGCTTATCCACCGTTCCCGCAATCATCTGCTCGGAAATATGCTGGTGCACATACGGATTTTTAGCCACAACGAGCACACCTGTCGTCTCCTGATCGAGACGATGAACAGGACGGAACCGGAACAGCTCTCCTTTGGACTGCCAATAATGCACAACTCCGTTAGCCAGAGTGCCTGTGTAATGTCCATGTGTCGGATGAACAATGATTCCCGCCGCCTTGTTTACGACCAACAGGTGCTCATCCTCATACAAAATGTCAAAAGGAATCGGTTCAGGTAAAATATCATCGGAACGCTCGCGCTCCATGCGGATTTCCACCCGATCCCCAGCCTTTACCTTTACGCTGATGTACACTCGTGTCCCGTTCAGCATGATCCCTTGCTCTGTTAGCTTGAGTTTGGATATCAGCTTCCGTGAAATGTTCATTCTTTTCTGTAAAATTGTCTTCAACAGCATGCCCTCCTCCTCAGGAGGGATCATATACACGATAGGTTCATAGTACAAGTCCATCACAAATTCCCGATTGCCTCCTTATTTGCGGAACACTTTTTTGCTCCGCACATATTCGACATCGGGTACGCCCTGACGCACATTCGCTGTGCGGGCCACGACAAAGAAATAATCGGAAAGACGGTTCAAATACCTACGTACCGCAGGATTAATTTCCGTATGCTTCCCCAGTGTGACAGCACGGCGTTCCGCACGGCGACACACTGTACGGCAAACATGTAGCGTAGAAGACAATGTGCTGCCCCCCGGTATAATAAACCGCTCCACCTTCGGATTTTCCTCCTGACATGCATCAATCCAGCCTTCCAGCCGCTCTGCCAGCTCGTCTTTCACCTTATATTTGCTTTCATTGATTTTGACAAATGCCAAATCCGAGCCGCAATCAAACAGCTCCTGCTGTATTTCCTCCAACTGGGTCCGGATATCCGCAAACTTTTCTCCTTCGGCAAAGCTGATTGCTTGTCCTACAAAGCTGTTCAGCTCGTCGATTGTGCCGTATGCCTCCACACGGTCATCATCCTTGGACACTCGACCGCCGATCACCGAAGTTTGTCCCTCATCACCTGTTCTCGTATAAATCCCCATCGTACTCCATCCCCTTTATCATTCCGTTAGTGCTTTCAGCACCTTGATGGCCTCATCCTTATTGCTTGTACGTGGAGGCACGGTAGCAAATAATGTTTTTGAGTTATATTTTAAATCCTTGAACATCTTCATCTGCTCCACGGGAATCCCGTATAAATGAGTTTCCTTGATCACATCTGTTCCTTCTTCCCCCTGCCCCTTCTTCTCAAATACACCGCCCTCGAACACACCCCGAGCATACGTTTTTTTGTCAAAGGCATCGTCTAACGGAAGATTCGAGCCATTCTGTCCATACAGCTTCATATCCTCTTCCGGTAAAAGAAACAGATCATGCTCCCCAGCCGCATACTCAACGACCAGTTTCTGCTGGTTGTACAGCGGGCTAACTGAAATTTCAATATTGGGAGCCTGCCCGCCCAGCTTATCCTTGAGCTTTTGTGTCAGCTCATCACGAACGACTGAAGCATCCCCTTTATCCATAATAAAAATGGAAAAGCTGTCTTTGTCCCGTTCACCACATCCTGCTAATAGTACGAGTGCCAGCATTCCGATAATCCATGGTGACAGCCATTTTATCCCTGCTCTCATCTGTGCGCCCCCTCTTCCATGCCACTAATATATCATAAGTGGTGAACGCAAAAAAAGAAGGCCCTGCGGCCTTCCTCGTACGTTCAGCTGACTGCACACGGTCACACCTTGCACTCCGTACCATACAGCTTCATGTATTCATTGATTTTCAAATCGAGCTTGCAGCTGATTTCGATAACAAGATCAGAGGTGAAGGACTGTTCTTCCTGAAACGTCTGCATCATCTCATTGCGCAGAAGCAAAATTTCATCTTCCAGGGAAATGTCGTATCCTATTGAACGCGACGAATGATATCCAACATATGACATGAGCATTCCTCCTGCAATTTGAAAAATTGAACTTCCTGCTTTCGATTTCAAATTATAGCATATAAATTTAGAAATAAAAGACTATTTTCTATTTTTTAACCATAAAAAAATAATTCTAGCCTTCTTTTTTTACTTTTTCTACAAAATGGCCAATCCGATCCAGTGCTTCCGTCAGCTGACCGACAGAAGTCGCATATGAGCAGCGAAGGTAACCTTCGCCTCCCAAACCGAACACATTCCCCGGCACAGCCGCTACCTTCGCCTCAGTCAAAAGGCGCTGCGCAAATTCATCCGAGCTGAGTCCCGTGCTTTGAATACTAGGGAAAACGTAGAAAGCTCCTCGCGGCTCGTGACATTCCAGACCAATGTCCCGGAATCCCTCTACCATTAGACGGCGACGCTGGTTATAGGCTTCCACCATACGATCCTTCTCGCCCAAACCATTCCGCAAGCCTTCCAGGGCAGCAACTTGCCCCATGGAGGGCGCACACATGACGGTGTACTGATGGATTTTGAGCATAGCAGCAATCAGGTCGGGATGCCCGCAAGTATATCCAATACGCCAGCCTGTCATGGCAAAGGCTTTGGAAAAACCACTAACGAGAATTGTACGATCCATCATACCCGGCACAGAAGCAAAGCTGACATGCTTATCGCCATAATTCAATTCGGCATATATTTCATCCGAAATAACGATTAAATCATGCTTTTCCACGAGTTCGGCAATCGGAAGCCAATCTTCATAAGTCATCGTAGCTCCAGTCGGATTGCTCGGGTAGCATAAAATCAGCACCTTGGATTTAGGTGTAATTTTAGCCTCCAGTGCCTCAGCGGTCAGTTTGAATTCATCCTTGGCAAATGTTTCGATACCTACCGGAATCCCGCCCCCAATCGAAGTGATTGGAGAATATGAAATATAGCACGGCTCAGGGACGAGAATTTCATCGCCGGGTACGATTAATGCGCGCAAGGCAAGATCAATCGCCTCGCTACCACCAACCGTCACAATAATTTCCTTTTTCGGGTCATAACGGACATCAAATTGCTCATTCAGATATTCACTAATCGCTTCACGCAATTCAGGTGTTCCCGCGTTGGACGTATAGCTGGTAAAGCCTCGCTCTAACGAATAGACGCAGGCTTCCCGCATATGCCAAGGAGTGGTGAAATCCGGTTCACCTACCCCAAGGGTAATAATATCCTTGTTGCTCCCCACCAAATCAAAAAACTTGCGAATACCCGAAGAAGGGATTTCACGTACCAGCGGGGACAAATAGGAACTCATGGCTTTGTTGCTATCGGTAAATGCTTCTGATTTGAGATTCATCATGATCTTCCTTTACGGCGAAATCATCAGACGATTATCTTCCTGATGGTCCTCAAAGATAATTCCGTCCTGCTTGTATTTTTTAAGCGTAAAATTGGTCTTGGTGGACAATACGGAGTCAATAGGTGACAGCTTTTCAGACACAAAATTAGCGACCTCACGGAGGTTGCGGCCTTCAACTTCCACCAGCAAGTCGTATGCCCCGGACATGAGATAAACCGATTTCACTTGCGGATACAAATAGATCCGTTCGGCAATGCCTTCAAAGCCTCTTCCACGCTCAGGTGTAATCTGTACTTCGATCAAAGCAGTAACCTTCTCGTCGTCGACTTTATCCCAATTGACCACAGCGGCGTATTTGACAATCACATGCTGGTCTTCAAGCTCTTTAATTGATTCACGCACATCCTGCTCGTCAACCCCCAGCAAAGTAGCCAGCAAAGTCGGTGTTCTTCTTGCATCTTCTTTTAACAATTCCAGTACTTTTAATTTCAAATCATCCAGTTCTGTCATTCTACATAAGGCCTCCATCAAAAGAGATTACTATACATCATACAATACGTACTTTAAACCTGCAAAGAAAAACCGTCCGCCCCGGTAAACCCGGCAGACGGACGGCTGTTATGGGAAATTGCTTTAAGGATGGAATGTCGCGTTTACATATAATAAGGGTTGTGCTGATGAGAAGGCTGGCCCTGTTGATGCATAGGCTGACCATATCCTCCTGCCGAGGACGATTTTTGCTGAATGAACTGCTGGCATTCCTGTTGTTTCTTGCGAGCTTCTTGAATCTGTTTGTCCAAATCGACGCGCAGTGCCTTGGACGAGGCAGAATACATATTGTTCTGACTCATCAGGCGATACAAATCGCCCTGCGCACGCAATGTATCGTTCGTAAGGTCAGTGAACATCTGGCGTACAGATGAACAATTGGATTCGGTAGTCGCCGTTGTATACTCCCCAACTGTACGTTTCAAATCAGCAAGAATGGTATGGAGCAAATCTTCTGCGGGCATAAATGACATATTGTTCTGTGGATACATCCTGTCATACCTCCTTTATGGTGAGTGCTAAATTACTGCTGCGGTTGCATAGGAGCAAGCTGCTGGTGCTGTTGAAGGGCATTTAAGAGCAGGTTCATGTGGTGTTCGTGCGTTCTCGCGAACTGCAAGCAGACTTGTTGAATGGCTGGCTGCTGAATAGACGCTGCTGTCGCCGCACATTGCTTGAGCAAAAGTTCTTCATTAGAAATGGAGTCCACGATGTACTCCAGCTCTTTGCCAGTCAAAGGTTGCATGTTCATAGATTGCATAGTCTGTGCCTCCTTAAAATGTTTTGTTGCACGCTGGTTATCTTGTCCGTTTCGCGAAATACTATGTACGACATGTATGAGATACTACATTTTGCCTATAAGGAGCGCAATTTATATGGATCTGATTAGTGGGATTACCTATTGGCCGGATACGTTGGAGCAGCCGCTGGACTTTCCGCCTTTGACAGAGGAGTTGGATTGTGACGTGCTGATTATCGGAGGCGGGATGAGCGGGTCGCTCTGCGCTCGGCTGTTGGGAGAACGACAGGTGAATACAGTGCTTATCGACAGGCGCAAGCTGGCTCATGGAAGTTCTTTAGCGAATACCGGATTGCTGAAACATAGCAATGATAAGACCTTGACCTCTTTCATCCATACGTTTGGTGAGGCTAACGGCGTGCTGTTTTACCGTATGTGCAAGGATGCTCTGGATCAGTTGGAAAAGCTGGCCACCACACTGGATATCGATCCTTACTTTATTCGACGCAGCAGCCTGTACTATGCGAGTACACCGGAGGATGTACAGGTGCTCCAGGAAGAATACAAGCAGCTAACCAGGTTTGGATTCCCGGTGGAGTACTGGGATAAGCAGCAGGTGGCTGCCCGGTTTCCCTTTCGAAGGCCGGCGGCATTGTACACCCACGAGGATGCCGAGGTTAATCCATTTCGGTTTGCCCAAGGATTGTTGCAATCCGCGAACCGTCTTGGTGTACGCTTGTATGAGCATACGGAAGCCAAGCATTTGGAATTTGGCGAAAATGAGGTCGTTTGCCATACCAGCGATGGAACCATTCGGGCGAAAAAAGTCATTTTTGCCACAGGATATGAAACTCAGGAGATCAAAAAGGATCGCGGAGCCATACTCGAAAGCTCTTATGCTATCGTCACCAATCCTGTTGGGAATTCATCTTTGTGGCACGAGCAGTGCCTGATCTGGGAAACCGCACGCCCCTATCTGTACATACGCTCAACCCGGGAAGGACGTATCATTATCGGCGGTTTGGATGAGCCTGTGCTGAACTCAAACCAGCGTGAAATCAGGCTGCTGCACCAACAGAAAAATCTGCTGCAAGCGTTAGAGGAGCATTTTCCCGATGTGCCATTTCAGATTGATTATGCATGGGCTGCCGTGTTCGGCTCCTCCCATGACGGACTGCCGTATATTGGTCCGCATCCGCGCTTCCCAAACTGTTACTTTTTAGAAGGATACGGAGGAAACGGAACGGTTACCAGCATGATAGCCGCACAGCTGTTGGCTGATGAGCTGACAGGCACACACCGACCAGAAATGGAGCTTTTTTCACTAACCCGTACCGCCAGCCCATCGCCCGATACAACGAAGCCAGTGGTTTAATCATATGTACCGCGAAAAACCTCCTGTCCACGTCTAAAGTGGACTGGAGGTTTTTAATTGTCTTTTCAGACTATTCGGTTTGCTTCTGCCAGCGCTGTGTTTTGGAACGAGTCGCGCTTTGATTCTCTTTTTGTTCCATTTTTAGCACATTTCGCATAAAAAACCATCCACCCACCGGTACTAATGCAAGTCCAATCAGCAGCCAAATCATCGCTCCAGGAGCCTTGCTGATACTTAACACACCCAAAAAAATTAACGTTCCGGTCAATCGGCCAACCATGAGGCATAGTTCACGCAGTACAACCAGTTCCACTCGTTGATTGGCATCTCCTTTGCTCGTTCCCATTAGATCAAAGCTTGCCGAGATCATAGGAATCAAGTACAGAGGCATGAACAACGAGGTGCCGATCCCCATAATCAGAAGGGTGCTGTACTCCATACGCCATAATAACGGTAAAATCACAATGACCAGCAGCACGGCACCCAGCAGCATTCCAGCCGATCGATAACGGGGCTTGAGCCATTTGCCGGCAGCCCAAAAGCTGAAAAATGAAACCGCCGACGTAATAAATGAAAACTGTGCCAGCTTCCACTCCTGCTTTGTCACTACATACACAAGCAGTGTAATCAGGAAGGCAAAAACACCTTCACGGATACCCTGTGCAACAAGGGATAACGACAACGGACGCCACATACTTTCTTTTTGTGACAATCGTTGCTTAGGCTCCTTCCAATTGTATTTTCCTGTCGTTTTGCGCTTACGCAGAAAGAAACTCAGCACCACCCCCACGACATAAAATGCCAGTGAAATGCTGAAGATCACGCGATAACCGGCATCATCTTCCATTCGGGCAATAATCCAGCCGGACAGCCAAGGACCCACAATGCCAGAAAATGAGCCCAGCAAGCCCACCCAGCCGTTAAAATGATCACGGCTTACCCGGTCTGTGACTTCGAAAAAAATCACATTAAACGCCAGCCAGAATAAACCCAGCGCTGCCCCCAACAACATCCCGAGCGGCCATATGTAGTTTACAGCCTGCGGTCCCGTGTATAATACGACCAAATAAAATAAGCCGGACATGGCGGTCCCTACGCGCAAAGCATTCATTTTGTTATGTTCCTTGACCCATTTTCCAGCCACCCAGACCATAATTCCCAGCGCAATTTGCTGGCTGACATTAAACCAACCGATCATTGCGTAGTCCTGCCTGCTTTTCCACAAATACACGTTAAGAAAAGTGCCGGACAAAGCTGCTGCAAAGACAAACAATCCATTCAGGCTTAGCAGCAGAATGGATTGTCCGTTTAGGTTTGATTTCAATGCAGTTCCCCCTAACCGAAAATCACCCATCAGCTTATGACATACAAGTCAGCTTGCTTTAAGATTTCTTCGATTTAAGATGCCCCTATTGAGCTAGGAACTATCCGGGGAGTTAACTATTTAATTGTTGGAAATACCGCTGAGCTTCTCCAGCATCCGCAGTCGGTCATCCTCTGAAAGCGTCTGCTGAACATGGAAGCAGCTCGGACACACATAAACATTTATGACAAACGGCAAATCCAGAACAGGTCGGCCAAGCACAGGAGAGAGTGACGGTTTAAAGCCTTCTCCGGTTACAGTTTGCAATCCCGCATGCAGCATATATTCACCGCACTGGGAGCATTCAAGAACTTCATCCTGTCCATCTAGTATTTGTTCAGCGCCTTGCTCATAAGCCATCAAATCCGCACCGCTTTCTTCAAATTTTTGCAGGGTATGCAGCACAGGCATCTTATGAAGTTCATTGTCCTGCAACAATGGGGCGCCCTCTGGCTTTTCAACTACCGCTTCATCCTCGGCTTCATATAAAATATCCTGCTCCTCATCATCGCCAAGCTGAATGCTCAGTGTACGATAGCCCTTTAATGCTTCCTTCTCATGAGAATGGAGCAATGAGCTGCCAGATGCAGCATGATCGTGTTTTGTATGCTCGTGCCGATGCTCAGGTGCATGTCTGTGTACAGACGCAGAAGCCGACTCTGCCTCATCTTCATCATCATTTATGTCTGAGTATCCCTTCAGGTCATTATGGCAATAAGGACACTCTTCTTCAGGGCCCAGTTCTTCATCCCAAATAATTTCCATGCTACACCATGGACAAATAGTCATTTCCAAGCTTTATCATCCTTCCGTTCCCAAGCGTATACCAAGCTTTAGTATACAGGATGTGTCAAGTCACACTAGCACCAATGACATAAGATAACGATATCGAAATAATCATGGAGAACAAGCCGACAGCGCGGTTATCCTCTTTAATCTCCTGATCGATAGAAAATACCGGTGTCAGAAACTCAAACAGAAAATACGCCGCAAGCAGCAGTAAAAAACCAACGAACGACCAAATCATCGTATCATACACACTGGATTTGGCTTCCATGGCAAAGCGGAGCACGTTGCAGATGCCGAACATTTTCCCGCCCGTAGCCATCGCTACCGAAATATTTCCACGCTTGATCTCTTCCCAGCATTTATACCGGGTTACGAGCTCAAAGCATGACAAAAATACAATCAGCTCCAGCACCGCCACCGAGAAATAGCCCAGCATCATTCCCAACGGATGTGACAGCAATTCATCAATCGCCATCTTCACTTCGTCCCTCCCGTTCTACTGAGCATTACCGGCAGAAGCCGGCAACCCCGTAGCTCATTCCAATTCAGCAACAGTTACCCCTGTGCCGCCTTCATTGTAATTGCCAATGCGGTAGCTTTTCACATGCTTATGTTTGCGAAGATATTCCTGAATACCGGTGCGCAAAACCCCCGTGCCTTTGCCATGAATAATGTGAACCTGACCGAGATTGGCTAAAAATGCTTCATCCATGAAGCGATCTACCTCGATCAGAGCTTCCTCGACATTCGCTCCCCGAAGATCAAGCTCATTGCGTACATTATCATCCCTCGTTCGTTTGACGCCTGTGACTGGCTTTTGGACCCTTGGTGCAGGCGTTTGGGCAGGCTGCAGCAGCTCCAAATCATCCAGACTGACCTTCATTTTCATGATACCCAGTTGAACGACAGCTTCCTTGCTTCCAGACAGTTCGACCACGTGGCCTTTTTTGTTCAGACTATGAACAGTTACCTCATCTCCGGCCATAATAGAACGAGTGCGTGTAGCAGCACGTTTGACCGTGTTCTTCTTGCGTTGCTTAGGTTCAGCCTCATCCAGCTCTTTACGGGCTGCAATCAGCTTATGCTCCTTAACAGAAGCTCCTTCTTCCTGAGCCAGTTTGCGTAAATCGCTAATGATCTTCTCTGCTTCGCTACGGGCCTTATCTACTAGAACTCTTGCTTCATCCTCTGCTTTTTCCAGCATACGGTCCCGTTGTGACTCCAGCTTATCCAGCTCAGTCTGGTGACGGCTGCGCAATGCTTCCATTTCCCTACGCAGCTGCTCGGCCTTTTCCCGTTCCTGCTCAGCCGTCAAACGGTTCTGCTCCAGTGACGCAATCATGTGCTCGACGCGCTGATCTTCTTCCGTTACCTCGCCACGGGCATAGTCTAAAATACGGCTCGGCAAGCCCAATCGCTCGGCAATGGCAAAAGCGTTGCTTCGTCCAGGTACACCGACCAAAAGACGATAAGTAGGACTTAATGTAGCGACATCAAACTCCATGCTTGCATTAATGATTCCTTTGCGCTCATAGGCATACGCCTTCAATTCACTATAGTGAGTCGTCGCAACCATACGGCAACCCATTGCATGCATATGCTCCAAAATCGATACAGCCAGCGCCGAGCCTTCCGCCGGATCTGTTCCTGCTCCTACCTCATCAAGCAACACAAGGCTTTTAGGTGTCATATTTTTCAGAATGCTAATGATGTTGGTCATATGGCTGGAAAAGGTACTCAAATTCTGCTCAATGCTCTGCTCGTCACCAATATCCGCATAGATGGCATCAAATACGCATAGCTGACTTTCATCCTCAACAGGTACAAAAAGTCCTGACATCGCCATCAAGCTTAGCAGACCGATGGTCTTCAGAGTAACTGTCTTCCCCCCTGTATTCGGTCCCGTAACGATAATGGAGGTGTAGGAATTACCCAGCTCTACGTCAATGGGAACGACCTGCTCCAACGGGATCAGAGGATGTCTGCCTTTTTTCAGCTTCAAGTATCCGCGATCATTCATCAAAGGCAAGGTGGCCTTCATTTCACGGGCGAGACGCGCTTTTGCAAAAATAAAGTCAAGATTGCCCAAAATGTCCACATCATACAGCAGCATATCCGCTTGTTCGGCGACAAGTGCGGTTAGCTTTTGTAAAATGACTTCAATTTCACGTTCTTCTCTCAGCCGTGTTTCCCTCAGCTTGTTGTTCATAGCAACAATCGATTCAGGCTCGATAAACAGCGTTGCACCGGACCCGGATTGATCATGCACAATTCCGCCAAAATAAGAGCGGTATTCAGCCTTAACCGGAATTACAAAACGATCTCCACGAATTGTAATCAACTGATCCTGTAGCATTTTGGAGACGGTGGAGGAACGAATCATGGAATCCAGCTTTTCACGAATACGCACTTCACCTGAGCGCAGCTCCCGGCGAATTTGCGAAAGCTCTGTACTGGCAGAATCCAGCACCTCTGCGTTTTCGTCAATGCAGCCTTTAATCGAGTTTTCCAAGCTTCTCTGCTCTGAAAGCTGCTCACTCCAAAACAGCAAGGTTTCGACAGGATTTTCCTCATGCAAACTTGCTACGTACACCTGTATACGACGTGCAGCCTGCACTGTAGTCCGAATGCCAAGCAGTTCCTGCGGATTCAGCGTTCCGCCAATACGTGCGCGTTTCACCGCCGGAGTAATGTCCACCACCCCGTTAAATGAAGGCACTCCTTTGAGCCGATCAGCTGCATAGGCCTCATCCGTGCCTTTCAACATTTTCTTGATATGCTCCAAATCATCGCTGGGCTGTAGCCGAAGAGCTGTTTGCTGGCCTGCTGCCGTTTGGGCATAGTGACTTAGTTTATTTAGAATTTTTTGGTATTCAAGGGTTTTAAAAATTTTAGAGTCCAACTTCACTACTCCTTTCACTTATATCTATATTATACCGAAAGCCGCAAACTTACGCTATTTGCCAACACTGTTTTACACATAAGAAAGCTCCCTATGCCACACACTAACCTTTGTCTAACCCTGCAATTTCAAAAAAACGAAGGAGGTTATTCCGTGAGCATTCTTGGGCACATTGTGCGTTTCATCGTGGCCGCCCTGGTTCTGATGGTCGTAAGCTGGATCGTTCCCGGATTTAGTGTAGGCGGCTTTTGGAGCGCGCTGATCCTTGCGATTGTCATTGCCTTGATTGGTTATATTATTGAGGCCATGTTCGGTCGGCGCGTTTCTCCATTCGGACGCGGTATCGTAGGTTTTCTGGTGAGCGCTCTGGTTATCTGGGTGGCTCAATATATTGTGACCAGTGTCAGTGTTTCTGTGATGGGCGCATTGCTAGCTGCATTGGTTATCGGGATTATCGACCTGTTCATTCCGGTAACGACACCTTTTGAAGCTGGTCGTAAGGCCAAGAATTAATTTTCAGTTTACACCGCGGCAAAGCTGTCCCAAGCAGATTTATTCTGCCAAAGGACAGCTTTTTGTCATACACACACCTACGGTAATCCAATATACAAATAATCCCCGGCGATAAGCAGCCGGGGATTTGCGTCACATCTATAATCCGTATCTACTGATCCTGTTCGATGAGCTCAATCCATTCATTATACTCCGTTTGAAGCTTGGTGTATTCTTCCTGCAATTGATGCAATTCCGTCGAAATCTTTTCTGTATTTTCCCGATCTACATCCTGCTGAACTTGTAAAAGACGAAGCTGATGAGCCGCCATTTCATATTTTTGACCCACTTCATTAAGCTCAGACTGTAAAGCAAGCCGTTCCTGCTCTACAGATTGCTGTTCAGCCTTCGCCGTTTCGGCAGCTTCAACTGCCAAACGGATCTCCTCCTGCAGCTGCTCCTTTTGTTCAACCGTTACGGCTATTTCACGTTCCCACGAAGCAAATTCTTCCTTACGTGCAGCGTCTTCAGCCTCCCAACGTTCCACCTCGGCCTTCAACTGCTCATATTTAAGCTGCCATTCCAACAATTCTTCTGCAGTACGTTCCAGTTCACTCTGCCGTTCGCTATCTTCACGCTGGAGTTTCTTTATGTTCTGCTCCAATTGCTGAGCCCGGCTCTTCATGCTGCTATGCTGCTCCTGAAGCACGTTGTAGGCCTGTATTCCTTCCTGCTCACGACCGTTTACCTTCTTCAGCTCATCCTGGACACGTATTAGCTCAGACGAAAGCTCTTTGATTTTGGCTTCCAGCTGTAACAGACGCTGCTGCTGTGCCGCAAACTTGCTATGAACAGCTTCTACTTCTGCCTCAGCATGCTGTAATTGCTCCTGCGTTATTTTCTTCTGCTCTCGTGCCTCCTGTAGCGAAAGCTCCAATTCATCGACGGCATGCTGACGCTCCTCAGCAAGCTTCTGCCATGACTTCTCACTTTCAGCCAGTGCAGCCAGTTCGCTTTGCAACTTGCGAGAGGATACGTGCGCCTGCTCCAGCAGCTTGTGGATCCGGCGCTGCTCTTCCTCCAGCTTAGCCGCTTGCTGCTGCACAGCCTTGGCTTCCGTAGCCAAAAGATCATAACGGTTCTGCAGCTCTTCACGCGCAAGCGAATCCACCTGTTCCCGTTCTGCTGCGGCCTGCCGCTGCGTTTCCAGTCGGGACTCCAGCTCGGTCTGCTGCTGCTTCAATAATGCAGCTTGCTCTTGCGCTTCTCCCAAACGGGATGCAAGCTCTGCTTTGCCTGCCTGTACCTCGTCCAACTGCTCCTGAAGCTCCTCGATTCGAATCTCCTGCTCGAGCGCAGCTTCCTCGGCCCGTTTCTCCGCTTCCTGGTGCTGGAGATTTCTCTCATTCAGCTCTTGCTGCGCCTGTGTTCGCTCCTGCTCTAGCTGCTCATTCAGCCCGGAACACTTGGTCTGCCATTCTGTTACCTTCTGGCTATGCTCCTGCTGCAAAGCAGTACGCTGCTTGTCCAATTCTGTGCGTTGACGCTCCTGATGAGCCTTCTCCGCAGCCAAAAGCTTGGCTTCGGACTGCTTCGCCGCCTCAGCCAATTCCGTCTTCGTCTGCTCCTCTGCCTGCCGTATACGGGCATTCGCCACTTCCTGCTGCTCTTTCAATTTACGGGAAGCTTCTTGACGGGACTCCTCCAATTCACGTTTAGCCTGCTTTTGCTCATTTTCAAGCTCGCCTGCTTTTTTCTCCTGCTGTTCCAGCCTTATCCTCAATGCAGCAATTTCCTTGGCTGATACAGACTCGGTTTCTGCCAGCTTCCTCTGGGTCGCTTCCTTTTCTTCCTTCAATTGAACAAGAGACTGCTTCATATCTGTATTTTTCTGCTGCTGTTCTCCCAGGGCTGTCTGGAGTTGCGCCAGCTCTCCCCGTAGTTCGGCACGTTCGGCGGCTAATCGGTTCATATGGCTTTGAATTTCCTGAATTTGTACAGCCTCTTCTGCCATATGGACTGCAGCCAGCACGGCAATTCGGGGCATATCCAGACGTGAATGAGCTTGGGAAATATTGTGCATGCGTTCATCCACATAATTGGCAACCTGTTTCATATAATCGGGATTACTGCCGACGAGTCTATAAGAAGTACCGTAGATCTCTACAGTGACGCGAGTGCGATCCGGTGTAGTCACAATTATGCCCTCCTTCAATACTACTGTATGTTGATTCTAAGTTGTGTCCGATTCTATGGTACCCCGCCCTTGGTGGAGCGTTCAACCCCATAGTCCGGCTTCCCCGCAGCGGGTGAATATCAGAGTAGAGAGCTTCAATGATGATAGGCCAAAAAGCCGTATCGAACCTCTGTCACTAAGATTCGATACGGCTTCCCGCATTTCCTGCTACTTTCTCAATTCCGCTCCAAAAGTTTGCTCCAGAGACGTAACGACAGGGGAATGCGCCGCATTAATTTCTTCATCCGTCAGCGTGTGCTCCCAATGACGGTAGGTCAGGGAAATAGCTACGCTCTTCTTGTCCTCACCAAGCTTGCTGCCTGTAAATACATCAAACACCCGTGCATCCTGCAGCAGTTCTCCGCCTGCAGCGTAAATAACACGAAGTAGTTCGCCTGCCTCAACGTCTTTGTCAACCACGAGAGCAATGTCACGTTCCACGGACGGGAAGCGAGCCAGCTCTCTAAATTGGATGTGATTGTTGGCATGTTCAACGATTTGCTGTAATGCAATTTCCGCCACATACGTATCATTCAGTCCATAAGACTGCTGCAATTCCGGATGGATCTGCCCAATCGTGCCGATCCGCTGGGAGCTTCCATTCACATCCAGCCATACCGAAGCGGAACGTCCCGGATGATAACTTTGCGGTTGGTCAGCTACATAACGAATGCTTGCACTCAACCCAAAATAGTCGAACACCGTTTCAAGTGCCCCTTTAATATCAAAGAAATCAACCTTCTCAGCACCAATGTTCCATTGCTTTTCACGGCGTGCTCCAGTCAACAGCAGACTGAACACTTGAATTTCCTGCGGCTGACGGGTTAATGTTTGCTCCTCTGTGTAAAATACAGTGCCTATTTCAAAAATCGCCAGATTTTCCTGCTTCCGGTTCATGTTGTATACCGCTGTATCCAGCATCTGCGGAATAATGCTCGTACGCAGAACGCTGCGGTCTTCGCTCATAGGCATCGCCAAACGAACCGGATGGCTGCCTTCTGTCAGGGCATTAAACAAGCCCGTACTTTGCGGATGTACAAACGAATAGCTGATTGTCTCTTGCCAGCCGCCATGCACCAGTAATTTGCGCAAAGAACGACGCAATGATTGTGATGCCGTCAATGCACCCGGAGTGGTCGGCCCTTCAATCGGCGTGGTTGGAATGTTGTCGTAGCCATACAAGCGTGCAACTTCTTCGATAAGATCCACATCAATGGTAATATCCCCGCGGCGCGTAGGCACTTCAACTTCCATCACGCCTTGCTCTGCATCACCGCAACCAAAATGCAGTCTACCAAAAATCGTTTTAACCTCAAGCAGTGACAGCTCTGTTCCCAAATAGCGATTTATTTTATCCAGCGACAGCTTGATAATACGATTTTCAGCTTTTGCAGAAGCAGATTCTACAATACCCTGATGTACAGTTCCCCCTGCGTAACGCTGAATCAGCGCCGCCGCACGGTTTATAGCAGGCACAACGGCACCCGGATCAACCTCTTTTTCAAAACGCAGGCTCGCTTCGGAACGAAGTCCAAGCTGACGGGAAGTTTTGCGCACCGTACCGCCATCAAACTTCGCGGATTCGAGCGCAATGCTGACAGTCGCATCGGTCACTTCCGAATTAGCCCCACCCATTACACCTGCCAGTGCAATCGGCTTCACACCGTCCGTAATCAGCAGCATTTGCGGCTCCAGCTTGCGTTCCTGATCATCCAGCGTAATTAAGGTTTCGCCTGCGCGAGCGAGCCGAACTTCAATGTTGCCATTTTCCAGCTTATCCGCGTCAAAAGCATGCAACGGCTGACCGTATTCCAGCATGACATAGTTCGTAATATCCACGATGTTATTGATCGGACGAATACCCGCCGCCATCAGACGGTTTTGAATCCACAACGGGGAAGCTCCCACTTTTACACCTGTAATATAACGGGCTGCATAGTGCGTACATAGCTCAGGAGTATCTACTTTCACGGATAGATGGTCTGCCGCTGCATCACCGATTTCAACCAGATCCTTAGCCGGGTCAGCCAGCGAAATATCACGTCCCAGAATGGCGCTTACTTCATAGGCTGCTCCGTGCATGCTCAAGCAGTCCGAGCGGTTTGGCGTCAGATCAAAATCCAGTACGTAATCATCCAGCCCCAGCAGCTTCGTGATCGGTGTACCAATTTCAGCATCCTCCGGCAGCACGAGAATCCCTTCCTGCAATTCCTTTGACAGTAGCTTGTCATTCATGCCCAGTTCCTTAGCCGAGCAGATCATACCCATGGACACAACACCACGCAGCTTGGCCTTCTTAATATGGAAATCTCCCGGCAGCTTGGCACCCACAACGGCAACAGGAACCTTTTGACCTGCGTCCACGTTTTTGGCACCACACACGATTTGCAAATCTTCTCCCTGACCCGCATCGACAATACACACATTCAGCTTATCCGCATCCGGATGCTTTTCCTTGCTTTTGACGTAGCCGACAACAACGCCAGTAATCCCTTGGTTGCGATGTTCAACTTCATCTATTTCAATGCCCGAACGGGTGATTTTCTCTGCCAGCTCCTCCGCGCTCACCTGATCCAGCGATACATACTCGGACAGCCACTCGAATGATACTTTCATATGGGTTCACTTCCCTTGATATAGTTGTTTATTGACGCGCAAACTGTTTCAAGAACGACAGGTCGCTGTTATAGAAATGACGAATATCGTCAATGCCGTATTTCAAAATGGCAATCCGCTCTACACCCATACCGAATGCAAAGCCACTGTACACCTCGGGATCAAAACCACCCATTTCCAGTACTTTCGGATGCACCATGCCACAGCCCAAAATCTCAATCCACACACGTTCGCCATTTTTCTTTACAAAGGTAACGTCAACTTCAGCACTCGGCTCGGTGAATGGAAAAAAGCTTGGACGCAGACGAATTTCGGTCGATTCCCCGAACATTTCGCGTGCGAATTGCAGCAAGGTTCCTTTCAAATCACTCATGCGAATGTCTTTTCCAATCACAAGCCCCTCAATTTGGTGGAATTGGAAGGAATGTGTTGCATCATCATCATCACGGCGGAAAACCGTACCCGGACAAATGACCTTAATAGGTGTTTCACCTTTCATGGCTTCCATTGCGCGAATCTGAACCGGTGACGTATGGGTACGCATTAACAGATCCTCGGTCAGGTAAAACGAATCCTGCATGTCGCGCGCCGGGTGATTTTTAGGCAAATTCAATGCTTCGAAGTTGTAATAATCCGTCTCTGCCTGCGGTCCCTCTGCAACTCGATAACCCATGCCTGTGAAAATGTCTTCAATTTGTTCAATCACTTTATTGAGCGGATGAAGTCCGCCTTGCGGCAACGCGCGTCCAGGCAGTGTAACGTCGATTTTTTCCGCTTGCAGACGTTCATTCGTTTCCGCTTTCGTGAACTCGTCCTGTTTGCGGTTGACCACCTCTTCAATGGCCTCGCGCACTTCATTGGCTACCTGTCCAACAACCGGACGCTCTTCCGCACTCAGCTTGCCCATACCGCGCAAAATCTCAGTCAACGCACCCTTTTTACCCGAATACTTAACCCGCAGGTCAGCCAGCTCCTTGGCTGTTGCCACCTTCTCCAATACTTCCAATGCTTCTTCCTTCAAGGCCAGCAAATGTTCCTTCATTTGGATGGTTTCGCTCATCGCCTGTTCAGTCCCCTTTCTTCATTTCCAGCTTTTCAGACAACAAAAAAAGGTCCTTTCTCCCAGTAAGGGACGAAAAGACCGTGGTACCACCCTCGTTAGACAATCAAGCTCAGCTCACCTATTACTCTGCCTATCGGCAAATACAGGTGCTTATTCACGCTATGCATCATCATCTCGCTCTGCACGTTGTAACGGTCGTGAATCGGTATCCTCTACTTGCCCATTCGCCATCCACATGACGCTTGAGGTTCAAGGAACTGCTCCGGAGCGAACTTCAACAGCCCATTATTTGCAGAAACGCTCTCAATCCTACGGCGCTTCCTCCCTGTTCAATCGGACACTGCCTACTCTTCTCCATCAAGACATTTTTAATTTCGAACTATTGTTCATTATTATATGCAAACTGCCGCGCTTTGGCAAGCAGGGCCTACACTTCATTCTTGTGGATGCCGGGAAAATCCAGCCGATCCAGCTTGGCGCGAATGTGTCTGATTTCGCTCAGATGCTCATCATTCTCATCCATCATACCCGTCAATCCCATCAGTTCCGTCAGACGCAACTGTAATCGCAGACGCTCCTCACGCTGCTCCTGATCCTCCGGCTCCCGTTGACGGCTTCGCTCGTCTTCTTGCTTTTCGTCGGCTGTTCCCTCATAGATCTCATATCCGCCTCCCGGCTTCATATCGAGCAGCCGGGTTGCCGTGCACCGCACCAGAGGGCTAGCCTGCTGTGCGGCCTCCAGTGTAGTTCGAGACAAATTCACTGTATCCTGCTGCTTTAGCCAGCCCCGCTCTTCCAGCGGCAAATCATGCTCTACTTGACCAGAGGTTGGCGCTTCATCTCCCAGCAATATACGTAATAGTGTCGTTTTTCCTGCTCCATTTCTTCCAAACAGCGCGAGCCGTTCTCCTTCCGTCACATCCATCGACACATTCTCAAACAAAGTGGTTCCGTTCCATTCCTTTATTACATTGCGAACACGTAAAATCGTTTTCATACCATGATCATCCTTTCCCAGCCCGGCTTTTATGCCGGAAGTAATAAAAAAAGCCGCAGAAGGCTGCGGCTTGCATACAAGGAATACAGAATGACTGCTATGAATCGTTTCAGAACATACGCTCATGAACAAATAAAACCATGAAGGGAAAAAAACGACTCCCGTTCCGGAATAAACGTATACGTCCCAACTCTCATTTCAGACACACTTTCCCCGTTGCAGCATACAGCCGCCTGCCAGTAACTGTGCAGTTAAATGGGAAAATCAGTGTGCTTACTTCATCGGACGTATGGTTACCTTCCTTTTTATGGGATACTTGCTTGCAGTCAGTATAACAGAACAAAATAGATTTGCAAATAAATTTAGAGTTATTTTCCGAATACCAAAGTTGTATTAGAAGAACCAGCATATTTAGTTACAAACTCTTTGGTATACTCAGGAGTTTGAACCTGGTAGCTGTAGTTCTTGCTTGGATTCCAACGGGTTACAGGCGATTTTTGGTTCTTGATGACGGGATAACTACCCACATCTTTAAACTCGCCATTGGCTTTATCATCGAGAATTCCACCCTTTTCACTACCTTTGCCAAAGTAGTTGTACTCCGAATAAATTCTTGCATTGGTAGCTATCGTGTAAGCTAACTGGAAATTATTGATATAGTTATTTTTAACATGGAAATATCCGTATCTCATAAGCCCTGGACCACGGACAAGCAAGTTTTCAAAATAATTATTGGCGATTGTGATATGGGGCATGCCATCATAATTTTTATTGCCATCATCAGGATAACCCAGAATGAGACCATATTTGTGATTAGCAAACTTCGAATTACTGATGGTTACATAATCGGCCGATTGTCCTACATACAAAAGCTTGTCCAGATCCGAACCATTCGGATCATAATTGTGACCCGCAAAAGTAACATGATCAATCCAATAATTAGTACCCGCAGTAAGATATAGCTGGATGTCATCGTTGCCTTTAATGTTGGCACTGTGCTCAAAGGTTAAATTTTGAAAGATTACATTTCCGGAGTTAGCTGTTGTTTTCAAATGAATATTGATCAGCTTGTTTTGCGCGTAAGAGCCAATAAGTGATTTGTTGGAGCCAATGTTGACGACGGTTTTAGAGGAGGCAGAAATATTCTTTTCAATCACCAAAATTTTTGGAGTGGAATCCCCTAACTGATTTTTCAAATCATTTAGATTGTTGATATAGATAACCTGCCCATTTTTCCCCCCGGTTGTACTAGGCTTGGAAGCGCCATTTTCATTTTTAGCCTGTCCAGCAAAGCCAGTCAATCCATTCGTCGACGTATTCGGAAAGTCAGCCGCAGCGAACGTAGAGCTTACCGGAAAGGTGAAGAGCGCAAATGTTAAGGCTAAAAAAAGAAAAGAAATTTTCCTCATCACAGGTACACCATCCTTTTTTTGTATTATATTCCATTAATGTGACTATACTTATTTTTTAGGGGACGGTAAATAGTTCTTTGTATCTGTTTATTTATAGCATGTAAGCGAAATATTTGGATTTTGTTTTGTATAATAGTGTAAAATATGGTTCATAAGAACGTAAAAAAACCGGGATACCCAATGGCTCCCCGGCTAAAGTATGTTCATCTAATTATGAGCAAAACAAAAACCCTTGCAGTACAAGGGTTTTTAACGCCTTAAAACAAGAAAGCGGGTGATGGGAATCGAACCCACGCTATCAGCTTGGAAGGCTGAAGTTCTACCATTGAACTACACCCGCATTTTAAAATATCTCAATTCTAATGTAGATACACTCAAGCTATTGTCAAACAACTGAATCAGGATGTTATATAGTATAACTCACCCGTTTGCAAAATGCAAGTAAACTACATACTATCCTGAGACAGCCAATTCATAGGCTCGCGTAAAAATAATTTTTCAAAGGCTTCTGCCGGAATAGGACGGCTAAAGTAATACCCCTGCCCTTCATGACATTCCTGAGCCTGCAAAAAATGAAGCTGTTCCTCGTTTTCCACGCCTTCTGCCGTAACCTTCAGTTTCAAATGATGAGCCATGGAAGCAATGGTAGATACGATGGCCGCATTTTTGCTGTCGACCAGTACCTCATTTACAAAGGAACGATCAATTTTAAGACGATCAATCGGAAGATTTTTTAAATAATGCAACGAGCTGTAGCCTGTACCAAAATCATCGATACTGATTGCAACCCCGATCGCCTTTATTTTTTTCAACTGTTCGAAGGCCCGATCCTTGTCAAAGGTCATACTCTCGGTAATTTCCAGCTCCAGATAGCATGGTTCCAGTTCTGTATAGGCCAAAATGCCCTGAATGACATCCACCAGTTTTTTTTGCTGAAATTGGCGCATGGATAAATTGACCGATATCGGGATCGGTTGATATCCGGCCTCCTGCCAGCGCTTGTTTTGCAGACATGCCTCCCGTAGCACCCACTCTCCCAGCGGCACGATCAGACCACTTTCTTCGGCTACCGAAATAAAATCTCCCGGCATCACCATCCCACGCTGGGGATGATTCCAACGCACTAGTGCCTCCAAACTGGTCAACTCACCACTTTGCAGGTGAACACGCGGTTGATACACCAATGAAAATTCTTCATTTTCAAGCGCGCGCCGCAGATCATTTTCCAATTGGAGTCTTTCATGCGCCCGCATCTGCATTACACTGGTATACCGCTGAAAATTCACTCCTTGCTCCTTCGCACTATGAACAGCAGTATCCGCATTCTGAATGAGCTGCTCGCTCTGATCCGCATCTAATGGGTACAAAGCTATACCTACGCTCACCATTACATGATAAGACTCTCCATTAATATGAAAAGGCTGATCGAACAGCTTCACCATATCATCAATCCGATTTCTCATGGCCCTCATATCTTCGTACCCTGTTAGAAGAAATGCAAATTCATCTCCACCCATGCTGAAGACCTCTTCCCCCTCATGGCTAAAGTGCCCCAAGCGTTCGCCTACCGCATACAACAGATAGTTTCCTGCCATATGTCCAAGCGAATCATTAATCGTTTTGAAACGATCTATATTCAGCACTAAAAGCGCTACTGTCTCATCAGGCTTCAATGAATCACGCAGCATTTTATCCAGACGTTGGGACAGCCGGCGACGGTTCGGAAGTCCTGTTATATCATCAGTATAGGCAATGAGATTAAATTCAGATTCTGCAGCCTGCTTTTCCCGGTAGGGAACGAGAACCATTTGCCGGACCAAACCGCTCAGCAGAATATAAAACGCCATCGTATTGGTTAAAAACCCCATAAGGTGATTAACATCACTCATTTGCTCAGAAGACATATAGAACAGTTGACTCACAATACAAAGCCCAGTCCCGCGAATCATAAGCAACATGCCATGTTCCTCCTGGTGAAATTCGCGATATCTTCGCATCCCTAAGACCATAGTAGACACGAGCAGAAACATGATCGCCAGGTTCAAGATCCATCCGAGAATGTCCGCTTCATATCTTATACGAAGATCCGGTAATCTTGCACCACAAACCTTAATAACCCCCAGGATGAGCAAAGTACAGCCTATACCCGCCCACAAAGCAACTGTCTTGTATCCAGACTTCATTTTTCTATAGGGGAGCAAACAAATGATTAAGAACATAACAGCAGTAAAGACTCGATTCACAAACAAAAGCCATAACGAAATACTCGAAGATAAAGCAAAATCGGTCAAGCTTAGGAAACTAACCGAAACGATATGAACAAGGTAAAGCAGACCAGCCACTAGAAATGTCGGCGCAATAAAAAGTCTCTGCAAGGATAATTGCTCCAGCAGAATGGACCAGGATTGATAAAAAATAGAAAAACAAATCGCAGCGCAGGCAAATCCTATAACCGGATATACCAAGAAAAAAACATTATGAGAGTATAACTTATTCAAAGTTACATGAAATAACTGAACCAAGACAAACAAACCTATCGCAGCAATGCCGATACCTATCGTTTTCTTTACTTCCAGTCGTATACTCATCCAGCCTCTTCAGCCCCCTGCATATCGGAGATTCCGATTTCTAAGACGTTTGACAGCTTTGGAAGCCGTTGTTTAAGTCTATAGTCTCAAAAATAATGTTGTATTCTGGTATATAATAGCATTTAATCTGTGAAAGGTGAATCTTTTTTTAGTCTTATATTCACGAATTCATTTTCGCATTCACGCAAAAAAAAGAGCTTACAGCCCCAAAAAAGCGCATGATCTCTTCAGATCATGCGCTCCAACCGACCTTTTTCAACTAAGTGATACCTATGCTCCAACGCTGCACAACGCAAAAGAAATTGCACACAGCACTCCTTTGCGAAAAACTGTGCATTTTTAAACCACAGGAAGCGTGATTTTAAATTGTGTCCCCATTCCATGCTGGCTGTCTACATGAATAAAGCCTCCATGATTTTTGATAATTCGATAGCTCACAGCCAATCCCAGACCCGTTCCACTTTCTTTTGTTGTAAAAAAAGGATCGAATAAACGCGACAATGTATTGTGATCCATACCCAATCCGTTGTCTTCAATACAAATGTGGACATAGGAGCCCTCAAGCACCGTATGGATATCAATACATCCCTCTCGTTCCCCACCGATGCTTTCAATGGCATCCATCGCATTTTTAATCATATTGAGAATAACCTGCTTAATCTGCTTTACATCAATGGAAACCTTCATGAGCTCGTCATTTTCATCCAGTGCGATCTGGCAGCCCTTCATCAATGCCTCGCTTTCTGTCAGCATCACAACCTCTTTCAGCAATCCCATCACAGATACAGCCGTTTTTTGCGGAGCCGAAGGCTTGGACGAATTCAAAAATTCGTAAATAATGTCGTTCGCACGATCAATTTCGGTTAAAATAATGCGGGCATACTCATCCCTGCCCAACTCCATCAAATGAGGTCGAAGCAATTGAATAAAACCCCGGATTGCAGTAAGCGGATTACGGATTTCATGGGCTATGGAAGCAGAGATTCGTCCCAGCATCGCCAGCTTGTCATTTTGGTATGCCGTTTGCTCAATCTGCTTGTAATCCGACACATCCTTGAGGCTAAACAAAAAATCGCCATCCATCTGATCCCCGTAGGTCACTGTCATCAACCAATGCCGACCATACTCATCAATCAACTCGTGATAGCGCTTTCTATGAAAGATAGTTTCTTTATAAATCCGCATGATTTTCTTCTTCTTAAACCGACTTAACTCAGGAAGATGCAATATCTGCATCAGGTTGCGACCCGCCAGCGAACTACGTGGTAATTCCAGCAATTTCGCCATTTGCACGTTAATAAAGGTCAGTACCCCGTCACTGTCAAACAGCATGATACCACTATCCAGGTTCTCCAGCACATTTTCATACTTGTTATTGGCGATCTGTGTGGGAGGGCAAGCTCCCACGGTATCAAGCAAGGCTTCTTGGAATTCACTGATCATGCCAGGCTTCCCCCTTGTTTCGGAATGATAAACTGGCCGTATCGGACGCGTAACATTCTTGAAGAAGAGAAAGACAATCTATCGACTACCCTTCAATGGTGTAGAAAACAGATTCACAAAACTCCGACCAACTCTTTCCAATTCGAGTCTTATTTCATGATAGACAAGATCAAGGATTCGAGTCAATCGGAAAAAGTGTCGAATCCATACTTTTATCCTGTTTTCTTTCGTCATAATATCTGCGCAACATTACCAAAACGAAAGAATAAGTTAGGAATATGCGCCCTACACACCAAAGAAGCTCTCGAAAATTGAGAGCTTCTTTGGTGTGTAGGAAGTCAACTGCCGCTCTTATTATGTTGAAGCCGGGATCGTCTTTGGCTCATCACAGCCAGTCTTCTCTTAAGCTCTCCCTGCCATTTTTCATCATTCATCTGTTTGGCTACCATCAATAAATCAAGTGACATGTCAATTTGACGCTTTACAATTTCAAATGCATCTTCACTCTCACGATTTACACAGTTTTCAAATATCGTATCATCATCTTCCATGACATAATCCTGAAAATCAATCTCGCTTGCCCCATCTCCATGTGCATATTCAGCCAAAATTTCATATTCATTTTCGACTTTATAATGAACTTCAATGCGACGACATACCGGGCAAAACAGCAAAGGAACATTATGGACTTGGGTACGGTAATGCTTCAGCGTTCCCTTGGTTCCTACCATGCTTGCTCCACAGCAATAACTCATCCGGGCTCAGCCTCCTCTGAACAAAACCTGTTCTGCCTTGTTATCTTCTACACTACCTTATTCGCTTTCGTCTACCAAAATTCCTCCAGAACACAACAACATTTCCATAATTATTTGTTACTCACTTTGTACTACTCCATACAAACAAACTTACTCTAATATTTGTATATATAACACAGGCAAGCAAGCCCCCAATATCGGCGTAAAAAACCGTTTTGGGGGCTTGCTTGTTGAATATAAATTTGTGAATCTGATATTACAGGTTTTTGTCGCCTGGTTTCCAGTTCATTGGGCACAAGCCACCGGATTGCAGAGCTTGCAGTACACGCAATGTTTCTTCTACACTGCGACCCACATCGTTGTGGTTAACTACTTGATATTTTAATTCGCCTTCTGGATCAATGATGAACAAGCCGCGCAAAGCAATGCCTTCTTCTTCGATCAGAACGCCATAATCGCTTGCTGTTTTTTTGGTGATGTCAGAGGCCAACGGGAAGTTCAGTTTGCCCAGACCATTGTTTTCTTTAGCTGTGTTAATCCATGCTTTGTGGCTGTGTACAGAGTCTACACTGATACCCAGAATTTCAGTATCCAGCTCTTTGAATTGGTCAGCAGCATCGCTCAATGCTGTAATTTCCGTTGGGCACACAAAAGTGAAATCCAGTGGATAGAAGAAAAATACGAGCCATTTGCCACGGTAATCAGAAAGCTTCACCGAACCAAATTCTTGACCGTCCCCACTCACGGTTTCCAATGCAAAATCAGGTGCAGGTCTTCCTACCAATCTTTCTGCCATAACATGAAATCCTCCTTTAAAATATGTAAGAAAAACACCGTTTGTGTTCTTCCCAATCATCTGAATTGTATTAAACAACTTACTTGATAAATGTTATCATTCGTACAATTCAAAGTCAATATTGTAACCATTACTTTTTTATAATTATTTTAAACTAGATGAAAAATTCACAACTTATACACATCTTGAATATCTTACACTTACTGATACACAAGCAGCTCCTGATTGCTCAGGAGCTGCTGTGCCAAACATGGATTGTAAAAGCCTACGATATGATGCATTGTATAACCTTACTATATAATAGGAAGCTTTTTTTCAGAACAGGTGCGTTTTGGAGCCTTTAGCGAATAGCTGCTGCGATCAGATCGCCCATTTGAGTTGTCGAGATGGCTTGAGATTTATCCACCGCAATATCCGCTGTGCGATGTCCTGCATCCAGTACCTCAGCTACCGCTTTCTCAATAGCGTCAGCTGCTTTCTCATACCCAAAGGTGAGGCGGAACATCAAAGCAACGGACAAAATCGTTGCAATCGGATTGGCCAATCCTTGACCTGCAATGTCCGGGGCCGAACCGTGCACTGGCTCATACAGACCAAAACTGCCTTCTCCGAGTGATGCAGAGGACAGCATACCGATAGACCCAGTCAGCATAGCCGCTTCATCACTTAGAATGTCCCCAAACATATTTTCCGTCACGATGACGTCAAAGCTGGATGGACGACGCAGCAATTGCATCGCACAGTTATCCACCAATACATGCTCCAGCTCTACATCCGGATAGTCTACAGCGACCCGGTTAACTACTTCCCGCCATAAACGGGAAGTTTCAAGTACGTTAGCCTTGTCTACCGATGCGAGCTTTTTGCGGCGTTTTTGTGCAATCTCGAAAGATTGGCGAACAATCCGCTCAACTTCCGTTACATTATATGCACAGGTATCAACTGCCTCCTCACCCTGAGCACTCTCACGTCTGAACTTCTCACCGAAGTAGATGCCGCCCGTCAGCTCACGCACAACGATCAGATCGGTTCCTTCCAACACTTCTGGTTTCAGTGTAGAAGCATCCTTAAGACAATCGAAGACGACAGCGGGACGAAGATTCGAAAACAGGCCAAGCTCTTTGCGAATACCCAACAGACCGGTTTCAGGACGAAGTTCCTTGGGATTGTTGTCCCATTGAGGACCACCTACCGCCCCCAGCAATACGGCATCTGCAGATTGACATACAGCCAGTGTTTCTTCCGGCAATGGCGTCCCCTTTTTATCAATAGCGATTCCGCCAAATAGCGCATGCTCTGTTTCAAATGAAAGACCAAACACTTCTTCCGTACGCTTCAAAATTTTCTCCGCCTCAGCGACCACTTCCGGTCCGATTCCATCACCAGCTATTACCGCAATCTTTTTCACGTCTGCCATCACGTACACTCCTCTTGTTATACAGCCATACGGGTGTATTTTTCATACTTTCTTTGTAACATATACGGCAGGGCTTTGACTAAGATATAGAATCTATCAATTCAATAGGCTTAGCCTATAAGATGAATTTTTCGTTGGAAACAACAAAACAGGACCGGGAAGACCCGATCCTGTCAGCATTTTGCATCATTTGATTTGCAATGCTCGAAAGTACAATATATAGACAAACCAAACCATCTCGATCTATATATTGCTGAATTAAAATCGCTTTGGGGATTTATGCAAAATGTTCATTTAGGAATTATAATCTACGCGATTGCTGTAGTTTTTACGCTTGTCGATCAAACCGTTCAGTGCATCCACGTAAGCTCGGGCACTTGCTTCCAGAATATCGGTGCTTACACCACGCCCCTGTACAGACAGCCCGTTTTGCGTCAGCACCACGTGCACTTCACCCAAAGCATCCTTACCATGGGTAACAGACTTGATGGAGTAATCCGACAGTACAACGCTCTCGCCACTGGCTTCATCAATCGCATTGTAAATCGCATCAACAGAACCGTTCCCTTCAGCCTCCGTCTCAATAACCTGACCTTCTTCGTTAACCAGACTCACTTTGGCAGAAGGCGTAGTCTCATTGCCGAAGGTTACGAACATCGTTTTCAGTGTGAAGACCTCCGGTGTATCTGCCAGTTTTTCTTCCAGCAATGCCAGGATGTCATCATCCGATACTTCCTTCTTCTTGTCAGCCAAATCCTTGAACTGCCCGAAAGCGCGGTTCAGCTCTTCTTCACTCAATTCGTACCCCAGCTCAATCAAACGCTCGCGGAAGGCATGACGCCCGGAATGCTTGCCCAGAACCAGCTTGCTTTCCTTCAGACCGATACTTTCCGGCGTCATGATTTCATAGGTGGTTTTTTCCTTCAGCATGCCGTCCTGATGAATACCTGATTCATGTGCAAAAGCATTCGCACCAACAATTGCCTTGTTCCCCGGCACCACCATCCCTGTCAAACGGCTGACCAGACGGCTCGTACGGGAAATTTCTGACAATTGCAGAGATGTTTTGGCCTGAAAAAATTCCTGTCTCGTTTCCAGCGCCATCGCAATCTCCTCAATAGCTGTATTTCCGGCGCGTTCGCCAATACCGTTAATGGTTCCCTCAATCTGATCCGCCCCGTTCAGGATTGCAGCCAGTGTATTAGCGGTAGCCATACCCAAATCATTGTGACAATGCGCACTCAGTTGAATCTTATCTACATCAACTACATTTTCCTTGATATGCTTGAAAATGTTACCGTATTCATAAGGTGTCAAGTAACCCACCGTATCTGGGATATTGACGACAGACGCACCCTCCTGTACAGCCATGGTGACCATTTCGACTACAAAATCAAGCTCTGTACGGCCTGCATCCTCCAAAGAAAATTCCACTTTGGGCAAATATTTCAATCCGTAGCGAATGGCTGAACGGGCAGTCTCCAATACCTGTGCCTTCTCCATCCGCAGTTTATGCTGACGGTGAATCGGCGAGGTTGCCAAAAAGATATGGATACATGGGTCCTGTGCTCCCTTGAGCGCCTCGCGAACCGCATCAATATCCTGCTCCCTTGCACGTGAAAGCCCGATGACTGTTGAATTTTTGACAGCCTTGGCAACCGCATTAACAGCGGCCAAATCCCCCGGTGAAGCAGCCGGGAATCCTGCTTCCATACGGTCAATCCCCAGTTTTTCCAACTGATGGGCGATCTCTACTTTCTCACGGGTATTCAAGTTCACGCCCGGTGATTGTTCTCCGTCTCTCAACGTTGTGTCAAATATATATATTTTGCGCAACGTAATACACCTCCCTCAGGATTAGGACCTTTAAATTTACAATGCGGCTCACGCAATAAGCAGGGCCGCATTGTAAGATAAACTTTATAAATGAATCATATTGTCGAACACATAGTACAAAAAGAGCTTACTTTTTGATCCAATGCATCATTTCACGCAATTGTCCGCCCACCACTTCAATCGGATGGTTAGCTTCGTTACGACGAGTAGCCGTCAGGAACGCGCGTCCGGATTGATTTTCAAGGATAAAGTCACGAGCAAATTTACCTTGCTGAATATCAGTCAATACTTCCTTCATTGCTTTCTTCGTATCTTCTGTTACCACACGTGGTCCAGTTACATAATCACCATATTCTGCTGTATTACTGATGGAATCGCGCATCGTTGCCAATCCGCCTTCATACATCAGGTCAACAATCAGCTTAAGCTCGTGCAAGCATTCGAAGTAAGCCATCTCAGGAGCATATCCTGCTTCAGTTAATGTTTCGAAGCCTGCTTTTACGAGTGCGCTCACGCCGCCACACAATACCGCCTGCTCACCGAACAGATCCGTTTCCGTTTCTTCACGGAAGGAGGTTTCGATTACGCCCGCACGTGTACAACCGATGCCTTTGGCGTAAGCAAGACCGATTTCTTTGGCTTGACCCGTTGCATCCTGCTCAATTGCGATCAGACCCGGTACACCAAAACCTTCTACATAGGTACGACGTACCATATGCCCCGGGGATTTTGGAGCAACCAGCAATACATCACTATCTTTAGGAGCTACGATTTGTCCGAAATGAACATTAAAACCATGGGAGAACAAAAGAGCTGCGCCTTTTTTCAGGTTAGGCTCAATTTCATTTTTGTAAACAGAAGCTTGTGTTTCATCTGGCAACAAAATTTGAACCACATCTGCACGGCTTGTTGCATCAGCTACGTTCAGAACTTCAAAACCGTCGTTTCTTGCAACATCGGCTGATTTGCCTTCACGCAAACCAATAACAACATTCACACCACTGTCACGCAGGTTTTGTGCTTGAGCATGTCCTTGGCTACCGTAACCGATAACGGCAACTGTTTTTCCTTTCAATACGCTAAGTTCTGCATCTTTTTCGTAGTACGTTGTAACTGCCATGGTTAATTTCCTCCTTTTAATTGGACCCTTCATAATGAGCGGGTACTCCAAGAGATTTGACTTTGCTTTGTAAATTGGATCTAAAAATCTCCTCGAGCCCCCGCTCTTATGCGGGCGGTCTTTATTGATGTAATGGCTATAAGCGGTAATTCGTTAAAGCTCCATATTAAGCATTGCCACGTACCATCGCTGTAACCCCGGTTCGGGTCAGCTCACGAATGCCGTAAGGCTTTAATAATTCAATCATGGCGTCTATTTTTTCGGTATCGCCAATAACCTGAACGATCAAGCTCGTTGTCCCAACATCAATTACAGCTGCTCTGAATGTTTCCACCACACCCATGATTTCCGGCCGCTGAGGTGGCTCCGCCTTTACCTTGATCATTGCCAATTCACGGGCAACCATCGGCTTGGAGCTGAGATCGATGACCTTGATTACATCAACCAGCTTATACAGCTGCTTTTCAATCTGCTCCAGGTTATTCTCATCTCCTACAGTTACAATGACCATACGGGATAATCCGACTTCTTCCGATTGACCAACGGTTATACTCTCAATGTTAAAGCCACGGCGACCGAACAGACCGGACACACGCTGCAAAACGCCGGGATGATCATTTACCAGTACAGCAATGGTATTTTTAGTCGTCATTTTACTCGTCCCCCATCAGCATTTGATCAATTGTCGAACCTTGCGTCACCATCGGATATACATTCTCTTCCTTGCTGACTACAAACTCGACAACGACCGGTCCGGGTGTATCAAGCGCCTCCTGCCAAGCCCGACGTGCCTCTTCCTTATTCGTAGCACGCAGACCTTTTACACCGTATGCTTCAGCTAGTTTCACAAAATCCGGGCTTCCAGCCAGGTCAATGTGACTATACCGATTGTTATAGATCAATTCCTGCCATTGGCGAACCATTCCAAGCACCTGATTGTTAATGATTACGATTTTGACCGGTATATTGTTGATCGCGCAGATGGCTAATTCCTGCGAACACATTTGCATACCGCCGTCTCCGTTAATCGAGATTACCAATCTGTCGGGATTGGCCACCTGAGCGCCAATCGCTGAAGGAAAACCAAAGCCCATCGTCCCCAGTCCACCAGATGTCACCCATGAGCGCGGCTGATTGAATTTGTAATACTGTGCTGCCCACATTTGATGCTGGCCCACATCCGTCGTAACGATTGCGCCGCCCTTGGTCGTTTCATCCAGCAGTTCAATAACCCATTGTGGCTTGAGCACTGCTTCGGAATCCTTATAAGAATAAGGCTTTTCGTTCTTCCATTGCTGAATTTGTGCTCTCCATGCATCTGCCCGATCTGTGCGTTTCACATCCTGATTCAGCAATTCCAGTACCGCCTTCACATCGCCTACAATTGGAATATCGGTCGCTACGTTTTTGCCAATTTCAGCAGGATCGATATCAATGTGGACGATTTTGGCTTGTGGAGCAAATCCATCCAGTTTGCCTGTCACCCGATCATCAAAACGAGCACCGATACAGATCAGCAGATCCGACTGTTGAATAGCCTGATTGGAGGTGTACGTTCCGTGCATACCCGGCATTCCCGTCCACAGCTCGTGTCCGCTTGGGAAAGCTCCCAGTCCCAGCAATGTTGTCGTAATAGGAATTTCCGTTTTACGAACAAACTCGTAAAGTGCCTCATGTCCACCGGAGTATACAACCCCGCCACCGGCCAGAATGAACGGACGTTCTGCCTCTGATATAGCCTGAGTCAGCTTGTCTAGTTGAATCTTATTAGGCAGCACTGTCGGGTTATAGCCCCGCATGGTCACAGGTCCCGTTTGTGGAACAAACAGCGTTTGGGCTGCCGAAATATCCTTCGGGATATCAATCAGCACCGGCCCCTTGCGGCCTGTGTTGGCAATATGAAATGCCTCATGGATGATCCGCGGCAGTTCTTCTACGTCTCTTACCAGATAGCTGTGCTTCGTAATCGGCATTGTAATTCCTGTGATATCAGCTTCCTGGAAAGCATCCGTGCCGATCAGGGAGGATACTACATTACCCGTGATGACCACCAACGGCACCGAATCCATAAAAGCCGTCGCAATGCCAGTTACCAGGTTTGTCGCACCAGGTCCGGATGTTGCGATACAGACCCCAACTTTACCGCTTGCCCGTGCATAACCATCTGCCGCATGAATTGCTCCTTGCTCGTGACGGGTGAGAACATGCTTGAAATCCTTAAAGCCATACATGGCATCATAAATATAAAGCACTGCACCACCAGGATATCCGAAGACACATTCTACTCCCTCCAGCAACAGGCTACGGAGCAAAATTTCCGAACCTGTAATCACTTCAGGTTCCATCCACTTTTGACGTAATTCATCGGTTGACCGAACTTCAGGAATTTGTGCACTCATTGGTCATCCTCCTTTACAAAATTTACATACAGCTGACATTTGTGAAAACAAAAAAACCTTTCATCCCTAGAACAGACTTGCTGTTACTGAGGGACGAAAGGCTGTAGCTTCCGTGGTACCACCCGTGTTTGCCCGATATCTCACAATATCGAACCTTGGCAGGTACAGAAATCACAAAGGATTTCCATATCTGGCGTCTGTAACGTAGACCGTACGATTTTCCCTAATAGGTGAATCGGTGCACCGCTAAAATTCACTGGGCCCAAATACTTTTCAGGAAAACAGCTCCGAGGTGAGCTCGTTAAAAAGGGATTTTGGTGAAGCTTGCAGCTAATGCCTCACTCTCTGAACAAAAGAGCCCTAATCACTTCGTCCTCTTCATTGCCGTTGTGTTCATGTCATTCTTTCAAATGTTTAGACACATTATATGTCCCCCATCTGGGATAGTCAATACCCAGATTTCATAAAAATTTATGTTTATCTTTTGAAGCACCTCAAAGTCGCACGCATGTAACCGATGCCCGCATATGATAAAAAGACCACACGGTAAGATGGGTGCACACCTCCAAAACCACGTCTTGTCTTGTTAACTGGGTAGAAAAGGAGGCCCGTTATGATTCGCAAACGCATCGCTCAGGATGATAAGGTGATCTTTCGTCTGATCGAGCAGGAGCTTGTCCCCCTATCGCATTTAAGCACCCAGGAAATGGAGCAAATACGTAAAGAATTACCCCGGCGCTTAAACCGGGGCATCACTTTTGTGGCTTGCAAGCCGAATAATGCACAGGTTGTTGGCTTCATTCATGTTATGCTGCACGGGGAACTGTTATACATTGATTTGATCGCAATTTCTTCGGCTCATCAAGGTAAGCGCTACGGAAAAAAATTGCTGGAATATGCCGAGCACTACGGGCGAATACGACGCTGCAAGCGGGCCAAAGTCATGGTGGACGAAGACAATATCCGGGGAATCCATTTTTATCTGCGCCACCAATATCAAATATTGCGCTACGTAGCTCTGAGCCGATGCCACGAACTTGAAAAATCACTGTGAAAACCGGCTTCTTGGGATGCTGATCTTCTTATCCTAAAATAAATTAGGGTAAAACGGATAACCTAGCCCTGGATACCCAGGGTCAGGGTCAGCCTTAGCCCCGTATCCCGGTGCACCATAGCCTGGTCCGTAGCCGTTGTATCCGCCGTAGGCATAAGGAGCCGTGCCGATGGCAAGCAAGTCAAACAGCACCAGGGGAATAATCGCCTTCGTGTTTACTTTTTTCTTGCAGTTTGGTTGGAGAACCAGTCGGTTACCCGAAATGCGGATCAGCTTGCCGCTGACCTGGGAACCATCCTTGCGAGTAGCGAAGATGACTTTGCCAACAAGCTTCTCCACCTGCTTTCTGGTTACTGCCTGTTTCATCGTATTTCCTCCTTCTTTCTCAACGAATGGACAGATTGAACGGCTCCTTGATAGCTCACCACCACCACAAAATAGACTGGAGCTGACAGGGGCCGAGCGTCCGTCCAATCTGCATAGCACATTCTATTCTCTTCATACCAGAAGCGTATGTTTAAATGCCTGCACAACCTAAAAAAAATCTAGCACCTGCAGATGCAGATACCAGATTTTTGAGATGTCAATTACAGTTTTAAAACATAAAACTGTCAGCTATTGATGACTTATTAACGCTTGCTAGGATCATAAAGCTGACCCAAAGCAGCCGGAGCTCGTGACCGGCCTACAGCTGCTACCAGTACAATAATCGTCAAGAGATACGGCAGCATAAAAATAATTTCCTGGGGAATACTTTGCGACCATGCAAACAACTGTACATAGTTGCGAATCGCTTGTGAAAAGCCGAAAAATACGGCTGCGCCAAAAGCACCGAGCGGATTCCATTTGCCGAAAATCATAGCGGCAATAGCAATATATCCCTGACCGGAAACTGTATTGTGCGAGAACATATTGGTTGTAGTCAGGGTGATCGTAGCTCCACCAATACCTGCCAACGCACCACTGATCATGACACCGATATAACGAAGGCGATTAACCTTGATACCTACTGTATCCGCTGCACCCGGATGCTCCCCAACCGAACGCAAACGCAAGCCAAATGGAGTTTTATACAAGGTGAAATATCCAATAATAACCAACAAAATAGCCAGATACGTCGTTGGATATGCCTGGAAAAAAGCTTTCCCTGCAATTGGAATATCTACAAGGTAAGGAATGGATATTTCGCTAAAACCTTGAATACGACCGGTGTCACCATCACCTTCAAATAAAAGCTTGACCATGTATAGCGTACTACCTGCCGCCAGAAAGTTAATGACAATCCCGCTTATGACTTGATCGGCTTTAAACGTAATCGAGGCTACAGCATGAATCAACGAAACCAGAATACCGAACACCGCAGCCGACAGTACGCCTACCCAAGCCGCAGAGGTGCCTCCCAGTCCCGCTTGCTCGGCATAAAATCCGCCGACCCCAGCAGCAAACGCCCCGAATACCATTAGTCCTTCCAAACCGAGGTTCGTTACACCGGATTTTTCTGAAAAAACTCCGCCGAGAGACGCAAATATAATCGCCGTCGCAAAAACGAGCGTTGTATGGATTAATTCACCAAGTGTTAACCAACTCATTTTACAACACCTTCTCTTTCTTCCGCTTGGAGTAGAGCGGCTTCACAACCCAACGCACAATTCCTTGGGCCGCAATGAAGAAAATAATCGAGCCAATGACCACCCGGATAATTTCGGGCGGTACATCCGCGCTAAAGCTCATCCCTGCCGAACCATACGTAAGCGTTCCGAACAAAACAGAGCCCAGCAGCACACCGAACGGATTATTCATCCCGATCAGAGCCACGGCGATACCGTCAAATCCGGTTCCCGGTGATCCAGCCATGACGGATTGGTAATGAAATACCCCCAACACTTCAAATGCACCCGCCAATCCCGCAAAAACACCACTAATAAACATCGCTTTTACGATATTGCGATTTACATTCATACCAGCATAACGGGATGCATCCTGATTAAATCCGACAGCCCGAAGCTCGTAGCCCTGCTTTGTTTTCCACATGAAAATATAGAAAAATACCGCCGCCAGCAAAGCAATGACTGTACCCCAATGAACCCGGGCATTTCCCATCATCTGTGACAGCCATTCGATGGAGATGGAAGCGGAAGGCTGAATGTCCACAGAACGATTTTCACCTTCCAATAGTGCGAACTGATTAATCACCAAATTGGCCAAATACAGGCCAATCCAGTTCATCATAATGCAGGTAATAACTTCATTTACGCCTCGCTTGGCCTTCAAATAGCCTGCAATCGCAGCCCACAGGCCACCAAAAACCGCCCCTGCAATCACAGCCAGCGGAGCATGAATTATGGCAGGCAGTCCATGGAGCTTGATACCCACAATTGAGGCGGCTGTCATACCTACCAGAAACTGACCTTCGCCACCAATGTTAAACAGTCCGGCGCGAGCCGCAAAAGCAAATGCCAGACCCGTTAAAATCAATGGGGTCATTTCACGGATAGCCTCACCAAAATTGTATGAATCTCCGTATACACGGCTAAACAAAGCGGAATAAGCCACAATCGGATCATATCCGCCAATCAGCATGACGACAGCACCCAGAAGAAGACCCAAAATAATAGAGACCAGTGCCAGAACAAAGGAGTCTTTCGTAAATATTTTCAATAGGTTAGCCATTCTCTGCTCCTTTCTTCACTGCACTTCCTGCCATCATAAGTCCCAATTCCTGGTCATTCGTTTCTTCCGGCAACACTTCTCCGACAATTTTGCCCTCATAGATGACAGCAATACGGTCAGATACATTCATAATCTCGTCCAGCTCAAAAGAAATAAGAAGGACCGCTTTACCTTGATCCCGCTGAGCAATCAGCTGTTTCTGGACAAACTCAATGGCCCCGACATCCAGACCGCGTGTAGGCTGCGCTGCAATAAGAAGATCCGGATTTTTATCAATTTCACGCGCTATGATAGCCTTTTGCTGGTTTCCCCCAGACAACGCTCTTGCCTTTGTGTGAATATCCGGTGTTCTTACATCGAACTTCTCGATAAGGCTTTTTGCCTGTTTATCGATAGCCTCTTTATTCAAAAAGCCATTTTTACTGTAAGGTGCTTGATAATACGTCTCCAGCACCATATTTTCACTCATGGAAAAATCGAGCACCAGTCCATGTTTATGGCGGTCCTCCGGTATATGCGAAACACCTGCCTCGGAAATTTTGCGTGGCGGCTGATTTGCAATCTCTTGCCCAAGCAATTGAATGCTTCCACCATCGACCTTGCGCAAGCCTGTCAAGGCTTCAATCAGCTCACTCTGTCCATTGCCGTCTACACCAGCAATTCCCAGAATCTCGCCCGCCTTAACCTTCAGGTTCAACTCATCCAGAACACTAATGCCATCCTTGTTTTTAGAGACCACATGGTTCATTTCGAGTACAGTCTGTCCTGGCTGTGCACGTTGCTTGTCCACTTTAAAGGACACACGACGACCTACCATTTTCTCCGCCAGTTCATTCGGTGTTGTTGCTGACGTTTTGACTGTATCAACAACCTGACCTCGACGAATAATTGTAACCGTATCTGCAATTTGCATAATTTCTTTGAGCTTATGCGTGATAAGAATGATGGATTTACCCTCAGCTACCAAGCGCTTCATAATGTCCAGCAGCTCGGTGATTTCTTGTGGTGTTAACACTGCTGTCGGCTCATCGAAAATAAGAATATCTGCACCGCGATAAAGCGTTTTGATAATTTCCACACGTTGCTGCATACCAACAGATATATCCTCAATTTTGGCATTCGGATTCACTTGAAGCCCGTATTGCTCAGACAACCGCTGTACTTCGGCGGCAGCCTTTTTATAATTGATTTTCAGACCTTTACGCGGCTCGGAGCCCAGGACAATATTTTCGGTAACGGTAAACGGCTGTACGAGTTTAAAATGCTGATGCACCATGCCGATCCCCAGATCAATCGCCTTATTTGGGCTATCAATCTGCACTGGCTTACCGCCGATTTCAATCGTCCCTTCTTCTGGCTGATACAGTCCGAAAAGAATATTCATAAGCGTAGATTTACCCGCACCATTCTCACCCAAAAGGGCATGAATTTCTCCCTTATGCAGCTTGATGCTGATGGAGTCGTTGGCAACGATGCCTGGGAATCGTTTTGTAATTTTCTTCAACTCAACGACGGGGGTCGCTGCATCCATGAAATCACCCTTATACACTTTATAGTATGTGCTCCAATGAGCTGACTGATCTTTATGATTCGTATAACTCCAGACGTAAGAACAAGGCTAGTCTTATGAACCAGCCTTGCCGCCACCTCTATGTTCTTCAAACACGATTATTTCGAAGGAACTGTAATTTCGCCCTTAATAATTTTTTGCTTATATTGCTCTACAAGATCAAGTACGTCTTTAGGGACATTTTTCGTTGATGTATCCGCCAGACCAACTCCGTTATCCTTCAGAGCCAGTGTTTCAATACCACCCTTGAACTTACCATCAACAACTTCTTGAGATACGCGTTTTACAGCTTCATCCACACGTTTCACCATGGAGGTCAACGTTACATCGTCACCAAACTCAAGGGATTGGTCTTTATCAACACCGATAACCCATACTTGCTGCCCTTGTTTCTTCCGTGCGAGTGCTTCGTTAAATACGCCTGTACCCGAGCCGCCAGCCGCGTGGAAAATAATATCTGCACCATCGTTGTAGATCGTTGCAGCAGCAGCCTTGCCGAGGTCCGGCTTATCAAATGCACCAGTGTAGTTTACTTCCAATTTCGCATTTGGATTTACAGCTTTAATCCCTGCTTCAAAGCCTTTTTCAAAACGTTTGATCAGCGGGCTGTCTTGTCCACCCACAAAACCAATTTTGTTTGTTTTGGTAAGCTTACCAGCTACAACCCCTACCAGGAAGGAACCTTCATTTTCAGCAAAAACAACCGATTTTACGTTAGGCGCATCTACGACACTGTCGATGATCGCCAGATTTTTGTTCGGGTTATCTTTTGCTACTTGTCCAATCGCATTCGCCAGATTAAAACCGATTCCCCAAGTCAGGTTAAAATCACCTTTAACAAATTGGTTCAGGTTAGGAATATAATCTTGATCCGATTTACTTTGCAGGTATTTAACTTTAGCACCTGTTTCTTTCTCAGTGGCTTGCAGTGCTTCCCAAGCAGATTGGTTAAACGATTTGTCGTTTACTCCACCCACATCTGTAACCATGCCAATTTGGACATTTGATGATTTGGCAGAACTGCCTGTGTCCCCACCACTTGCGTTGGACGCACCTTGGTTTTTGCTACCGCAGCCTGCGAGAATGACCGAAATCGCCAGCAGCATAACCAAAGACATACTGAACATTTTCTTCATGCTGATACTGTTCCCCCTTAGTGTTAGATCCCTGGAACTGCCTCTTTTTCTTTGAAAATGGTACATGCCATACATGTCATTTACTGACGAGACAGATCGTACAGAAGACTTACTTTAGAGATTATACAATTATGATCGGCTAAAATCTAGATAATTAATAACCTTGGGTCAATTTTTTTTGAATTCCCATAAATGTAAGCGTTACAACTTGAAAAAATACATACATTCTGCCATCACACGTCATATTCATTCGTATTTTGGGGAAATTATACCTTTTCGCATCACAAAACATATACAAAAAAAGGCATCCCTACACAGCGTACTGCTTGGGATACCTCTTTTACCACTTTCGTGGTCTCCACGCTCAATAATTAAGCGTTGATTTTGCCTTTAGCAACAGTTGCCAAAGAGTTGAACGCATTGATATCGTTGACTGCAAGATCAGCCAGGATTTTGCGGTTAATGTCCACACCAGCCAGTTTCAGGCCGTGCATCAGTTTGCTGTAAGACAAACCATTCAAACGAGCTGCTGCATTGATACGCACGATCCACAATCTGCGGAAATTACGTTTCGTCTGACGACGGTCACGGTATGCGTAAACAAGCGATTTCATTACCTGCTCGTTAGCTGTTTTAAAAATGCGGTGTTTGGAACCAAAATAACCTTTAGCAAGCTTCAATACTTTTTTATGACGACGACGAACGACGAATCCGCCCTTTACTCTTGCCATATCAAAAGACCTCCCAAATAATGTTTATGCTTTATTTATTGCCGAGCTATATGCTATTTCAGGTTAGCAAGACCTTGTTTCAGACGTCTAACGTCCCCAGGTGCCATCTCAGGGTTAGTACCCAGAACACGTTTTGCACGTTTGGATTTGTGGGAAAGCAAGTGGTTTCTGTAAGCTTTGTAACGCGTTACTTTACCAGTACCGGTAATCTTGAAGCGGCCTTTAAGGCTGCTATGTGTTTTCATTTTAGGCATTGAACTTCCTCCTTAATTTATCATTGGCTCTTTGGAGCCAATATCATAATCATGCTGCGTCCTTCGAGCTTGGGTTGGCGCTCCACGGTACAAAGATCAGCAACTTCCGTTTTCACACGCTCGAGAATTTTTTGTCCCACATTAGCATGGGTAATTTCACGACCGCGGAAACGAACAGAGCATTTCACCTTGTCCCCTTCATTCAGGAACTTCACCACATTGCGAAACTTGGTTTGGTAGTCATGTTCCTCGATGTTGGAACGGAACCATACCTCTTTGATGTCAACGATCTTCTGGTTCTTACGGGCTTCCTTTTCTTTCTTCTGCTGCTCATAGCGGAATTTTCCGTAATCCATAATCCGACACACGGGCGGCTTCGCTTGAGGCGCCACGTTCACGAGATCCAAGTTTGCGTCAATCGCCATTTGCAGAGCTTCACGAGTCGGTTTAATCCCGATTTGTTCCCCGTTTGCACCAACAAGACGTACTTCTCTCACCCGAATCTCATCATTGATCATATGTTCCTTACTAATAACCCTCCACCTCCAGAACCTGTTATTTTTGTATTTTGTGTGTAGACACAAAAAAGGGATGACGACTATACAGCCGACATCCCTGTCTGATACTCAATTCATCATGAAAATTCAATTCACAAATCATTGGATCATGACCAGCCGGCAATACCGGGCAGGTGAGAAGTCGGACCTTCTGCTTGTTAATCCATATTCTTCAATTAACATACTCATGTATCTTATCATCTTGCAGACGATGTGTCAACACCCTTCAAAAAAACAAGTGACACCTCACCTCTTCGGTACATTTATACCGTTCTGCAATTATCCTTGCTTGCTCTGAACCTCTTCCAGACGAACGACACGCGTATGCTGAGTGTGGCTCCACTGCTTATTGTTCTGTGTGAAGAACGCATAGAACGTAATCGGATACCAAGAAACCAGATAGACCGGGAACAGCAGCAAGTACAGATATACTTTTCTGAACGTAACCTTTTCCAAGATCATCGCGATCAAAAAGGTGATAATATTCAGACTCACAGCCACAAAACCGGTCCAAGCAGGGAATTGCACATAGATATTTTCGATATTAGGTCCACCAAATAACGCAATATCTACCCACATCACCATTGTCATCAAGAAGGTAAACAATACGATATACACGTTCAGACCATAAAGAGCCATATCGAATTTAATCAAACTTCTATGCTTGATACTTTGCCACAGCAACGGGAAGAAGTAACGACGAGCGACCGTGAAGTGGCCCTGCATCCAGCGCAGACGCTGTCTGGACGAAGCTTTGAACGTCAACGGCTTCTCATCATACACCTTGGCATCGTAATTAAATCTTGGATATACATTGCGTTGTGTACAACGCATAGTGAATTCCAAATCCTCTACCAGACTTGTTGCACCCCAACCCATTTCCTTGAGCAAATTCGTTTCAAAGCACATGCCTGTACCACCAAGGAAATTGGCCATATTCAGGTTGTGACGCGACAGCTGCCACAGACGGTTGATGTACCAGTAAGATACCCCGTATGCCGCTGTGATCCAAGAATCCTCAGGATTTTTGGTATCAATGTACCCCTGGATAACACGGGCCCCTGTGCACAAATCATTGTTCATTTCACTCAAAAAATTGGTATGCGCCAAATTGTCAGCATCAAACATGACAATAGCATCATATTGGCGTGGCATAGCCCATAATTCCTTGAGCATCCACTCAATAGCGTAGCCTTTACCACGCAAATTCGGATTCGTGCGTTCACAAGCATTCATACCGTGAGCGCGAACGATGTCCGCTGTCTTGTCCGTACAGTTATCACAAATCACGAATACATCGTATAGTTCCTTCGGATAGTCAAGCTGCTTCAGGTTTTCCATCAATGCTCCAACAACCTGTTCTTCATTGTGGGCAGCGACTAAAATGGCAAACGATTTTTCTGGAGCTGCTTGCTCTTTTCTTTTTTTGCGTACCAATCCGAACAAGGAGAATGCAAACTGATAGACAGCGATCACTGCCAGTATGATCTGGAGCGTCACAAAAATAGCGTCTAACATAATCTCTTGTTACCCCCTTTTTATACCCCTTTAAAAATCTTGCGTTTATTTGTTTTCTCTCTGTATAGCGCAAGTTGCGGCGCTTTTGTGCGCCTTTTTCTGTAATTTTGACCCGACCCTTGCTTTCTTCATTGGCTGTGCGCAGCCCCGTTTTGGCTGACACAGGAATGCCATTACGATTTTCGTTGGTTTTCAATCTTTTGTCAAAGCCTTAAAACCGGTCTCAGCAGCAAAAAAACACGACAAACTCCCATTTAATCCGGGAATGCAACACTGAGCCTCTCATTCATAACGCTTAGGTCTTATTTTCATCCATTTGCTAACTTTTTATTTCTTTGGTCCCTCCTTTTAGTGGAGCAATTAGCAACCACTTCTAACCACTCTATCTTATTAGACGGATGAACGCAAAGAAAGTTATACAATTCAGCTTATATTCCTTAAACATTTTTGTGTAGAATTGAACCAAGTGAGTGGTGATTCTTGAAATGAATAGCGTTTAAAAATATGATGGGAGCAAGAGAATAATTACTTATGGACTGATTCTGTCAAAGTGATTGAAAATATTTGCCGACCTTACCCTGAAACGGCAACCGGAGGAAACCAAATGCAACGTCTAGTCGTAAAACTTATAAACCTGGAGCAGCAGTTGTTCAAATGGATCAACGGACGCTTACACAACCGTTTTTTGAACTTCTGGCTTTATTATCTCACACATTTGGGCGGGGCCACTTTTACAATAGCCTCTACGTTACTTATTTGGTGGCTCGCTCCGAATCCATGGAAGGATGCCGCTATGAAGGGAGCCATTGCCCTGGGGGTCAGTCATATCCCCGTGGCGATTGTTAAAAAGCTGTATCCGCGGATTCGCCCATATTTGGCGCTACCGGGTACAAATACATTTCGCAACCCCCTGTCGGACCATTCTTTTCCCTCAGGGCATACAACCGCCATTTTTTCAGCTACTGTTCCTTTTATGCTTCAGTCACCGATGCTTACCCTGCCGTTGTTGCCTGTAGGAATAATTGTAGGATTTTCCCGGATTTACTTAGGGCTTCACTATCCCACGGATGTACTTGCAGGAGCGGTTATCGGAGCTTCTGCAGCAATAGGGACGGTTGCATTCTGGCCTTAAAGCCGATATGGTATGATTGAGAACATCCCAGCAGGAACAGGTGAAATGAGAGTGGCTAAAAAACGAGTGTTATTATTATCGGAAGGTTTCGGTGCCGGACATACTCAGGCTGCATACGCGCTCTCAAGCAGCTTGCGGAAGCTTTCTCCGAATGTGCAGACCCGAGTGCTGGAGCTGGGGAGCTTTTTGAATCCAAGAATGGCCCCGCTCATTATTACAGCATACAAGAAGACTGTTGTATCGCAGCCTCGTCTAGTCGGATTGGTTTACCGTCATCAGTACAAAAAATCATTAAACCGTCTTACAACGCTCGCTTTGCACCGTCTGTTCTACACACAGACCCGAAACATTCTGCGGCAGCTCCGTCCCGATTTGGTGGTATGTACTCATCCTATCCCGAGTGCGGTGATTTCACGCTTAAAGCGCTTAGGCTTACATGTTCCGCTTTGTACTGTCATTACAGACTACGATGCACATGGAACATGGATCAGTCCCGAGGTTGATCGGTACTTTGTATCTACGCCTGAAGTCATGCGCAAGCTGCGAGCACGTGGAGTACCCGTATCGAAAATCCAGGTGACCGGTATTCCGGTTCATCCAAATTTTTGGGAACATCCGGGGCACGATGAAATTCGGGAACAATTTGGCCTTAAGCCCATCCCGACTGTACTCGTTATGGGCGGCGGCTGGGGACTTATGAACGACGAAGTCATTCATCGCTCGCTTACCGAGTGGAGAGAAAACATTCAATTTATTTTTTGTTTGGGTCACAATGATAAAATGCGTCGTAAAATGCAGCTGGACCCCCGTTTCAATCATTCGAATATTCATATTTTCGGATTCACACGGGAAATCGACAAATTAATGGAGGTATCGAATCTACTTATTACCAAACCCGGCGGAATGACATGTACCGAGGGGTTAGCCAAAGGGATTCCGATGCTGTTTCACAAACCTCTTCCCGGACAGGAGGAGGAAAATTGTCAATACTTTACGGCTCAAGGCTTCGGAGAACCGATTACTTCGCTGGATGTTGTCGTTAAATGGATGAACCGATTACTACACGATTTTCCGGAAATCGTTCGCAAGCGACAGGAGCACGTCCATAATGTAGCGCGATTCTATCCTCTTCAGAGCGCACAGAGTATTTTGGATATACTGGAACCAAACGGGGTGCTTTCCTAAAAAGGAAGCACCCCGCTTTATTTTAACAGCTATATCGCTATCGCTTTACTTTCCGTACTTTTCAAGACGTATTTTTTCGTATTCTTCCAAAGCGTCTTTGCCAATCAGCACCTCGACACGATGGATATTCATGCCTTTGCCCATAAATTTTTGTTCATATTCCGTCATGACATGCTCCTCGTTAATCCCCTCACGATGAAGGTTCAACGAAATATTCGTCATTTGCAGACCGCTGTCGGCAAATGAATTCAAGGAAAACTCAAACAGTGTCTCCGAATCCGTCTTAAAGTGAATTTGCCCTTTGCTGTTCAAAAGCTGACGGTACTTGTCCAAAAAGCGCGGATGCGTCAAACGACGGCGCGCGTGCTTGGTTTTAGGCCAGGGATCACTAAAATTCAGATAAATGCGTTCAATTTCTCCAGGCTCAAAAACATTCTCAATCTGTTCAATGTTTGCCAGTGCCAATTTGATATTGGGCGGTGTACCGACCTCTGTATCGCTCCAGGCCAGACGAGACTTTTCCGTTGCACGTCGTACCAATTCATCGTACATATCAAAGCCAATGTAATTGACGTCCGGATTCCGGAAGCTCATTTGGCTAATAAACTGTCCTTTGCCCATGCCAAATTCCACATGAATCGGACGATCATTGCCGAAAAGCTGCTGCCAATTTCCTTTATACTGTGCCGGCTCCAAGATGACCAGATCCTGTTGTTCTTCCAAGCTTTCCCTTATTCCTTTTCTTCCGCGTAAACGCATGTTACTCCTCCATATACTCTGTTATCAAGGAAAAAGGAATTCCATCCCCGCTTGAAGATACGGAAATGAAATTCCTTTTTCAATATATTTGGATTGGGGTCCAACTAATTTAATTGTTCATAGTCTACCGCATCAGCAGGTGAAAAATCAATTGTCTTTTGGCAAGCTGCTCTGATTTTCTGACGTGCGGCCGTTCCAATCTGACGATCCTGCCCAAAACGGACACCAGTCAGCGCCAACGCCTCATCAAAGGTTAGCTCAACAGTAACTTTATTCATACGTGTTTTATCCTGCGTATTCATAAAAAATCACCTCACGGGTTATTAATGTTGGAACCGACGTGCACTTCCCCTACAGCAGGCGATAGAAACAGCATAGCTGCCTTCCTGAAAAATCATCATTAGTCGACAGCTAATTTTTATTTCCAGGATCGAAATCAGTCCTTATATCGTATGTCTGGTACCGCTTACAATATAACATATCGTGTAACCTTTTTCAATCCTGAATCCAGTAAAATCCGCACTTTTTATCGCCTTTTCTGTCAAGTGATTCCCAATTTAGACTGATCTTTGTTACAATAAGGTGATCGTAAAAAAAAGGAGTACACCCATGAAAACAGATTTGTTGCCTGCTCCTCTCCTATGGGGAGATAAACGGTTCCATACTTGGAATTACGAAATGCGCGAGCAATTTGAAAATAAAGTGTTCAAAGTCATGCTGGATGCGGGTTTTACATGTCCAAATCGCGATGGTTCTATTGCCAAAGGAGGCTGCACTTTTTGCAGCGCACGCGGGTCGGGTGATTTTGCCGGACGCCGCCGTGATGATCTGGTCACCCAGTTCAATACGATTCGGGATCGTCAGCATTTAAAATGGCCAAACGCCAAATATATCGGCTATTTCCAAGCCTATACCAATACGTATGCACCGGTTGAGGAACTGCGGGAATACTTCGAGGTTATTCTGGAGCAGCCGGGGGTTGTGGGTCTGTCCATCGCTACCCGCCCTGATTGCTTGCCTGACGATGTGGTGGATTACCTTGCCGAGTTGAACGAGCGCACGTACCTGTGGATTGAAATGGGACTCCAAACCGTCCATGAATCCACCTCAGAGCTGATTAACCGTGCTCATGACACTCAATGCTATCTGGATGCGGTGGAAAAGCTGCGCAAGCGCAATATTCGCGTGTGTGCCCACATCATTTATGGTCTTCCGCAGGAGACGCATGAAATGATGCTTGATACGGGACGCGCAGTAGCGGCTATGGACGTGCAAGGCATTAAAATTCATCTGCTGCATCTTATGCGCAAAACGCCGATGGTCAAGCAGTATGAAGCAGGCTTGTTGCGCTTTCTGGAAAGGGACGAATACGTTAAGCTGATCGTCGATACCCTGGAATTTTTGCCGCCCGAGATGATCGTTCATCGGCTGACTGGAGACGCTCCCCGCGATTTGCTGATGGGACCCATGTGGTCGCTCAAGAAATGGGAAGTCCTTAACGCCATTGATGATGAGCTGAAATCGCGTGAAACGTGGCAGGGCAAATACTGGAGGCAGCCATAAATGGGTTTCCTGTCTGTCTTGAGCTATGCTCATCAATTGGTGGCTGCGCGCGTGCAGCCAGGCGATGCTGCTGTAGACGCCACCGTCGGTACAGGAGCAGATACGCTGTTTCTGGCCAAGGCCGCTGGCAAACGAGGCCGTGTCTACGGCTTTGATATTCAGCAGGAGGCATTGCAACTCGCCCGGCGTCGGCTGGAAGAAAACACCTCTCCCTCATTGGCAGAGGTAACACTGCTGCTGCAGGGTCATGAGCAAATGAGGGAGGCCGTTCCTGGCAACCTGCATGGCAAGGTCGCTGCGGTTATGTTTAATCTCGGCTACCTGCCGTCTGAAGGCGCCGATCCATCTGTCATCACGCATACGGACAGTACGCTCGCCGCGCTTGAAGCGGCCCTGCAGCTGCTGCGACCACGCGGTATTCTGACCGCCGTATTATATCCAGGGCACGCCGGAGGCAGTGAAGAAGCGGAAGCTGTCCTTCAATGGGCTTCTGCTCTCCCCGTCTCCATCGGCCAAAGTATCATTTATCGTCAATTACAACGAGACACTTCGCCATATTTGGTGGCGGTTGAAAAAAAATAGCATACCGGCTTATCAAGCCAACTTATCCAGGTTATGTGCGGCTTTTTCCAGCCGCCTTACATATATCATTTTGTGAGTATCATTTTGTGAGTATCATTTTGTGAGTCGTAGTCGTAAGGGTTATTCTGTTGTGCACTCATTACTCATTCATGGAGGAGAGAAATTATGCTGAAGCCATATCCGCTGCAATTTCAACCTGAATTTAAAGAAAGAGTCTGGGGAGGACGAGCATTAGAACAATTTGGTCTAACCCCACCAGAAGGACATATTGGCGAAGGATGGATGATTGCCGATCATCCGAATGGAACAACAACGGTCATCAATGGCGAGCTAGCAGGCAAAGGGCTGGATGAGATCCGTGAAGCTTATGGACAGGAATGGCTTGGAGCCAAAGGAGTATCGGAAAAAGGTGGCCGCTTCCCGCTTCTGATCAAGCTGCTGGATTGCAATGATGATTTGTCCGTACAGGTACATCCGACAGATGATTATGAGGGACTTCCAGCTGGAGAGCTTGGAAAAACCGAAATGTGGTACGTGCTTGATGCCAAGCCGGATGCGAAAATCATTTATGGTCTGACAGAAGGTGTAACGCGCGAAAGTCTGCGTACAGCTCTTGAAAGCGGAGACATCCTCGGCAGCTTGCGTCAGGTTCCTGTTGAGGCAGGCGATACATTCTTCATTCCCGCCGGAACTGTACATGCGCTGTGCGCGGGTGTTGTCGTTGCTGAAATCCAGCAAAATTCGGATACGACCTATCGGTTATATGACTACAACCGCCCTGGTTTGGATGGCAAGCCCCGTGAATTGCATATTGAGGATTCCCTCAATGTGACCTCTTACGAAGGTGCAGGTGCAACAACGATGAAAACAGGCGGCTTACAGCCGGGTGAATGGCTCCAGCTTGCAGCCTGTGAGTATTTTGTCGTAGAAAAGGGAATCGTAGATGGAAGCTGGTCGCTTTCCACAACGAAAGACAGCTTTACCATTCTTGTCATTTGCGAAGGCAGTGGTACCCTTACATGGGGCGATAGTGCTTCATCTCTTTCCTGTAAAGCTGGAGATTGCTTCTTGCTACCTGCCAATCTGAACGGTTACACATTGAATGACAAAATGACCGTACTTAGATCTTATCTTCCTTAAAGCTTAAAGGATGTGATGTCTAACCATGCGGGAATACACCTTCACCATCGTTGAAAACGACGGAACCGAGCTTTTTGCCTACCGCTGGCTGCCCGATCAGCAGATACCCCTAAAGGGGATTGTACAAATTTCACATGGCATGTGTGAGAGGTCCTACCGCTATATCCGACTGGCCGATAAGCTCACTGCTTCCGGCTACGTTGTGTATGCCAACGATCATATCGGTCACGGGCGTACAGCTGGTGATCTTGATAAGCTCGGTATGCCGGGAGCAAACGCGTTCAATCGAATGGCAAACGGCATGCTGGAGCTAGGCGAAATTGCGGCTAAGGAGTTCCCAAATCAGCCTCGTTTTTTGCTGGGTCACAGCATGGGCTCCTTTTTAACCCAAAAAATAATGTATGACGACAGGCAGGTGTATCAGGGGTTTATTTTATCGGGAACGAACGGGCGGCGTGGTCTGTTAAAGCTCGGAGAGCAGGTTGCCTTGGTACAAGCCAAGCTGCAAGGAATGGATCATCGCAGCATGCTGCTCAATGCGATGGTCTTCGGAGGGTTTAACCGCTCCTTTCGTCCGGTGCGTACGGCATTTGACTGGCTATCCCGTGATCCAGAGGAAGTAGATCAATTCGTACATGATCCATGGTGTGGAGCCATCTGTACGACAAGCTTTTTTCTTGATTTCTTCAGGCTGCTGCAGGAAATCCATTGGCCTTCCTCGCTGGAAAGCATTAACCCTAAACTGCCAGTCTACATATTTGCCGGGGATCGTGATCCGGTGGGATTGTTCGGTAAAGGTGTATTATCGCTGGTCGATATGTACCGAAGCCTGGGGCTTCAGGATCTGGAATATCGCCTCTACCCTGATGGTCGCCATGAGATGCTGCATGAAACAAACCGTGATGAGGTCATGAGTGACATTGTTGACTGGCTGGACCGTCATATTAACGCAGCAACGACCTCCGTGTCTGTTTTGTCTGGAGGCTCTGAGGCATCTTTATAAATAGCTCTTAATAAGAGAAACCTTCAAAACCACGGTTAACGTGAGTTTAAAGGTTTCTTTTTTTCAGTTCAGCTTATGTTGAAAATCACCATGCATTCCGTTCCCTTAGGGAAGTGATATGAGCTGTATGATGCTTGCCGTGCCAGGCATAGATGCCGATGTTTCGTTCGAGCCGGATCGTCTGGCCTGATTCAGGATGAATAAACGTTCGATGCAGCTGATCTTCTCCTAATGATCGCAACACGGTGGCCCACCGTTCATGCAGCCCTTCCAGCAATTGCAGCGAGGGTTCCAGTGGAAGCTCCCTGGCGTCTGGCATTTCGGCCCAACGTCCCTCATCGTATGGCTTAATTGTCGGTGTATCCTCCGTCAGCGCCAGCTTAAAACGAATATAGCTGTTCATATGGCTGTCTGCCAAATGATGAACAACCTGTCTTATCGTCCAGCCCCCTTCACGATAAGGCGTATTAAGCTGCTGCTCATTCAATCCCTCAACCGCCTGACGAAGCTGCGAAGGCAGTTCAGCAATGTCGTGAATCCATGCCAAAAGCTGTTCTTCTGTAATCATATCCGGAACGACGAACGGCCCAATCGGGTAGCGCAAATCTTTGTCCAAAACAATCCCCGCCCTTCTCTGCATCTGAGTGTCTATTAGGTCTGAATCTTATGGTGTAACTATGCAGGAAAAAAAGCAGACCCGCAAGAGTCTGCTTTTTTCATATCCATATGCCTGAATACAGTTGGATCTCTATTATCCCTCAAGCAGCAGGGATTCTGGATCTTCCAGTAATTCTTTGACCGTTACCAAGAAGCGAACCGCTTCGCTGCCATCGATAATCCGGTGATCGTAAGACAAGGCGATGTACATCATCGGACGATTTTCCATACGCTCCTCGTCAATTGCAATCGGGCGAAGCTGGATTTTGTGCATTCCCAAAATACCCACCTGCGGGGTATTCAGAATTGGCGTAGACAGCAGGGAACCAAAAATACCTCCATTGGTAATGGTAAAGGTTCCACCTTGCAAATCTGCCAGCGAAAGCGAGTTGGAGCGTGCTTTGCCAGCCAAATCTGCAATGCTTTTCTCTATTTCAGCAAAGCCGAGACGGTCAGCGTCCCGTACGACTGGCACGACCAAACCTTCCTTGGCAGATACAGCAATCCCGATATCATAGTATTTTTTCAGTACAATATCATCGCCGTTAATTTCTGCATTCACGGTAGGGAATTGCTTGAGTGCGCCAACCACTGCTTTCGTAAAGAAGGACATAAAGCCCAGCCCTACATCATGCTTCTCTTTGAACTTATCTTTACGGCGTTTACGAACATCGAGAACGGCGGTCATATCCACTTCATTAAAAGTGGTAAGCATAGCGGCTGTTTGCTGTGCCTCAACAAGGCGCTTGGCAATCGTCGCTCTGCGACGAGACATCCGCTGGCGTTCTACAGGCTTGCTATACTCCGTTGGAGATGGAGATGAAGCCGCAGGCTTGTTGACAGCGGGAGACGCAGGTACAGTCGATGCCGCACGCGCAACCTCAGCGCTGTTCGTATGCGTTTTAACGTCTCCCTGGAACACACGCCCAAGCGGGTCTTTTCCCTGTACCTGCTCCAGATCAATGCCGCGTTCACGCGCCAGCTTCCGGGCGGATGGAGATGCCGTCTGATTTCCCCCGTCACTATTGGACGAAATAGGCTGTGTGGCCTTTTCCGCTGCTGCAGAAGCTGGTGTAGTCGCTACGGGCGGTGCCTCC
>NZ_JH601050.1:158721-285570 GCF_000245715.1 Paenibacillus sp. Aloe-11 | reverse complement strand
CTGGCTGCTGCGTTACCACTGCCACTTCCGATCAAGCCAACAGCTTCACCGATGGACACGGTCTCTCCCTCCTGACGAAGGATCTTCTGGACGACTCCCGCTTCTTCTGCACTAATTTCCAGATTGACCTTATCCGTTTCCAGCTCCAGTAGAACATCCCCCTGTCCTACGGAATCCCCTTCCTTCACAAGCCATTTGGAAATTGTTCCTTCCGTGATGGATTCTCCCATTGCCGGCACTAAAATATCGCTCACAGCCGCTACCTCCCCAATGTAATATTGTTTTTGGAATCCTGCTTCAACGCTGATTGAATAATTCGCTGCTGTTCTAGGCTGTGCACTTGCTGATAGCCGCTCGCCGGGCTGGAACGTTCCGGTCTGCCTGCGTAACGAATTTCCGCTCCTTGCGGTACAACATTCCGCAGACGAGGCTCAATGTAACTCCAGGCCCCCATATTTTTAGGTTCTTCCTGAGCCCATACGAATTCTTTAACATGCGAGAAGCGGCTGAAAATATCTCGAATTTCCTCTTCCGGGAAGGGGTACAACTGCTCCACACGAATAATGTGCAGGCGCTCCTCTGCCTCATTTTTATCCTTCTCCAACGCCTCTTCCAGATCAATCGCAATTTTGCCACTGCACAGTACAATGCGCTCTACACGATCCGGGCGTGCACCCAGGCCGGGCTGCTCCAGCACAGGACGGAATGTTCCCTCGCTGAACTCAGAAGCTGGCGAAGCGACACGGTTGTTGCGAATCAGGCTTTTCGGCGACATCATCACAAGCGGACGCGCTTCCTCACTTTCGCTTAATGCAGCCTGACGGCGCAGCAGATGGAAATATTGTGAGGCACTGCTCAGATTAGCGACAGTCCAGTTATTTTGTGCGGACAACTGGAGGAAACGCTCCAGCCGTGCACTTGTATGCTCCGGTCCTTGTCCTTCACTGCCATGCGGTAACAGCATCACCAAACTGGATTTCTGTCTCCATTTGGCACGGCCCGCGGAAATAAATTGGTCGAAAATAACCTGGGCGCAGTTCGCAAAATCGCCGAATTGTGCTTCCCAAATGACCAATGTCTCAGGAGAAAACACGTTATACCCATATTCAAAGCCGAGCACAGATGCCTCAGATAAAGGGCTATTATGAATACTGAACGAGGCGCGCGCTTCCGGCAATGTATGCAGCGGGCAATGTGTATTGCCGGTTTCAGGCTCATGCAGCACGAGGTTACGGTGAGCAAAGGTCGCCCGCTCCGCATCCTGACCCGTCATGCGAATCGGCTTGCCATCTGCGAGGATAGTAGCCAGGGCCAGCGTCTCCGCCAAGCTCCAATCTACCTTTTCCCCTTCGTTCAGAGCTGTTTTTCTACGCTGTAAAATGCGATCCAGCTTCGGATATACATGAAAATCTTTTGGCCATTTGAGCAAGTTTTCATTGATTTGCCGCAGCTTTTTCAATTCCACCGCAGTACGGACCGCAGAGCCCTGATTTTTTGTTGCCTTAACAGCAGTAATCTCAGGTTCCTCTTCCGGTTGATTCTTCACATGCTCATGCGCTTCCTTCAGTCGGTTTTGCACCTTTTCAATGAGGCCGGCACTAAATGCTTCATCCACAATACCCTGCTTCATCAGATTTTGAGCATACAATTTGCTCACCGTCGGATGATTCTTTACCTTGCGATACACCAGCGGCTGGGTTGTTTCCGGGTCATCGGATTCATTGTGACCATAACGACGATACCCAATCAGATCAATCAGAAAATCCTTCTTGAAGCGATTGCGGTATTCGCCAGCCATACGTGCCGCTGCAATGCAGGCTTCAGGATTATCCGCGTTCACGTGTACAATCGGGATTTCGTAGCCCTTGGCCAGATCGCTGGCATAACGGGTCGAACGTGAATCAACACTCTCTGTCGTAAAGCCCAGACGATTATTCACAATAATATGAACCGTACCGCCATTACGGAAGCCACGCAAATTTGTAAAATTAAGCGATTCTGCCACGATACCCTCACCCGGGAAAGCCGCATCGCCATGCATGATAATCGTAGCCGCCTTGCTGACATCCAGCTTCGGATAGCCTGCTTCACTGCGGTCTTCCTGCGCTGCGCGGGAAAAGCCTTGGACGACCGGATTCACATACTCCAGGTGACTCGGGTTATTCGCCAATGTCAGACGGGCTTGTACCGCTTCCCCATCCTTTACAAACCGATCGGCACCCAGATGATACTTCACATCTCCAGTCCAGCCGTAGTTAATTCCGGTAGAGCCTTCCGACGGGATCAGATCCTTATTCGGAGAATGATGAAATTCAGAGAAAATTTTGCTATAAGGCTTGCCCAGCACATGAGCCAGCACATTCAAACGGCCCCGGTGCGCCATGCCCATTAGAACGTGACTTGCTCCTGCATTCGTCGTGAGTCGAATGATCTCGTCGAGTACGGGTACAAGCACATCATTACCCTCGATGGAAAAACGCTTCTGTCCGACAAACGTTTTATGCAAAAACTCTTCGAACTGCTCTACCTCTACCAATCTGCCCAGCAGCGCCTTGCGTTCCTGTGTTGTGAGTGGCTTGGAGGACCAGCCGGATTCTGCATAGCTGTTCAACCAGCGGCGTTCCTCCTCATCATGAATGTGACTGAATTCATAGGCAATCGGCCCTGTGTATGCTACACGCAACCGTTGAATGGCTTCCCATCCGTTAAGTGTTCCCGCAGGAGCGTTATCCCATATTAAAGAGGCCGGAAAAGCCTTTAAGTCCTGTTCAGTTAAGCCATAGGATGCTGGATCAAGCAAGCGTGTATCCTGCTCAGCATCCAGTTCCAGGGGATCTATTTGGGCGGCCAAATGCCCGTATTCACGGATGTTCCACACCATTTTCCCCGCTGTAACCGCTTTCTGTAATGTGTTCGAGTCGAGGCTCCCCAGAGCACTTGCGGGGGGTCCTTGCAATTTGTAGTCTATCATGGAAGCAGCCGAGTATTCGGATTGCGGCGGCTCACCCCATTGATCAAACAGCTCGCGGTAAGCCGGATCAACCGTTCCGGGGTCTGCTACATACTTTTCATACTGGTCCTGCACATAACCTAGATTAGGCCCGTAATACGTCTGCCAAGGTACCTGTCTGCTGCTCTCTTCCATTGTCATCTCGTTCCCTCCGTCAAATTTTGAAATTCATAGCTGGACGGAAATCATTTTTAATTTTGTTAAGCCTTCAATTTAAGTTGTTCACAATATGCTCACATTATATGAAATCCTACATCAAAAGTCGAATTTCACAGTTCTTATTTCTCTTCCATTGTATAAACTTTTCTAGCTATGAGCATTTCCTTTTTCTCAACATATCCATGCGTAAATGAGATCAATCGGGTTATAGTAGCCTTTAGCACTTAAAGATTAGAATGTGGCATAAAAGGATATCCTAATCACAAAAAAAAAAGTTGACAACGTTTTCAGATCATGATAACTTATCTCGTGAGGCTTGTTACCGGTAATGCGGGCAAAACCACAACAGAGATGATATTTCTTTCTGTTGTAGTTTTGCCTTTTTTTATTCCTCAAAATGGGTGATTCGATGTGATAATTAAACAAATTTTCAACAATAATATCGTCAGCACGGTGGATGATAAAAACCAGGAGTTGCTTATCCTCGGCCGGGGTATCGGGTTTAACTTCCGTGCGGGTGATCCGATTGACGAGATGCGGATTGAGAAAATTTTTCGTCTGCAGGATGCAAATATTTATGAGAAGTTTAAAGCCACTGTCATGGAAGTTCCGATTGATATTTTACAAGTCACCGATGACATTGTTAGTCTGGCGCGCACGCAGTTGAACAAAAAAATAAGTGATGGCATTTATGTCTCCTTGTCAGATCATATTCATTTTGCTATTCAGCGTATGGAGCATGACATGATTGTACGCAATCCACTGTCATGGGAGATTCAGCATTTCTATAAAGCTGAGTATGACGCTGCCAAAGAATCACTGACACTTTTGCGCGAACGTCTGGGCATTGAATTCCCAAAGGAAGAGATTTGTAATATCGCCCTTCATTTCGTGAATGCTGAAATTAATGATTCGATGAATGATGTTACTCATATGATGCAGCTGCTCCAGGAAATCATGAATATTATCAAATATCATTTTAATATGGAGTTTAATGAGGATAGCGCGAATTACTTCCGCTTTATTACACATCTCAAATATTTTTGCCAGCGCGTGATTACGCACTCGAGCCATGACGATGCAGAAGAATATTTGTATGAAGTCGTGAAAAAAAATTATGCGGGCACTTTTAAATGCATTGGGAAAATTGAGAAGTTTATTCAAAAGAATTACGAGTATACCATGACGCACTCTGAGCAGAGTTGTACCTGACACTTCATTTGGAGCGCCTCATAAAAAGAAAATAAAATATTATCCAGGCTTGTAACTGTTAAATCAGGCAAAACCTGAATGAAAAGGCTCACGATACGTGGGTCTGCTCATTCAGGTTTTTTTTATCTAAAAATAGGAGGAATTCAAGATGGATCAGCAGGAAACTGCCAAAAAAATTGTCGACTCTGTTGGTGGAACAGACAATATTAACTCCGTATACCATTGCGTTACACGCTTACGCTTTGATCTCAAGGATAACGGTAAGGTCAAGCAGGATGAATTAAAGAAGTTGGATAAGGTTATGGGAACCAATGTATCTGGAGACCAATTCCAGGTCATTATCGGCAATGAAGTCAGCAAAGTATTCGATGCAATGGCGCATCTATACCCTGTCCTAAAGAACGACTCCACCGAAAAGAAGTCTTCTGAAAAAAAGAAACAAAATGCGATCTCTAACTTGTTCGAGTTCATTGCAGGTGTGTTTGCCCCTATTTTACCTGCCATTGCTGGTGCGGGCTTGCTCAAAGGATTGATTGCTTTGCTCGTATCCGTAGGCTGGCTTACAGCGGGGACGGATACGTACCGAATTTTCTCAGCGATCGGGGACGGAGTCTTTTATTTCCTACCTTTACTGATTGCTGTGAGTGCGGCTCGTAAATTTGGATGTAATCCTTATGTGGCCGTTGCTGTGAGCGCAGCACTCATGTACCCTGACATGGGGGCGTTATTATCAAGTGGTCATGCTGTTTCTTTTATCGGTGTTCCGGTTACGGCTGTTACTTATGCGTCCTCCGTTATCCCTATCCTTCTTGCCATTTGGTTGATGTCTTATGTGCAAAAGGGCGTAGACCGTATCATTCCTTCATCTTTTAAGCTACTGCTTGTGCCCTTAATTACGATGATTATTGTCGTTCCAGTTACACTGATCGCTATTGGTCCGCTGGGTACTCTGATCGGTAGTGGATTGTCTGGCGGTATCAATTGGCTTATTTCGGAAGGCGGCTGGTTTGCAGGTATTATTTTGGGCGGAGCTATGGCATTGATCGTGATGACAGGCATGCACTATGCGCTGGTTCCAGTCATCATCAGTAATTTGGCTAAACTGGGTTTTGACAAATTCCTGCCGCTAACCTACATCTCCAATATGGGTCAGGCAGGAGCAACCATGGGGGTATTCTTTCGTGCCAAGGATAAGAAGCTGAAATCTGTGGCATTTTCTACAAGTCTGACAGCACTTATGGGTGTTACCGAGCCTGCTATGTATGGGGTGAATATGAAATATAAACGACCTTTTATAGCGGGTATGATCGGTAGTGCTGCAGGCGGCGGGTTCTCTCTTGCCTTTGGTGCCAATGCCTATGTGCTGGCAGGAAACGGGGGAATTCCAGGGCTGCCTGCATTGATTGGACCCACCTTCTGGTATGCAGTGGGCGGTATGCTGATCGCATTCGTGGTAGCCACAATCGCAGCTATCCTGCTCGGCATTAACGAAGAACAGAGTGGCGAAGCTGTACAAACCACGAGCGAAACGACTACTTCTTCTAAAGACCGTGACGACTCGACAGATTCCTCTAAAGAACCGCAGGAAGATTCAAATATTCGAGCTACCAATGAGACGATTCTTGCTCCCATGACAGGCCGTTCGATTCCGCTGAAGGAAGTGAATGATCCGACATTTGGTGACGAACTGATGGGCAAAGGTGTTGCCTTTGTTCCTGTTATTGGAGAACTGTCCGCTCCTGTAAATGGCACTGTGTTAAATGTGTTCAAGACTAAACACGCCATGGTTATTCGCAGTAATGACGGTGCAGAGCTGCTCATCCATGTGGGCATCAATACCGTTAAGCTGCGTGGGCAGTTTTTTGAAGCCCATGTTCAAGCTGGCGATGTAGTTCAAGCTGGCGATAAGCTGCTCTCATTCGATCTGGAGCATATCGCTAAGGATTATGACATCACCACAGCGATGGTTGTCACCAATACAAGCGACTATCAATCTGTTTTTCCCATCAAGCTGGGTGATATCACCATGAAGGAGCCTGTGCTGAAGGTAGAAATCTAAAAGCCGATAAAGGATAAAGGAGCATACACTCATGAGTAAAACGCAAGTATTTCCAGAGCATTTCCTATGGGGAGGTGCTATCGCCGCCAATCAAGCAGAGGGGGCATTTGACGCAGATGGCAAAGGCTTGTCTACCGCAGACATGGTTCCTTATTATAAGAAAAAAGACTATGCCAACCTAAGCGCTCTCATGCACGTTTCCAGCGAAACGATTGCAGAGGCCATGAAAACCAAAACAGCCGTGGGTTATCCAAAGCGTTATGGAATTGATTTTTATCATCATTATAGAGAAGATATTGCATTGTTTGCCGAGATGGGCTTCAAAACATTCCGTCTCTCCATTAACTGGAGCCGCATTTTCCCTAATGGAGACGACCATGAGCCAAATGAGGCTGGCCTACAATTCTATGACAATGTTTTCGACGAGCTACGCAAATACGGTATTGAGCCACTGGTAACGCTATCCCATTATGAAATGCCGATGACGCTGGTATTGAATTATGGCGGTTGGGCAAACAGAAAAGTCATTTCGTTCTTTGTAAAGTATGCAGAGACCGTTATGAACCGATATCAGGATAAAGTAAAATACTGGCTGACCTTTAATGAAATCAATACAACGATCATTGAACCGTTCACAGGCGGCGGAATTGTCGGTGACAAAGAAGTTAACCTGCTGCAAGCGTCCTATCAGGCATTACATCATCAGTTCGTTGCCAGTAGTCTAGTAACGAAAAGAGCACGTGAGATTAACCCCGTGTTTCAAATTGGCTGTATGTTAGCCAGAATGATCCATTATCCTGCTACGAGCAGCCCCGAGGATGTGCAGCAAGCTCAGTTCGACAACCAGATGAATTTGCTGCACACCGATGTTCAGGCCCGCGGCAGCTACCCGCCAATCATTAAGCGCTATTTTGAGGAGCATCAGATTCATATTGTAAAAGAAACAGAGGACGATCAGATTTTGAAAAAAAATACGGTCGACTTTATTTCCTTCAGCTATTATACATCCCTCGTCTCAACTACAACGCCGGAGAAATATGGTTCTACAGGAGGCAACCTCTACAGTACGGTTAAAAATCCAAATCTGAAGGTGACGGAATGGGGCTGGCAGTTGGACCCGATCGGCTTGAGAACGGTTTTGAAAGAACTTTATGATCGCTATCAATTGCCATTATTTGTGGTGGAAAACGGATTAGGGGCTAAGGATACGATTGAAGAAGACGGCTCCATTATAGATGATTACCGTATTGATTATTTCAGACAACATATTGGACAATTAAAAGAAGCCATTCTGGATGGCGTTGAAGTGATGGGCTATACCAGTTGGGGAGCGATTGATATCATCAGTGCCTCCACTTCAGAAATGTCCAAACGCTACGGTTTTATTTATGTAGATCAGGATGACGAAGGCCATGGAACCCTTAACCGCAAAAAGAAGAAAAGCTTTGACTGGTACAAAAAAGTAATCGCAACAAATGGCGAGGATTTAGCTTAATTAAGAATTGGGGACTCCCCCCCCATTTGTGAATCAGGAATCAAAACACCTGGCAAGTTAAACAGCCAGTCGTCGGGTATCAATCGGCGGCTGGTTATTTAGTTTATATTGCTCCCATTATGATTATCGTGAACAGCAGAATTTAAAAGGCAGAGGGTCTGATACGATGCAAATTCAAACTTAAAGTGACATTAAAGTCACTTTTCTGTACAATATTCCTACTTTTCACTATTATTTTAATTAGGCATCTAAAAACCGCTTTGAAAGCGAAAGGGATGGAACTGTGACTGGATTAAAACAAATACTCAGAAACAAGAATTATGTCAGGCTTTTTCTGGCAACGTTCGCCTCACAATTGGGAGGAATTATTGGGGTTACTGCATTCATGTTTTATTTGTTGAAACGGTTTACGAATCAGCCATACTATGCAACGCTTGCCGAGTTAATGTATTCGCTCCCGATGCTGGCAGTATTTCTCGTAGTTGGAGTACTTGCAGATCGGATGGACCGACAAAAAATCGCTGTTAATTGTGACTGGATCAGCGCTTTATTATCCTTATGTTTGCTCATTTTTATTTGGGTTGATTCTATTCCTTTGATATTTGCCTTCCTCTTCATCCGTAGTGCTGCTTCCAAATTTTTTTTCCCAGCCGAAAGTGCCCTTATACAGGGAATCTTAAGCAAAGATGATTACACCATTGCAGCAGGCCTCAATCAAATGATAGGGAGTCTTTTCATGTTATTTGGAGCAACTCTGGGGGCCGTCGTTTACTGGCATTTTGGAATTACTGGAGCCATCCTAATTGATGCTGTTTCTTTTATTGTTTCTGCATTGCTTATTCGTTCCTGCAAAATTCAAAAGGAAGTACGCCTTCCAAACGGGGCACATCAATTTAAGCAATTAAAATTCAAACTGGTCATGCATGACTTTAAACAAGGGTTTCTTTACATATTACGCAACAGACTATTGATTTGGTTGGTTTCAGGCTTTTTTATGTTCGGTATTTTAAATGGGGGATTTAGTGTTTTACCGATGTTTATTCTTAAATATAAGCTAGCTCCAGACAACTATGAGCAGTATATGGTATGGACAAGTATTATTTTTGGATCAGGTGTGTTGCTTGGCACCTTAATTGCTTCTCTTATCTCCGCCAAGCTAAAGCTACACCAAATGATTGCAGCGGGAGTTCTGGTCGCCGGAATTGGTATATGCATACTTGGATTTGTTAATCACCTCTATGTTTTCTTGATTATCGACTTCACCATTGCACTGGTACTTCCGTTCATTAATATTGGCATAGGAGGATGGCTGCCTTGTATTGTAGATCCTCAAATGATGGGACGTGTGCAAGGTTTAATTAATCCGTTAATGATGCTGTCCCAATCTCTTACATTGGGTTTCATTGCTGTAAGCTTTCCTTCATTTATTTCAATTGAAGTCTTGTTTTTATTAGTTGGGGTCTGTACCGTTATTGTAGGAATATACTACACTATTGTGCTCCCCCGTTATGCTGATTACGACACTTCTTCTAAAGCCATTCAGGAATCTTTATAGGCAAATTAAAAGAAGTCATACATGGCGGCATTGAAGTTCTCCACTACATCAGCACTTCTATCTGAAACTGAGATAACTAATTTCTCATGCTCCACAAGCACGTACATTCGTTGCATACGACTAGCGCGTCAAAAACAACACACGAAAATCCAGTAGAAACAAAAGCTGATAAGGTCTTTAATATTTCAAATAACGAAGTACATGTTTCCCCTTATTTCTTGTATGTACTTATTGGTAAACAGGGCTCCAAACCATAAAAAAATGCCCGGCAGGCGCAATATCTGCGTCAGCTGGACATTTGGATTGTAATCGGAGTAGCGGGATTCGAACCCACGACCTCACCCACCCCAAGGGTGCGCGCTACCTAGCTGCGCTATACCCCGATAAACCAGTGTATGTAGATCGATGCTGTTATTTACCATTATAATCTGGTCATAAAAGCCTGTAAAGGGATTATTTAGATCGATTGATACAAAAAATAAGCGCCCAATAACTTGAGATCACAGGAGCGAACCATGCAGAGCAAAAAAATAATCATACCCGCAGCCTTACTTCTTTTAATACAATTAAGCGTTCCTATATGCTACACCTTTGCACAGGAGAACCTTGTCATAGACCAAGAAACGAAAGAGAGAATAGCGGAGCAATATGGCTTGGAAGAACCTCAGTCACCTACATCAGAGCAGCAGCAAAACATATTATTCGGAGGCAATCCACTTGTATTCATCAGTCAATAACTGATACATTCGCTGAAACAGTAAGCTTTTTTTATTTGGAAAATTCAATAATGTAGCGCACAAGGATCACTTTTCGTGCTTATTGCTAGAACAAGCGAGAATTAGTCTCGTTTGTGGTTTAATAAAGCCCCTACTCGAAAAATGGAGATTTTCATCTTTCCTTATTATTTGGTTGCAGGAAAATCATTCTTGATTGGTGGAGTAGAGTCCCAGCTTATCAGTTTAATATGGTACTTATCAAGTAATTCATTTGAATTGGAAAATTGAGTGTTAATAGTCTTTCCATCATTTTCAAAAACCCTTCCATCTTTTTTAATGATAATGCCATCTTGTTCAATAAATATAGAGTCAGAAACGGTTTGCTGATACTCTTCGGTGCGATCCAAATCACCCATATAGTACTCTGCAATCCCTGGATAATAGGATATTTCCGTTCTGCCATTAACTTCTAGCAAAGGTAGTTCTCTATCTCCGCCAGCTAATCTTTCCTTCCACTTACGATATTTGCCTCGACCTTCATTTGAACCAATGCCATCATATTCACATATTAACGTATCTTGAATAACCTTTCGTTGCCCGTTAATTTCATATTCCAAACGAAATGGAAATTTCCCATATGTGATTTCAGGGCGTGGAGGATTGGGTTCTAATTGAATCCCTATGAATATTAGAAGCCAAGGTAAAGCAATGAACACTATGATTGCAAATGCCAACAACAACGGAATGCTTAGTAATAACAATGTTTTTTTCACTTTCATTTATACCCTGCCTCCTTCAAAGCATTTTTTACTGAACCCATTTTATGATTTCTGACCATTTGCCAAGCCTTATATGCATCAGAGTGCCACCACTTAATTTTATACTGCGTAGGTAAGTAAACCGTTGTTCCAGTGCCTACTTCACCCAAAGTCTTGTTCAAAATTTCATCCTTAACTACATAATTCGTTTCTTATGATTAGCCACAAAATTCGAAGATTTTAAAATCGAATCCTCCACTATAATCCAGATGTATCTGTGAAAATGCACTAAGTTGCTTTAAACGCGAAGGTACTTGTTGTTTAAACCAATTAAAATGTTCTTTAGCTTCGTTTTTACTCATTTCTGAGTATTCTTTCATTACAAAAGATGGTTGCATTACTCTATAGTCCATTTCAAAATTTCCTTTTTGCTTTGTTATCTTATTTCGAGGAAAAATTCACGGTAACACCACCTGATACCAATACCTTTAATAGCTCCATAAAATATTGCTGTGGTGAACACCAACTGTACGTCTCTTTTGAATTCCACTCATCCTCATATCTTTTCAAAAAGTAATGCACATTTTGCCAATGAATCGTGAACGGTCCTATAGCTCCAAAACCTCCACAGAGACAGTCCGCCAGGCTGTCCAAACTAAATCCATAATACCCTCCAGGTCCATTAATCGCTTCACCCAGTGCTATAAAAAATGTAGTAAAATCGGATATGTACTTTCCGTCTAAAGTATAGACTTCTCCTTGCTTGTCTCTGAGAGAATAATCAGGTACAGAATACATTCTAATCACGTTTAGCCACCCGCTCCGTTCTTCTTTGGAGAAAGCTTGCCATATATTATGTTCAAGGGACCGTGTTCCCTTTAGAAGTTTCCATAATCTTAATTCGATAGAAGTTGGTTTAGTCTCGAGCGTACCCTTTAACTCCAGATTGAATATTCCTTTATTATAATTAATCTTGTGGATTACATACGATTCCGACAGATGATAATAATAGCTTCCAATCACCTTTTCTTCATTATTTAAAATAGCAATGTACAAGTTGTATACCGATTGTTTGGTCTTTGTTATGTTTTCTATGAAGTCCGCATTAAAGATAAATTGTTCAAAAATCACCTTTTCGTACTCTTCAACAATGAGTTCACCCGTTAAGCCAACCACATCTCCACAATAGCCAACCGTAAGTTCACTTTCGCCGTCAATAACAGCAAATTTATATTTCATATTCATATTCTCTCCCGTTTTATTACATGGATGTCGTAAGCTATTTCTCCAAATGCAATCCACATAGTATGTTCATCGTCTGTATGCACAATCTTACCAAAAAATCTCCTTGCGCTTCTTTGTCATTAATGTACAGTTCAAGCTCCATAGCAGTTTGGGTATAAAAGTAAATTTGGTTACCTTGCTCAATTCGTTGACCAATAAAACAACCAAAAAGGCCAACCAGAAATCTCCGGTTAGCCTAATGATGAAGAGAAACTATAAGGCTTAACTCCAAAAAAATCAAAATATAGTAAACTAATCACATATTTCTTATTTGCGAATTAACATCTGCTGAAATATTCGTCAGAAAATTCGCCATCAATATTATAATCAACGTCATAGTAATATATTCCAATTCCCGTTTTCGGATGAACTAGTCGAAGGGATATTCTGAAATAAGGAAATTCTCTGTCGATATTATTTACAAAAATATTAGTATATTTATACTCGATCTTTAAGTCAGAATATTGTAGACCCTTTGGCAATCTGTCCACCTCTTCTTTAAGGAAATTGTTTTGGCTATCACTAATTAATTTTTCAAGAAGATCTATTGCCGTCTTTACCACCCATCCAAGAATCAAGAATCTCCCCCGAAATCGCAGACCGCCAACGGCGTGTCTGCTGTTTCTTTTTCAAGTGATTCTTAGCTTGATTCTTCTTTAATTATTTATGATTATTATTAGTGAGACTCTCTGACGGTTGACAACAGACTTTATGTCTATCTTACAGACTCTCAGTCTTGCATAACCGACTCTGATTCAAAACCGTGGACACATTGTCTACAGCCCCTGTTTTTCAGCCGTCAACAGACTGTATGACGGTTGTCAGGACAGAGAGTCTGAAGAGATAACAGACTCATCATTTTTATCCGTTCACATCGGGTGGAAATCGCTTGTCTAACTCCGTTCTCAGGAACTGAGCATAGCTATCCAGTATTTCCTTTTCGGCAAACTTTTCAAATGGCAGTCGCCGTTCATTGAGTTTTTGAAGTTTAACGGCAAACGCCTTGTACTCCTCATTCTTGATGACTTCCTGAACCCACATCGTTAGTTCCCTTTCATTGAACTGCTTCCACACACTGCCAATAAACTCATGCGTTTTCTCGCTTATCAGCAATAACGGATGGCAATGAAGATAATTCGGCAAGTAATAGGTGTTGTTCTTCCCTTGACTGACGAGAATCAGCTTTTTATCAGCCAATTCCTTAATGTGGCGTTCTATCGTCTTGGAACTACTCCCGACATTTCGAGCAATCATCTCATGGGTCGGGTAACACTGAGTCTTGTCGCTCATATAAGCGATAAGGTCAACCAGTATCAGCTTCTCATACTGGCTCAAACCGTAACAACGATGGATTTTATGCGGTACTTTGGTAAACCCCTTGTGAAGTGACGTGAACTCACTCTCTTGACTTACCTTGTCCATGTACTCGTTAGCGGCTTGGCGGTTTTGAATCAAAAAGAAATCATTCGCCCTTGTTGTCATTTCAATCCCTGCCTTCTGCGTTTTAATTACACCGCCGCACGGCGGCTATGAAGTCAGGAAGGCGGCTAGCCTAAAACGTATCCTTACCTGTTCTATGTCAACTGCTCGTCAGCAGAGCACTTTCTTCGCTGTAACAATCGTTGAAATGTTCCGATAAGTTGCGGACGATATGAAAAATATCTTTCGTTTTAGCCGCTCCTACTCTTAATAGTGGCAGTATCTATCCGAAAAAATGCGACTCATTGCCTTCTCATCCTCTCTATCGGGGCGATGTATTCTACAGTTGCAATAAAATTAGAAAAAAACGTGAGAAAGCGAAGACAACAAAAAAACAGGTCAATCATGGCGGCAACTGGCCATAATCAACCTGTTTCATGTAATGGCTTAACGTAATTTAGGTTATACTTTTCAAGCTATTGTGTGCGTACAAAAGAATTAAAGAATTTCTTGTACTGGTATTATGAGGATTATGCTTCATTGGATTCAGCCGCCCGATTTATTCGGCACTGGGTGGGGGTAAAGGAAAGACCTTGAGGATTGTTGCCCCCAAGGTCTAATAAATTCTTACTTAATGCTGCTGTAGTACTTCATTAACTTTGAGATAATCTCATCGGGAACGGTATAATTTCTAAAGTTAAGTGACACTAGATCGGTGATAGCTTTATCCATAGTAAACCATGATTCACTTTTGTAGTCACCAATGTCGTCACTGAAACCAAGAACACAAATACCGTAACTCCTTTCTCCCCACAACGCCCATTTCATCGAAGATGGTAGCCATACGATTACTTCAGAATTAGATAAAATGGAATCTGCAGGACTTTCTATAGGGCTTTGCTGAAGAGTATTCCAATATTCATCCGATGTTGTTCCTTTATTTAGCATGCACCAATTATACTGAGAAAATTCGGTATAATAATAGTTTACTGGGTGTGGGTCTAACACAGCCATAATGACGAAAGAATCATCAAAAATGCCTGTAAGTTGCTCCACTTCATTCCAAAAACCATAACTCATTGCATGATCGAAATCAAGTACAACTTTATTTTGAAATGGAACTTTAAATACTTGGTTTGGCAGTCGCTCTTCAACATAAACTACGTTTGAAACCAAGTGCTGCGCCTCTTCAAAATCTTTTGTGTCTTTAATAATTTCACTCAATCGTTAGCCCCCAATCTAATTTTAGTTGTTACCTTTGTCGCGCCCTTAGCCCAATAATCAGCAGTTTGTAATCCCTGATCTGATTTATCTCGAATCCGGTATGATGCTCCATCTTTAGAATACATAGTACTCTTTCCATCTTTACTTACAGATTTGGTCCAACCATCTTCCACAAGACTCTTTTCAAAATTTGCTCTCGTAACATTAGTTTCAATATTCCTTACACTTTTCCCTACCGTTATGTCTTTATAACCACAATTCGTATTATGCACCCAAATCCCAAGATCACTGACGAAGTATGTGTGGAACTCATCAACCGTCATGTTGTAAACCGTGATGTGCTTCTGTTCCAGTTCAATGTTGTCTATCTTGAGTGTATTCCCATCGCTCTGAACAAGCAAGTCCCCAACTTTGAGGTCTTTAACGAATGTCCATCCTTTATCTTTCACATAGAACGGATGGTTGAAGGTCGATTCAATCGTCTGACCGCCCACATGGATGTTGTAAATCTCATCCGTTTTGTGGTTGAAAGTAGCTGTAACCTCTTTGTACGCTACCTCGCCAGTCGCTTCATCCTTCGAGAGAACCTTATCCCCTACTTCTATTTCCTCGATAGGTTTCTCCCCTTCGTCTGTTAGAACTTTCGTACCTGCGGCAAAACAGTTACATCCTCTTGATGATTTTCCTTTGCTCCCTTTTCCACCAAAATTCACATCGCTAATCAGTCCCATCGCAGCTATGCCAAGGACTTCGGCATCTGTCCACTTTTGGTATGCACTTAACAGCTGTTCTTGGGCCCATTCAGACTTGCCAGTACTATTTTTATAGACACTGGTTCCCGTCACCAAGTCATATAAGTAATTGTACTGGTTTGAGCCTCCAAAAACGGACACAAAATCGTATCGTTGCCGTATGAAGTCCTTGTATACTTGATAATCCCTATTTTTTGTAGAATTCGATCTAACTCTTGCATCATTTAATAGTATCCGAAGTTCTTGATAATCAAGAGTTTCAAAATAATGCCCGCTCGGATCCACATACTTCAGCGGATTGTTCGTCACATACGTATAAAGATTCAAACTCAGTGAATCCGTTAGTTCTCCCTCATACGTATCCTCATTAATAAACCTTCCACTATCAGGATCATACCATCTGGCTCGCAGGTATTGTAATTCCGTTGTATCATCCCATAATTCGCCTGAATATCGGAATGGGTTGTGGACTTTTTCTTCCTTGACCTCTTCATTGCCCCAAATATCATATTGATATTGATTCAGCAAGGCTCCAGATGAATCTCTGATTTCAATAATATCTCCGTGACCATTATAGACTGGATAGGCTTCCGATTGATCCGCATAGGCTATAGCCTCTAATTTCAGACCTCGAATATAATTAGCTTTTAAAATAGGCTTTCCATTTTCAATCCTAGCTTCTGCTATGATTTGGGCACTGTTCCCATCATAGTAGTAACGGGTATGAACGCCGTCCTGTATACGGTCTGTCAGAAGACCATCCCCGTTGTATCGGTACTCTACGAGCTTTCCGTCGACCTTGACTTGCGTCAATCGGTTCTGATCGTCAAAGCTGTTCTCCCTCGGCTTCGTATGCGGAGCTCTCTCCGTTTCCATTGTAAGACGATTCCCTCTGGCATCATACGAATAAGTATCCTGATTTTCGGTAGAGGTAGCAATCCGATTCAGCTTATCATACGTAAAGGCATCCTCTACACCATTTTGAATACGCTTCGTGATATTTTTACCAGGATCATAGCTATACTGGAAGCTGTTCGTTTCCGCATCGGATCGTGTGTGCTTTAATTCAACTAATTCAATCCCGTTATATTGGTTTTGCTGGCGATAACCATTTGCAGATACTGTTGAATCCAGCAATCCATTTTTGGTATAGGTATATTCCGAAACGGGCTTATCTTTTGTGTTGCCTACGGTCTTCAATCTGTTCAAAAGATCATACGTATAGTTTACTTGTTCGCCAAATGGTCCTGTCATTTCGGTTCGATTGCCATTCGAATCATACTGATTAGAAAGCTTTAACCCATCCGGGTAAGACAAGGTGTTCAGTTGCTCCGTATACGGATCATACGCATAGGATGTTGTACCCGTTTGATCTGTCATGCTTAGGCGTTTGCCTGCCGCATCGTATACATAGCTGACAGTCTCATCTTTACCTACACGCGACTTCAACCGATTACGGCTATCGTATTCAAAAGAAGTGACATTCCCGTTGCGATCTATTTTTTTGGATAAGTTGCCATTGGTATCAAAATAGCGCTTTTCGATCTGGTCCTTCGCGTCTTTGGTTTGAATGACTCTACCCAGTTCATCATACGACTTCACCTTGGCCTGACCATCCGGATATGTGATCCGAGTGAGATTACCCAGCATATCGTAAGTGTACTTCGTCGTTTCGCCATTAGGCTCCGTCACCGCTGTTTGGTCACCCAAGGCATTATACGAAAACTGAGTCTCATTTCCATTCGCATCGGTCTGTTTCAAAATCTGATCGCTTACAGCATCATACTCTATCTTGGAAGTTACTTTCTCATTACCGTCCATTGCTGATTTTTCTTTATTTTGTACCAAACGGTTCCATTTATCGTAGATTTGAATTTGTTCATTAAGCTCACCGTCTCGTTGAATTACTTGACGAAGAGCATCATCATACTTAACTCCTGCTTCTGAACCGTCCGCATAGGCTGTCGAGGTTGTACGGCTCCAAGCGTCATAACCATAGCGTGTCAGATGCCCAAGTGCATCTTCACTGGACACTAATCTGCCGTTAGCGTCATAAGCTGACTTGGACTTGATCACGTAATCGTTACCTTCGAACAAACCTGACTCGATATTCCAGCCCAAAGCATTGTAACGTGTTTTGGTTCTGATCCCCAGCTCATTCGTAACCGTTACGGTGTTCTCAAGATCATCATAGGCTACACGAATACTTTTACCGTCCGGATAGGTTACGGCTTTTACGCGATCAAGAGCGTCATATTGATACGCGGTTTTCTGACCTTTCCCATCCAGTGAGGAAGTGATTAGACCAGTTGACTTATCATAATCTGACTGAATCGAAACTGTAGATTTTTCTCCATCAATACTCGTAACCTCTACACTTTGTTTCGTTGGAAAAGCATGATCGTAGTCACTGCTGTATTCCGTTGTTGTAGTCACGGACTTGTTACCATTCGCAATCGTCTGAACCGTTGTATTTCCGTAAGCATCGATACCCGAATAATTTACTTTTTGAAGTAATTCTCCCCCGGAATGATCTTTGGAGACGATGACCTGCGTTACTTTCCCTTGTGGGTTACGCGTGTACTCTGTAACTCCAGTGCTTTGGGAATCAATCGGTTCCGTAACGGTTTTAATCCTGTGCTTGTCGTCATACGTATACGCAGTTTGTGAACCTTTTTCATCCACTGAGCTTGTAATATTACCGTAATCATCATATTCAGCAGTCGTTGTCAAAACGTCTCCATTTTGATTATTGCTGGACGAAGTACGGGTTGGTACAGGTACGGTATAGGCTTTGCCTGTCACCTGCTTGCCGTATTGATAAGCTGTGCTCTTTTCAGAATCTCCTGCTTTAACCACAGATTGATCCAGATAATACTGTGGTGGCGTGTCTGCACTAATAAACTTTTTATTATAATTGAATGTTGAACGAACCAATCCATTGTCTGTTACGGTAGAGAACGAAGTATCTTTCACATAGCTCTCACCCATATCGGAATTATAATGAATCGTTTCCCGATTATAGTTTTCGGTTTGATTGTTTTCATATGTGATTTGATCTACACGTGAGACCGTTCTATATGCCTCGTTTACCGAATTGGAGCCAATATAGCGTTTTACTGGCTGATCTTCGTAAGTATACAAAGTAGAGGCTCCCGTAGGATGAAATACTTTGGTTAACAAAGCGTACGGATTAGAGATTTGTCTTTCTGGATGTGACGCACTCAAATTAAACTTGGCAGGTGCCAATGTATAGGAATATGTGGTTTTTCTGCCTTCGGCATCTGTCACGGAATCCAGTAATTCAACACCTTGCTCTGTATGTTTATGATAAACAACAGTCCGGTTTCCTTTAGACAAAGTAACATCTGTAGCCGTATATTGAATATCAATCGAGTTGCCGATTGCATCTTCTACCTTACTAAGCAATTTACGTTTATAAGTAGCATTGAGTTCATAATTGAACTTTATCGTGTTATGATATGCATCTTCAATTTGCAGCAACTGACCGTCTTTGGAAAAATATTGTTTTTTCGTCCCATCAACAGAAGTTAATACATAGGCTGAATTTTCTCCATTAACTGTTACTGAAGTATCCGGAGTAAAACTCAGTCCCTTCCAGTCGTAACCTTTGAGCTGGTCGCCCTCAATTTCATAGCTGCCACCATCCCCCAAGTGCATATACTGCTTGCCCTCTTTGGTTTCTACATAAGGTAAATTCCAGGACCACCCCTTACCCAGAGGGTTCAATTGATCTTCTAGCGCAGGATAGGTACGGTTTTGAAAGATAAATGAAGGTTGATAGGCTACAATCTCAGCAAAAACGGTAGCATCTGCATCTGCTGCAATATAGTATTTATTCCCATCGTCACCCGGAATTTCAGCCTGAGGACTGCTGTTAATTACATCCCTATAGTACTCAGCCTCAGCAATGGTTGTGAACAGCGCTGTCTGTCGGCGAACAGCCGTTTCCAGCCCCTCAGAAACAATCGTTTCAATTTGTGGTGAGCCTTCCATGGTAAAGGCTGTTCTTGTCCTTCCGCCTTTTCCATTACTAGTCCACTCGCTATAACCAATATCGCTAGTATAACCGGGCTTTGTGACGGTTCCGCTATAATCTTGTCTCCATTCCCGGGTATCGGCAGTTCCCTTATTGTACACTGTTCCTGAATAATACGCTGTTCCTGATTCTGTACACATTGCTCTACCAGGAGAGTACATGGGGCATCTTGGATAAACAAGTAAAGACGATAAAGTTAAATCCCCTACATATGAATCCCTGTCGTAATGCATTTTAGAGTCTCCACATACCGGACTACGTGGAAAAGTTCGCGAAGCGTTGCCCGTACTATCATAATAGAACAAATTCATAACACTGCATTGTTCCATGTATATATTTTTTGAACTAGGAGCCGTATATGATCCCTTGATGACTCTGGCTTGCCCATCTTTGCTTAAAGTTCCGGTAAAACCATCTTTACTATACTTAATAGAGTCCGGAAAAGCCTTCTCCCATTTTCCAGTCCTGGAGTCTTTCTCTATTCTGGACTCCGAGGGTGTAGTATAGGTTATTTTTTGTCCCGCCGCTTGACTGGCAGCTTCATAAGTCGTGTAAGTGCCTATAACTTTTGTTTCTGGCTGAAGATTATAGGTGTTAACATCAACATTCCCATCACCATTTGTGTCCTCTTGCACCCATCTTTTTTGCTGATAGGACACCTTGTACGACTTGGTAACAGGTTTCATCATCGCCTTAAAGTAGACATAATAGTTTTGCACAGCAGCACTGTTGTCAACAATTTCAGCGCCTTTGTCAAAAAATTGAGCCCGATTCGTATCATATTGACGCGTCAAGGAAAAACCAAGTCCATTTCGTCCAGGCAGTGTTAAATCTGTATTTTGCAGCGATAAGCTGCCTGATAAAGTGGATATGGATTCTTTATCATCGCCAACAGAATAAGGAGCTTCATTAAAAGAAGACTTATTGTATACTGGCGCTTCTTCTCTAATGGGTGGAAGCTGTGGCACATTTGCCATGAAACTTTGTTTCAGAAAGTCCATTTTATATACATCTTCGGTGACTGTATTCGCAGGATCAAGGTCATCCGTTTGATAAACATCATCTGCAACATTATGAGAAATCAGGTTACCTAATGGAGCATCCGATAGCTTATTGTATACATCGCTTGTTACGGTTTGCGATTGGTTCTCTTCTGAAGGGAATAACGAAGCTACAGCCTGCTCGTAGCTTATATGATCTTGTTCAGCCATATATAACGCTGTATAAATTTGATTTAATGAATAACCTTTTCTTAATTGTTCCGAAAGAAAAGATGATGTGACTCCAAATCGGGCAGCCATTTGATCCACCGAGTATTGCGAATTGTCATTCCCCGCACCGAACACATTTGGAGGAACAAAGCCGCTAATTGTACCGAAAATAAATGTGATAATCATGATTATCGCTATATGACGTTTTGTTGTTCTAAATCGCAAGTTCTTCTCTCCATTCCCGACTTTAAATTAAGCTACTTATCATTTATTTGGTGTTGCTCATTTTTATAATCTGTATCAGGTTACCATTAGCATCGTAATGATATTGGAAAACAACCTGACCATCCTGTTCAGTATGCTCAAGCCTTCCATTAGCGTCATATATATATTTATACTTTCTGGATAGGCCACTTTTAATGCTATTGCTAAACTCCGAATAGTTACCAGCCGCATCCTTGGCTTTTACTGCGAACTTATATATTTTCTGAGGTTCTAATTGGTCTACTTGAAAGGTTAATTCCTTGGTATTACCTATCATTTGACCATCACGATAAACATCGTAGCCAACAACTCCAACATCATCGGTAGATGCTTCCCAGGTTAGAATAACACTGTTAGGCGAAGGTCTGGAGCCTACTAATTTCTTAGGTTTGGAAGGACTTGTTATATCCTTGGGCAAATCATCAATAACCGGTATACGATCCAAACGATCATTAAGCTGCTGTTTGTCTGTATCATTGAGATGCACTAGTAAAGTACGGGCCATATTAATCTCAGTTTGTAATTTTGAAGCTTCTGCTTTTTCAACTGCCTGCGTAGCTGTCTTTAATTGCTCATCATAGGCAGCTTTTGCATCAATAATTTTCTGTATAGCTACTATCCTTTCAACAAGCTTGCCCTTGTCTGGATCCCGCAACTTGTTTATTAGCTCTACAGCTGCATTTACATCATTTTGTAATTGGGTTGTCTCTGCTTGCGCCACCGCTGCTTCAGCTTTGTCCAGTTGCTCTACATAATGGGGATCATCCGAATCCGACCATTTAAAAACATAATAATACCCCTTTGAAATCCCATTTTGCGGATAAGCTGTAGGATCTGCGCTTGTTACCTGACCTACAAGCTCCCGGTTGGTAAACGTATGAGCCCCTTCCTTTGTTAACGCTTCAGCAGTCATATAGCTGGAGGAAAATCTAACAAAATATATATCGGTAGCTTTAAAATGAAGTCGTTCTTCACTTGGTACCCCCTTATAAAACAGCTCAAACAAAGAAGTTGCATCTGACCCTTTCATAAAAATTCGAAGAGCATTACCTGATTGCCAAGTAAAATAATCTTTTCTAGTTACATCTGGATTTACGTATTTTACAATTTGTGGCTCCTGCTTATAAAGCCAATCAATAACTGTAAATTTGCTAACCCCATCCGTTATACTTTCGGTGACAACTCCAGTTGTTTTCACTGTTTTATAGCCGGTGAAGTCTCCATACACATTTGGGGTTTGGCTTAAAGCCTGAAAGAACCTTCGCTCTTCCATTTCTCCTTCTTTTGAATGTTTATCAATATCAAAACCCAGTTCTATTTGTCTTCCAGGTACTTCAGTCAGTTTATATGTCTTCACCTCAGTACCCTTGTACTTGTACCAAGTATAATAAAATCTACCCTTGTCCTTGTCCCAAGTACGATAATCTGCATAAGATACTCCACCGTTCCAGCCCAATGATGCTACTACCAGCACGGCTAGCATCAATATTAATGGCCATTTTTTCAACATCATCTCTTAACCTCTTTTCTCCAAGTACACTCAGATAATCATTAGCATTATAACTTTTCAATAATTCTACTAACAGTTAAATATTAGAAGAAAGTAAATTTCAAGCATCTGTAAAATAAGTATTGTTTCATGAATGAATTCATCTGTATTCAGGTGGATTGGCTCTCCTGTGTATAAATTGGCGACAGAGTCACTGGAAATCTCCCTTACATTCATCCCACTCATTGATTTAAAACAAACAAAATGTTATATTGTCTATAAAATAATCATCATTTAATCGAGGTGTTTGCTAAAATGGACCATTCCGAGCTATTTTGGAATGCTGGAATTGAGGAACTGAAGCGCGGATATATCCGTCAGGGAGAGCAGGTGGTCTGCCTGCTGGACGGACAGCGATACGAGCAAGGTATCATCTATCAGGATCAAGGGGTATTTTATGATGCGGAGCGGTACATGCGTCTTCATATTGAGCGGACGTACGGCTCGGTATTTGAATATTTGATCAGCCTGGACAAAAAGCTGACCGGGCTGACGGATCATCAGAACCGACTGCTTCAGCTATTTTATCAAGGCATGGGCGATGCGGATATTCAAAAGGAAACCGGAATCGGCAGTGCATCAACCATCCGCAATCACCGCTTTGGACTCAAGGAAAAAGAAAGGCAGGCCAAGGTATTTCTCACATTAATGGAGCTGCTAAGGGAGAAGGACCACCACGCTCCCTCCATCGTCGAAGTGCCGGTACGGGCACGGATGGTGGACGAACGCTACAACATTACAGAAGACGAAAAGCAAAAGATACTCAAGAAGTATTTTCCGAATGGTACAGACGGGCATTTGAAAACCTTCAAAATGCAAGAAAAGCACAAGCTGGTTGTGCTGCGTGAAATTGCGGGACGTTTCGTAAAAGGACAAACGTATCATGAGAAGGATATCAATGCGATTTTACAGGAAGTGTATGACGATTATGTAACGGTGCGCAGATATATGATTGAATATGGTCTATTGGATCGCAAGCCGGATGGCAGTGAATATTGGTTGAAAGATTATTAATGGACAACGTTTATAAATGAGGAGGATTCGACAATGAACCGAAGAAAAGAACTGGTACAGCAGTACATGGAGATAAAAACCGAGGCTGGAATCTATTGCATTCGCAATACACACAATGGAAAAATGCTTGTCGCTTCTACGCCGAATTTAAAATCGCTGAACGGGCGTCGTTTTGAATTGCAGATGGGCGTATCTAAAAATAAACAACTGCAACAGGAATGGAATGAGTATGGCGAGGATGCGTTTGAATTTGGAGTACTGGACATTTTGAAGAAAAAGGATTCAGAGTTCTTCGATGTCAAAGATGCACTGGCAAAGCTGGAGCAGACTTGGCTTGACCGACTCCAGCCTTATGGGGATAAAGGATATTTGTAAAACCACTTTTAAGGAGCAGCCATCTGGAGCCTTCGTTATCTGGATCAATGAAGGCTTCTATACGGTGAGCCTAATTTAATAATCCCCAGCCAATTCCAACCAACACTCCATTAATTAGTAATAATGCAATACATGCTCTCCACTTGTTGACTTCATCTGTTTGAAAAAATCCGGGCACTTTTCCCTGGCACATGAACAAAGTAAAAGCCAGATTCCAAATAATGCGCATACCATACTTTACGTAATATAGAGCAGGACTCAGCTGTACACCGCCCAATATGGGCGAGACATCCGGAATGAACAGAATGGCACACGCATAATACATAGTCTCATATGTAAAATAAAATACAGCCAGCCACCAGGCCCACTTCTTGCCAAACAACATACCAACACCGGCAGTCGTTCCGGCCAAACCAAGCAAAGCAATGAATCCTTGAAACATCCCCCTGCAAATCCCTATCAACGTAGAAGCCTCATTCAACTCATTGAGTATCAATAGCTGTGTCACCATCAGAAGAGCCCCATTAAAAATCAGTAAAATGGCTGCAATGCTTACACCTAAAGGTCGTTCAAGAGCTGTGTTCGTTACATATTCCTCTACTTCTTTTTTGGTATATAAATCCGACACTTCTTCTACTCTCCTAACCCAATGATATACATCCATTTTCGGGCGGCTATAATAACAGTATGTTCTCGCCTCATTCCCATATATCGGCATTCAAAGAAATATGATTTAGATTAATAGAATCCCAAATAGAGTAATATCTACCCTTATACTACCATTCCAAGATTGAATCTGACAAATAAAAGCACTAAAGTATTAATAAATCCCCGCCAAGCCTCCAGTAACTGCACCTGTTGCGTCCGTATTCTTACTCTAAAAACGTTAAAGCCCTACCCAAGCCGTAAACAATGCTATCCTTGGGTAGGGCCAGTTTATTTTCTAAGTATATCATGGATGGAAACAGCGTTTTATTGCGAATCCCCCGTCCGCACATAAGAGGCTAAAGGAATATTCAGCCCGCGAATGCCCTGAGCTACCAGTCGGGCTATTTGCTCCGCGCCATACTCCTGAAAATGCGTATCATCCTTCACCCCATCAGGAAATGCAGGATACACCCCTGGCTCCACATGTAAAAATAGCGGGAGTGTTCCTTCCAGGCCAAGTGTATTGTAATATTCTACACTCAAGCGGCTAAGATCAACCAGTGCAACACCTGTCTCGGCTGCCGTTTCCTTCATGGCCTTCACATATTCCGGGAAGCTAATCCGAAAGGAAGCACTTGCCGCATCATAATCCCGACGACCCACAGGAGTAATTAACACTGGTATCGCCCCACGTTGTGTGGCTCCTTGAATGTAGGTTTTCAAGTAAACCTTGTAATCTGCGGGTGAAACATAGCGCTCTTGATTGTTGATCGCCGCATCATTATGACCAAACTGTATGAGCAGATAATCCCCGGGCCGGATATTCCTCAATATATCATCCAGCCGTCCCTGCACCAGGAAGGTCCTCGTGCTTCGTCCACCTATAGAACGGTTCACAAATGTAGTCTCATCCGTAAAAAATGGCGCAATCATTTGACCCCAGCCCGCCTGGGGCTTCATGGAGGGCTTATAGGTTTGAACCGTAGAATCTCCGGCAAGGTATACCGAAGGATGCTCTCCAGCCGTTCGAGCTTCCTTGGGCGTAATAACCAAAGCGTTAACCTTCGGTTCATTTCCCGAGAAGTACAATTCCAGCTGACCGTCAATAAGGGCGAGCTCAAATCCTGCCTCGACAAATTGGCCGGCTGCTTTGGTGGTTGGCTCCACCTTAACGATGGACTCGGCTTTTACAGTGATATCTGTGTTTCCGGCTGCATCTCCGGCAATCAGGGAAAGCGTGTAATCCGCAGGTGGTAAATTGACGACAAAGGATGAGCCGTGAACACGAACAAAATCCGAGCGAATAGCATCACTTCCACCACGATCCTCTTCGCTTACCTTGGACAGATCCATAAATCCGTAGCCTCGCTCAGGCGTGTAAGCATCCTTGGCGGTGACCTGGGTATATCCGTCAGCTACGTTCCCCGGACCAAAGTCAAAACGAAGAGGCGCCGTAAGCTGTTTTTCAGCCAGTGCCTGCCCTGGAACAAGTATGGTCGCAAACAATAAGCTAAACCCTGCGCATAATCCAATCATCTTGCCGAACAACCTGTGACGTTTTCCCTTTTGTTTCAAGCGCAACCCTCGCTTTTCAAGTTATTTGAATAATTTGGGTGGTTTAAGTGATTTGGGTGATTTGTCGTCGTCTATTCGTGATTGTTCCCCGCCAGCCTTTGGCAGATTTGATCCAGCGCCCAGGATACCGCAATACCAACCGTATACCTGATCAGATCAGCGGTCAGGAACCCTCTGCCGAGTACCAATCCGCCCAGCGTTGTCGCCCGAATGTGGTTGATCCAGGGAGCCTGGTACATCTGACTGAACTCAATGGCGAAGCAAAACAGCAAGCTGCCCCACAGGGCTACAGACAATTGACGATCTACCCACAGCATTCTCAGCCCAAAGTAAATCATGCACGCCCACAAGGCATCTCCAAAGTGACTGGCAACGAATTCAGGCAACCGAGAGGAGAATGCCCGGCTTCCCAAGCCCAATAAGATAGCGACCAGTACGACAACCAGATACACAGCGCGTTTCTTCCAGCGAGATTTCATCTGTATTGCCCGATTTGCGTTCCTGCTGACGCTTTTACGAACGCTGTTCATGCTAAATCACCTGTCCTAACACTGGAAAATCTCCGTTAGGCTGCTGGAAATTCATTAAGCTTCCTCTTAGGATAGCGCTTGCAAGAATGCTGAACCTTATGCTGATGTCATATTGTATGCACACCAGCTTGTCTATATTTTTCATCTTATGATCAATCATAATGAGCCTCCGCAATAGATGCTAAAATTCAATACCGCGCACCTTGGAAAAATCTGATCGTCTGCTTCATGCTCATGATGCTGTATGCTCATGATGCACCCTCCTCCGTATTCGTCAAATAGTTTTGACGATCCAGCCAAGTGATGATTTCGCGCAGACTCCCAATCTGATCGTCTGGTACGATGCCCTTTTCCGCCCACGGCATAAAACCTTCCAGCCAGATGGTATGCAGGCCTGCACTTTGCGCACCACGAATATCATTTGTCGGATGATCCCCAACATACCACGCATGACCAGGGTCGGCAATTTCCAGCTCCTGTAGAGCCAGCTCGAATATTCGGGGATTAGGCTTCTCGATGTGCACGCCGCCTGATACGATAATGGAATCCACATAATCCCTCAGCATCACCCGGTCGATTTTCGCTTGCTGTGAGCGGAGTGAGCCGTTGGTGATAATCCCCAGCTTCAACCCGCGTGATCGCAGTTCGGACAGCACTTCCTTGGCCCCGTCCATCAGTACCGTAAACTTATGAAATTCACCATACCAAAAGCCCAGCATTTCTTGTACTGTCGTATCGGGATTTTCCAATTCCAAGTCTGCATGCAGCTCGGTATACAGCTTCCTCTTGTCCCGATATCCGTCCTGATCCGCCAGACGTATCTGTTCGATTACAGCTTCCCGCTTTTCCGGGCCTTCTGCCACAATAAATCGTTCTACAAAGCGCTCCGCATATGCCGCAAACGCCTGTTTGCGATGAATTAGCGTATTATCCAAATCAAAAATAATCGCTTCTATAGACATAAGCCGCCTCCTTCTTCCATCCTCTTACACCGATGAGCCGGCAACAAATTGAACAACTCCGAGCGCAAAAAACAAGAAAAAAATAGACAAGAAGATGATAATCATATACTTAATGATTCTCCCGGAGGTCGATCTGCGCTCCAGCTTCGCCTCGATTTGAGCCAATCTCTGTTTGATTTCTTCCAAGTCCTGTTCTACCTTCACGTCCTATTCCCTCTCTTTCGCTTGAGCTTATCCATTCTCCTAACCGTTAACTGATACTTCTTTCAAGTGTAATCCAATAGGAAAAGAAATCCAAGACCTATCCGCAATGCATTGCTGAATAAGGCTTGGATGACATGAAGAATCTTTTTATTAGAATATATAACTTCTAAACATTTTGTCCATTCACCTGAATCTCTACAGCTACCAGCTGTCCCAGCCAATCCCGCATACGACTCCACGCAAAACACTGCTCCATGTGAAATACACCATAGGGTAGCTCTGAACGGTACAAAGCCAGCGCTGCAAACACAGCTGCCTTGGCGGTTAAATTGGACTGCTGGTGTCCCCTTAGTTGGCACTCGACCTCCGTCTGCTTGCCTTTGAGGGTTCCTCGTGCATCTACCTTGACCGCTACACCATTCCCTCCAAGATGCAGTTTGCTGAAGCTGCGAACCACTACATCCCGCACGGATTGCTGTCGAAGCAAACCCGATAACCCTGTGGTCCGCAGTCCTGCCAGCAGCCGGGTAGTCAACCGCGAATCAAAGCAAAGGCGTGTGCTAACCGTGGGAATACCGAGTGTATGAGGAAGTGTCTGCTGGTCCGAGAATGGAAAACGATACGCCCGATGGCAGCCCACTCCTGCACCGAAATCAGCCACTTTGCCGTCGGTAAAGCTTTTTCGCATCACCGGACGTCCCGCTTCCATAACCTCCAGGTCCGTATGAATCTGATCCACTGTCCATTCAATAGCAGCCTGACCGTGCTCATCCCCCAAGCCCAGCATCAGAGATATGTTCAGCTCTTCCGTCTGATCCATAAGCTGTGTCGCTTGCAGCGCCAGCAGATTGGTCAGTCCAGGAGCTAATCCCACGCTTAACAGGGCTGTGGTCTGATAAGCTCGTGCCTCCTGATGACACTGCTCCACCTGATGCAAAAAAGCTCCATTGGCGGTAATATCCATGTAATGCGCTCCATGCTGCAGGCAGGCACGTACCAGGGCTGTATTTTCCTGATCCAGACACATGATAACGACTTTAACCTGTTCTAGTATTGACGGAGCAATTGGCTCATGAATATTTAGCTGCATAGGCTGTACTTTACCAGCTGTTTGCTGGCTAAATTCAGTGGCGCGCTCCAGACTGCGGCCTGCGGCAAACACCTTGCCGGGGAACCATTCACTTAACTCGGTGCATATTATTTTTCCGACATGACCATATCCGCCAATGATGATGATATTATCCTTTGCCATGAGCTGCCTCTCCCCCCTTAACCGCAAACCACGCATTCACTAAAAAAGCGCCATAATACCGGGTAATGTGGGAAAAGCCTGCATCCGCCAGCATTTCCTGTATTACCGTATTGGACACCGGGTCTGACCCACTGCCGATGGATGCGGCGAATCGCTCCCAGTCCTCCAGAGGAATGCCCTGATTCAGCATATGGCCTTTCCACGCCTGCATTTGAATGGAAAATGCAGGCTCCTGCGGATTCCCATTGATAGAAGCTAGACAAAAAGGCGCACCCGGCTTGAGACGAGCGGATATCTGGTGTAGCAATGCCTGTTTGCTCTCCAAGCCCTGAAGAAAATGAAGCACCAGCAGGCAGGTAGCAGCGTCATATAACGGATTTTCGTAGGGCTGTTTGGACTGTTTTTCAGACTGCTCATTGCGCTGTATACACAGCAAATCTCCCAACGTACCTGTAACAAACGATATTTTTGAACCGATACCCGCTTGCGTCACACGCCTGCGTGCCAAATCCAGCATGTACTCAGAGGGATCAACTGCCGTAAAGGACCACGTTTCATGCCGTCCTCCAAGCGTAATTAGCTCCTGCCCTCCTCCCGCTCCGACAATCAGGACCTTCGGTTCTGTGGTCTGCGCATAGACTTGTGTCTCCAGCTGTGCGGATATCAAACGATCTGTCATTTCATATAAATGGGCGTATCCCGGTATTTTTAAAGCAATCGTATCGGCGTACTTATGCACACTTGGATGATTCCAGCTCATGGGTTGGGATGAATCTGTATTTGCAGTATGGATATGCTTCATTGATGGCTCCCTCCAAACATTTGGCCTTGATCTTCCCCGACCATTCGTATAATGTAGATTTAATTAAGAATCATTCTCAATTATAAAGGCCATACGTATATCCACCATCCCATAAATGTGGGATTTTAATAGACAGACTTTAGAAATCTCCAGCCTTTACGATGGGAGCAGCTTATGAACGTACACTTTACACAACTCGCACAGCTTAAGGACGCTCGACAGCAAACGTACAAGCATACGCTAATCGACCGCTTGCGTACTCAGGTTTCTTTCGATGCTGCGTGCTGCACCTCGGTAGATCCGAATACACTGCTTTCTACGGGGGCATTTACGGAATCGGGTGTGGGACACATCCATAACAAGCTGTTGGAATACGAATATTTGCACGACGATATGATGAAATACGATCAGTTAGTGCGAGAAGGACGATCCATAGCGACACTACACGGGGCTACACAAGGGCAGCCGGATCGGAGCAGACGGTTTAGAGAGGTTTTACACCCCGCCGGATTCGTGGATGAGCTGCGTGTTCCGTTTATGTACAAGGGAAGCTGTTGGGGATTCCTTACGCTGTTCCGCCACCATACACAGCCTGCGTTCAGTACCGAGGAGCAACAGCTGCTTGAAGCACTGGCGCCGTCCATAGCCTATCATCTACGTCAAGCCAGTGTCGGCTTGTGCCCAGTTCCCAGCACGACTACGGAAAATGAAATGGAGCCAGGGGTTCTGGTGCTTTCCGACAAACTGAGTCCGATTTCGTCCAATATAACAGCAGAGCAGTGGCTAAAGCTGCTTCGTCAGCAGGAGGGAATCGATGGAAGCAGCCTTCCTGCTCCGGTCCGGGCGGTCTGCTTGCGAGCGCTATCCACAGCCCTCCCGCCGATCGGGCAAGCTTCCGTCACATCCACTCCACCGGCCAGATTATGTATTCCCTCCGCAGACGCTGGAATCCCATGGGTAACACTCAGGGCCACCCTCCTTCAAGGGGGAGAGGGACATATGAACGAGAACCAGCTAGCTGTCTGGTTTGAACCTGCTAAAGCAGCCGATATGCTGCCGCTTATGGCTGAGGTATATGCATGGTCGGAACGTGAGCGGCAGATTGTTCAGCTCATTGTTCAAGGCTTTTCGACCAAAGAGCTGGCAAGCAAACTTCATATTTCAACCTACACGGTGCAGGATCATCTGAAAGCCATATTCCTGAAAACAGATGTAAGCAGCCGTCGCGAGCTGGTATGGAAGGTATATTCCAGATTCAATTAAATGCCAAAAAGACAGATGACCATCAAGGATCATCTGTCTTTGCATATTTGCTCTATCGAGATGCAGGGCCTATTGCTTCGAAGAGGATTTCGTATCATCGTATGACACTGGGGAAGGCTTCGCAATCCATTCGTCAGCCTCTGGCTCGATATCCACGCCGTTATCCAGCTTCGTTTTTTCCATCAAGGAATCTCCGTCCTCGTTTTTCTGGTTGCGGATTTTCGCTTCGTCTTGCGTGTGGTCGCTCATGTTGATTCCTCCTTTTTGTTTCATCGGATTGTTGTACCTTACTCATAATTACCCATTGCCGTCCTGTACAAACCTCTACACAACCAGATGCCCTTTTTTCTCCGCCGGACCAATGGTCGCCTCAATGCCCGCATTAAACTCCAGAAAGTCGCTTTCCACTCCATCACTGAAAATAACCCCATTTTCCGGTATCTGCGAAGCAATTCGAAGCGGTCTTTGGGCTGCTATCTGACCAAACACCAGCTCCGCAGCGGTCGTCCGACTGGGAAACGGTTCTCTCACCGTAAAATAAAGCGATGGCGAGCTCCAGACTGCGCGATGATCATGGTTCATTCGTTCTATCGCTGCTTCTTGACCTGACGCTGCACCCGGCACCAGATGGTCTGGAGTCAGCGAAATCGGATGCCGCGTAGCGCTGCCGACAATTCCGGCCGCTCCGGCCAGCACACTGGTCAGCCAGCCCGTCGTCCCCAGCCCCGTAGAAACGATAATGCCGCTGGACGATTGCTGCTCTACCTGATCCTCAAGTCTTAGCTCGTATCGCGCGGAGACATGGGTTTTGCGCCCAATGAACAAATCGTTCACGGCATACAGTGACTGGCCATCATTCAGTTGTGCCTTAGCCAGCGTGACTTCCTTAATCGGCCGCTTGTGCACGAACACATCCGACACCACCCAGTGCAGGTCAGATACGGTAAAAGGCAGCAATACCCCGTCCCAGCGCAATGGGTCTGGATTCACGCCAATAAGCGGCTGCTCGGTCAAATATTTTAACGTGTTGGCTACCAGCCCATCCTGACCCAGCACCACTATCGTATCCTGCTCACCAAAAATAAAATTCGGCACATGCTCCCGCTCCACAATCTGAACACGGCCCAAGGCCGTTAATTCCGACGTTGCCGTCGTCACCGCCCTGCGGTAATTCTCATCCTCCAGCACATAATCGCTGAAATCCGCACCCAGCCGTTCCATAAAGAAACGAGCCTGCTGGATCGTATTATATCGGACAATCAGCTCCTCCAGCCGCGTTTTACGCTTCACCAGAATAATTTTGCGCTCTGTCATCTGACTGCTCATCGTGTTCTTCCTCCAGTTCCTCTCGATCCTGCTGATCTGCTTGTTCCGCCATCTGACATCAGACCCTGCAATAGATCCGGCGTAATGTTCAACTGACCGATTTTGCCTGCATTTTCTGCAAGCTCCTGGAATGCAATCGCAATCAGCTTATCCGGACTCATGTCCATATTGGCCATAGCCTGAAGCACATTCGGCTCCACATCCTGCAATGATTTCATCACTGCCGTCAGCTCGTAGGCCTTGGCATCGGCTTCCGCCTTTTTATTCGTCACCGTCAGCTCAATCAGCTCGCGTTTTTTCTCCTCCAAGGCCGTGTCAAAGCGTAGCTGCTCCTCCTTCATCTCGCTTTGCTTTTGCTTCACGGAACGTTCGGCATCAAGCTGGGTTTCACGGATTTGCCTCTTTTTCGTCTCCACCGCAATTTCCGTGTTTAGCTCGTTCTCCTTCACACGCCGCTCCTGCTCAATGGAGGCATTACGACGCTCATACAGCGCATGATCCGCATTGCGAAGAATTTCCTCCCTCGCCTGCGCCTCCAGCGCTCTCATCGTCTCCTTATTCGGTAAAATCGCCAGGATCGACAGCCCCATGACCTCAATCCCCAGCTTTTCCATTTCTGTATGCTGAGCCATATCCTTCGTCATATTTTGCGCCAAACGCTCACTAGACTGAACAGCCTCCTTGAGCGGGACACGCTCCAAATACTTTTTGGTAAGCACCTTCGCAATGTTAATCACACGTTGTGCCAGCTTAGCTGGATCATCCGAAATATAGCGTTTTTCCTTCAAGTCATACGCATAGTTCAAGATCTGCGTCGTTCTCCGATAATCCACAATTCGATAAGTCAGCTGTCCCTGCACCGTTACCGCCTGAAAATCGTTTGTCATGTCCTCAAACATGAACGGCACATCAATGGAAGAGACAGGCACGACGACGACCGATGTTGTCGGAGCGTAATAATAAAAGGATAACCCGATACCCTCACGGACCACCTTACCGTTCTTCACCTTCATCACATATTCGCTGGGCTGAAATTTAACAAAATTAAATCCAAACATAGTCGCTTCCTCGCCTTCCTTACAGTTTATAATATTTTGTTATTATCATTTTGTTATTAACAATAAAATAGCACACTTCTTCAATAATTTCAATATGACATTTATATAAAAATAAAGGCTGCTTCCTCTCCGATATGCTCGGTTAGAGGAAACAGCCTGATTCGTCTCACTGCCTGTTCTATAAATTTTTCGAAAATTTAGATAAGATTATCAAAAGGTTCTATATTTAGCATCATTTCACGGATCATATAATGCACAACAGCTGTGTAGTTGTATAAAGATATGATGTCCCCGGATTAGCGACGAACTGCATCAGCCTTGGGACGCAAGGAATCCGGTCTCATATCTGTCCAATGTGTGCTGATATAATCCATACAAGCCTCACGGCTGTCTGTCTGGTGAACGACCTCCCATCCGGCCGGCACATGCTGGAAATCAGGCCAGAGTGAATATTGTCCTTCTCCATTCATAAGCACCAAATAACCACCTTCATTCTGCTCAAAAGGGTTAACCATGATTTATTTTCCTCCTTTCGATTGTGGCGTCATTTGACTTAGAAAGCCTGTAGTTTGGCTGCAAGCAGTTTTCCAATATGCGCCAAAGGTCCCGGCTGGCACAGATCCTTATGGCGGCAATCCAGTTCATGCTGCTCTAGCTGTCCATCAATATAGGGAAGCCAGGTTTCCGGAGCAATTGGCTCAAACCAATCTGGAATAATTGTAGATCTGATAAATAAAATATCGCCTTTATACCGTCTCGGAACATACTCCCCCAAGATACGCACAGAATTTACATAAGTATCCTTGAGGTTTAAAATCGTCTCCTCGCTGAGGCTGGCCAAGGCGCTCCCATCGCTTTGCAAGATATGCAGGGCGGTGGAAAGCCGCAAAGGCTCATCATTCAGACTATCCGGGTCATAACCACCCAGAGCCAGCAGAGCGATTAGCGCTTCCTCCTCATCCGGTCCTCCCCGCAGCGGCAAATGATTGCTTGGATAGGAATCCAGCATAGTCAGAATCGCAATCGTCTCTCCTTCGTATTGAAGCTGTGTCGCTATTGCATGCGCTACATTCCCTCCCAAAGACCATCCCAACAGATGATACGGTCCTTTGGGCTGAACAGTGCGAATATGACGAATATAATCGGCTGCCATATCATCCAGTGTCTGCGGCAATTCCTCCTGTCGGGCGATCCCACGAGCCTGTAAGCCATAAATAGGAAAATCCTTGCCCATGGATTGGATCAAGCCCGCATAACACCAGCTTAATCCGCCTGCCGGGTGTACACAGAACAACGGAGCTTGCACGCCGCTTGCACGCAAAGGAAGCAACACGTCCAAAGCCCCTTGACTGGCACCTACGTTCAACTGCTCGGCTAGGCCAGCCACTGTTGGCGTTCCAAAAAGGTTGCCAATGCCCAACTCGATACCCAAGGCCTCGCGGATTCTACTAATCAGCTTCACAGCCAGCAATGAATGACCGCCCAGATCAAAAAAGCCATCATCTATACTGATTCGCTCCATGCCAAGCGTCTCGGCAAACAAATCACACAGGATTTCCTCCTGCGGCGTTCGCGGTCCTCTTCCTCCACCTGCAGCCATCTGCACGGGAGCGGGTAGTGCTTTACGATCCAGCTTGCCATTAGGTGTAAGCGGGAGATTGGATACCGTGACAAAAGCTGACGGTATCATATAATCAGGCAAGCTGGCTCCTGCATGCAGTCGGAGTCTGGATGCTTCCGGTTCGCCACCGGGTACAGGGACAATATAGGCGACAAGTCGTTTGTCCCCCGGCTGATCTTCGCGGACAATGACCGCTGCCTGAGCCACATCCTCCTGCCGAACCAGCGCCGCTTCAATTTCCCCCGGCTCAATGCGAAAGCCACGTATTTTGACCTGCTGGTCAGCACGTCCGGCATACTCCAGCGAGCCGTCAGACCGCCAGCGTACCAAGTCACCTGTCCGATACATCCGGCTCCCCGGTATACCGTACGGATCGGCTACAAAACGCTCTGCCGTCAAAGCGGGTCTTCCCAAATAGCCTTGTGCCAATCCAGCACCGGCGACATATAAATCACCCGTTACACCCGGCGGGACAGGCTGGAATCGATGATCCAGTACATACACCCGCAGGTCGGGGATGGGACGCCCAATCAGACTGTTCGCTTTTACAGCCACCATATCACGGTCCAACGCAATGTAGCTGACATGTACAGTCGTCTCCGTAATCCCATACATATTCACCAAGGTAGGGGCATCGTCTGCATGACGCTCATACCATGCAGTCAACCGGCCCAGCTCCAGGGCCTCACCACCAAATACCACATAGCGCAACGCCAGCTTTTGCGAAAGGGCAGGCTGTTCAAGATCAGCCTGCATCAGTTGGTAAAAAGCCGAAGGTGTCTGATTGAGCACCGTTACGCCCTCGTCCACCAGCAATTGCAGGAACTGCTCCGGAGAACGACTGACAGTATACGGCACAATGACAAGACGGCCTCCATGAAGCAACGGTCCCCAAATTTCCCATACTGAAAAATCAAACGCATAGGAGTGGAACAGAGTCCATACATCCGACGGACCAAAATGAAACCAGTGCTGCGTCGAATCGAACAAACGCGCAACATTTTGATGGGGAATAACTACACCCTTTGGTTTTCCAGTAGAACCGGATGTATAAATAATATAGGCAGGATGAAGCGGCAACAAAGGCTTCAGACGGTCTGCATCCACCGGGTTGCGGTCAGGATATGACTGCAGCTCCTTATTGATCTGAGCATCCTCCAGTACAATCGGGAACACCGTGCTTGTGGCCGAAGTTGAGGATATTGTCACGTGAATGCTGGTAATCATCAGAGCAGGTGCAGCATCCTCCAGCATATAGGCGAGACGGTCTGCCGGATAATCAGGATCTAGCGGCAAGTAGGCGGCGCCCGATTTAAGCACAGCCAGCAACGCAATGACCATATCCAGTGACCGGGGAAGCGCCAGTGCCACAATGCGATCTGGACCTGCACCACGTGCGATCAGCAGATGCGCCAGTCGATTGGCACGCGCGTTCAGTTCCTCATAACTTAGCTGGTTGCCTTCGTATGAAACTGCAACAGCTCCCGGGGTACGGGCAGCCTGTTGTTCAAATAAAACAGGCAAGCTCGAGGTAGACGCTTGGTTAAGACAAGTGCTCGCGTTCGTGTCACCGTTCCACTTCACGAGAATTTCGTGTCGTTCCTCTGGTCCCAGAATATCCAGGGCCCCTATCGGTTCTTCCATATTAGCCGCCGCAGCTGCCAATAGCCGCTCCAGCCGTACCTTCATAGCCTCTATCGTTTCCCTTTTAAATAAATCGGTATTGTATTCGATCCAGCCCTCGATTCCATCAGGCCGCCCGTCTGCAGTCCGACATTCTCGCAGCTCCACCGTCAGATCAAACTTCGCTGCACCCACGCTGGCCAATTGCAACTGAGTTTCCACACCCGGTAATGGCAATTCAAGATCAGGGGTGTTTTGTAGAGCAAGCATCACCTGAAACAATGGATGTCTCGATCTGGAGCGTGTTGGGTTCAGCATCTCTACGAGGCGCTCGAAGGGTACATCCTGATGTTCATACGCATCCAGACAAGTACGACGGACCCGTTCCAACAGCTCCCGGAAAGCAGGGTCGTCCGATGTGTCAATACGAAGTACCAGCGTGTTGATAAACAAGCCCACGAGTTGATCCAGTCCCTCTGCGTTGCGTCCCGCTATCGGACTGCCCACCGGGATATCCGTCCCTGCTCCCAATCGGGTCAGCAATGCGGCGAGCCCGGCCTGCATCACCATAAACAGGCTGGCCCGACTTTTACGACTCAAACGCAGCAACTGCTCATGCAATTCGGGAGCTATCCGCAATGCAACGGTATCCCCCCGGTAGCTCGCCTCGGAAGGACGCGGATAGTCTGTAGGCAGGTCTATTTGATCCGGCAGGCCTTTCAATGCGTTATGCCAATAGGCAAGCTGCTTGTTCATCAGACTGTCGGTTTCGTTCTCCTTGCCAAGCAATTCCTGCTGCCATAGTGCATAATCTGCATATTGTACAGGCAGCTTCGGCAACACCGGTGTTATACTTTCAGGCTGCCCGGGTTGTTCCGCCGTATGTGCATAACGCTCAATGTGTGCAGCATAGGCTGTAGCCAAATCACTTGTGAGTGCATTCAGCGACCAGCCATCTCCGGCAATATGGTGCAGCAGCACGAGCAGCACATGCCGGTCAGCAGACAGCGTGAATAGCTCCGTTCGCAAAGCCGGCTCCACTGCAAGATCAAAGCAGTAACGGGACCCTTCTGCAAGTAAATGTGGCAGCTCTGTCTCACAGATTTTCGTCACACGCAGGAGAGGCCAAGCTTGCTGTGTTTCCAGAATGACCTGCTGCGATACACCTTGCACATCTGGAAAAATCGTACGCAGCGTCTCATGGCGGGCCACGACGTCTCCCAAGGCGGCTTGAAGTGCCTCCACATTTACATCCCCCGACATACGGATAACGAGTGGGATATTATATGTAGGGCTTGGTCCCTCCATCCGATGCAGGAACCATAATCGACTCTGGGCGAAGGAGAGGGGAATACGTTGTGGACGTACGGCTGGAAGCAATGAGGGCCTTAAGCTCTGCCCATGATCCAGTCGTTCCGCAAAGCTGGCAACCGTAGGAGTTTCAAACAGGCTGCCCATATTCAGCTCTACCCCGAATATCTCACGGATTCGGGCCATCAAGCGTCCGGCAAGCAGCGAGTGCCCCCCCAGATCAAAGAAACTGTCATCAATACCAACTTTCGGTAGTGCCAGCACTTCTGCGAACAGGTCACACAATATGGCTTCCTGCGGTGTTCTGGGAGTACGAGCGTGGAAATCCTTATCCATAACAGGGGCAGGCAATGCCTTACGGTCCAGCTTCCCGTTAGGCATGAGCGGCAAGGACTCCAGCATCACAAACGCTGAGGGTATCATATAATCAGGCAGGCTCGCAGCAGCAAATTCACGTAACGCCAGTGAATGCAAACGATGAGGCGATGACCCCAAGCCCCCTCTTATACTTTGATATCCAGCTGGTTCGGCAGGTGCTTTTTGTTCGTTAAGTGCTTTTTGATCAGATTGCTCGCTTTGTACCGATGGCTTACCCGGCTTCTGCTGAATCGTCTCTGTCTCGGCTCCGGTTAGCACCAACGTTGCTGTAGCAGCGTTCGGTACGATATAGGCAACCAGCCGCTGATCACCCTCCCGGTCCTCACGGACAATCACAGAAACCTGAGCTACATCGGAATGCCGCGCCAAAACAGCTTCAATTTCACCCAGTTCTACGCGGAAGCCGCGAATTTTAATCTGGTGGTCCGCACGCCCCCCGTATTCAAGAGATCCATCCAATCTCCAGCGGGCCAAATCTCCAGTTCGATACATACGACTCCCCGGAGGACCAAACGGATTGGCTACAAAACGCTCTGCTGTCAAATCCGGGCGGCCGTAATATCCCCGAGCCAGCCCATCCCCGGCAATGTACAGGTCCCCTGTTACCCCTGCCGGAACTGCCTGAAGACTACCGTCAAGCACATATACCTGCGTATTGCGGATAGGTCTGCCGATAGTTGGTATTCCCGTGTCCTCTTTTTCGATGGAAGCTGCGGTAGACCAAATCGTCGTTTCGGTGGGACCATACAGATTCGTAATGCGGCAATCCAGACGCTGGAGTGTATGCAGCAATTCCTCTGGCAGAGCCTCGCCTCCAACCAGCACCCGCAAGCCCCGAATAGACTCTGCATGTTCTGTTGCCAGCACATGCCACAGCGTAGGCGTCGCCTGCATCAGGGTAGGCTGTGAACGGTTAATCAGCTCGGCCAAAGCAGATGGCTCCTGAACGGTTTCCTTCCGGGCAATAATCAGTTGTGCACCATTCAGCAAGGGCAAATAAATTTCCAGCCCAGAGATATCAAAGGATATCGTCGTAACCGCCAACAATCGATCCTGTTCATGCAACCTGAATTGATCCTGCATGGCGAGCAAAAAATTCGTCAGGCTCTTGAAAGTAATAACGACTCCCTTCGGCTTGCCTGTCGAGCCAGAGGTATAAATCATATACGCAGGATGGTCCGTGGATAGAGGCTGAACACGTTCGCGATCCGTAGGATTCGTATCCGGGTAGGCTGCGCAACATTCATTGCTGTGTCCGTTCAAAACGGCTGTCAAATCCTCTTGGCCGCTTCCTCCATCCAAAAGCATACGTGGCACAGAAATCTCTGTCGGAATGCGATCCGCTACTTGAAAATTTGTTAAAATGCAGACTGGAGACGCATGCTCCAGCACATAAGCAACACGATCCTGCGGATAATCAGGGTCCAGTGGAACATAAGCCGCGCCCGTTTTAAGCACAGCCAGCATCCCTATAACCATGTTGACGGAGCGTGGGAGCATCAGGGCAACGACCTGCTCAGGTCCTGTCCCATGAGCAATCAGCCAATGGGCCAATCGGTTCGCCCGCTGATTCAGCTCCTTATAGCTAAGTACCATGTCGTTGCCACATTCCACAGCTACAGCATCAGGTCTAAGTTCTGCCTGTTGCTGTAGCATTTCCTGTAAGGAAGCAACTGGCATCGGACGGGAAGAACGATTCCAGCCCTCCAGTATAAGCTGACGCTCCGCAGGCAGCAGGAGATCGATTTGTCCAATCGGCTGTTCTGGTTCCGAAGCTGCGACCTTGGTAAGCAACTGCAAGAAACGCTGTTGATGCTCTTCTATTTCCCGTTTGCTATACATAGCAGGGTTGGCATCCCAATCTATGCGCAATCCAGATCCGTCCGACCTGTCATAGACATTCAAGGACAGATCATCAACCGGGCCTGCCGACAGGTTATGTGTAGTTCCGCGAGAACCGCTAAAATTCAGCTCATAGTCAAATGGCATAATATTGACCAATGGACCAAACAATCTCCTGTTTTCACTAAGCAAGCGCAGATCACGCCGCAGCTCCTCATGCCTGTAGTTTGCATGACGCCGTATCTCACCCAGCTCCTGTACCAATTGGCGGAGCAATGTGGCTATCTTCATCTCTGGCTGAACGGACAAACGCAGCGGCAGCAGATTCATCACCATACCCGGCACACGGAGCGAGGCTGAGCCTAATCGGTTCATCATCGGCAAACCAAGTATAACGTCCTGTGCACCTGTGAGCCGGTGAATATAAATAGCCATTGCCGCCAAGATTAAATTCGGCCAGCTCACGTTGAGACGTTCTGCAGCCATTCGAAGACGTTCACGCTCCGCAGAGGTGACGTATGCTGTATGGCGTATGAAACCCCCAACCGTCACTTCTTTCGAAGCTGCATGTCCGGACTTTCTCGTCGCATGGTCTGCTAAACCGACCACCTCGAATCCATCGGCAAAGCGTTTGTTCCAAAATTCACGCTCCTGTCCAAACTTCTCCGAAGCTCGATAGGCCGAATCTTCCTCCAATAGTTGACTAAATCGCGGAAAGCGACCCTCTTCTTCAAAGCGGCCTTCCGCTAAAGATGTGTACAATTGAGCCACCCGCTGCGCTATGAGCGAAAAGCCAAAGCCATCGAGTGCAATATGATGAACACGCTGATACCAGAAAAATTGATGATGACCTGTCCGGAACAATGCCTGTGTAAACAGCGGCCCTTGGGCAAGATCAATTGGCTTGAGCAGATCATCCCTCATCCAGCCTTCAGCAGCTTTACGAGGATCAGGAGCTGCGCTCACATCGATTTGGTGTAGCGTCCATTCCCGCGCAGGCTGAATCACCTGCCAGGGTCCATCCTCATCCTCTCCGAACCGCAAATGCAGTGATTCTGCCTCTGCTATCGTGCGACGAAGTGCTTCCTTAAAGCAATCGGGATCGACTGCCCCGTGAATTTCAATGTATTCACCGGTATTATAGGCCGGATTTTGCAAATCCATTTGCTCGGCAAACCAAATACCCGCTTGCGCTCCCGACAAAGGAAGACGAATATCCTGATGCTTGGGCATACACAACCCCTCCTTTAAAGGGAAAAATAGTCTAGATTAGGAAGCGACTCCCTAGTTCGCGAAGACAATAGCTTCCACCAATCAGCAAGTGTCGGACGTTCAGCCAACTCCACGAACGTCACCTTTGCCCCGTAGCGGCGCCATTTTTCCACAAGACTCATCATACGAATTGAATCCAGTCCTCTATCCATCAGATTATCGTGGGCAGCCAATCCTTCCGGCGATTCCTGCAGCAATCCTGCAACCTGCTCGCGTACCAATTGTTCAGTTAACTGCGGAGCCGCAGTCACTTCCTTTTCAGCCATTGCTAATTTTGAAGCCTTTGCCGCGCTTTCTCTTTCACCAGGCTTCTGGTCAGCTATGCCTGTCTGAGCTGTAGCCATATTTCCACTTTGCGCCTGAGCACCTTCCGTTGCTGACCCCTTCGTAGTCTCCAACTCGTCAATCAAGGGGGAGGTCAGCATCGTAACTGCGCAACGCTCGGCAGCGTAAGTCAGGGCCATTTTGTGGTATTCCAGTGAAAAGTCCCCCAAGGCGTCAGCTACAAAAAAAGGCTGTATATCCTTCATAAATGCCTCGGTCGCGGTCATTAGACAGCCAATATGTGCGTAAATACCGGTAATCATGATCTGATCGCGATGATATTGCCGCAATAGTTCGTCTAAATTGGTTTTTTGAAATGCGCTATACCTCCATTTCGTCAAAACCATATCCTGATCCGAAGGGGCAAGCTCGTTCACAATCTCCTTTTGAACAGGTCCATCATCCATTCCCTTGCCCCAAAAGTCCTGCTGTAGCCCTCTTTTCTCCGAAGCCTGGCCTCCCGGCTGCGCCGAATAGATTACAGGTATCCCAAGCTGCTGACAGTGGCTTTTCAACAGCTGGATGTTAGCGATCAACTCCTTGACTGGAGATTGTCCAGCCTCAAAAGCGGTAACAAAATATTGCTGCATATCATGAATCAACAGCACTGCACGTCCGGGATCAGGCCGCCATGCCACTTTATTTTGGGGCAAATCCGAAGCACCCGGCATCGGATAAGCTGAAATTGGAGGAATAGCCATCATATCGCTTCCTTTCATTTTTCGATTCATTCCGCATATCTGACTTGCTTTATGTGTTCTTGCTCTTCGTTATGTCTCAACTTAGTTCAGGTGCAGATGATAACTGCTGTGCAATCATTTCCCGTAATGCTTTTTTACTAACCTTGCCTACACTGGTCTGTGGAAACGCTGATACAAACTCAATTCGGTCAGGAATTTTGTATGCCGCCAAACCACGTTCACGCAGAAAATTCTTCAACTCCGGCACGGTCGGCACCATCTCATACGGGATAATAAAAGCGCAGGAGCGTTCACCCAAATATTCGTCAGGCATGGCTACAATCGCTGCATCATGCACACCAGGATGGGCCAGCAAATGATTTTCAATCTCCTCAGCTGCCACCTTCTCCCCGCCCCGGTTAATTTGATCCTTGGCTCGGCCTTCCACAATCACATTGCCATCGGGACTCAACCTCACCAAATCGCCCGTACGATAAAATCCATCCCGCGTAAATGCTCGCGCATTATGCTGCTCCGCCTTATAATAACTCCGAATCGTGTAAGGTCCGCGTGTAAGCAAATGGCCTAGCTCTCCCGGTGCCACTTCCTTGTCCTCATCATCCAATATTTTAATTTCATCGTCGATTGAAATGGGACGTCCCTGAGTTGCTACAATGATATCCTCCGGATCATCCAGTCTGGTATAATTGACCAGCCCCTCCGCCATACCAAACACCTGTTGCAGGGTACACCCAAGTTCCGGCTTTATCCGACGAGCAGCCTCCTCACTGAATTTGGCCCCCCCTACTTGAAGCACCTGAAGACTGGACAAATCACAGCTTCTCGACGAAGCACTATCAAGCCATACCAGCGCAAGCGGCGGGACCAAGGCAGTAATCGTCACTTGCTCCTGTTCAATCAATGGAAAGGCATCATCTGGACTCGGCGTAGGCGCAAGTACAATTTTGCCTCCCGCATACAAGGTTCCGAAGACACCCGGAGAACTGAGCGGATAATTGTGAGCCATCGGAAGCGCGGCTAAATATACGCTTTTTTCGTCCAGGCCACATATTTCAACACTCCCTCGCAGACTGTAAATATAATCATCATGTGTCCTTGGAATCAGCTTGGGCAAGCCTGTACTCCCGCCGGAAAGCTGGAGAAAGGCAATATTCCCCGAAAGCACCTGGGGTAACGACTGATCGGGCTCGATATACAATCCGGATAGAGGTGTAAATTCCTGCGGCTGGCCTACGACAATGACATGACGCAGGGTTGCCGCTCTGGCTTGTACCTCTCTGGCCAGTCCACGATAATCAAAGCCCGAATATACATCTGGAATGATATAAGCGACCGCCTCGGAAAATTCAGCAAAATAGGCAATCTCGCTACTGCGATGAGCCGGAAGTGAGAATATGGGCAGCGCCCCCAATCTGAACAGCGCAAAGCATACATCAAAAAACTCCGTGATATTTGGCAACTGAACGATGACCCGATCCGTCGGTCTAATTCCCAATTGGTAAAATCCAGCTGCCAGCCGATCTACTTTTTCATCCAATTCACGGTAGCTTGTACTTTTTTGACCGTCTGTCACTGCCGTCCGGTCACCTTGCGATACTGCACGCTCCCGCAACATTTCTCCAAAGGTCACTCCCTCCCAGTAGCCTGCCTTCCGGTAACGCTCGGCAAATTCCTGCGGCCATGTAGGGCATCCGGGCAACATCATGATATTCCTCCTCTTTCTGTATCGTTCTCATTATTCATGCTTCAGTCCCAATGCCTGAAGCATGGTTCCAAACTTGGCTGCTGTTTCCGCCAGTTCGTCTTCCGGGTTTGAAGCCGCCACAATGCCTGCCCCCGCAAACAAACGCAAGGAATGCTTTGCAGCTTCTGCACAACGGATCGTAATCACCCATTCTCCATCTCCCGCTGCATCACACCATCCAACAATCCCCGTGTAAAAGCCCCGATCAAACGATTCGATATCCCGGATAACTTTTTTGGCCTGCTCTGTAGGCGAACCACATACGGCTGGCGTAGGATGCAGCGCCAGGGCAACGGCCAGAGATGAAACCGACAAATCCGACAATTCTCCCGTAATTTCAGTCGAAAGATGCCACATCGTCTCTGTTTGTATCAGCGAAGGCTCCTGCGGCACATCCAGTCTCCGGCATAGCGGTCTGAGTGCCAAGGCCACCGCTTCAACGACTACCGCGTGCTCATGCCGGTCCTTGACTGATTCCAGCAATGCCGCAGCCCGTAGCTTATCTTCGACAGGATCATCACTGCGAGGTGCAGAGCCAGCCAGCGGATTAACCGTCAGATGCAGTCCCTCTCGGGAAACGAGCAGTTCGGGGCTGGCTCCAATCAGTGTTCGCTGTTCCACACCGACATCAGCCCTGTCCGAACCTGCTTCTTCCGCCTCCAAAGCAGGTAAATCAACAGCGAAGGTATAGCCCTTGGTATTATGTCTGGCTAAATTATGCAAATAACTAGGAACGTCTACTTGTTCCGAAGTATCCAGCTGTAGCGTTCTGGACAGCACGATTTTGTTCAGCTCCCCGGACGCAATATATTTCAGGGCCTGTTCCACCCCTTGTACAAACTCCGACGGTTCGGGTACGGAACGAATACCGTAGTCCGGAGCCTGCCCAAGCTTCACCGGGTTCACACTGTCGGCAACATTCGCCGAACCAACAGCTTTCCCATTCTCGGAGTGCCAGTTCGTTGAGTTAGAATGAAGCGGCCCTGCCCATCGAGTCTCCGCCGGAACCAGCAGCTGTGCTGCCCGTGAATCATCAAAGGGAATAGCTCCCACCACAATCGGATGTCCACCGTGGGACTGACGCACACTCTCGAGCAGCGTGGCTACACGCTCGGCCAATCCGCCCTCTGTATCGCTTGCATCCCCATGCGGCAATGCTCCTAACGTACCTTGAGCCAGTAAAGTCCGGCTAGGTGACGCAAAAAAGAAGGAAGAGCCTGGCTTGTAATCTTTTAGCAACTGAGTCGCTTGCACTTCAAACGCAGTATTGGATTTCATACGTTCAATTGCCCCCTTTTTCAATTGTTTTCTGTTACGATTGCCATTATCTATTTCCATACAAAACTGCTGTACTCCACTCAGACACCTAAAGTAGCCCCTCCATCAATGCGCAAATCATGCATCGTTATATGACGTGACTTGTCCGAAGCAAGAAAAACAACAGCCGCCGCGATATCTGCCGGATCAGCCAGCCTTTGCAGTGGAATGCCAACCTTGTAAGCGTTCGGCGATCCGTCAATAGCTGCCTGTGCACCATTCTCATCAGACCACAGGGAACGCTGCATTTCTGTCTCCGTAGAGCCTGGGGACACCACATTACAGCGAATGTGATGGCAGGCAACCTCCAATCCCAAGCATTTGGTAAACATTGCCGAAGCAGCCTTTGAAGCTGCATAAGCTGCCATATACATACGAGGCACAGCTCCCGCATTGGAGCCCACCGTGACAATCGAACCCGATTTGCGGGGGATCATATGCTTCACCACAGCCCGGGATATGTAAAAGACACCGTTTGTGTTTACAGCAAAGGTTTCTGTCCAGTCGCTGTCACGGAGCGTGTCTACTTGCCCCATTCGCAGCACACCTGCAACATTCACCAAAATGCCGACTGGCCCGAGCTGATGCTCAATCTGTTCCACCGTCTCGTCGATAGCCGCACGATGGCTGACATCGACGGGAAATGCCGTTGCGCGATAGCCGTCACGCACCAGCTCGTCCACCAGCCTGCTCACACCCTCCGTATTCTGGTCTACAGCGGCAATGGTTGCTCCCAGCTCGGCCAGAGAACGCGCCACAGCAGCACCGATACCTTGGGCGGCACCTGTCACCAGAGCTACCTTCCCCTGTATTCCGTCATCACTCATGTTCATTCCATCCTTTCCAGCGAAATCAAAAGAAGCAGTTTAATGCCCAGTTTCTGCTGTAATCGTCATTCATTTTGAATTTAAATCATTAATAATGATAATCATTATCAATGACAAGTTACAAAATATGATAACTAAACCATCAATTACAGTCAATGTTGAAAATCGTCTGTTTTAGCCCATATTTATACATTCAGGCAAATTATCAATTCAAAAAAACCCTCTCCTGGCAACATTGGAGAAGGTTTTTTTGAATTTTATCCCTTTTTATGCTCTATATTCCTTTAGATATCTTCGTTTTTTGGTCCTTTTTATAGTTTTAGTGACAAACCGAAGCAAAACGAACAGCTCTGCTCACCAGTACCGGCAACACGGATATATGGCCTTCATCTGCAAATTCACGGAATTCTACATGCAAGCCCGAATCCTTCACATTTGTTAAGCGCTCGGCAAGTTCCTTGGCCTTTTCCTGCATACCACTCGAATGTCCTGCTTCCAACTCTCCCACCCCAATTAACAGCCTTGTATTCCGCTGCTCCTGAGCTGTGGAGGCTAAAAAGTGTTGCTCTTCCTCCATAAGGGCTCTCCCGCCCCAGTGAATAGAGGGGCTTCCCACCACATAAGCCTGAAAAGAGTCGGGTCTTGTAAACAGGGTATGTAATACGAACAGGCCCCCCAATGAATGTCCGAAGATCGTCTGTCGGCTGCGGTCGATGTGAAAATCACGCTCCATCTCAGGCTTTAGCTCATCTTCAATAAACGATAGGAATTCCTCGGCTCCCCCGCTTTCCATAGATGCTTCTCCGTTTGGTCTTACGGGAAGCTCTACTTCCGTTCCTGGCAATGTAAGATCGTAATATCGAGAAGGATGGAACGGTGCCTCAGTCGGGTAGCCTATACCGACAATGATAGCTGGAACAACGCCCGTTTTATCAGGCCGTCTGCCCTGAACACGCACCGCTTCCACCATTGTTCCAAAAATAGAATTGGCATCCAGCACATACATAACAGGATAACCGGACACAGGAGGCTCCTCGACAGGAATGGCTATAAAAATATGATATTCACGGTTTTCAATGCGCGAGCGCATCACTCGATGCTGACTGTGGGGAATGTACACAAGTGCGTCAGCATCGCTGGAACCATGACTTCGAACAAATTGGTTTTTGATGGGAATAACCTCCTTTGGACCCTTAACTAAAAATGGAATCAGGCCGTTTTTTTCATAAGCAAGACTACAAAATAAGGGACTCCGATCACCGCAATAATCAGCCCAACGGGAATTTCCGCAGGCGCGACCACCGTTTTGGCCACAAAATCAGACAATAGTACCAGCACCATCCCCACCATACCGCATACGGGAATGACATGACGATGATGAAGTCCAACCAGCCTTCTGGCAATATGAGGGGACAACAAGCCTACAAAACCGATTCCCCCCGAAACAGACACACAGGCACTAACCAGTCCAATGCTGGACAACAGGAGAACGGACTTTTCCCTTTCGGTCGCAACACCGAGACTTTGGGCCGTATTTTCATGCAATTGAAATAGATCCAGAACATACGATTTTAGCCAAATGACGGGGACTAAAATGACCAGCCAAGGAATGACGGCGGCAACCAGCTTCCAATCAGCACTCCAAATACTTCCCGACATCCATACTGTCGCCATCTCAAAATCCGTGGCTTTCATCTTCAGCGACAGATATAAGGTCAAGGAACCGAAGCCGGAGCCAATCGCGATACCCACGAGAAGCAGACGCTGCGGATCAAGACGTCCTGCTTTCCAGGCAAATAAATAGATTAGCAGCGCAGCCGCCAAGCCTCCAATTAGGCCAAAAAAAGGCATAGCCAGGGCTGTAGTCCAGCCCGTCGTCTCCATTTGTCCTTGGTAAAAGAACATGAAGATAACGATTGCCGCCCCCGCACCTGCATTAATGCCTAAAATACCGGGATCGGCCAAGCCGTTCCGTGTAACCCCCTGTACCGCTGCTCCAGCAATCCCGAGCCCCAGACCGACCAAGGCCGCAATCACAATACGCGGTAGTCGAAAATCAAAAATAACCAAATCCATCTGCGGAGTAGGGTTGGTACGGAACAGCGTCTGAACCACTTCCTGAAGGGTCATGTCGAACTCTCCATGAGTCAGACTAATATAGGCGGCCGCTAAAATAAGCAAAGCTCCGCCTGTCAGAACGAGCCACAGCCGCATCGCACTGATTTTACGCATGCTCTCCCCCTCCTTTTCTGCGTATTAAATACAGAAAGAACGGGATGCCAATGACCGAGGTAACCACACCAATGGGCGTTTCAAACGGATAATTAAGAAAACGGCTCAACACATCAGACATGCCCAAAAAAACGCCACCGATCAAGCCAGAGCATGGAATGACCCACCGATAATCCACTCCGATTACATATCTGGTGATGTGCGGAATCAATAAGCCCACAAAAGCAATCTTCCCTGCCAACGCCACAGAAACACCCGTCAGCAATGCAACGCAGAGCATGGCCCCCAGCTTGATTGGCAGTGTCCGTTGTCCCAGGCCTGTGGCGACTTCGTCACCCAGCGACAACAGTGTAATGGACTTGGCAAGCAGCATCGCCCCCACAATTCCCACCATGGCAAAAGGAATAGCCAGTTGAATAAGTCCGGGGTCCATTTGGTGCAGACGGGCATTAAACCAGAAGCTTACATTTTGCGATACATTAAAATAAATGGAAAGAATGGCCGACAGGCTACTTAAAAACGTGCCAATGATCGTTCCCAGAATAGCCATGCGAACAGGAGCAAGGCCACCGGGGATCATCCAGGCTAAACCAAATACAACTGCTACCCCCAGGGCTGATCCCACAAAAGAACTGACGATCAGGCTCATGGAAGTGGAGTTCGGTGCCAAAATCATCATCAGTGTAATCACAAACGCAGCCCCATCCGACACGCCCATAATAGAGGGTGAAGCCAGAAAGTTTCGCGTCATCCCTTGCATAATGGCACCTGAAATAGCGAGAAAGGCACCAATCAATATAGAGCCGACTGCTCTGGGCAGACGCGAGCTTAAAACAACCTGATGATCCACATTTCCGGCATCAAAATGGAAAAAGGCGGCAATTATCGTCTCCCATCCTATCGTTTTAGCTCCGTACATCACAGAAAGCAGCACCGTTAAAACGATAAACAAGGGGGCAATGAAGATGACAAGGTAAGGAGAAATCAGCTTTTTTCCCATGTTCCTTCCTTTACTGCGAAAGTCGGTTTACAGCCGCTTCCAAAAAGGCGATTTTGCTCCATGAGGTGCCGCCCTGAGCATTGGGATCTACAATGTTGACGAATGTTTTTTCATTTTTAACGGCATTAATACTGTTCCAGATCGGATTCTTTTCAAGATCAGCCAAGGCCTGCGGCTGGTCCTTGTTTTCTCCTTCTGAAAACTGCACGAAAAGATAATCCGGATTCATATCAGCCAATTTCTCCAGGGAAACCGCCTCTTGTGCTTTGACTCCATTCAACTCTTCCGGCACCTTGGCTCCCAGATCAACATACAGCGAAGGATTGAAATACACATTAGCAGGATATACATACAGATTGCCTGTACGAATCCGCACCATAAGCACCTTTTTGTTTTCCCATAATGGCTTGAGTTTTTGTTGGGCTGCCTCCACGTCTTGCTTGTACTTGCTCAGTATTTCCTCCGCTTTTGCCTCTTTGCCCGTAAGCTGTCCCATCATTAGCAGGTTCGCTTCCCAGTTCGTTGAAATGTGAGATACTGGAATCAATGTAGCGACCTTACCCAACTGTTCTGCCACCGCTGGCCGAAATTTGGAACTGCCCAGAATCACATCCGCCTTCAGCTTCAGGATCGCTTCAGCACTAGGCTGCATCCGGTCACCGACATCTGCAGCTCCTTCCATCGCTTTTTCCATATATTTAGGGAACATCCCTCCTGAAGTGACCGCCCCAGTCGGCTTTACTCCCAGGACAGCCGCATCTTCCATCGCTTCCAAACTAGCTACAATAATATGGTCCGTCTTGGTCAGTTGGTACGTTTTATCAAGATATGTAATAGTCTTGCTACTCGCTTGATCGGAAACGGACGTCTGCGTCGATGCATTGGTATTACTTTGTACCGAGCGATTCGCCTCCTGTCCCTTTCCACCACATGCCGTCAACAGCAAACTTGCCGATAATAGGGTACACACCCCTACTGCAAATTTCTTCATAACCTGAATGACTCCCCTCTATATACTTAAAATTATTGATAATAGTTATCATTATCGATGATAACTATTATCAATAGTAGGAGAGAAATCACTCTATTGCAATAATTTTTCTAATATTTATCAAAAAATGTTTTCTCCTCCCTTTTTGATATCATCCACATTCCATTCTCTGTAGAATTGCTCCAGGTACATCTCCATCCACTGATGCCGGGTCATCGCCAGTTGTTTGCCATAAGCAGTATTCATTAAATCCTTGAGCTTCAACAGCTTTTCGTAAAAATGGTAGATGGCGCTTTTGCCTGCGGCACGATAGTCGTGCTGTGAAAAATCTTTATCCGGGTGATGCATCATAGTGCCTTTTGAGCCTGCATACATAAAGGTTCTTGCAATACCGATCGCTCCAAGAGCATCCAATCGGTCTGCATCCTGTACAACCTGCCCCTCCAGTGTTTCCATCGGCGGATTTTGGCCACCATTGTACGACATTGTCGCAATAATAGTCATCACGTGCGTGATAACTCCAGAATCACTTACGTGCAGGCGCAGCCACTGCTCAACTTTATCCAGCCCCGCTTGTTTGGAATCATTTAATTTTTCATCTGCTACATCATGCAGCAGGGCAGCCAGCTCACAAACAAACGAATCTGCGCCCTCTTGGGCAGCAATGGCAAGGGACAGCTTTCTTACCCGGTCAATATGAAACCAATCGTGACCACTGTGATCATGCTCCAGCTGCTGCTGTACAAAGTGTTCAGCCTTTTGAATAATATCTGCCATAACAGCTGCATGTTGCTCTGTTCGTTTTTCCATAGGTCACCTTCCGATCCCGCCATACATTCCATGGCAGGCTAATATAATGTTTCAAAGCATACATATCCTCATCAGCAGTTCCATATCTACTATATAGGCTGAACTCAAAAAATGTATATAAAAACTTCCAGAACCACATCTAATGGTCCTGGAAGCTCCTTTATGCCCTGCTTATTCTATTCATATTCAGCCTGTTCCCGTTGCCTACTCCAAGACACCCAACTCACGGTTCTTTTCCTTGAAACGGCTATTATGAGAGGATACATAAGCCGCCTTGTCGGCTGAGGGGTCGATGTATAGCTTGGCACTATTCAGTGCAAGGGCAGCATCCGTGAACGTACCTGCAATCAGATACAGCTTGCTTCCGTACTCGACAAAATCACCTGCGGCGAAAATCCCAGGTACATTCGTTTCCAGCTTTTCACTCACCCGGGCATGCCACTCTCCCATATCCAGTCCCCAATCTCGAATCGGGCCGAAATCGGATTTCAGACCATGATTCACGATAACAGCATCGACATTCAGTATCTGGGTTTCACCCGTCTCTACATGACTGATCGTGACCTGCTCAATCGTTTCTCCGTTGCTGCTATGTAGCTGACTCACTGCATAAGGTGTGAGGACTTGGACCGAAGACGTTTTCATACGAGCTACATTTTTCTCATGTCCGCCAAAATGATCCCGCCGATGTACGACGGTCACACTCGCCGCAATAGACTCCAATTCATTCGCCCAATCCACCGCCGAATTGCCTCCGCCGGAAATCAGAACATGCTTGCCCCGGAACGGCTCAAGCTCCTGCACGGTATAATGCAGGTTCGTAACCTCATAACGGTCGGCCCCTTCAATCTCCAGCTTGGCCATTTTGAGAATGCCATAGCCTACTGCCAGTATAACGGTACGGGTCCAATGCTGCTCCCCTGTTGCAGAGGTCAGCAGGAAGGTTCCATCATCTTGCCGATCCAAGCCTGTAATCTGCTGCCCCAGCACAATCGTAGGCTCAAACGTTCGCGCCTGCTGCTCCAACTGGTCGATCAGCTTTTCACATAAAATCGGCGTAACTCCCCCAACATCCCATATCATCTTCTCCGGGTATATGCGCATCCGTCCGCCCAGCTCATGCTTGGCTTCGATCAGCTTGGTTTTCATATCTCTCATTCCACTATAAAAAGCGGTATACATTCCGGCAGGACCACCGCCGATAATCGTTACATCATATAATTCCAAGGACTCTGTCACTCTACAACTCTCCCTATCTTAGCGTAATCTGTCTGCTTCTATTATAGGTGATAATAATTATCAATATCAATTAAGAAATAAAAACATGACAATTTCGGAGGTTGCCGCTTTCCCTCATTCTCCGTTCAGGGATTGCTGCACTATCGCGTGCAATGCTTTTTCATACTGATATTATGTTCAAAATTTATTCCATGATCTATTCAGAGCGTGACTAACCAAGGCATCAATTACGAGATTTCCAGTAGCAATCCATAAATAAGCAGAATCTATTTCTGTCAAAGTTTTATTGATATTTGCTGTTGCTTAATTAAATAACCCGTCAGGTCGATGCCTGACAGGTTCCGTTTACACGTAAAGAATGTATAAGTTTTCGCCACATTTTATTTATTCCATACCACAATAAGCGAACAAGCGGGGGCTCTTCTAGTGATTAATGGATGATTTAGGATATAATGTCGTTCCCCAAATGGATACTTTTATATCGCTGGTTAACGGAACGTTAGTCTCATCTATAACGGTTCTCCACCAATCCCAGGCAAGCCCTGTGCACTCCTCGGCGAAAATTCTAATGTTCTTGGCATTAGCCGGAATTGGGATCACTGTCGAGTAATGCGCTGTTTTATTTTTTCTATTTTCTTTCCAGGTTTTATGAGTAATGATCTCTTGCCCATTTTCATCAAATGTAAACTCATCCCAGGATACTTCAAAGCGGGCCACATAAGCGCCACTATGGTCAAGTGTGATTTTCCCTTTGGTATATTCCGTTGTTTTCGTCTCAACATACTCTGTATTGTTGTGAACCGCAGCTATGGAATTATCTTTCAAAAAAACACTGGTATACGAAATAGGGTAACCTGGATTTTTGCTGCTATATTCTGCATTGTCCTTGATTACTTCCTGAATAACGGAGTAGTCTTTCGAGACAATCTGGTTATGTGCTTGCGCATCTCCGCCTAATACAACAGCTGTAAAAGAGCTTTTTTCATAGATGTCCTTGTACTTTCCGCTAGCTTGTATGCTAGGATCTTTGAGCAGTAATTTAAATGCCGTTTGTACATCACTGCTCTTTGAATCCGTTTCTAGCTTCACGTAAATAGTTCGGCCGTAAGCGACATTGGATACCATTAATGGCGGAGTTTCATCACTTACCCCTTTACGGACTAATTCGGCAAACGTCACACTGTCGTCAAACAGGTCTGATGGATTGTTGGGAGAAGCGGCGGTTACGGTATAAAAAATTTGCTTGTAAGCAGCAACCATTACCCTTTTCTCACCGCTTGCTACTGCGCTATAGTCGATTCCAAGCGTATTGTCAAGCACCTTGGCGTTTACATTCAGCGCACTGGCAATTTGACTTTCGCTGTGTACCATAGCTTCCGAGTATTGTAATCTCGCAGGCAATGTATGGGTACTGGAATACTTTTCATCCCAGGTCGACAGGAGTTGAGCAATGGCCCCAGAAACGCTGCCGTATGCTGGATTTTGAACCGTTATTGTATTTTCACTCTTTAAACCAGGAAGATCAATGCTGATATCCAACGGTTTTCTGGCAGTCATAACCAGATTGGGCTGATTATTCACAAAGTCCTCATTTGCAAGCTGTATAGCGCCTGGATAAGTACGATTTGCAATTGAGTCAACAATGGAGATATCCATGGGTGAAGTTGCGATCGTATTTTTAGTCCGTTCAACTACGATAAATTTATCATTTGCTTGGCGGCCTTCTTTGGGAACAAAGCTATTGATTTGATCGCCTTTTGTACTCAAGACCTCGTTGCGATCATAATTCAGATTAGCGATTCCGGCATCAATATCATGGAGTTCGTTTGGAGCAGCGAAAGAAATACTTGAGTAAGTAAACACCTGCAAGCTTACCAGTAAACTGACGAGTACCCTTGTTCCCTTCATAAAACTTTTACTTTTCATTTGAAATTCTCCTTATACAAAAAAATGGTATTATATTTTGTTTTATCGGTACTCGCCTAAAAAATGTTAGATGTCCAGAAACACTCCTGTAATTTATACATTAAATTTTTATTTTTTTCCAATTTGTAACCGTTTTCATAATCAAGCATGTCCTGCATCTATAGCGTGTTCAGCCTATCATTCGAGCCAAAACCGGTTTACACGGTTTCCGTCTTCTTCTATGTAATCTGTATCCGGCATTCCGCCGTTGCGGATAATTGTTTTTCTGGAGGTAATATTCTCGGAGTCGACCATTGGCTCCTGGCTCTTTTTCCATTCTTCAAAAAATGAAAGATACGCTTCCCTCCATTCCCGAGCAGGCTCTACCAATTGGACGGTTTGCATGCCACTCACTTCCTTCTCTTTATATGATTGATTGGTCTGCCTATGATTTAAATATGTCAACGTCCGTGAATGTTTGGGCCCATTCTGCAAAAGAGAGCTTGTCATCCCAAGTGACTTGCTTCATCGCTTTGGCACATCCCCAGTTGAGAATTTGTTGATGCAGCATATGTACCCGGAATCGCTCCATAAATCCTTCTTTGGCGTTCATCCCTTCGAAGTAAACGGCAAGAAAATGTTGGGCCAGCTCTTTCTCCCCGTTTTCCAGATACATGGTAGTTATCTTCGGAAGGTCTGTAACCCCATCGCCAAAATAAGCTGTCGTAAAATCAAAAAGTCCACTAATTCTCCAGCCGTTTTCCCCGTTCTGCACAAGAACATTTTGTGGTTTAAAATCTCCCATCACAAATGTGGCCGCTTCCTGTTGATCGAATGCTTGGCGTGAGCCTTCCAACATGTCCTCTACCCATTCCATATCCTGAGCAGTAATGTCCGAGTATTTTTGGGCATCCTCTAGCCAGTATCGAATTCTTTCATACAACCAAGTCCGATAAGATATTTTAAAAGGGCGAATGGCCAGAGTCGTTGTATCCAGCTCCCCACTGGTCTTAACCTTCCAGCTATGAAGCTCCAGCAGGGCAACAGCAAGCTTTTCAGCTATTTGCTGTTTATCCAGTGAAGTCAGCTTGGCTTGCGGTTCGAGTGTATGTATGTGCTCACCGTATAAACGTGGCATAACAGCATAGCTCCAGCCGAAAATATCCTCGGCATCATCCACCAGATACGGTGCCGGCACAGGAATTGAAGTCCGTCTGTGCAGCTGCTCCACCATGTACCTTTCTTCCACCCATTGTCCCGAAAAGAGCGGGTTTCCCTTTAACACAAACTGTCCAGCCGTTGAGGAGATATAGAGGGTTTGTCCCATCACTCCTTCTGCCGTTTTTTCGGAAGACAGCAGACGCCCCAAATCGAAACGATCCAGCACCCTCTGCAATTGATTATCCGTAACCTCTCCTAGCCGATTAGATGAAAAATAAATCGTCGTCGTCATCTCTATACCCCATAATTTTTAATCGTTGCTTCGAGGGTTTCGTCCGTATCTGCCAGCCACACAAGACTATTCTCGAACGTTCCCGGCTCGAAAAACAAGGGAAATCTGCGCTTGAACCAATCCTGCATCGGCAGGTTGAGCGCCTCCTTCATATCCACCCATAGCAGCTCTCCCTCGGGGGGATTATTCAATAGTTCACCTTCCGTTGCTGTAGCCAAATAATTAAAGACCATGTATCTCAGCCCTTGGCTCGGGTCACAATATTCGTCAATTCCTTTAAATACAATTTCCTTGACCGTTAATCCCGTTTCTTCCTTCACTTCACGAATAGCCCCATCCACAATACTCTCTGGAAACTCCACTTTCCCTCCTGGGGCAATGTAGCCCGGAAAACCCTTTTTATCCGGTCTGTTAATGAGCAGTACCTTGGTTCCGTCCTGAACCATACACATGGTATATAATTTGTGTGTCACTTCCGTGGTCAATCCGATCAAACCCTTCTTTATTCATTCTTCTCTTACTCTAGCGCAATCGCTACGAGTTGTCACAGTCCCTCGTCAAACAATTGTAATCCTATGATTTTAAAGGCAACGCCTCAGTAGATATTTTTCTTGTAATAATAGTGTTTAAAGCCTCGGGGAGCGTCATCAATGACACCGACCACTTCGTATCCATGCTTTTCATAAAATTCGGGTGCTTGAAAAGTAAACGTGTTGAGCTGAATAAACGTACAACCTTTATCTTTAGCGATTTGTTCGATTTCACCAAGCAGCTGCGAGCCATAGCCCGCTCCTCTATAACGCTGATCTACCCACAAAATATCAACCTCTACCCAGTTCCAGCACAGTACACTTAGGAGGCCGCCAATGACTTGGCCGTCTTCATCTTTGAGAATAAGATTAATCTCTTCATACTGGGTTCGAATATCTGCAGGTACATGTTTCGCATTAAATTCAATCAATTTGTTTCTGACCAAACGCGCTTCATCTCTACTGCTCCGACTCATTTGAGTTCTCAGCGTCATGACATAGATCCTCCAATTTTCCAATGTGTCATTAAAACAGGGTTCTACTGTTATATATTGTATATTTTTTTGCATGCCTAGTCACTTACTTCATTTTTGAAAGTCTGGATTCAGGGGCGATCTTTGGAGGGATGTATGCAAAATACTTAAGTAGACGTAAAAAGCAGTTGCCGGGTTGTTAGACCTGCAACTGCTTTATGAGGATAGATTTAATGACTGACCTCTATCATCTAGCTGCTCATCAATTGCTGACTGGAGTCAGCTTGCCGCCGCCGGACAACGAAATCGTCTCCCCGTTCAACCAGCTATTTGCACTCGCACTTGCATCATAATAAATCGTGTGTCCGTTATCTACGATGTTTGAGAGTTTAGCATCACTGTCTGTCAAAGTGGTCAGATAGGAATCCGCTGTAACGACCCATTTGCTCGTTTTGTCCAGCGTTAAGTCAACCGATTTGGCTGTGTTTTCTGGATTAATAGCCCCCTTCAGGGTTGTCTTGTTTTTCAGGTTAGCTGTAATGGAGCTGATTTTGTCAGCAGTGATGCTGCCCGGCAATGTTTGGTTGTCTGCGTTAAGCGTTACATTAGCTCCGTTAGAGCCTGTGGTCCCCCATCTATCCGCAGCAGCGTTCAGCAGCACGCCTGTATTTCCTTTTAATGTGGCCCCTTTCAGGTTAACCACCGCTTCTGTATTGGTGGAGTAAAAAATAGGACCTGCTTTTGCTGTCAATGTACCGCCATTCATCGTAAAGACGGTGGTTCCGACCTCGGCATCGCCCGAGAAGCTTTGGTACAGCATGACTCCACGATCTACATCTCCGGACAGACTGGTGTTATTAACTGTAATGCTGTTTCTGCCTTCAATGACGGCAGCTTCCGATCCGGTTGCTTTTAAATCCGAATTGGACACTGTGATAGTGCCTGTTGAATAGATACCAGGGGAACCTTTTCCTGTCGTTTTGCCTGTTGCCTTGGTTACATTTATCGTACCATTTCCCCGGTCTGTCGCAATAGCGGCGGAATGCTCCCCAGCCGTTTTGATTTTAACATTCGTTGCATTAACCGTTCCCTTCAAGGTAGCATCCAGTCCACGCGAGGAATTGGCGCTGGTCTGAATGGTCACATCTTTCACATGAATGGTAGAACCTTCGCCTGTTGCAAAAACAGCATTGGCCCCATCGGCATCCGTCTTAACGGTAGAATCCGACAACTGAATAGTGCTGGCAGAAGCGGCCAAAACTCCGGCGTTCAGGCCATAAAAGTTGCTGTAATCATCCGATGATGTTGCGCCTTTTTTAGACAAGGTGGACTTGGTAAGTGTTAACTTGCCACTGTCAGTTACCTTGACGATCGACTGATCTGCCTGATCGGCTGCAATCGTCTGCTTGGACAGGGTTACACTTTTACCGCTTTGTGTGTACTTCGCCGTGCCGTTGTCTGTATAGCTGTCCGAGCCTTCGCCCGGTTTCCCGCTTGGTGGTTCGCCATCCGGGGGTGTTCCCTCAGGAGGTGCCTCTACCGTTGCACTGGTATCTGTGGTGCTACTGTCTGTAGAAGTTGCTGTAGAAGTTGCTGTAGAGGAGTCCTCTTGAGTGGCAGCTACAGACGTCGAAGTAGAAACTTCGGTCGTATCGTCTGTCGATGAGCTGGCATAAGCGTATGATGCAGTAATGGAAGCCAGCAGTACAGCTGTAGCCATAACATTCAATTTCTTTTTCATTACAATCATCCCTTTTCATAGAGTTTAATTAGGTGAAACTGTATGCTTGGACTTGATGTATCTACAAGTTGTCGAGTAGCTCATAGGGCGTACAATGCTTGTCCTTATCGGCTACACATTCATCTTAGAACAGCAGGTTGAAAATAAAATGAGCGCTCACTGAAGGTTTGCTGAATGCTAAAAAAGCAGACCCTCCGGTGAGCGGAGAGCCTGCTAACTTCAAAAATCTATCATCTGTTGCACTATCCCGAGCAGTGACAAATGCTTTAAATCGAAATATCCAGTGATTTTCCAATGCCCGTAATATCGCTGCTGTTAGCATTGTTGATACGGGGCGCTTCTGTGTTGCTTGGAACGGACTTTTCCACTTTTGCAGCTGACGTGCTGCTGGATTGAGAGCTTTGCTGTGCAATTTGAGCTTCAATTTGTTTGATCTGCTGCTGAATCTGCTTCATTTTCGTTTCTTTTGTTTCTTTATTATCCTTACTCTGCTGTACTTTATTGTATTCCGCTTCAAGTTGAGCTTTTTGCTTTTCCAGGCTGGCTGTATCGTTAGTACTGGATGAAGATGAAGTGCTTGCAGCAGTCATAGAACTGCTGGATGTCGATGAAATATTCATATCATTTTCCCCTTTCAGGATTTGGCAAAATCCTCACCTTTATAAAAGTACTTACGATGACGATGAAACAGATTTCTCAAAAATCTTAGCGATTTTATCAAATAAAGCCGATATTTCTTCATCGGACGCATTCGATTCGTCAGTATTTCCCATTGCGTTTTTCAGGGCAGAGAGCAGATCTGTTTCTGGATCATTCTCCAAAGTGGTCGACCCGGATACAGCACTGGAGCTCAGGATGCTTTGCAGATCACTCAGCAAGGATCTTTTTTCATCTATCGTAAGCTCTTGTTCAGATGAGGTACTATGATCCTCCTGGTTGGAGGTCTCCTGGATATTCCATGCAAATGGAGGTATAATTCCGCCCATGGCTTGCATCATAGGTGGCAGACCACTGCTATCAGCTTCTGGCTGGAATGGGCCCCCTTCAGGCGGCGGTGCAGGACGATTATTTTGAATCGTTTCTGCTACCTTATCAAATAGATCTGATACCTCCTCATCCGTTGCCGTGGAAAGATCCACACCCGATAATAAGTCACTAATCGAAGCCAATGGGTTTTTCGTGCTGTTGGTGAATTCATCTGCTTCAGAAGTCGTACTTGAAGACGTCAAATAACTTTGCAGATCAGACAACAGCGTTTTTTGTTGGTCCGTAGTTAGTGTAAAAGTATCCTGGCTTCTGTCGTAAACGTTACTGTAGTTTTCCGTAGGTAGCGGTGTCTGCATTCCTCCTGCGTATTCTGCAAATTCCTTGCTCAATTCGAGTGAATCGTTAGATTTCCTGTGTGTAGTGTGAGCCGTGTTATTTAACCCGTTCTCGTTTGACTTCACCGTATTCGAATGATCGTAGGAAGTCGTGATTAGATGCCTGTTAATGGATAGTGACAAAGTAGGTCCCCTCTCTGTGTACATAAATTTTTAGCAGTACACCTACCTTTCATCGGTAGCAAAACTGAATATAGCCTGAGGATACGCTGAAGGATAACTGAATGATCATCCCCCTCCTAAGACCTAGACTATAGTCAAGGAAAATCCCCGCCGCAGGGCGGGGATATGAACCCTACTCCAGACAGGAGTAAGTATAGGGATAATTTGTTACTCTTAGCAGAGAATAAACGAACGTATTCAGAAAACTGAAAGAAGGGGAACGGTTCATGATCCGTATTAGTCATTTGGTTCACGAGAGATTTATGTTCTTATTCAAATTTTTGCATTCACCTACATATGTGGGAAGCATAACACCAAGCTCCAGATTTCTGGCTAAAAAAATGATTGAATCCATTCCTTGGAGTGAAGTTCATGCCGTCGCCGAGCTTGGGGCTGGCACAGGAGCGATTACACAATATATTTCTCCTGCCGCAAGAGCTCAAACCAAGGTGCTGCTGTTCGAGAAGGATCAGACCATGCAGCAGAGCCTAAAAAGAAGGTTCCCGAATTATCTGTGTTATTCTGATTCACGTGAGCTTCAGCTTGCCATAAAAAATGCCGAAATTGAGCAGCTAGACTGCATAATAAGCGGGCTACCCTTTTTTAATTTCCCACAAGCCATGCGAGATCAGATCGTAGAGCAAATTCATCTATCGCTCAGAGATGGAGGAATGTTCGTCGCCTTTCAATATTCTAAACAAATGAAGCAGCAGTTAGGTGAATGGTTTGATATTGAAGAGATCAAGTTTGTGCCCATGAACATTCCCCCCGCATTCGTCTATGTATGCCGGAAGAAAGCATAAGCAAGGGGGTAAATGGGTATGGACGTTGAATATTTAATTTCCATCATTGAACAGTACGGCTATGCAGCATTATTCTTTACTCTATGGCTCGGAATCGTAGGGCTGCCCATTCCAGACGAAGTCGTTGTGATGACTGGCGGGGCTGTAACAAGCATGGGTATACTTCATCCGCTACCCGCTTTTGTAATGGTATATCTTGGGGTTATATCGGGCTTATCCTTAGGGTATGTATTGGGGAGAATGTTAGGTATATCCGTTTTGGACCGTTTACGACGAAAGAAAAAAATGGACAAGTACATTACGTTTTCGGAAAATTTAGTACATAAGTATGGAAATTTCACGATTTGCATTAGCTATTTGCTGCCTATTGTCCGTCACATTATTCCTTACATTGTCGGGATCAATAAAATAAGCTTCAAACGCTATGCGCTTTTCTCTTATTCAACCGGCTTGGTTTGGACGCTGATCTTCTTTCTGCTCGGACGTTTCTTTGGCAAGCATGTACAGACAGTTGGAGAACTGATACATCATTATGGCTTGCAGGTCACTTTGCTTCTCATTGTACTGACCTTTATATTTTTCATCATGAAATATGTGTGGGGGAAGAAAGCAACAGAGGAGTAATTTGGGGTAAAGCATGTTCGGCATGTTTAAATGTTACCTTAGTGCCACTCCGCAGACGGATAGTGCTTCCCATCGCCACCGCCCCCGGATTTCTTGAATTAAGTCTTTCATCGGTAGAAATCCGGGGACAAAAGCGACCGCTTCGCTTGTACAGCACCATTCCGTCTACTCCGTTTTCCATATACATTTTTTCAGTTCGGCTTATATAGACTTTATTCCTCATATGACAGGACTATAGAGCCAGATCATAATGATAAAATTCCCCATCCTTGATATATTGGCTTCTTTCATACACTCTTTGGGCTGTAACATTATTCTTTCCTGTCGTTACCCTATACCCTAGCTCCTGTAAGCTTGCATGTTGCTGAGCAGCATTCAATAATAGTTGGGAGATCCTTCGTTTTCGTACTCTTCATCCACGTCCAAGATCATTTCATCGAAATAGAAGAAAACAAAGGATACAATTGTGTACAATAATAAAAATGATCGACTGAAAAAGATATAATTTTCCTTTTTTTACTTATCATTTTAAGTCAAATTAAGAATGTTCACAAAATATTCGATATTTATTGAAATTTCCTATTGATTTGATGTCACTATGATGTCACCTTTCGGTATACCAAACTGCTATGTAATGATACAATATTTACATGATATTTTGTCATCCCACATTAAAATATTTTCCCTCCGGAGGTTTGCAAATCATGTCTAATTCTTTAGAAATATTAATTGAACCCATAATCAGAAACCGTTTAGAAACATTGTATAATAATCTTTCTAAGACCATACCGGAATACAACCAATTTTCCACGGAGAGCAACCAGTATTTTCAACAAATCCGTGAATCCGTTCCCGAGCATCTCGAACATACCCTGTTTTTATATGAAGATGCCCAAATCTCTCTACAATCTATTCTGGAGAACCAAATATATTTACAGGGATTCAAAGATGCTATGCAATTTTTAGATGAGTTACGTAACACCCATACTGGTTAAGAACTACATAATGATTTTTAACTTTATAAATATATCTTTTGGAAAAACAAAAAACGCCTAGAAACAGGCGTTTTCATTTTTGTCCTTTTTAGCAATACTATCCATATGATATACTATAAACTAACAACAGAATGGCTTAGATGGGCGGTCGGCTAGTCTCCTGCAAAGGAGGTGATGCCTGTGGAGGTTAAAGATACGCTGATGTTGATGATTCAATTTGCAACGTTGGTGATCTTGATTATTTCCTTCAACAAAAAGAAATAGACCGCCCTCTGGAAAAGGAATGCGGTCATATTTCAATGACTAAAACTTTTTGAACAGCCACCGCCCTTATAAGCGGCTGTTGTAAAAGAGTGAGGATGTTGGCAGCATCCTTACTCTTTTTCAGTATATACTTATTAGCTTTAGTTTATCACAGGAAAAACCATGTTGCCAATATGGAATATCTTTTAAGGGGTGGCTTTCACACCCTGAACTACTTCTTTAATTGAAGCAGCTTAATCAGCTTGTCATGAATGGCAGTGTTCGGATAATTCCCGGTAAATTGGGAGGAGCCCGGTCCCATTGCAGTCAGTGCCACATCTACTGCGGTGTGTCCTTTTGTCGTCCAATCAATATAGAACGATTCGTCCGTGCCATGAATGGTGAAAGGACCGTCTTCATTTGTTGTACCGTCATCCGCTTCATCTTTCGCATCCTTGCCTTCAATGGCCAAACCGCCTGTTTCATGGTCTGCCGTCACCAGAACTAATGTATCTGGATGCGCTTTGGCATAGTCCTTAGCTACTTTAACAGCCTTATCCAGCTGTTGTCCGGCCTTAATCGTTAATTCGCCTTCATTGTCATGCGCCATCTCATCCGTTCCTTCTTCCTCTACCATCAGGAAAAAGCCTTTTTTGTTTTTGGAAAGAACGTCAATCGCTTTTGTTGTCATATCCGGTAAAGAAACCGTTGGATTGTATGAGTTGCCTAGCTTGTTGTGGGCTTGGAACATTTCTTCATTGGCAAACAGTCCGAGCAGTTTAGAGCCTTTGGCTGCTTTCATTTCCGCCTGATCCGTCACATAGCTATAGCCCAATTTCTTGGCCTGCTCCACCAGATTTCCTTGAGTTCCCTTACTAGCTTCCTCAGGATCTTCTGCTGGCGCATCTGGATGTTTACCTGCTGTTCCTGCAGGATACCAGAAATCCTCGCCACCGCCCAGAATAACATCCAGTTTGCTCTTTTCCAGATATTGCTTGGCAATCTCACTTTGAGCGGAACGCTTCTCGACATGCGCACCAAAGGCTGCCCCGGTTGCGTCTGTCACTTGACTTGTCGTCACGACACCTGTGGACATGCCTGCTTTTTTGGCCAGTTCCATGATGGTTGTGACCGGTTTCTTATTCATATCCATCCCGATCGCGCCATTATATGTTTTTACACCTGTTGCAATTGCAGTAGCTGCGGCTGCCGAATCCGTCACCAGATTGTCCCCCGAACTCGTGCTAACCAGGCCTGTTACAGGCATATTGTCCATTTCAAGCAATCCCGACTTTCCAACCGTGGCCAGACGAATCGCATTGCGACTTGCTTCTCCCATACCATCGCCGATAAAAAGAATGACATTTTTAGGAGCAGCGGCTTTAGCTGATGCAGTGCTCTGTCCTTTGGATGCCTGTGCAGTGGTAGACTTGGCATTAGATGAGGCTGCAAAAGCGTTAGGGATATCTGCGGATAACAATGGCACACTCAAAACGGTAATTGCACCTAAAGCAAGGATACTCTTTTTCATTGAACGCTTTTTCACAGGCTCACACTCCAATAGGATTATTATTCATACATGATGAAATAATCATATATTTGTTTTGTGAAATTTTACGAAGCAATTGATTACGCGAATGTAAAAATTGTTTTCATAAAGCACAAAAAAGGCATCGACTCTTGTAATCAAGGTCGGTGCCTTTTGTAATTTTAAAAGCTATTTTCAGCTAAATCGCGGCAATTTCCTTGCCGATCGGCATGGTATAGTACAGCGGCTTTTGCTGTTCATTCTGCTGATAGACGACCAGCAGCAGCGTTCGTCCTTCAGCAGTCAATGGGCTCCCCCCACTCAGGATATGTTCCAGACTGAACGGCAAAATATCCAGCACAGCGTGCTTTTGCAGTTCCTTTTCACCCAGCTTCAAGGAAGCAAAGGCCGGGATCATCTCGCGATATGGCCGCGACTGCTGGCTGCCCGTAGCGGATTGGCCATCCGCAGCAGGAGAAGGCGAAGCCTGTACAGCATGCTGTGTCGAATCCTCTCCCGCCTTCTCTGCCACAACGTCCGCAACCACAGGAGACAGCAGTGCATTCGGGTGCTGAAGCACCATTTTCATATAGCTGGACCAGTCGTCCTTCTCCAGGGTATGCTCCCACCAGATCTTACGCGGCTTGTATTTATGGTTCAGGAAATAATCGAGCTTCATCAGCCCAAGCACGATATCCATTCGCTTCGTTCCGCGCGATTCCAGAAAGGACTGGAGACGCGTGAACAGGTCTTCGAGCTGGTGGCCGATTTTTTGCCAGCCTTGCCCCTCCCAATAATCTCCGAACTCTTGAAAGAAATCAAAGGCAGATGCAAATTCACGCTCGATCAAATAGTTCACCGTATGATCCATGCGATGGGAATTCCAGTATTTCTCCAAAACATCTTCCAGGCGCTTGAGCCGGACGATATCAGCAAAGGAAAGGACATCGTTGCTCAGCATCTCATAAGGTGCCACATCCATGTATGTGTAATTGTACTTGGCGGCGTCAATACGCAGCCCCGTACCGCGCAGCATTTTGAGGAAGCCGAGTTGGAGCTCTTCCGGGCCAAGCGCAAAAACGTCATTAAACGTTTTACGGAATGTGTTGTAGTCCTCCTGAGGCAGTCCGGCGATCAGATCCAGATGCTGGTCGATTTTGCCGCTTTGCTTGACCTTCGTAACGGTGCGGGAAAGCTTGGCAAAGTTCTGCCGGCGTTTAACCAGCTCATTGGTCGGGTCGTTCGTCGATTGGACACCGATTTCAAAGCGAAAGATGCCTGGCGGCGCATTTTCCGCCAAATAATCCAGCACCTCGGGACGCATAATATCTGCCGTAATCTCAAACTGGAAGACACAGCCGCGATGGTTTTCAATCAGAAACTTGAACATTTCCAGCGCATAGTCCCGTTTAATATTAAAAGTACGGTCCACAAATTTGATCAATTTGGCCCCGTTGTCAATCAGATACAGAATATCCGACTTTGTGCGCTCAATATCGTAATAACGCACCCCAACCTCAATGCTCGACAGACAAAATTGGCAGCTGAACGGGCAGCCCCGGCTCGTTTCAAAATAAACAACCCGTTTCCCGAGTTCCGGTATATCCTCCGCAAAACGGTATGGCGACGGCAGCTCGTTCAAATCCGCCTTCGGGCGGCCCGGCATCAGAATGACCTCTTCTCCCTTGCGGTAAGCCAGTCCATACACAAAATGGAACTTGCGATCCCCCTCCAGCTCCTGAAGCAATTGATGGAACGTTTCTTCTCCCTCACCAACAACGATGAAATCTACATTCGTCAAGCGCTTCATCCAGTGCTCCGTATCGTAGGATACCTCCGGGCCACCGAGAACGATTTTGACCTCGGGCATAATTTTCTTCAACACGTCAATCACTTTAATCGTCTCTTCAATGTTCCAAATATAGCAGGAGAAGCCGATGACATCTGCTCCCCGCTGAAACAAATCGGAAACGATGTTCATCACCGGGTCCTTGATCGTGTACTCCGCCAGCTCGATGTCAAAGTCCTTTTCACTGTAGGCTTTGAGACAGCGGATGGCCAGCGAGGTATGGATATATTTTGCATTTAACGTTGATAAAATAACTTTCATAGGTCACACCCTTCTATTCAAAATCCTCATACACATCATCTGGATAAATCTCGTCCTCGTTCACCGTGCCTCCGCTATTCCCCTGATTTTGAAAAAAATCAAGAAACAGCTTGCCGTACTTGCGGAACTTCACTTCACCGACACCCTTGATCCGCAGCATATCTGCCTCAGATTGTGGGTTCGCCACACTCATCTCACGCAACGTGGCATCATTAAAAATAATATAGGACGGCACATGCTCCTGAGCGGCCAGATCACGGCGAATCAGACGCAATTGTTCAAAAACAGTCTCGTTGACTGCTGCCGGGTATGCATCGCGTCCCTGTCGTCCGCGTGAGCCTGCCCCACCTGCAAAAGCCGTGGCATGTCGCACCACACGCTGCATAACCTCACGCTGACCCTTCAGCACTTCAGCCGCAAGCTGCTGTAAACGAACGACCGGATATTGCCCCTCAGACAACATCAAATAACCTTCCGAAACGAGCACATTGATAATTTCAGCAATTTCTTTTTCCGTCCGGTTGCCCATCACCCCATAGGTTGGAAGGCTGTCAAAACCATACTGCAGCACCTTTTTGTTGCGAGAACCTTTTAGCACCGAGGCTACCATCGAAACCCCAAAACGCTCCCGCATGCGATGAATGCAGGAAAAAATCTTTTGCGCATCTATGGTCATATCGACCAGTTCCCGCTCATCCGTGCATGAACTGCATATGCCGCAAGCTTCATGCTCCTCTGCCTCGCCAAAATACTCAAGCTGCGCCGTGCGCAGGCAGCGAGTTGTATAGCAATAGTCAACCATTTGCTGGAGTTTGCGATAATCGTTGCGCTTGCGGTCTTCATCCTGGGGATTTTGCTCAATCAGGAACTTCTGAGTGACAATATCCTGCGGTCCGAACAACAAAATGCATTGACTCGGATCGCCATCACGTCCTGCGCGTCCCGCTTCCTGGACGTAAGCTTCCATATTTTTAGGCATGTTATAGTGAATGACGTAGCGCACATTCGATTTATCGATCCCCATGCCGAAGGCGTTGGTCGCAACAATAACCCGGATATCGTCGTACAGGAAGCCTTCCTGGCTATCTGCGCGCTCCTGATCTGTCATCCCGGCATGATAGCGTCCAGCTGCCATGCCTGCATCACGCAGCCGTTGGTACAAATCGTCCACGTCTTTACGAGTCGCCGCATAAATAATGCCTGATTCACCCTCGTGCTCACGGGTATAATTCAGCAAAAAGCTGCGCTTGTCTTCCCCGCGCAGCACGCTGAACGCCAAATTCGGTCGTCCAAGGCCTGTGACGAACGTCTCCGGTGAGCGCAGACGAAGCAGCCGCACGATATCGTCCATGACCTGCGGTGTTGCCGTTGCTGTAAACGCGGCTACAATCGGTCGTTCATGCAGCCCGTCCACGAACGGAGCCACGGCCAGGTAGCTGGTGCGAAAATCATGTCCCCACTGGGACACACAGTGAGCCTCATCCACCGCAACACAGGAAATCGGCAGTTGGGTCATCTCATCGCGGAACCAATCCAGCTCCAGCCGCTCCGGTGCGACATACAGCAGCTTCAAATCACCATTCCGTGCGGCGCGGATGCGGTCATTCACTTCTCGCCCGCTCAGCGTGCTGTTGATATACGCAGCCGCTATTCCCATCGTCGTCAGCGCATCCACCTGATCCTTCATCAGCGAGATAAGCGGTGACACAACAATCGTTAAACCCTCATGCAACAAGGCAGGGATTTGGTAGCATATGGATTTCCCGCCGCCTGTCGGCATAATTCCTAACGTATCGTTGCCTTCCAGCATACTGGCGACAATTTTCTTTTGTCCCTCCCGGAAGTCGGGATAGCCATAAAACTTTTGCAGTAAATCCTGCGCCCGTTCCAACATCGGTGCTTGTACACTCATAGATTTAAACCCCTCATAATTTCCAGCGCCTCGGGCGCATATCAGCTTTTCTTTCGTTACCTTTAGTTTACCGGGGTTCAGGGTAATGTTCAACCGCTGGAAGACTGTCAGGCAAGTTTACTCCCCCATGGCATTCGCTGTTTTCTCATGATATAGTGGACACGGTGCCGCAGTTGTACACGATCATGAGATACGGTACCAAGAAGGAGAAAGAATCCATGAACAATCGGAAACCCCAACGAAAAAATCGAACAAAATCAACGTTTACCACAGGTGGCTCCAAGCGCAACCACACATCTGCCGGAAAACCCGGCTCTCCTAGACCGGAAGCACGAGGCAAAGCGAGCACTTTTGATAAAACACCTGCAAAAACATACATCGTACAAAAACCTGCCGAGCTGCTGAGCTTTTTGGTAGAGCATGTCACCGGCATGGGACGTAATTCCATCAAATCAGCGCTTGCCCGGGGACAAGTGTCTGTAGACGGCGTGGCACGCACAGTGCACAACTTCCCGCTGGAGCAAGGTCAAACCGTCACACTCTCCAAGGAAAAAATTGCTCCCGAGGTGCCGCTGACCGGGCTGCGTATTTTACATGAGGATGAAGCCATCATCGTCATTCATAAAGATGCCGGGCTTCTGTCCGTCGCCTCTGCGCAGGAAAAGGAAGTGACCGCCTACCGCCAGCTTACGGCCCATGTGCGGCGAGAACATCCGTACAATCGTATTTTTGTGCTGCATCGTTTGGATCGTGATACATCAGGAGTCATGATGTTTGCCAAAAGCGAAGCCGTACAGCAGCAAATGCAGCAAGCATGGAAGGAAGTTGTGTATGAACGAACATATATTGCTCTCGTAGAAGGTCAGATTAAAAAAACGGAGGGCACGATCTCCTCATGGCTGAAGGAAAGCAAAACGCTGAAAATGTACTCCAGTCCTTATCCAAATGACGGGCAACACGCGGTCACTCATTACAAGCTGCTTCAGGCCAATCGGCATTTTTCCTTGCTGGAAGTACGTTTGGAGACCGGACGCAAGAACCAGATTCGCGTACACATGGAGGATATCGGTCATCCGATTGTTGGAGACAAAAAATACGGCTCCAAATCCAAGTCGATTGGCCGCCTTGGTCTGCATGCGCGAGTATTGTCATTTGTTCATCCCGTTACCGGGGTATTGCTGCGTTTTGAATCCGACACGCCTAAGACCTTTTTGAATCTGTTTCGAGATTAAAATTGTACAGGGCATACAGAGATTGGATGGAAATATGAATGGAGAACCAGGGGCTGTGGGCAGCTCCTGGTTTTGAGGATTAAGCGGTATGCTTCCGAACACCGTCAGCCATTTTCATCAGCTCATCCCATATGTAAACGGGAGTATTGCATACTGGACAATTTAGCCAGCCGTTTAAATAGGGCAGATGGCTTGGAAGCTTGTTTTCTTCGATTTTCAGAGCATACTCATGTAGCCATTGTACATCAGAACCTCTGTGATCCAATAAACCGGGGTGAATCGGATGGGGAATCAGGCTGTTTGAATGCACAGGATCTTTATCGTAAACGATCAGGGCATCACTCTGTTCAGCAGGCCAAATATAGAGCGGAATACCGCAATGTGGACAATCCAGCGTATATTCATCACCTGTATCGAAACTTTGAAGCATATAAGCTATACTGCGATAGCCTTGAAAGGCAGCAGCTGCAGCCAAAACATAACGTTTGCCTATATTTCCCTCGTGTTCTTTCGCATAAAGCACCATTTCTTCGGTCATCTGTGCAAGTCGGACAATGGCATGTCGATATTGCTCATAAATATATTCCGCCACACTAGAATCCACTTCTATCTGATCCCTTGCAAATTCCAGTGGAACTTTGGTATGTAAGGGATTGTAATTTTTCGCCTCGAATATTCCGCAAATGTTATATATATCCGCACGAATACCTACATCAGAGCTGTTTAATGCAATGTCTACAAGGTAGGGTACGGCTGCAAATGTACAAGAATACAACGTGTTTTGGTGATACAGTTCCTCCCAATACAAGGTGTCAGCTATCTCGCCGTCATATCCGGCTTGGAGCTGGTTCAACATTTCCGGAACGTATTGAGAAGAACCGTAAGGGCCTTGGAGCAAATTCCAGACCGGATCGGACAAAGCCAGCATCTTGATACTCCTTCCACCGTTTTTCTTACAGTAACATAGGCTAGGGTTGTACAGTTCCTTTTACGATCAACATTCATTTTAACTTCATAATTCTTAGCTTCTTACGTTTATTCCATTATACGCATATGATTAGCTGAAGTTGCTTTTCTTGTTTTATGCAATATACAAAATCACTGTTCCGGTGTCTATAATCATATTCGGTTAAATTTTTAGTATTGTGAAGATGACATATGCTTTTTAAACGTCAAAAAATGAAGTGTGTTTAGAATGAGCGACCACTAACCCGGATTTTCTGTTTTACTACGAGTCCATTGTTTATTCTGTTCCAAAAACAGAGCAATCAATCCTCTAGCGTACCATTTTTCCACACTTGAGCGGAGGCACATATAGCCTTTTTCCTCATGTGCATACTCAACATTATAAATCCTGTTACTTAAAAATCACTGAGGAAGAAATAAAGTATATACATAGCTACATAACTGAACTGATTTGATGAATCGGTATATGAACAGAAACGTTGGGAATATTATGTATGAATACTGCAACCATAAGGGGAAATAGCCTATGACCATCACATCGGAACAGCGGATTACCCTGCACGGATTTAACAATCTGACCAAATCATTAAGCTTCAATATGTATGATATCTGTTACACCAAAACCAAAGAAGAACGTGAAGCCTATATTGAATATATTGATGAACAATACAATTCGGACCGGCTGACAGCTATCCTGAAAAATGTATCCGACATTATCGGCGCCTATGTGCTCAACGTGGCCCAGCAGGACTATGTTCCTCAAGGAGCAAGCGTAACAGTGCTTATATCGGAAGGGCCTATTGTGGAGATGCCAACTGAATCATACGCGGAATCCCCCGGCCCTCTGCCTGACTCTATCGTAATGCAGCTGGATAAGAGTCATATTACTGTCCACACCTACCCGGAGTATCATCCAGACGAGGGGATTAGTACATTCCGAGCAGATATTGATGTCTCTACCTGTGGAGAAATTTCCCCGCTGAAGGCACTCCATTATTTGATCCATTCTTTTGACACGGATATTATGACGATTGATTATCGGGTACGCGGCTTTACGCGTGATACGCATGGACACAAGCTGTTCATTGACCATGACATCGCCTCCATTCAAAACTATATCCCTGACGAAGTGCGCAGTGAGTATGACATGATAGACGTGAACGTGTATCAGGAAAATATTTTTCATACCAAATGCAAGCTAAAGCAATTCGATTTGGACAATTATCTGTTCGGGTATACCAAGGAAAGCCTGAGCGTGAGCGAGCAGCGAAATATATCAACACGCCTCAAAACTGAAATGGACGAAATTTACTACGGTAAAAATATGATGTGACCAAAAAAGGACGATCGCTTGGGCTGGGATATAGCCGGGCTTTTGTCCTTTTTTTGATACAAAGTCATCGATATCTTCCAGCTTTATCTGTACAAGTGGGAGAATGTTCAATATGATAGGGGAAGAAACCACTAATTTGAAATATCAACAGCCAGTTTTAAGCGCACTATCGATTGTAAGCGCAATCAATTGATTTTGTTATGCAACATAAAGGAGGAATTTGTATGCAAGGCGGTATTGGCGGTAAAAACATCATTTTACGACTGGAAATTTCCACCGAGCACATCCAATTTGGTCAATTGATTACGCTGGTAAACGAACATGGCGGAGATGTAATTGCGATTGACGTCATTCGTACCTCTGAGAAAGTCACGGTGAGGGATATTACGGTTACCATGGCCGATCCAGCAGAAATCGACCGAATGATTGCCCGGATCAAAAAGGCACAAGGCGTAAAAGTATTGTCCATCTCTGACCGTACCTTTCTGCTGCACCTTGGGGGTAAAATTGAGATGCAGCCCAAGGTGCCGATTCAGAATCGCGACGATTTATCCAGGGTATATACCCCGGATGTGGCACGTGTATGCATGGCCATTCATGAGGAGCCGGACAAAGCCTTTCGGTTGACGATCAAGCGCAACACGGTTGCTGTCGTCTCTGACGGAAGCGCCGTTCTCGGGCTGGGTAACATTGGTCCCTATGCAGCTATGCCGGTCATGGAAGGCAAAGCCATGCTATTCAAGCAGCTCGGTTCCGTTGATGCCTTTCCGATTTGCCTGGATACGCAGGATACCGAGGAAATCATCAAGGCCATTAAGCAAATGGCCCCAGCTTTTGGCGGCATTAATCTGGAGGATATTTCGTCACCACGTTGCTTTGAGATTGAGCAGCGGCTGCGTAATGAGCTGGACATTCCTGTTTTTCATGACGATCAGCACGGCACAGCTGTCGTTCTATATGCAGGCCTGATCAATGCGCTCAAGGTCGTCGGCAAATCACTGTCCGATGTTAAAATTGTCGTGTGCGGTATCGGGGCGGCAGGTGTGGCTTGCACCAAGATTTTGCTATCGGCGGGAGCTGTCAACATCATCGGCGTAGACCGTCACGGAGCGATTACAGCTGATGAGGCCTATGAGAATTCGATGTGGAACTGGTATGCGCAGCATACCAACCCTGAACGGCTGTCTGGCACGCTATCTGAGGTTCTGAAGGACGCTGACGTGTTTATCGGTCTATCGGCAGGTGGAGTGCTGCGACGAGAAGACGTGAAGCGTATGAACAAGGCTCCTGTGCTCTTCACCATGGCTAACCCGGTGCCCGAGATTGCGCCAGAGGAAGTCGAGGATATTGCAGGTGTCATCGCCACAGGACGTTCTGACTATCCGAATCAGATTAACAATGTGCTTTGTTTCCCCGGTATTTTCCGGGCAGCGCTCGACTGCCGTGCCCGTGAAATTAACGAGGAGATGAAGTTGGCGGCAGCAGAAGCCATCGCAAACACCATCCGTCCCGAGGAATTAAACAAGCTGTATATTATTCCCGGTGTATTCAACGAGACTGCGGTTCAGCGGGTACGGGAAATGGTCATTAAAGCCGCCATTGCGAGCGGTGTTGCCAGAAGAGTGCCCCGAGATTTCAGATAAAAGAAAAGGATTGCTCCCCTATTACGGGTGCAATCCTTTTTTTATGAAAAATTCAGGCGCTAAATGGGTTATCGCAACAGCTGCTATGATCTCCATTTAGAGAACAATTGACTGGCCCGCTGGGCAAACTCCTCCAGATTGAAGCTGGAGTTATCCAGCCTGTAATACCACTTTTTGATCGTATCCAAAATCCAGGACGGGACTTTAACCCCTGATATACCTGAATAAAACGTGTGATACGCCCATACCAGATGCTCCCATCGTTTGTCATCGCCTTCCTTGACATACTCGGATACATCCAATACCTTGGCTCGTCCATCTTGCATCAGCACATTCTTGAGGTGAATATCACGCGGGTTCAATCCCTTGGATCGGACAAATTCCCTCGCCTCTTCCACATCCAGAATGACCTGTTCCGGCACCGGAATCCCTTGCAGCAGACAATCTAGCAGCGTAATGCCGGATTCATAGCTGATAACAATGTATTTATCGCCCTTCCCGTAATAACGAGGAAAAAAATCGGACCCCTGCAAAAGCTCATATACATGGGCCTCCGCATCTTTTTTCTCGATCGCCATGTCTGAGTACACCTTGAACGCGTAGCCGGGTAATGAATCAAGTGTAAATACGGCCGCATCGGTCCCGATGCCAATACAGCGGACGTCCTGAGTGACTGTTTTAATGGTAACCGGGTCATTATCCTCCGTACTGTAAACGGTCACTTGACGTATGATATCGTCTGCTTGTCTCCATTGTTCAACCATGTGCAACCCCTTCCTTCTCTGTTCTATACCACTTCAAATGAGGTTAGACATATGCCGGATAAGTTGTATTACGGGTCATCCTCAGAAACGGATTCACAATGATGCAGGATTGGTTTGGGAACATGGCAGCAGTAATTTCTTTAAATCCGCATAGCTGGACGCTGTTTCATAGGCTCCCAGCACGTCAGATTCCGGGGAAGCATTCCGGTGGTTGAACCAGATCGTCCGCCAATTCGCGGCTGTAGCTCCCGCCACGTCATTCCGCCAGGAATCCCCGATATAGCAGCAATGCTCTGCCAAAGTTCCTGTCCGCTCGTTCACCACTTCAAAAATGCGTGGATCAGGCTTGGCATAGCCAACAGTTCCAGAGACAAAGATATGCTCTGGTGCAACATGATTTTCCAGCGCCATCGCCTTGATTTTGCTCATCTGGTGCTCTTCAAGACCGTTCGTAATCAAGCCGACCAAATATCCAGCCGAGCTCAATGCATCCATTAAGGAAGTTGCTCCTTCAAAAGGCTCTATCCGATACTGACGATCCAGGTATACTTTTTGAACATGTACTGCCTGCTCACGGGTGATATTCACCCCGAATTCCTGTAAAGCCAGGACGAAACGCCCCTCCCTCATATCGTCCAATTCATCCGATCCTGCCTTTCCTTCCAATAGTCCTCCTTGGGCCGACAATAGATCACTATAATAACGGATACGATGATAGGCTTCCTCATAAGGAAAACGCTCATTTAATCCTAATACTGTACGCAGCGCGTCACGTGTAGGGTGCAAATGATCATACATGGTATCATCTACATCAAAAAAGACTGCCTTCTTTTGCAAATCCATATACCCACTTCTTTCTGTAAAATCTTTGGATGATGCTCATCTTCACCTTGTCCTGATATTATACCCGCCCACCTGTTGCGTTGCACCCTGCCCTTTCACATTCTGTCTATCGCATTCACGCTTCACAGCTGCCAACATACACTGAAAAGACCACACACAGGTAAAAGGTCACATTTTTGTTAAAGTTCCATTATACAGGTTTACATTTCGTGTAAAATCACGTACCTTTTAGGGATGAACGCTTTACGGATGTACTTGGAAAAGGGAGGCATACACGATGAATTCCGGTTCTAACTTAGCCTATGGATCAGCTACACCTTTGATTGAGGCACTTATCGAATTTGAACAGGAGCTTGAAGCGAACCGGCATTCTCTGGGTTTTGATTTGGGACTGATTATGGAGCAGGGCCCGGCACCCCGATATATGGCTACACCGCCAGATGTCATTCCTTTTGCCCATGCAGGTGTAGACGGAATACATTATGGATTTTTAACCGATTTTGGACTTGAAAAGGATCTTTTACAGACTCCCATTGTGTGCGTATCCCCTGTTGATTGGACAGGTGTATGGGTGGTTGCCCGCCATTTGCAGGATTTTTTAAGCGTGGTTTACACAGAAAATAGTTCATTAAAACGGTACTTCGCCAATGGTGAGGACTATTCTGGATATGTGGGTCAGCGAGTGCCTCAAGCTACAGATGAACGAACGCAATTTGTACGCGAATGCTTTCGGGAACGCTTCGGGATCCAGCCCATTCGGGATATGGCTGTCTACATCGACCGTTTGCGATTGGAACGGAAGCAAAATGAAGCGGCTCCTACGTTGAACGGCTTGGGCATTCGGAGATTTTCTACTGCAAAGCATCACTCTTTTAATGCAGAAGGCGCCCTTTTGAGCGTGGCAGAGCCCTTCCATTGGGAAGAGCAAGGTGAAGCTGTGCGTGAGTTGTTTCGCAGCGGATCGTATGAAGCCAGGCTGGCTTTTATTCGGGATGCCCAGACACGGCATCTGTTCACCCATTCCGCCCTTCGTGCTTTTGTCGCAGGACAGCTTAAATCTATGGGCCTGTCTAAAGCCGCAGCATATTTGGAAGAGTCCTATTATACAGTTATTCCGGACACGGTGGAATCTTAAACGAATTCTTGAATTTCCCCAGCATCACCGCCTCTGAAAAGGCGGCTTTTTGTGCTACAATAAATGAAAATAATAGGGTCAAACGACCCGGTACGCATGAAAGAGAGCGAGCATGAATAATCATTCCTATCCTACTCCTGAGATCGTCGAGGTTTGTCTGTTGGCCGGCAAACTCATGATGCAAAATGGAGCTGAAACCTATCGCGTCGAAGACACAATGTCCCGCATTGCCTTGGCCTACGGTTTACCGGAGTCCCATAGCTATGTAACACCGACCGGGATTTTTTTTGCCATTAACAACTCGGAGCCTGCCAAACTCATCCGCATCGTAGAGCGGACCACCGATTTGCACAAGGTGACCGAGGTGAATTCCATTTCACGTAAAATCAGCACAGGTAACTTGTCTCCCCGCGATGCCGTAAAGGAGCTTTCGGAGATTGAATGCGGTCCTCTCCGCTATTCCAATCGTGTACAGCTGGTAGCCGCGGCTCTGGCTAGCGGTTGTTTTATGATTATGTTTGGTGGAGTCTGGCGAGACTTCCCCGCAGCCGTGCTGTGCGGCGGTATTGGCTTCGCATCCGTGCAATATTTTCACAGGCTCGTTAGGGTTAAGTTTTTCTCAGAGTTTTCCGCATCTTTTTTGATCGGCTTGCTGGCGGCTCTGCTCACGATAGCAGGCTGGGGACAGATGATGGACAAAATCATTATTGGCTCTGTCATGCCACTGGTGCCAGGCTTGTTAATTACCAATGCCATCCGTGATTTAATGGCCGGACATCTCGTTTCGGGACTTTCCAAGGGTGCTGATGCATGCCTGACGTCTTTTGGCATCGGGGCTGGCGTTGCAGTTATCATTACGTATATGTGATTCGGAGGAGATCCAGGCTTATGCTTGCACAATTATTCACAAGCTTTATTGCCACCGCTGCTTTCGGCATTCTTTTCCACGCTCCCCGGCGCTCGCTGCTGCAATGCGGTTTTGTCGGTATGCTCGGCTGGCTCGTCTATTATTCAACCACGGGTAGTATGGGACCTGTGAGTGCAAACCTTTTGGCAACGGTCCTTATCGGCATTGTCAGTCAAGGCTTTGCGAGACTGTACAAAATGCCCGTGATTATTTTCAGCGTGGCAGGCATAATTCCACTCGTTCCAGGGGGCATGGCCTATAATGCCATGCGTCAGTTTGTACAGCATAATTATCCCCAGGCACTGGAGCTGGCCATAAGCACATTGATGATCGCAGGGGCCATTGCTGTCGGGTTAGTGTTATCCGAAGTAATCAATCAAATTTTTCGCAGCATACGTTTTAGACCTCACATTAAAAAGCAATGAAAATAGGCTGCTTCCAAAATCACGCACCTTTCAGTGTATGAGCCTTGGAGACAGCCTTCTACGTTAACTATCTTTGCACGTTCGTTTGTTGTTCCGGTTATCCCTCAACATCATCCACTCGTCTACCCAATATTGCCAAATCCCGCTCAACGTTATCCAGTATGGCAACACGTGGATAATAACCCCATTGTTCAAATCCAAACTTCCGTAGCAACGCAATACTCGGCTCATTGTGACCAAATACAAATCCCAACAGCGTTGTAACACCAAGTCTTGGGCATTCATGTAGCATATGCTGGACCAGACGACTTCCTGTTCCGGTTCCACGGGAAGTTTCGTGAACATAAATACTGATTTCTGCCGTACCGTTATAAGCTGGACGCCCGTAAAAGGATTGAAGACTGGCCCACCCAGCAATGCCCCCTTTTTGCCTCAAAACCCACAACGGCCGATGGTTTTCCTGATGAGCTTCAAACCACGGAATACGGCTTTCCACCGTCACCGGCTCCAGATCTGCTGTGACCATTCGACTCGCAATCGTAGAATTATAGATGTCCACAATATCGGGAAGGTCCTCCCTGCGTGCAAATTCAATGGAAAAAGATTGTTCCTGATTCATTGTTCATATCCGCCTCCCGTAGTGGTGATTTATTCATTGTACAAGATAAGCGCCGGAACAGCCATATCGAGTTGTTTTTGCGGATTAGATACAAAGGGTCCTATAATAGAATTTAAGATGTACAACAACATAGTCAACCCATTTAACAACATGAGACAAGGAGGTATGCTTCAGAATTCAAAGGATTCTGGGGCAACTTGACATGAATATTGGAACTCAAATCTTGATTCTGGAAGTACCTATGGAATCCTTTTTTGGAAAAACAACCATTTATCCTGTGCTGCTCAAGGATGAGGACGGACTTACGCTGATTGACACAGGGATGCTCGGCCAATTGGAACCATTGCGCAAAGCCATTGCTGATGCGGGGGAAGATATCAACCGCCTGAAGAGAATTATTTTAACACACCAGGATATTGACCATATCGGGAATGTTCACGCATTGCTGGACTTGCTGCCGAATACGGCTCTGCTGGCTCATAAAGATGACGTTCCTTACATGACAGGGGAAAGGCCGTTTGTGAAGCTGACGCCGGAACGGATAAATCTGATGGATATTGCGCTCAAGCAGCAAGCCGAGGATATGATTCGACGCCTGCCAGATTTGCGCTTTGCTCATATTCTTGAAGACGGCGAGCATCTGCCTTATGGTGGAGGAGTACAGATTATTCATACACCAGGCCACACACCAGGGCATATCAGCTTGTATGTACCCGCACAAAAGCTGCTTTTGGCAGCGGATGAGCTGCGTGTAGTCGAGGGTGAACTGGTTGGCCCCGCTGAATCGGCTACGCCGGATATGCCACTGGCCTTGAAGAGTCTAGATAAACTGACTGTATTGGATGCTGAGAAGGTACTCTGCTACCATGGTGGTTTTTATGATCGGAATGTACAGGCTCGCCTCCAAGCATTAAGCCAGGAACGGGGATAAGTGATTCAAAGCTACAAATCGTTATACATGAAGAGCTATAATGAATAAATAGAAAGGAATGAATCTGAATGAATGATAAAATAACCCGGCTGTATAATGAACTAAAGTCACAAGCATGGGACGGCCTACTCGTAACTGATCCCAAGCATATTTACTACCTGACAGGCTTTGCCAGCGAGCCGCATGAACGCTTTCTCGGTCTGGTACTGCTTCGCGATCAAGAGCCTGAACTGATCGTCCCTGCCCTGGATGCAGAGGCCGCCCAAGCGGCTTCTTCCGTAACCCGCATATCCACCCACACCGATACGGACAATCCATATGATCTGCTGCGTCAACGTGCAGGCAGCGGAGTGAAAGCCTTCGCACTGGAAAAGGAACACGTCTCTGTTCTCCGTTACGAACAACTACATACTGCCATTGGTGCCGCTCAATATGTGGATTTGGGTCCTGTGCTTCAAGAAATGCGTGTGCGAAAAACTCCTGAGGAAGTACAACGACTCAAACATGCCGCCCGGTTGGTGGAAGATGCTCTTCGTCACGGCCTAACCCATGTACGTGAAGGCGTGACGGAAGTCGAGCTGGTGGCTGAGATCGAATACCAGATGAAAAAAATCGGAGCAGACGGTCCTTCCTTCGACACCACGGTGCTGTCTGGACCCAAAACAGCTCTCCCCCATGGTGTTCCAGGCACCCGCAAGCTGCAGTACGGCGATCTGCTCATGTTTGATATGGGTGTGTACTCCGATGGATATGCTTCGGATATTACGCGTACTTTTGCTTTTGGAAAGCTGTCGGCTGAGCTGGAAACGATATATAATACGGTTCTCCGCTCGAACGAAGCCGGGATTGCCGCTACTCGCCCAGGAGTAACCTGTGCATCTGTAGACCAGGCCGCAAGGGCTATTGTTGAAGCCGCCGGATACGGTCCTGCCTTTAACCATCGGGTTGGACACGGTCTTGGCATGAGTGTTCATGAATACCCCTCTGTTCACGGTGGCAATAATGACCTGCTTCATGAGGGCTTCGTGTTCACGATAGAACCAGGCATCTACGTGCCAGGTCTCGGCGGTGTGCGGATTGAAGATGACGTTCTGGTTACCTCTGATGGTGTAGAAGTACTGACCTCTTTTCCAAAAGAGCTGACGGTGCTGGGATAAGTTTGATTTCTTTTTTCATATTAAAGCTCATGCTTAAAATGCATGGGCTTTTTCCCCCTTGGTCCCAGTACTCAATGAAAATACACTTTATTTTCCTTATTTTATCCGAGAGCAGTTGTGATTTGTGTGTAACTTTGCTATAATTCAGATAGCTAGTTTTGCTTTTTTACGGATATAGTAAAGAATTCGCTTTGAATACTTTGAAATATCGTAGCCGGATATTTCAAGTGCATCTTGAATGTCTGTAACATTCAACACCTGTTTTTGCTCTTTACTTTTCTCTACAATTAAGTCAATTTCATCTCTGTATTTGGATTGAGTTTCGATTTGGGGATTCTCTGCATCCTGTTTTTGCTTGTCTATTTTGTTCCTGATGCGTGTTAATGTCCTGCTAATTGTCATCGGGTATACGTGGAGTATTTCCGATATCCGGGAGTTATTAGCTCCTTGCATAATTAAGCGCATTACCGTTTTTTCGTGTTCTGTAAATAGAGAACTACATAACAGTTGTTGAACATAAACCCTATTAATCACATGCTCATCGATGTTACTTTGTGAGTTGTCTGTAGCTTCAAAGTTATCTATGGATTCAATATGTTCCATTGCATCACTGAATTGAGCAACTTCTCTGTAACGCTCTATAGGAACTTGAAGAAACTTCGCCATTTTTTGCTCACACGGCCTGTAGCCTAGCGTGTCTTCAATTTCTACCATCCTTCGGATCATATCAATAGCTCCCCGACTAAGTCTTACCTCTTGTGAGTTGCTATATAATAATTGATTAACCTCCCATAAAATAGGCCGTACTACATACGTAGTAAATTTAATTCCTCGATGAATATCAAAATCCTTGAGTGCCGTTAGTAATCCTATACATGCATGCTGGTATAAGTCGTCTTCAGTAACCTTAAATTTCATTTTTAGCTCTTCTATACTTCCCTTATATCGCATAATAATCGAAAACATAAACTTCCGATTCTCTTGCAAAAATTCTCCAAGAAGGTCTTTGTTCTCTTTACAAGCACAGATCAGCTTTATATTATGCATATCCTTCACAGCAGGTTTTCTTAATTGTACATACGTATCACTGAGCAATTCGTTCACCCCGTTTTCTAGCGATATCAGTATAATGAATATCCTTCTACATTGATCACGTTCAAATTTCACTAGCTAGTCTACCTTTTTAAAATTTATTCATCTGAATAGTTAATGAGATACGTATGGCCGGAATCATCCAAGTATAAAAAATTCTTTGAACGCGCCTGATTCGTTTGCATAGAATCCAATACATACTCACGCTGGGTAAGAAGCTGCTGCTCCATTTCCTGAGCTAGAGACATATATTCATTCATTTGTAGTTCAAGCAACTGATGACGGGCTGCAAGTTGTCTATTTTGGGAAATTAAGTGATGATTTTTCCTTTTAAGCTCCTTATTCTCTTTAACAACTCTCTGAATTTTGCTAATAATTTGCATAAATTCTACTGAATCAGAATCTTCCCCATCTGGCTGATACATGTTGTTGTTCATATGGTTCATATCATTTCCTCCACAGTTGATTTAGCTGCATTTTAAAATTTATATGGTGATACAATTAACGCTGTCTACTGTGTTTCTTTAACATCAGTGTAGTGGTAATTCGTAAAATCCTTGAGATGTATTTCCACCCGATTCAGGTTACAGTCAGGTTCATTTGCTAGCGTTTGTTCCAGCTTTTCAAACTTCAGCAGGGTATTCTTGCTCACCGGCGGCTTATATGCATCTTCGCCTGCGTCGTATCTTGCCCACCACCTTCTCAGAGATTCCAGCGTTATGGTCTGATTAATATAATCCCCACAGTGCTTACACCAAAGAACAAGGGATTGATCACATTCCATCTCTTCAGGAACAAAAGAAGATTCCGCCCCACAGAGGGGGCATTTATTCATATAGCCGATCATGTTCTTTAACCTCCCTAGACCACTTTTTTTAGACCCGGTCAGATAGAGAATAGATCATAGCTTTGGTCCGTTAGACCATTCAGATGAAGAACAACCTCCGGGTCTATCAAAAAATAGTAGGATGTTTCTATTCTTTTGCGTTCAGCACTCTCCGTGTAAAATTCAAAACGAAATTCTCGCCCTCCCTTTACAGGATGAGCTACTTGAAAATAGAGGCCTTCACTATAATCTTTACAATAAACGTGGTTAACAATTAGCTTTTCATCAACCACTAGGGACCAGTAATCGGCAGGGGTAATCGTATCTGCCTTTATTGAAATAGCGAAAAATTCCAGATCATTGGATATCTTAAAGGTGTCTGCTACCATCCTTTTACTTTCTAACGCCCTTAAACCATCTATATCAACTCTTCGGCTTGCTATGCAGGGCTTTGTTTTGGTAGGATAGAAAGGTGGATCTAATCTCCCACCAACTATATAGCGACTCAGCATGTAAATTCCCCTCCTCTTTAACAATTTTCATTAAATTTTCAGAATCATTCACTTGCAATGCCTCAGTCAGATATGTATACTAAGAATGTATAGTAAGGGGCAGTGCGTAGTGCCTTTCTATTTTCTTTTGGATTGGATTTTTTTTCTGATAGTCGTATATCAGATTATTTATTTTTCAAGTTCAGTTTTATAGAGTTCTCTTAGTTTTTTCATAGCTCGACAAGCATGGGATTTATGAATATCGAGATAATGGGCGATTTCTGTAGGTTTCATGTCCATTCCCTCTTCAGTGAATAACATAAAATTTAAGATTCGTTGCTCCTGTTTTGTGAATCTGTCACGATTGCTTAAATAGTCTACTTTTACGTCTGTTAATTTAAACCCGTAATCATTCACTTGAACCGAGTAATAATTGGCCATTGAGTCTTCTTCATCTACGCCATCGCAAAAGTTAACGATTGTACTGTATTGTGTAATTTTACGTTTTTTTTTACGATAATAATCAACTACAGAACGTTTAATGACTGTATGTGAAAAAGTAGATATATCCTTTTTTATGTTGCCTTTGTGGATTGCTGTCAGAATTTGAACGATAGAATCCTGTTTCACATCTTCTCGATCCTCCTCGTTAACACCACGAAGTATAAAGTTAAAAATATGATTTAAGGTATCTGGGTTAAATGAACTAACATTTGTCGTTATCATTGCGGCTCTCCTATTTTAGTTTATTTTAATTAAATAGGTTCAATTCACTTTGTTCCCTCCCCAAGAATGTGTATCACGTCTCCTTTCTGGATTTCAACATTCGGCAATTAGTTTCCACTTTTTTCTTTATTATACCTTACTCTTTTTTAATACGTAATACATTTGTATCAGTTCCAATTACCTAAAAAAATTTATAATTTTTAGGATGCTACTCTAATAGTCGTCATATCTCTCAGAAGAGTTGCAATATATCTATTACTTTTTTTAAAAATGCGAACCTTTGTTCTCATTCTAATAGGTATATATAACCTTGTCAATTCCTAGAATTGGTTGATGTTATTTCAATTGGTTATATTGTTCTACTTTTTTTGTGTATACAACCTTTTGAAATAAGTCTTTTGAATCAATCAAAAGAAACGTTTCATGTTTCACAAGACCTGTTTCAATATTTTAATAGAAACAGAGGGGATATATGGATATAACCCTCTATTTCCAGCTGCCAACCTAAAAATCTGCTACCTATCCACCTTCAAGTCTGGCTACCAATGCCTCTACCTTTGCATTCAAGGATCTATTTTCTGCGATCAAGCTTAAATTTTCAGCCTGAAGCACCGCTACCTCTTCTCTTAAGCGATGGATTTCCTCCCTATGGCTCGACAAGGCATCCATTAAGGAAACCCGGAAAGCCTGCTCATCTTTGGACAATAGCTCTCGATCTGTAACCTTATTATTACTACGACCGCTGGCGTAGCCTATGACTCCTGAAATGGCTGTACCGATGACTCCAATAACTGCGGTTATTATATTTATGTCCAGCTCACATCACCTACCTGTTGTCTATTTTCTTCCCGTCAGGATCAATATAAGTAAAAATCGGTAAAAATTAACCCCTACTACGGATAGCAGGGGTTAATTTTACATGATATAGCAGTATCCGTATTCGGTAGCCACTTCTATACTGGATGCTACATCGTCATAAACCTGAATCTGTATAGCTCCAGAAAGCAATGATTTTTGCCATACGGAAATATGACCTTTCATTATAGATCTTTTCCAAATATCCATGGAGCCGTGAAGATCATTTTGTCGATACTGTCTGATCACCACTGAACCAGTGAAAACGGATTTCTCCCACACATTCATACCACTTTGTAAGCTTTTCTGTGCTGTCCTTCTCACAGTAAGATAGCCTGTGATATGACTATGCTCCCTAATCCCTAAATCTGCTGGAAGCTCTGTTTGCTCTGAATGTCGAATGGTAACGTGAGAAATTTGATCATACGCTGCATCCCGTCTAATGCCCACTTCAGAATTCAGATCATGGTGTTCCATAATACGAACCGATAGCTCGCTATCCCAATCCTGCTGATCGGAAAGACGCACCGAGATTCGAAACCATCGATCAGATTCACGGCTTTTCCGTGCACTGATCCTGCCTTTAAGTTCAGATTTCTCCCAAGTTTTTACGTAAAGCTCACTTAAGATATTGTCCAAATGACTACGTCTGATTCGCAGGTGAGAAGGCTGATCCGTATAGCTGTCCACTTGAACCTTTATGTTAGAGCCTAAATTGCCGGATCTTACTCCCACTGCAATTTCCAGATCAGAAATGAGCTTCACTCGCACTGTAATCCGTGACTGCATATCCATTCTTTGATGGTACGGGATGGATATAGAGGCCTGCAAATTTCCTGAAAGTACAGTGAGGCTTGAAGGCACATCTTTTTTCGGCCAAATCGCTATACATGATCTCAAAGAGGCATTCTGCGGTATCGTGATCGTTGAAGGCAGCCCGGAATGTGCTCTTGTTCTAATAGACAAATCGGACATGAGCTGACTACTAAACACAATTTGAAGCCTGCCGTAAAAATCAGGATTGTGGACATTCATATCCGCAGGCATATTTTGTCTATGAAGTATATGCCCCTCCACCATCAGATCCGCCTCACGAGATCTACGGACGGAAATAGAGCTTTTCTTTACTACTCCCTGGAAGACGGTTATGCTCCCCAATATATTAGGGATACTCAGCTTCATACCAGAAGTGATATCCTGATGCGCTGTCCTTCTTACACGGATCGACCCAAGCGTTTCCTTACGGTTGACAAGAATCTTTGCCGGAAGTTCGGGAAACGGAGCTGCCCAGCGGGCAACGCTCAGCCTGGAAGCCATGTTCTCCCTGTAAAAGACATACATATTGGAAGGTATTATTTTCCTACTCACCCATAGAGCGCTGTCTATTGAATGCTCACGTGCAACAGCAACAATAAGCTGAGCCTCTAAAGAATGATTATCCTTACGTCTTACGGACACTTTACCGTTTACGTTAGGTACCGTCACTGTAATATCGGCCAGGATCTCCCTTTGGTTATGGACAAACAGGCTTCCCTTCCAAACCGTTGCTCCATAGGACTGTTTAATGCGTAATGAGCCTTTAAGCTGCGACCCTTTGCTTACACGAGTGGTAAGGGCACCTGCCATACTATTTCTGCCTAAACTATAGATACGAGTATCATAGTAGCTAATCACTAATATAGGACGATACGACTTTTGCTCCTTGGTAAAAAAACGAATACTTCCATGTTCAAATTCATCCAGAGCTTTAAAGATATATCCAAAATTCGCCCTTTTTCCTTCATACCATGCACGAATGGAATCCGTCACATCAAAAGAAATGTACCCTGAATCTCCACCTACATCCTGAACGATGTTTATACCGTTATAGGTTGAATCCGGGTTGCTAAACCCAAACGGAAACGGTTGATTTTGCCATGTAACTCCATATTCTGACCATTCTTTGGATGCTTCAATTAGCTGTATCCCTTTTAGAGGTACGTTGCGGCCATCGAAATACACTTTGAGCTCGGCTGATTTAATCGTCGTATTTTTCTCGGGAATAGAAGCAGTATCCAAATCAAAGCCGACATAAGCTCGATATCTCTCCTGCGCCGATGCAGAATATCCGACATACATTTGTTCCTCAACACCATAGTTTAATCTGGGCTGAGACTCACGAACAAAAGCATCTTTATTAGCATAAATGCTCGTCGTGTACGCCGGAGGCTCAATAACATCATATCTGCCTTTCATCCAGGTATAAGGTGCAACTCCTATGGATGAGGCCATATTCGAAACTTCCCGAACCGTCATTGCAGATGGGAGATCATCATAACTTCGGGAAGTTATCCGGTATCTGCCGGTAGACTGGGTACAGGATGAAACAGATAAGAATGAAGGTAGATTCTCCGTTTTCTTAATTTGCAGACTAGAATCTAAATCTGTAACATGACGCTTATGAATATGGTAGTGCCCCATGATTCGGGTATGAGTGCCTATCTGAATGCTACTGTGTAGTTTGGATATATGGGGTACCGTTAGGAGGGAAGTTAAATCTCCATCCCCAAGTGGCTCTATCCCATATTTCACGACCAGGTGAGTATGCGTTTGTACAGACAATGATGAATGTACTTGATCAATAGACTTAATTTGCAGGTTGGAGCTGAGATTAACAGACTCAATTCTCCGTACCTGATATTTTCCGTTGCCTCTTGCTTGAAAATTGACTATCAAGCTGCCGACGATATCATTCGGCTGTTTGACCTTGATTACAGCTTTGAAGTTTTGCTCCTGAACAGCATGAATCTGATATTGAGCGGCTAATATAGTATTGACTTGCACCAATATCCAGGAATGTAATCCCTGCTGCACAACACTCAGGCTGGATCGTAAATCATCCGGTATGAGCCGCTTCACATCGTACCTGACTATGGCAGTAGCTGTTGAATTAACACTAAGCATAGCAGTGAGATTATCGGACACCATAACTGCCATCCTGCCTTGAACATCACTGTGATCCACAGGCAGGACACCATAACGAGCCTTTACTTTCGTTTTCCCCGATGCACTAACACCCAGCACAGCTACAAGGTTATCCGCTGTCTTTACTTCAATAGCACTCTGTATATCATCCTGATCCACGGGATGGATCGCATAGTGCGCTGTTACGGAAACATGAGTATTGATACGCATATTGCTGACTACATCAATAGGCCTTCTAACTACTATATGTGAAGACATGTCAGCCATGTCGGCAGGAATAATGGTCTGCTTCCCTTGAGCTCCCGAGCTAATTCCCACTTGCAGGGATGCTGTGAGATTCTGCCTTTCTGGTACGCTCGCGTGAATGCGCATGTCAGAATGACTTATCCCCAAAAGGTAACCAGCCATATAGTTTTCAACGATTTCATCCATAGTTAGCGCAACATTGTACAATCGTACAACGGGAATATAGCCACGAAAACCTTGGTTATTTTCTGTATTCTGCTTGCCAATAAAAAGTCCATTGGGCCGTTGGCTATGTTCAGCAAATTGGGCTTGCACAATTCCCTGAGGAGCGCCATTCAGAAAAGTAGCTAGATTGCCTGTAATTTCGTCATATGAGCCAACGATATGATACCATTGATTTCGGGGTAATCTGCCTAAGTTGGCATACGCTTTTCTCGTGTCGGTCGCAATCTGAAGCTCCAATTCCCCTGTAGGATTAAACTTGACCGAGATGCCCTGGGTATCGTTCCCCTCAGTATTATCCAGTTTCCCCCCGGAGGACAAAACAACGTTGCCCCCGATATAATACATCCAAACTTCAAAGGTAACGCTGGTGATCGGCTTAGAGGTATCCGCGCCTGCACATTGGATATATTGACTCGTCCCGTTAAAAAACAGGGCATAGGGCTGGATGGGAGTGTTTTTTCCTACCCAGCCATCATTTTTCGTAAATTGGAAGCCGTTCAGTATGCCGTGATTTCCTTTACCACTCAAATCATGCCATTGCGAAGTGGGTTTTGAGTTGGAGCCAAACTCCAAACCTTGATCTGCAAGGGAAGCGTGAAGGGAAAGGATTAATCCTCTCTTGCTAAACATTAACATCACGCCCTATTCCATTGTATTGGAACATCATTACATGGGGCTTGCTTTCGCCCTTAGATCAAACGTTCCACCCGTCTTCACTGTAATATCCGACTTGATTCGGACATAGAACTTTTCCGCGCCGCCCCTGGCCAAGATGCCATTAAAGGCTAATTCCTGAGCAGGTAAAAACGGAGTATCCGACATGCTTAAATCAATTTCCATCCCTTTAGCTACCGTCGCACTATCCACCCATGCTTTGAGTTGATTCACCGGGAAATCAGCATTGTTTTGCACCCATACCGGTTTGGGAGAAGAGGTTTGGCTGGCGACTAATGTACCGAACTCCAGGTAGCGCAGCCGCTCTCCTGCATTATCCGTATAGTATTTGCCAAATTCATTTCTAAATCCTAAAATAGGGGTATCAACAGGTAAAAGTTTACGTAGAACAGGATATCCATTATTATACTTTTGCTCTAACAGCCATAGGCTCGTAAAATCCCAACCACTAGAATTATTATATGTTCCAAGGAATTTCAGCTCAGCTGTTGTTATTCCTGCTGCTCCAAAACTCGTCGCTGCATTTGAGTTTAGTGTCCTATCCCAAAAATTTTGTGTCCAGGAAGCAGGAGATTCATAAGTCGATTTACTCGCCAAAAAACCTGAAAATCCTTCTGAATAGTATCCTTTACCATAAGCTATACTGCGTCGTACAATAGCTCCTTGTGAATATCTCCCAACATATCCGCCAAAGAGACCTACGCTGGTACCATTTAACTCTGTATTGGTGAAACAGTCTTCAACTAAACAAGTGGAGGAATCTTCAATATTCCCAAAAAAACCAGCTATATATCCACCCGTATTCTCACCTTTACCTGATGCATAGCATCTTCTGATAATAGGATTTCCACCAAGGGATGATACAAACCCGCCGCCATAATTGGTTGTTGAAATGTTCACATTGGAGGAGCAATCCTCAATAATTGCTCCTCCATGTACTTGACCTACTAAACCACCTACAAAAGTCCCTTTTATCATACTTGAAGCAAAGGTGTCTGTATGACAGTTAGAAAGTTTAGCATTACTAACATAACCGAAAGGAGACACATATTGTTTTCCAGTAAGGTTGGGATCTATAATATCCAGGTTTTCAATTAAACCACCACTGATAACTCCAAATAAACCCACATGAGTGTTAGCAGGCCTGTAAATAAACAAATTAGCGATACTGCGATTATTACCATTAATATAAGCCTTTACATACTGCTCTTTACCAACTAAATCAAAGCCAATGGGCATGAAGCCATTATCTGTCTGATGCTCTGTCATCTTAATATCATCTTCAAAACGAAAATAGTAGCCCTGTCGAAACCATCTCATCTGATTGAGATCAAATTCAGTGGTTATAATAAACGGGTTAGCTTCTTCTCCAAGTCCTTGGCTATATCTAATAAATTGTCTATGCTCTGGATAACCCTCATTATAATCTTCACTCATGTACCAATAGATATCAAATGACCAGTTCAAGAAGGAGCTCATATCTTTCATTTCTGACGTAGACAAACCCTTACCCAGTGCGCTATACGTACAGGTTGACTTCTCCATATCCCAAAATCCATTTGTGAAGCTGGAGCCGCTGTTAAAGCCTATTAATCCTCCAATACCAGTTCTTTCTTTAGCTACAGTAATATCCTCGACCAGTCCAGTTGAATACACGTTGGTTATTCCAATATACCCGTTATATCCATTAGTCAAATTCCCGGCAATACCCCCTGCATTGTTTCCTGTAGTCCTAATAACACACTTATAATTATAACAATAGTAAATTTCTGTGTTTGTATTTAAGTAACCTGCTTGTCTTAGATCACTGCTACCGTATCCAACAATGGCACCTACATTGCCCCCGCCGATAATCTCTCCTCCAACTACATTGCAGTTATAAATTTTGGCATTATACGCAGTTCCTATCAATGCCGCAACATTAGATTTAGAAGAAGAGATATTGGGATCTATCAGCCTTAAATTACGAATAAGCCCGCCCCAGCCACAGATACCAAATAATCCAGTTTCAGAGGTAGAAGAGTTAATATAAAGACTCTTTATATAAAAACCACCTCCATCATAAATTCCCGTAAAGCTCTTTATGGGCGTAAAGCCTTCTCCGCTCTGAAAGCTTCCCATCACAATGTCCCTATCCTGCAAATACCAGGCATTAGGTTTTTTACGGACATCGTTCAAGTCCTGCTCAGTAGATACAATATAAGGATCGGCCTGCGTACCTCCGCCGCCTGAGAAGTGATCCACATAGATGTAAGTCTGTCCGTCCTGCTTCTCATAGTAGGGTCTTATTCCTTGGGTTTCTTCTTTTGCCTTCACATAAGTCAGCTCAGCGATCCCATCCTCATCGGCATCACTCACTACATATACATCCGAATAATCATCATATGGCAAAATGATAGTACCACTAAGGTTGGAGGCTCCGTACACATAAGCAAATTCCCGCCCGTAAGGAATATCCTCCCGAGTTTCGGCATCGATTACGTGTTGGACACGATCTCTGCCTACAATTTCAATCCCTGAGGGGTCATCTGTATCAAATATAATCGTGGAAGCTATTTTATTTTCGTAAAAGGAAAGAGCCAATTGCTGATATTGTTGATGCAATAGCTCTTCTTCGGGCGTTAATGTATAGTTGCTATCCTGCGCTTTTTCCTGGAGTCCTTCGAATTCTTCCTGAATATTATCCCACCCATAGGGAGTTAAAATCTCTACAGGATGCGGGTATATGCGGAAAATAGATTTTTTACGAATCTTGTCAACTTCAATAGTATAGTTGCGAATTACTGAACCAGCCAATTCAGCTCACCTCCGATATTGGGTTTTAAAGGGGCCTGAAATTCCTTTGTCACGAATCCATTGACCTTAATCTGCAGCTTGCCATCCAGCTCAGTATCTGATACCACTCGCAAAGCCATGTGCACAGGGGCATGAAATGGAATTTTACAGATTGCTTTGAGATGGAATTGGACACCATGGACTACAAGCTCCGTCTTATAACCAAAATTAAACTGGGTAATTGTATTGCCCATTATGCCTTTTTCCCCAAGTGCAGCAGGGCTGTAATTAGGTAGTCCGATAGCCTCCGCATCTTTATAGGAAATGACATCTGAATAGGACTGAAATATATTGCCGGTCAGGTTATAATCTCTGTCCGGTGTCGAATAGATTAACTCCACCATTCGGCCTGCCAACTTGAAAATGCCATCTCGCTCAAAGTAAAACTTTTGACCATGTCCTATCAAGCCGAATCGAATCAATTTATCCTTTTGAAGCTTGTAAAAGCTGTTTTCATCCTGTGTGTCAAAATCATATTCAGATAGGTGAGTACCATCTGTGTACTCACCCAGCCAAATAAAATCCTGCGATACAGGAGAATATCCATTACATTGTGCAAACATAGATATTCTTCCTCCCATTGTATTGGTTGTTGTTTAAATGTTGTTAGACGTATTGATAGGCTACACGGGTCAGAAAATTAACATTGCCCGCCGTCGCTGTAGCCGGTACGCTAGCTTGCAATGTAACTTGTGTGTAGTTGCCTTTGGAGTTTCCAACTGAGCCATCGTTGATGACACCGAGAATTTCCTTATTTCCAGGAGAAAATGTACCTTTTGCGTTGACTGTATTTCCTCCAGCCTGAATAACTTTGGTTGCTGTACCTCCAATAGATGTAAAGCTAGATTCCCCCATACTATCTACACGTACCTGGATCCAGGTGTTAAGGACTAACTCCCCGCTGTCTCCACCTGAGCTATCCTTGGTTGTAATGGTACAATTGGTCATGGTTGAAAAATCGTTATTTGCATTCCCACGGTTGTTCCAAATAAGTACACCCAAAGATGGGGAAGAAGATCCCGCGTCTATCGTCCCGATCTCCCATTTTGATAGTGTTGTTACGTTGTCTGTTTTAAGCCATGATACAGCTGGTGCTGGCATGTTTTTTCCTCCTTTATTTTAGAAAAGATAAAATAAAACCCTTCGCCACTTTTTTCATGGCATACTCAATATAAGTAACTTGAATCGAAAACTAACATTGTGCGGACTTAAAACCTACAAAATTCTTTGGAGGTGGACACAAGTACACCCCTTAGATGCTGCGAATGAGCATACACTCGATTCAACGCTTCCAAGGGGTGCTGCCATAACTGATATAAAGAGCTATTTTCCAAGAAAATAGGAATTAAAATTGCTTATTGTTTATTCAGCCTTTTGGTACTGAATGAACAGAACATCCGGTACATTTTCGACAACCTTCAACGTATCCGGCGTAAAGTTAAAGCCTGTAATCAATCCGCCTTCATCCTTGATATAGGTAAAGTTAATACCTGGTGTTTGGAGCTGCCCGTTGATGGCCAGACGTACCGTTTTATCTTTGGCTTTTCCCTTTTTTAGCGTGTATTCCGTCTCGCCCCCAACGGCTTCAAATACCTCCTCTTCAGCCGCCGCTTCGATCGTGCCCACTTTCACACTCAATGCTTTGAATGCAGCATCCGCCGCCTTCTCCAAATCAAGAATACGACCTTCTGCATTGCCAAAAGCCCCTGCTTTGAAATAGCCGCTGGCGGAATCCGCGTCCCGATCACTGATCCCATCCATCAAATCCTCAGAAGATTTCAAGCGCTTCGCTAAATTGCTCAGAGCAGCTTGTAAAGTCACTCCGCTATAGTTGGAATCTGTTGCAACCCCGATCAATTGTGCACCGGCAGCAGAAGCCAACCGATCCTGGATCGCCTGATCTGCGTCCTTGCGATCTTGTACCTCCTGGCTAAGCTGGTCTTGAATTGAAACTCCCAGATTCGAATTACCGTCATTGTCAAGCGTGCCTGTCGAGCCATACACATCCTTCATCAACTGAATCAGATTCATATAGGCTTTGGCATCAGTGGCCCCTTCCACGAAACCGCTGCCGCCTCGAATGATTGCATCCGAAGGAATGACAGACAAATTCGTGCGAATGACAAAACGATAATCAATCTTGTCCGCTTTTGCAGCAAATGTGTACGGCTGCTCTTTGCCTCCTTCTACACTATAAAATTTCAGAAGGTAGCTGCCTTTACTTTCTTCAAGACGACCGTATACCACGTCAGAGTCGCTGTCTCCGATCGGGCTATCTGTACCTGTGGCGCGAAGCTGCACCTTTTCGGTCAGCACGACACCCTCCACTTTGTCTCCGGTCGAGACAGTTCTTGTGCCGATATCGCCCGATACATCCAGTTGTGTGCTGCCGGCAACCACTTTTTCATTAACCTGTACAAATACATCGATCTTGGTGTCTTCCAAAATTTCACGGTGATTATGAAACTGGAGGTCAATGTACTTCTCTGCAATTTTATTCGCTTCATCAAAATGTTGATTCCGCAACAGTTTGTTGTTCAACTGCTCACCACGGAATCTGGCAATACCTCTCGTTCCTGCCATAACTCATCTCTCCTTGTCGGGATTTTGCAAAATCCTCTTTTATGTTTTGTTACGAATGCAATATAAGTTTTCTTTATGCATTTCTATCCGATATTGCAGTAATATTTTGTTGTAAATAATTTAATTTCTACCTTATATAATAACGACGATTTCCAGCGTCAAGCCTTTTAATCCTTCACCTACCGCATGAGTGTTAATGCGAAAATGATCGTTCTTGCGAATCACAGGATCAGAAAGAATATAAGGTAAATTGCTCGTATTGCTGGATTTTTCACCTGCCTGGATGGTCAGGTTGCGACTGAGAATATTAGTCCAGCTCGGTAACGTTTCATAGTCGAGCTGTGAGCATTTTTCAATGGAAAATTCACTTTTACTCGTCCCGTATACTCCGCAGGAGGCATATATTTCTTTGATCTTCCCTTCAAACGGGAATCTCATTTCATATTTGCAGGGCCCTAGCGGAACCCGTTCCAGCACAAATACCATCGTTTTGGCCTCTGCCCGCTCCTGAATATAATCCAGCCTGTCATCCAACTGGTGAAACTGAACATCACGCTCCGTGTATTTACGGGCCGAGACGATCTCCTCCTCCAGCCTTTTGAACCTGAGATCATCAATACCACTTCCGCCCCCCTGACGATACTCAGGCTTCCAGGTACGGATGTATATTTCATCATCCATCACAAGCGGAATGTGCTGTCCTGCCAGTGGATGCTCCTGCGGATAAATGCCCAAATCGAGGCGAATCGTGTTTTCGTCTACTTCCTCATATCCGCCCTGAGCCAGCAAATGCTGCCCATTCAAATATACATCCAGCATCCTTGTACCCAATATATAAGGATGTGTCAGACGGATGTACAAGTCTTTATGCTGGTCCAGGTAGGCCTGATCCACAATAATCTCCTGCTCGTCCCAATAGATGATTTCATTTCCATATCTGCGCAACATCATCTTCGTACCTGCCAAAATCCAACACCTCCTTATACATGAGTAATATCCAAAATAAAATGAAGGGGCTTGATGCCAAAGTGCTCATTTTTGCGCTCTACCTTCATCCAGAATTTCATCCTGCCTTCGGGTGGCAGAGTCCCCATAGGGAGCTGCTGCATATAATCCCCTTGCGGATGGTCCGTTCCATCATCATGGCTCAAGTCCGCCCACTCATAACCAAATTTCTCCAGATATTTCAGTATCCCCATCGTAATTTGCTCAGCCTGCTTATTTTTTGAGGGATTATATAGCTCCAATTGCACCTGAATGGTATTGTCATACATCGTGCCCAGGTAGGTTTCCCCGCTTAAGCTAAGCTCTTTATCTTTCCACAGCACACGAAGATCAGTACCATACAGATACAAATCACCACCGTACATATCCATAGCGCCAAGGCTGGATAAAAGAACTCCATTTTCATCATAGACTCTCAGCATTCCGCTAAAGGGCACCGTCGGAAGCTCCAACTGCACCCCTGTCCACGTGGGCTCTACTTTGGAGGAAGCGACGGTATATCCATCGGGATCGCATAAAAATACGGAATAGCCTTCCGGCAAATTTCCCAGCGTTATTTTGTTGCTTTTGCATAGCACAAGCCTGTCTAAACCGAGGTTCTCGTATTCATCACGTTGTGGATTTTTTAAGAGGACACCTATTTTTTCAGCTACCAGATCAGCCGAGTCAAATAGCTCCCACCCCAATCCGCGATTGGCATAAAAGGTCCATCGGTTCCCCTTCTTCTCTGCCCGCCATCGACTATACTCCCGAGTTGTCGTGTCCCTACTCTCCAGGAATTCCAGCCGATGGTAGCCATCCTGCCAGATGACAATCCCGCCCTCGTCGCCGTATGCAATAGGAACATAGTCAGCAGTCACTTCTAACAGCAGGGTAGGCTCATCCTTAGGTGCATCAAACAAAAGCATGGTTTCCTGTTCTGTGTGGGACATGATTAACTGCTGCAAGCCTGTATTCAAGGTACAAGCCGTTGTCGGAGATATTTGGTAGCGGGAGTGGATTTCTCCACTTTGAAATGTGTCATCAAAAATCAATCCACTCCATTTCTTGTAGATCCCCATGAGATTTTTATCACCTACCTTGTCTTCTTCCAGTTCCAGATGTTCCAAGAAGCGATCTTACCCATAATCATCCATATTTTTCGTTTGGACATGGCCGGTATCGATTGATTCGTTGCTTCGGATGGGGCCTCAATCACCGTCTTCAAGGTTTTATGACGCTTGGCCGACTCTGGGGCTTCGATACGAACAGCAGCTATTTTTTTCAAACGAGTACCATCTTCTGCATCTGGAATCTGGGTCTTTATTACCTTTTTCTTTCTGACAGCTTGTTCGTGCTCATCCTCGATATTTGTAGACATGACCTTCTTCTTGCGAGCACCTTCAGATATAGCATGTAGCTCGGTTTCTTCTATTTCAAAAACAGGCTCTGCAGCTGTATGAGCAGGTATCACTGCTGGCAGCGTTTTTTCGATGGCTTGGCCTTGCTCCAGCTCCGGCATATCCACCATTTTGCTGATATCTCCCGGCTGGGCAGTTTCAAGACCATCTCTGACACCGATGTATTCCTTCTCCTCACCACTGGCACGTTCCTGATGAATCCATATTGCTTCAAGCACATTTTCAACCTGGTTACCTATTCCATTCGTCTGCTCAACCACAGTCTCATTCGTTCTCATAATGCTGTCCGCCCGATTGATCTTATCAATAATCGTCTCCTGAACGGATTCCATAGGGACTGCTCGATCTCCGTCAAGGAGGATAGCGTCGGAGATCTGGTTATGCTCCTGATTGTCAGCGTAAGTGCCGCCATTGATAACGCCCTCTTGAATATCCTGATAAATAAGCGCGCGCTCTGATGAAGTAACGTCAGCTTCCTTCGTTTGCTCTAAAAGCTCACCAGCCTTGACCTCATACCGGTCGGCTTCCAGGCTTACGATGCTTACACGTTCAGATGGAGCCAGCGCGACTTCCTCCGCCTCCAGGCTTTCTATACTTGTCCGCTCTGCTGGATGCAACGCTACATTCTTGGCTTCCAATTCGCCAATATACTGTGCGCTTTCCAGTGGTCCTGATTCCGCTGCATCAAAGGTTCCTGTACTCCTAGCTGCCCTCTCCAAATGACTATATTCACCATCAAGAAGGGATTGAGGAAGAATCCCCTGCTCCATAGACTCCGTAACACCTGTAATGCTGGAGAAGGTTCTGCCTGTTTCCATATCCTGTGTTATGGCATTCGTACTATTCGAGCTCATAAGCGCCTTATCCAACGCCTGGATTTCGGCTTCGGCAGACGTGTGTCTTTCTGCATCTCCCATCACATGATATGCACCTTCGTAGGAAGAGAAGGAGTTACCAGCTTCGGAGTTGATAAGCAGCCCCTCTTCAGCAGGAGACTTGCTGCCTTGCTCAGCGCTTGTTTGCAGCGTCCCTTCGGTATGCTCGATATGGGCTTGATCCGAACGAACCTGGATAGCTTCCAGCGAACCACTGGCCAATGACGTCTCCAACTGATGAATGACGCTATCTGTAATTTGATGAATCGAAGTCGGAGTTGTCCCTTCCTTCACAGCCTCTGCCACAATATTTTCAATGCCTGCTTCAATCAGTTCCATCGCCTGCTCACCATACATAATCCGGAGCATTCGAGCCATCTTGCTGATTTCAGGAGAATCTGCAATGATTTCTCTCAGGACATCGGCTGCAAGCAGCTCTTCATACTGCCCCTCGAGCTCCAATCCATTTAAACGTGCAGAACCAAGGTCGTCCAACTCACCTTCTTGGCTGACGAATATCCGCTCTCCACGCTGAGATTCATCTAACGTTGCATGATGCTCAGGGATACCAGAGCTTAGATGCTCATTGTCGGCATCTGCCGAGGAATGGATGTAGGCTGTAATGCTTTGCTCCTCTGGCACCCCTTTAGAGTCATCGTAGTTTGAAGCTACTCTATATTGATCTGGACTAGCAGGACAGACTTGTTCATTATTGTAGCTGGCTACGCTCGTAGATTCGTTCAAGCTGTTCCCGCTTGAAGATGCGAGACCGCTAGTAACCGTTTCAGTCTGTACACCTATCCTGCCATCAGCGAATTCCATGCTGCCTGCTATTGAATGACCTTGAAGCCCTTCAAGTGAGCCGCCGTTCGAAGTCTCCTGCATTCGATGAATCACGCTTTCAATCGAGCTTGGTGTAGCTGGTACATCAACGTGCTGCAAGCCCTCTGGCAGGTTATTTTCCATTCCCGCTTCGGCTATTTCGGCCGCGTACTCGCCATATACAGAGCGGATTCCTTCAGATAACGTGCCCACCTCGGGTGACCCGGTGACCGATCCCATCGTTGGGTCTGCTGTAATGGACGAAGTGTTCTCCGGTTGTATAGAAAATACGCCATGCTCCGCCTTCAGCGTGTCTTGGGGCTCCGAAACATCTGGAAGATATATACGATCACCTGTCCCGGACTCATGAATCATCATGAACTTGTCCTGTTTCAACTCCGTTGCGCGCATTCGTTCATGCCCAGCACCAGTGTCAGAACGCATCGATGCAGCAGTGCCATATTCGTTGGTGGAATCCATAAATTGGCGCTGTTTGACAAGCATCTGCCAATCTATGATGGTATCCACGCTTTTGTCGGCCTTCGCAGTACGTGCTTCCACGGGAGCATTATCATGCTTGGCGCTAGCCTCGGTCTCCAGCAAATCATTAGGCGTAGTCCCGGCTACCCGTTCAAGCTTTCCGGCTCTGGTTAAAGCGTTGATTTCATCCGAATCCAAAATCTGTTCCTTCACACTGGACCGTGATGTCTCAATCAGGGCATCGCGAATATCGGTTCGATAGGGCAAGGCCTCACCTGCCGGCTGGAAAGTAGATTCCATCGCAAAGCTTTCAGCCGCGACTGGCAGTTCTACCACCGCTTCTCGATCCTGAAATATCTGTTGAACAACTGTCTGTTGTTCAGCGGTATCTCCCTGCTTCACAGTTTCTCCGTGAATTGCAGACTCAGAAGAAGGCGATCCGTTACCCTGACGCTGCTCAGATTCAGAGCCTGCATCAAGAAGCCCCTCATAGACAGGCAAAACATTTGCGAATTCGTAAGCATCACTTGAAGCCTCTGCCTGTGGCCTCATCTGGGAAACTGCGTCTTCCTCCTGCACCGCATTCAAAATAAAATCAGCCTGAATAGACTTCTGCTGATCTCCCTGCAGTATAGAATCTGCATGTTCCATGGAATGGATCTTGCCGCCCATTTTCCAACGAGCCTCTGACGCTGTAAAACGTGAAGGCTGCTGCGCCTTCTGTCTGATTTCTCCTCTAAAATGCCTGTGAATATCGGATAAGTAAGATACAATGGTCGAGTGAACGGCTTCCACGGTTTGACCCTCGAATTCACCAGCAATCGCTGCCTCTCTCCAATCTCCCCCGAATAAACTTGTAGCGGAATAAGGAGCTTTGGATGCATTCTTTAACGTATCCTGTCTCAGCGTTCGGTACGTGCTATTCACAGGAGCAGACAGATGGTAACGCGTATCCCGCTGTGTATCCAAGATCATGTCTGTACCAAATGCCAGTTCATAGCCCTTTTTAGAAAAAAGGGCGGTGATACTGATCAGGTAAGATTTTTTACCGTCCAGCATGTCACCGCCGACCTCCTTTAACCCTGTAGGTTAACTGTTCTTAACAAGCGTTTCCTTCAGAATACCCAAGCCGATCGGAGCGAATGGACTAATGGTAGCCAACGTGAACGGACTCACAGGTGTATCCGCCAAGGTGTAACGGTAAATCTGCTTGTATTCGTAGGTGGCCAGAACCTCTTCATCCGCTTTCGGTGCTTTGTCATCCAGGAATGTAATTTGCTTGGTTTCCAAATCCAATGTGTAATCCGTGCCGAATTTGACCTCAACACAATTCACTTTGATTACCAGATTAAATGGTGTACCATCATCTTTTAAGGAAGGCTGATGAGATAAATGGAACACCTTGTTTTTCCCATCACCTGTGCCCAGCATTTCATGATCTGTCGTCTCTACGACCTCCAGCTCATCGAGCTGAGAGATATTTTTCGGATGAACAGCATAGCACTCATCCAGCTTACCGACAAAGCCGTCATTTGGATGAACCACATACATAGGAGAAATATGGTATTTCCCGCTGTAGACCGAAGGATTGAACCGGGACTCACCCGCGTCCACCTGCTTGTCATGTGTAATGAAGGCGAGATAATGCTGCTGATAATACGTTCCGCCAATGGACTGTTGAAGCTGTACCGAGCTGTTACCGTTCGAGGTATTCAGTCCATAGTCTACGTATGTGGCACCTAGCTTCATATCCTTTCTCCATTTCACTTCGTCCTTTTCACGGCATCCGGAGATCAGAACGTGATTTTTTCTTGGCGATTTGCCAAGCGTGGTCATTTTGCCAATATAAAGTGGTGCAAAGTATGTGTTCTCCGGACCCGAGGTAGGATCGGGACGCAGGAACATGACAATACGGTCTTTGTTGAAGTTTCCCCAATAATATATGCTGGAGTCTCGCTGCCAGCCCCGTGTATAATTATCCAGTGAAGTAAAGGACAAGGCTGTTGGCAACGAAGGATAAATATAGTAAATGCAGGAGTATACAGCGTCCATTAAGCTCGCTCCGGAATCCGGGTCAAAGTTCCGGGTAGTCACATCACCGAAATTAATCATTTCTGTGCCCGTACCCGCCAGTACTCTGATGTAGGAAGCGTGAAGCTCACTGCCAGCGTCCGGTGCTTTAACTGTGGTTGGAATTTTAATCGTATTCGTTGCATAGTCAACCGTAAAATCGGTAGGAGAAACCTCTACCTGATTAATATATAGCCGGACGCTTCCTGCCTTGATGGTCGTGTCCGCAGGGATTTTAAATTCCCGACGAGTTCCATCTCCATCAGGAAGAATGGATTCTGGATCGCCTACCCTGATTCCGTTATTTACAGCTTCTACAATTTTTTCCGAGCGTACATCATCAAAGGTAAAGAAAAATAATCGCTTGGGCAGACTCGGAGCATTCGCAGCAGGCGCATAGGATACGGTAAATTGATCGCTTGCCAGTGCTGCTTTATTGAGCTTAAATACGCCACTGTAAGGTTCAAAAGTATATTCCGTTTTTTGGACGAATACACCATTTTTATATAGCATCTCAGAATCCGGCTCTACAGGGCGCACAACGACCTGCAATTGAGTGTCACTGCCTTCTACCCGCTTAGCTTCCCCAAGCACGGAGTTTTGCGAAATGAAATCCATCTCCCCCGGCTGCTTGACCGTCCCGCCGTAACCAAAAGCCATACCGAAGTTACGTATCTGACCGTCACTGCCCGTGGATCTGAACAATCGAACGTCAGCGAATTTTGTCGCCGTATTTCTAGGGTTCCCGGTTACTGCCCGGTATTTAATAAACGTGTTCCAGCCATGAGCATTGAATTGTTTCTCCAATTCCTGCGGAAACAGTTGAAAAGTAGCATCTCCATCAAACCACGACACAATCAATCACCTCTAATATTAGATTAGCCAAGCTACACTACAGGGTAGTTGGTTTTATTTCATTTCCTTCATCATCTACTGTGTTCACATACAAACCAATGCCCGCAGGCCTGAATTGAGTACCTGGTTTTTTGGTCAATGGGGAGACTCCCTCTATCAGGAAGTAACGGTATACATCAAATTCATCGGGACAGTTGGCCCGTTTAACTCTTAATTTGTTGGCATTAAAGGAAAAGGCCGCCAAGGAGATCACATCTTTTAACGTTCCGCGTACACCCTCTTCGGGGTGAATAACGTATACTTTGGAAGTATGCACCTTCCCACTGTAACGAGAAGGATTGAAAGTGTATTTGTACAAAGGGTTTTCAGCATTATTCCAGGCTCGCGGGTAATCCTTCTTGCCGTCAACCGAAGTTCTGGCTGGCGGCATGAGATTGGGTGGCGAATTCCAGGAAAGATAATGGGCTTGATATCTCGCACCCTGCTTGGCACGATTAACCATAATATTATCCAGACCGTTAGCCGGAAAGTTAGGATATGATTTTAATAATGGCATAATATGGGGCTGTCTGGATGTCGTATCGTCAAAGTCATACGTAGCGACTCCATTCACCGTATCCCTGATCGGAACCGTTCCTGCAAATAAAGCATAAACTTTATCGCCTTCCTCGACCGGGTCCAGCTTGCCAAAGTAGAGCGGAATGATCGGAACCAGATTATTTTCTGGAGCCGGTACATTATCACACTGAATGGTAAAAAAGAAATTCGTGTCTGAAAGAGTCCCTTTTACGGAAATTTCAGAATCATTCCACCAGTTTGTATTTTGAACAGGATAGTTAAAAGAGTTGTTGTAGTAAGACTCCATCAGCTTATAACGCAGACCTGCTTGCATAATTGGAGACTGCATTCGTGCACCTTCTGCTTTCGTCACTGTAAACATGGGACCGCTGGTCGTTGTCTTCCAAGTAGATTCCTCTACTTCAATATCTAGCGCTGCTCGAAGCTGTCCGGCTTCAGAATTATCGTTCCAGGCCAGTACAAGATCCGCACCGTCTGGCTTTAATCCTTTCAAATCTTCCAACATATACACATATAAAGTATGGGACAGCCGGTATTTGCGGAATTCATTCGTTGCCCATTCCCCAAACTGCTTGTAGGAATCTTTATCCGGGCGCTTCACATAATCAGCCAACCGAGGGTACCATGTTCCGGCGATGGCGATACCGAAGCTTTGATTTTCCTTATTGGAATATATAAAATGTTCGGCAACCGTGATCCGATAATTGGTATAGTTCCTCACTAAATCCGAGGGATGGGTAATATTGGCATCAAAAATGACCCTTTTGTAATTGGCCGCGACTTTCCAGCCTGCGGTAGCGAGCAGCTCTCCCATACGGGGCTGTAAGTCCGATTCTGTTACTTTTGGAGTAAATGCTGCTGCTGTCGTATCAATGAATGACATTTGTTTCTCCCCTTTCTTTGAATTACGATTTGTTCTTTGCTACTTCACTACGTCGATGTCCGCTGACGCCGTCCCTGTCTGTCCCAATTCATTCGTTAAGGTGAAGGAAACGGTATACTTTCCCTCTTTGTGAAAAGTAAAGCGGGCATTATTCACCGTACGACCTTCTGGATTTACGCCATCTGAAGCCAACCAGTTGGATATAAGTATCGGTGAATGCTTGTTATATGAAGATATCAATTCCGCTCCCTCCCCGACATGGACAGAGATATGGGACGGAGTAAGGGATACAACGAACGGAGGCGGCGAAATAGGCAGCCGTTTTTCCGGCCTTCGAAGATTTCCAGCCTTCAAAATACCGATGCCCGCTGGTCGATAAGGTGTCGCTGCCCGTTTGGTCAACGGTGATATGCCCTCTGTCAGATAATAAGAATACGTCTGATGCTTAGGACCCTTTCCATCGTTGCAGTGCTCATCAACGGCCTCCAGCTCATCCCCGTTCATTATAGTTAAGGGCGACAGTAAAATAACATTTCGTAGTGTTCCATGCGTACCATCTTCCGGATGTATTAATAAGGCTCTCGAAGAATGGACCTGCTCAGTGTAGCGGGATGGATTAAACTCATATTGATAGGCATTGCTCATATCGCTGTTGTTCCAGGCTCGGACATGCTTGGCTCCCGTCGTGTCCTCCCGCATGGGAGGCATCCTGTTCGACGGAACGTTCCAGGCAAAATAGTACGATTGATAACGCGCACCATACTTTGTTCTCTTCACCATGACAGAATCAATACCGTTACTCGGGTGAGCAGGATATTCTTTTAAGATCGGCATAAGCACATCCTGATGCCGCTTTGGATCTGTATCATCATAGTCAAATCGGGCCGATTGACTGAGCGCATTCTCTAAACTCAAGCCGTCTTTTGCAAATGCAGTCCCTGCGAATAGAGCAGCTGTAGCACCCGCGTTTTCTGTGTAGATTTGAAGATCCACCCAGACCCTTGCGGAAACAGGACTAAAACCATTAACTCCGGAAGAAGGAACCACTTCCAAGTCGAATGAATTTTTACCATCCACCCCGTATACAGAGAACTCTCCAAGGTACTCTGCCTGATCTCTGGAATCGACAGGGGTGTGGGCTTCTGTGGTTCGCAGCTTTACAAGCTCCTGACCTGCAATACGCAGAGAAATATAGTCTGACTCCGCAGCCACATCTCCTGATAACCACACCTTCATCGTCGATCCGGTATTAACCATAGGACTCTCCGAGAAAAAGGTTGCTTTGCGAGCTTCCTCACCGCTATTCAGTTCAAATATGCGACTCTCGTTCATTATTGAATTTGCATTGCTCTGGACATCAAAATCGCCCATATAGATCGGGATCGAAGGTACTGCATTACGCTCCCAGGCAGGTGCTGTATCTGCCAGCAAAACCAGCATGGCAGACTTTCCATCCACATAGCCTCTAAGCTGGACCTTGCTGTCCTGCCACCAGTTGGTGAATTTCACATTCATGGAGGCTACCTGTTCATAACGATCCAGTTGCGGAATCCGCGTCCGCGAAGCAACGTAAGGAGATTGGTAGAATTGAGGAAATTGATGCGTGATCCTGAACTGAAGCGCTTGGGTGGCCTCGTGCAGCCCCCACATAGAGGATTGAATCTCTACGTCCAAAGCGAGCCGCTTAAAATCAGCGGGTTGTTCCCAGCCCACAATCATTCTGCTCGTATTCACGAACTTTTCCAATTGATAAAAATACATCGTATGACGCTCAAACAGGTTGTCCTCTTCGACCTTCTGGACAGCCCAAGAGAATATACCATCAGATTGCGGCTCCAGCTGCGTTCCCCAACCGGCATGATTTCTGTGAATAGCGAATGGGATTTTGGAGCCTGTATTGTGCAGCTTTTCCTTCACACTGCCCAGCATGGCCAGACCAAAAAGATGCCCCGATACATTTCGCAAAATATAGTGCTTGGCTACAACAAATTCAAATTCCTCCGAGCCGTTCAGATCACTGTAATAAACAGCGGCCTCTCCTGAAACGCCTGACGCGAAGGTAATGCGTTGTCCGCCATCCTTTTTCTCTTCTGCTGAATAATAGGAAGACGGCATAAGCTCGCCATCCAAATACACATAATAGTCACTCTTATGCGCAAGCTTGGGAATATCTACATAGGAGCTCGCGAGTGGAAGAGAGAAGCGCTGAATTGTGGGTTTGGTCAATCTGCTTGAATACACGACCTTATGAAATTCATCCACCATATCCCATCCATTTTTAGCGCAAAGGGCCACAATCTGGCTCAAAAGCTGGTCTTCGTTAACGAGCATTTCCAGCCAAGGACTATCCTCTGGCATGATGTTTCACCACCTTTCTATTGGAGCATTTGATAGTTCACCCATATATCCTTGTTCCTGCCGCCTTCATTAAAGAACTCAAAACGAAATTCAGTCCCCGTCGGACAAGGAATAACGGCGGTAAAATACATTCCTTCAGGCAGGTCCTTTGTGAAGATCCGTTGGCATACCAGCTTATCTCCCACATATAAATTCCAATAATCGCTGGACTCATAAAAGGACGCTCCCACAGCTACCGCAAGCAGCTCGCAATCATGACTGACTTGCATTGTGCTTTCTACCTTGCCAATTCCTCTCGATTCAATCCGATTGCCCACAATGTACGGTTGGGTCTTCGTTGGCATAAAAGGCGGGTCCAAACGCCCGCCTACCATATAGCTTACAAAATTAGCACCACTGGACAACGATTACACCGCCCTTACATAATCAATCGTCAGATTTTTGAACAAGCCATTTTCCCGGATAATGCTTCCCCGTATAGCGTTTAACGTCAGAATATCAGCTTCTTCTTCCATTTCTGCGTTCAGGGTTGTGGAGGCTTTAAATTCAATAAAAAATCCGGTCACCTGCAGCAGATTGTCTCGATACAGCGTTAGCCGTTCCGACAAACCGTTATCATAGGTGTACAGCACTGACGTTACCAATGCAGGATATTGAGGCATTTCACGGGCCACGTCGATGGTAATGACATTGGGCTCCTCCTGAGCCTTTTTATCCAACAAATCGTCCGCCTGACCTGCATGCACCTTTTCCTTGCGTACTTCACGTCGAATCAGATCAATAATCGGAAATACCTCGTTGGAATTCGTAAAATTCTGGTTTTCCAAAGTTCACACCTCCCCTTCTCCTTCAATATAAGAAAAAGGAAATGACAATTAACGCAGGTTGCGTAATGCCATTTCCTTTACTTGTGCTGTGGATTATAGATTATACCCTCAAAATCAGGATGTTGCAGGAAGAGCGGTCCAGGTCAGCTCCAGATAGTTGACCATGCCGCATTCATTACCGACCAGCCTGTTGCCCTTAATCAGATAGTATCCTCCATTACAGGTATGGTTGTCATACACATAACACCCGTCCAAAAGCTCTATGTTCGGGTTGCCCTGAATGGCAATATTTTTGGTGCGGGCTTGTCTTTTCATATCAAAAAATACTTTATTCGCTATCTGCTGCTTAAGATCGCGCATGGATGCCTCATCCTGCTCTTCAATCCATGGCAGCTGCAATCCCATGGTTCTCATGTTCCCTTTGGTGGCGAGAATCAGGCTTTTATCCAGAAAATGCTCTGTTAACCCCGCAGAACCAGTAATCATCAGATGATTACGAACACGCGAATAGTCGGTAGAAGACGTCATTTCAAGCAAATGATTATCTGTAAATTTCCATTTGGAACGCGCTACCTGATCCCAATCCGGAGTATCCAGAAAATCCATTCGTTTCAAAACAAACGTTCCGTAGCGATCGCATCTGGCATCATAGGGTAAATCCTGTATGAGCGTTTGTATCGCATCTGCTGCCCTTGTCCCCGCCTTGAAGGATACCTTTGCTACGATAGGACTTTTCCAGCCTTCTGCTGTTTTCACACGTTCTTGATCTTGGATCGTCTGAAGTTCTCCTGTCTTGGGGTCAAATTTCATATAGGAATGCTCGCCCTTCTTCACATCAACATACACCGTTTCGTCTATATCCAAATCAGGGTATCGGCAATCTTCTCTGTGCACACGCCATGAATCAAGACCGGCTGCAACCGCAATATCCTTGACAATGCTGGATTTCATCCAGGCAAAGGCGCCGCCGTCCCCGGCATACGCTTCCTCTGAAGGGTAGACCATATCCTTATAAAAAACAAATTCCTCCAGCATGTCATAACGGTCTACACAGTGAAACGTAAGCGTTCTTCTCTTGGCATCCTCCTCAATTTCACCCTTGATCATGCCTGTAAATACACGTACCAGCTCATCGCCATAACCTGCATAAATACGGATGGGTGTCCCTTCACTAATCAGGTGCCGTCTTTCGCCCTCCTCCCAATAGGTAAATTCATTAGACGGCTGCTTCTTTCCATCAGGAAGTGAAGCGTACCGTTCCAAGAATGGGGAATAGATCCCTTTGGCATTATTTAAAGTTACGGTGGCTGAGGTCGAGGACATGTCCATGTGAGAATGAACCTCCCAGTTCATCACATCCCGTTCCAGTGTAGCGGTATCCTCATACTGAAACCCGCCAACGTCATACCATTTCTCCTTATACGTATCTGAGATATGGGTGGCAAACTGCTCAATGGAGTAATTATGAAAGGCATATTTTATCTCTTCAATATATAGGCCGCCACTGGATACGGAAAACCGCAGTCTGTTCGTCGTATCATCGCCGGATACGCCGCGTACCCGGGTATTTTCCCATTGTTCGATACCGCCCGGCAGCATGTTTTTTATATATACATCCATATCTGTTTCGTTATGACAGGTTACAACATAATCGGTGTACTCGCTCACATGGTTATGGCTATAGGAGCCGACATTCGTAGAAATCCCCTGATCTGTAACCTGGATCACAAAGGCTTTGGAGCCATTGGACATCATGATTTTTCCTTGTGTTCCCTGATCGGCCTTGATTCGGAACTGCATCGTAAATGGAAATTTGTTGATCTTCCCAGCCCGTTCAATACCGGCCTCTTCCCGTGCGGTGGATATTTTCTGCTGGTTTCCCAGATCCGTCACCACTACCTGCTGATCGGGAGTCCAATTATTGATTGTGCACATCGGGTCTTCAAACGTCCAGACGGTTTTGGCCGAGATGGATTCCACATCAAATTCTCTGGCTTTCAGCAAAGTGATCCCGAAATTGCCCCTTGACGCCTTGGAAGGATTCGACATGGAAAATTCAATTCTGTGGTGTCCGCCAGTCACTGGGATAGAGGGAGGATAAGCCAATCCGTTTTTGGCATTGATCCCTTCAATGGTCGCAACTACATGGTCGTCCACCTTCACCTCTACTCTGTCCTCGATATCCATATCCGAAACATAGGCCCAGCTCAAACAGCCTGGCTTGAACCAGTCATGAACAAACGTGAATTTCTTCACCTGGCCTGCCCCTTCTGTTCGGTCAAAACCTAAAACATTACGGACCTGATTAGGCGTTTCATTCGTGAAAAATTGTGTAGCACCTGCGATATCCACAAATTTCGAAGGGTCCAGACTCGTTTTTTGAGCCGTAAAATCCTTGAAGTACGATACCTTCTCCGTGGTCCGATTGATCTGGTAGGATACGAGGGCTTGATCTACTTCTGAATTTGCGCTGCGAGTTCTCCCGTCTCCCCACTGCTTGATTTTTGCAATGACAGGTTTTCGCCCAAATTGAAGGCATTTCTCCGCATTTTCCATTAAAATCTCAATGCGTTTGCCCTTCGTGGAGCCAGCCGTATCATCGGCCACATATTCGCCCCAATTTTCCCCCTCTATCCATAGCTCAACCTTGCTTCCCAAAGGAATGACCGAAGGATCGACAGCGATAATTTTGTAGTCCTTCCATTGCCGTACATCCGTTCCGCCTCTGGTAATGCCTTCAGAGTTTGCAGGATTCACATAATAAGCCCACGCTTCCATGCTATATTCGGTGTAGGATTCGGCAGCGCTGGCTTCCAACGATGAAGCGGCCACACCTTTATTCTGAACAGCCGTATCCAGCGTTCGAATGGGCAATTGTATGGCTTTTTCCCCACGCAGGAAAGCTTCGGGGTTCAAATCCTTGCCATCCTTGCGAACCTCAAAATGAAGATGTGCTCCATCTCCGTCTCCACTACTATTCTTGTGACCCGAGTTCCATCCTATAGCAATCGGGTCTCCAGCCTTCACATGATCTCCAACCTTGACCATCATGGCACCCGGTTTCAAATGAGCATAACGGGTCGTCCAGCCATTGCCGTGATCAATATATACAGCGTGACCGTAACCCTTTACGGCACCTGTGGCAGTAATTCTTCCGTCCCATACAGCATGGATGGTGTCACCCTTGTTACAATCCATGTCCAATCCTTTGTGGAGAGGACGCTTGGGATTCACTGACCAGTGGCGGCTGGTGACCAGCATGCCCTGAATGTGATTCGAATCGGTAACATGTTCACGCAATTTTGCACTTGAAAGGATAGGCATGGACATCGGCAAATTGGAGAGACGTGCTATCTCGCTAATCTTTATTGCTTCCTTTTCACTTGTTAGTTGGGTCACACCATCAATGGATAAAAAGTCTTTAACGGACGTATCTTTTACATATTGAACGACGTCTTGGTTTGGCCGCGATCCGCGGACATAGGACATTTTGTCCAGCTCTACAATGACGCGTGGCTGACGGCCTAGAGCCTGTACACGCTTCATCGTGGATTCAAGCAATTGGTTAGAGGGATTACGTACATCGGATACAAAAGTCATTTTTTCATCTCCTATCTAAATTTTTCCAAGGCCCATTCTATGAATCGGTTTAAAAATACAACGGCTTCCGCACGTGTAATACACTTTTCAGGCTCCAGCATATTGTTTTCATAAAGTGGAAATACGCAGCTTCCATCTAGAAACTGCTCACTTATCAAGTCCATAACATCCTGCTCATACCATTGGCCTGATAAGGAGCTTCGATCCTGTATGGTTCTCTGTGGATACGTACTGCTCTCCAATCCACGGTCGGTATATCTGTTATAGATATCCACCCGCATCTGTTGAAGAAGCACAAGAAATTGTGCTCGTTTCATACGAACATTCGGAAAGAACCGATCATGATAGCGGGCATGTGCAGTGCTTACAACAATGGTCTCCTGTTTGAATTGCACCCTTCCGGCATTACGATAGTTATATCCGACAATTGCGGTAAATCCGTTATAGTTGAAGGGGAGATATACAATTCCTTGATGAATCGCAAATACATCCTGTCTGAACCCGAATGCCTTCTTTATAGCTTCACTCGGAACTTCTTCCGATAAAATCTTCACAGACAGCCGCTTGAGCTTGGTTCCCAGAACTGTGACCGTCTCCGCCTGATATTTCGTTTGGTCCTGATAATCAGCCGCCATGGACAAGGTCGCAGAAGGCAGGAAAATCGCACTTTCGTCCGTCTCAACATAAGGCCCTTGAATACAGCCATCCTCCCGATAAGCAGGCCTGCCATATGCGATGCATAGCACCTCAAGTCCGCCAGATAAAGGATTGGGCATCGTTATCTTTTCGTTCTCCACTTTTTCAGGCTGTACCTGAACTCCATCGATGAGAACAAAAACCGGATTTTCAATATGCACCTGATAGCCGGGAATAGCAAACTCCTGTTGACCATCGAACGTGACATAGCGCTTGATCATGCGTTCATGTCCTTGTTCAAAAGTGTCGTAGGCCATTCCCTCTATAAAGCTGTGCTCGCTTGGAGCATCCAGACCTGATCGTGCCATATCCAGCATATCTCTATAAAACCAATCCAGTGGATCTGCATCAATCCAGCGTTTCATCTCAATACCCCCTTAGAATCCGGTCCACATACCTGTAGGACCTCATCAAAAAGGTGATTCCCTCTGCCCGGGTACAGCTCTCGTCCGGCCTGAAATAAGGGCTAACCTCCCCTTCATCTGCAGGGATGGTGACCATACCACGCTGCTCCATTTCCTCGATATAGCTGGATGCCCAATGGCCTTTGAGGTCGATGAATTGGCTTTTGCAGTGGGAATCATCGCTTTGCTTGCGAATAAGCGACATTTGGACTTTGATGATATATTTCGTCTCCATCTCCGCCGTTTGAATATCTGGTTTACCTGTCACAATCCCCAGGTAAATTGCGCCTTTTTCATCATAATATTTGTGCTCTGAGCCTATAAAAGATAGCCAGTCCGCGTATTCCTTTTTACTGTAAAATAAAAGTGTCAGGGTAGCTGTATAATGTGAGGTTCCACGATTGACCAATCCTGCCGAGTAGGAAAACGCCTCATGAACATATGATTTCAGATTCGGAGCCGGTGGCTTGTACTCGTTGATTAGCTTAGCCTTGACCTCGACAAAACGAATTCCATTATCGTAAAAAAGTCGCTTTTTGTAGATCATATCTTCCGATTTATTGGGACTTTGCTGAGTCAAATGTATACCTCCTGTCATTAAAAATGATGTTTACTCCGCTACGACGGGTGATGGATTAATAGGATGTACTGCTACGATAAGCAGTGGTCGGATTCATAAGAAGCTGATCGCGCAAGCTTCCCACTCTACCGTTTTTAAGACCTCTTCCCAGCCTGTTACCAATCGTCTCCAGTTGGGTCGGACTTACGTTATTCGTAACATTAGGCAATGTCACATGGACAACAACATCACCGGAGTTGATCGTATACGATGGCTGCACGTTTGTACGTGTCAGATATTCATTTTGGGTCAGCTCCGTAACGCCCCCTGGCATATGAAACGTTCCCGCTAATGACTCCATCCCAGCCCAAATCCCCAATTGGGTTTGCAGGGACTGCCCTCTCCATTCGCTGTACTGCTCCTGGAAGTTCCATGAAGCTTCCGGCTTCATATGAAATGTGCGCTGTTGACTGAGTACACTTTGCAAGCCCTGAGCTTGATGCTTTCGTATACGGATGTACTCCATTGCGTCTGTTCGTACAGCTGCTATTTCAGCGTTTTGCATCTTCCTGCTTTGAGCCCTCTGCATTTTGCTCACATATTCATGCATGGGGAGGGTCGGCGACTCCGTTGTACCATTCATCTCATATTGCATACTCTGACTCGGATCTGCTGGTGCCTGATCTAGTTCTTGCTGGTTTGCTTCTGGCCTTGTCCTAAAATTTAAAAAGGTACTTAACGTACGCTTATGTTCCTCCAAACGCTCAAAGCGTAAATCCAACCCCTGCCTCTCCTCACAAGAAGAATGCTTTAGTGTCTGAATAAATGCCTGCAGCTCCACAAGCACGTCAGTCTCTATATTGCCCATACATTCACCACCTTTTATAAATTGAAACTCCCGCCCCTCCATATGGAGCAGAGCAGGAGTGTCCTTCAACCAAGCATATTGGCCAGAAATGCCATATCTTCTTCGTCCGCTATCTTATAGCTGCCCATATATGAGCCGTCTTCCCTGACTTCTTCACGGCCTGTATGGCGGGTATCCGAACGATCCATTTGATCAGCCCCGCTCCATAGCCCAAAGGCAGACATAGAGGATACTTTAATTGTAAATTCGATATGATCATGACACTGCTCCAGATAGTAGCCCAACTGAGGGAGGGTAAGGTCCCAAACCTGATGCTTGTCCAGGTGACAATAATGGGCCAGCTTAAAAAAAAGATTCGCCCAGTCAATGGGAGCTTGCCGATCATACTCCAGCTCCTCATCCTCAGTGGCTACATGGACTTTTTTATTCCATTCAGTCCGATCATGGCATCAATAATTTGCTTGGCCGTTTCGAGGTCAACATACTCTTCCAAATGTTCAGGAGTCATCCAGCTGTAATAAGGCTTGAAACCCATCATCAGCACATCTATCAGCTCATGATAACGATCCGTACCTTCGGGATCATCCGGGATCAGATTTGCAATAATAATACCGGAATCAATAGCATTCAGCTTCTTAATCAGCTTGCGCGCATCCTTTAACCCAAGCGGGGGCAAATAATACGTTTTACCGTCACGTAGACGCACCTGTTCATCTTCTTCAAAGAATGCTTTTTCTCTGATCTGAGCTTCCTCTTCTGTCAGAATCTTCTTTGTATCTTCCGCAACTTCCACTGCTTTGGGAAGCTCATTTTTAGATGGAATGGTGAGCTCTCTTTCGTTCATTTTGAACACACATCCTTACGTATCAGTTGTTAGCAGATGCTGCTGCAACCTCATAACGCTTGATCGTACCTAGCTTGTTATCAAAGCGTTCCGGATCAATGACCGTCAAGGTTACACTATGCGTAGACGCCTGCTGGCGCTGAGCATCAATCGTGAAATTGGATTTCACGCGACATTGATACAATTCCGTTTGGTATCCCTGTACAGAACCGTCCTTTTGCTCAAAACGGCCATCATGAACCAGATGAACCGTCAATGGTAAATCCCTGCTCGAAATATCCAGAACATCCACCACTTCATTGCGTTTATAGTTTACATAGATGGCTACATCCTTCAAAGCCGCATTGAAAATCAGCTTGCCCCCTTCAACAAGGTACTGCTCCTCGGTAGGGGTTCCGTTGGACAATTGTTTGAGAAGCTTGTTTCCTGTTAACGTACGCACTGAAATTTCAGGCGTAGTGTACAGCGAGGTGCCAAAGACAAGCTCTGCCTCACACTTCCCGTTCACTTCCTGAATCACGTGCTTCTCTTCCAGTTCCCACACAAATCCATCGTCATCCTGCTGAACTCCACTCAAAGCAACAGGATAAACAATCACTACTTTTTTCCCGGCCAAGGCTGCCTCGAACACTGCCTTATTACCTGTCACGGTAACTCCTGTGGTTACATCTGTGCCAGTAATCACATCCTCGTAGGCCTTAATAGCAGGACTTGTCGCTGCGGCTTCTGTGAGCAGCACCTGGTATGGGGATTCCCCCGGAACCGTCACCGTTTCCGTTACCAGTCGGTAAGACGCTCCGCTAACACCTTCACGCAGCTTGGAACCAAGGACGAGACGGACCAGATTTAAGTCAAATTTGGCATCTTGAGCCGTAATATCAATCGTCTTTTTACGAAGCAAAGCATCCAGGGGCACACTGGAATCTCCACCCTCAATATCCTGCATATCAAGCTGGATGTCCAGAAGCATGTTGTTCAGTGTTCCGATCGTGATGAGTTCATCTCGATTCGGAATTTTAGCCATGAACTTGCCCGCGCCTTTAATCAACATTTTTTTGTTCTTCGTTATCCCCATCTTTAAAACCTCCAGTTTATTATTCCATTCCAATGGCATCCCGATTGAGCAAACCACCTTCCTGACGATATCAATATAAGTGAAGCATTCGAGGTTTTAACTGTATCGGCGTACTTGATCCCCTTCATTTCCTACGTTTCTTCATACAGGGTCTGCAGCCCTTAATAGACGACCTTGGAATATGCTGCTGCCGGCTAGACGCTTCGACCTCATGAGGATAAACAAGACTCCCGGACTGATCTATTACTTTACCTGTGAGTTCGGCGATACAATGCAGGCACAGCAAGGCTTCACCTGCCATTTTCTCCTGTGTAAAACTTTCTCTGGCCTTCTGCGTCACATAGCGAAATTTACATTGGGTACATAGGGTAAACTGCTTCATTCCGATGGCCTCCTTCTTGGCAAAAGTTTGATTAGACGAGCCACATACTTCAATATAAGCAACTGTAAGCTTCATTGAACAATTCATCTATACACAATTTCGAAAGCGATTACATAATTATGCAAAAAAAAAGGAGGGGAGCCCCCCAAGCCAATTATGGCTTGAGAGTCTGCCCCTCCTCTTCTATAAAGCGGAAGTTGCGCGCGATATACAAAATCGGTGTACCTGCCGCAGTCAGTACGAATTTCAAAATATAGGTCGTGAACAACAGCTCCAGCCATATTCCCCATGCATAACCGTAAAATGCAATACTACAGAAAATAAGCGTATCTATAAACGAGCTGATCATCGTACTGCCATTGCCGCGAATCCAGAGCTGATGACGCTCCGGGAAAAATTTGCGAATCCAGACGTACAGACGCACATCCAGCAATTGACTGACCGCATAGGCTGTCAAGCTGGCAAGTGCAAGTCTAGGCAGCAATCCGAACAGCTGTTGCATCGGCGTCTGGGCAAAATCCGTTGCAGTCGGCTGGAACAGCAGTACCATCTGCATCGTGATCGTCGTCATAATCAGTGTAAAAAAGCCAAACCATACTGCTTTGCGCGCCTCTTTAGGCCCGTATTTTTCATTCAGCAAATCGCTGGCCATATACATAGAAACATACATCGTATTGCCCAAGGTTGTGGTAATGCCGAGCAAATCAATGGTTTTGGTAACCTGAATGTTGGCCAGTACGGTAGCGACACCAATCCAGGCGTACAATCCTTTTTTACCGAACAAACGATAGCATAACAAAAAGAACATAAAATTGACGAGGACAAAGGCTGCCCCCCATAACAGATTAAACATGAAATCCTCCTAGTTTTGATAGCGCGGGATGGTTGCGAACCGCGGTTCATCCGAAGCAAGCCGGAAAAACATTATTTTAATGTATCATAGATCAGGATTGGTGAACAGCTATAATTACATTGCGATAAAACCACAACAAAGAGCCGGCCTGCTGGCCGAATCTGAACATTGAGATGCACGATACGTTTTAACGTTTACTTAAGAGCGTGCCGTTGCATCTAAATCCAGACCACGGTCGTTGAACACGTCGTGATCATTCTCCTTGAGCACCTTGCCGGAAATGAGCCCTGCCGTAATCGAATCATTCACATTCAGCGCTGTACGTCCCATGTCAATCAAAGGTTCGACTGAAATGAGCAGACCCGCCAAAGCCACTGGAAGATTCATCGTAGAAAGCACGATCAGGGAAGCGAAGGTGGCACCACCACCTACCCCGGCCACGCCAAACGAACTGACCGTAACGACCAGAATGAGCGTGAGGATAAAATCCCAACTCGTCGGATCAATGCCCACGGTTGGAGCAATCATAACCGCCAGCATCGCCGGATAAATCCCCGCACAGCCGTTTTGCCCAATGGTCGCTCCCAAAGTCGCAGATAGATTCGCGATGCCATCAGACACACCGAGCTTTTTCGTTTGTGTTTCAACATTTAACGGAATAGTCGCTGCACTGGAACGGGAAGTAAAGGCAAAAACCAATGTAGGCAATACCTTTTTCACATAGGTCACCGGATTGTAGCCGAACAAGGCCAGCAAAATAAGATGAATGACGAACATAACCAGCAAAGCCACATAGGAAGCGAGTACAAACTTGATCAGCTTCAAGATTTCATCTGGATTGGTCGTAGCTACAACTTTGGTGATCAATGCCAAAATGCCGTAAGGCGTCAATCTTAGCACCAGAGCCACAATCCGCATCACCACTGCGTATACGGCGTCGATGAATTTGCGGAAGGTTTGCGCCTGCTCCGGTTTTTTGCGATCCAGTCCAAGCACAGCCACCCCGATAAAGGCCGAGAAAATAACCACTGCCAGCGTCGAAGTACGACGCGCGCCCGTCATATCCTCAAAAGGATTGGAAGGGATAAATTCCAGCACCTGCTGTGGAATGGTCATATCCTGAACCGTTCCAAGAAGCTCTTCCATCTTCAGGCCCTGCGCCTGCTCCTTTTCCCCGCTTTGAATCTCAATCGCTTTTAGATCGAACGACAGGCTGGTTACAATACTGACGGAAGCAGCAATCGCCGTTGTAATCAGCAGTACAGCAATAATGGACACGCTTATTTTGCCAAGGTTTTGTCTTCCCTTCAAATTCATAATAGCCGAAATAATCGACACCATGATGAGCGGAATAACTACCATTTGTAGCAAACGGACATAACCATTGCCTGCAATGTTGAACCAATCAACCGATTTCGTAATCACCTCGGAACCAGAGCCATAGGCGTACTGAAGAATAGCCCCGTAAACCAGACCGAAGCCCAGCCCGGCAAATACCCTTTTAGTAAAGGAGATATGCTTCTTCTGCATCCAGACCAACACGCCGAGCAGTGCAAGCAGCACAAGCACATTCAAAATAATAAAGAAGGTATCCATATATTTTTCCTCCAGACAGATGATGTTGTGTAAGATGACCCTCAAATCCGTTAATTACTATATCACAAAGCCAACTATTTTTGTAGGTTTTATTTCAATAAATGAATTGAAGCCAGCTCAGCTTCTTCGGGTTACATTGTAAACGCAAAAAGACAAGCCTTCCTGTATCGAAGACTTGTCTTTTCTTGAATCCAACGCTTAATGTTCAGCTTTTACGTAAAGCCTTTTGTTGTCGTTAGACAATCACGGTATATAAAAGCTCCTGTTCCTTAACCACCTTATGCTGATTTCCGGCAGGCTCCAGCTCGCTAAACTGAGCTACATTCGTAACAATAACAGGTGTAATCGTTTCGTAGCCAGCCTTGCGGATTTCTACCAGATCAAACTCCAGCATGAGGTCGCCTACCTTCACTCGATCCCCCGCTTTCACATGAGCCGTAAAATGAAGGCCTTTCAGCTTAACCGTATCCATCCCAACATGTATGAGCATTTCAACTCCTGAATCACTCACTAAACCTACGGCATGTCCACTTTTGGAAATAGAGAATACGGTGCCTTCAACTGGAGAAACAACGCGGCCTTCAGATGGCTCGATAGCCCACCCTCTGCCCATGATTTCTTGGGAAAACGCAGGGTCATTGACTTCGCTGAGCGGCTTGACTTCACCCATAATCGGGCTGTATACCGAAATTTTATCGCCTTTCGGCAATGAAGCTACAGCAGATTGTGCTGCTTCATCAGCAGCGGTGTCCCTGGCAGCATCTGTTGTTGCTTGTGGTGCCTCTTCGTTCTTTTCATCTGTAAAGCCGATCAAATAGGTAACCACCGCAGCAACCACAAATGCAATAATGAGACCCAGGATTGCGTACAAGAAAGTTGGTCCAATAAACATTGCCAGACCAGGCAAACCAACCAATCCACCTATAACATACGCTTTTGTACCAAACAAGCTCATGAAGCCCCCGCCGACGGCTCCGCCGATCAACGCTGCAGTAAATGGCTTTTTAAACCGCATGTTTACACCATACATTGCAGGCTCGGTTACACCCATAATAGCTGTCAAGCTCGTGGAGAAAGCCACTGTTTTAACTTTGTCATTTTTGGATTTCAAAAATACACCCAGTGCAGCCCCGGCCTGAGCCAGGTTAGCTGCGCCCATAATCGGAATCATGTAGTCAAAGCCCAACGTTGCAATCGAACCAATCATAATCGGAACCAACGCATAATGCATGCCTGTCATGATAATCAGGGAGAAGGTACCACCAAGCAGCAGACCTGCAAGCGCACCTGTATTTTCAAACAGCCAGGAAATCCCTCCCGACAGGCCATTCCCAATAATGGAGCCCAGTGGCCCTACTGCAATCAACGTCAAGGGTACAATAATCAATAGAGTCAGTGTCGGAACAACAAGCAGCTTCAGTGAGGCATGTGTATACTTATCAATGAATTTTTCAACATAGGACGCCAGCCAGATCGCGATAACGATTGGGATAACGGTCGAAGAATAAGTGGCCGCCGTCACCGGCAGACCGATAAAGCTAACCTTCACATTGGATGCCAGCAAGGCCGTAATCGTCGGATGCAAAATAGAGGCACCTATCGCTGCTGCGATAAACAGATTGCTTCCCAGTTTTCTAGCAGCACTCACAGCCAGAATAATCGGCAGGAAGTAGAATGCACCGTCACCTATGGCCGCCAAAATCGTATAGGTCTGGCTCTTGTCGGACATCCAGTGCATAGCCACCAAGAGGGCAATAATCCCTTTGATCATACCTGCGCCGGTGATCGCCGGCAAAATCGGTGTAAACATACCAGCTATAAAGTCAAACAGACTGCTGATCGGGTTTTGCTTTTTCTTCGATACATCGCTTGAGCCCGCTTCACTTTGTGGCGCCTTGGACATGTTGCTCACCAACGATTTGTACACATTAGCTACATCATTACCAATAATGATCTGGAACTGGCCGCCGCTTTCCATGATTCCCATGACGCCATCCGTTTTTTGCAGCTGCTCCTTCTGAGCTTTCTTATCATCATGAAGGTTGAAGCGCAGGCGGGTCATGCAGTGAACTACCTGCTCAACGTTTTCTTCACCACCGACCAGTGTAAGTATCTCTTTGGATAATTGATTTCGATCCATGAAGTGTTCCTCTTTTCTATTTAAGGTATATAACACGAGAATTGACAATAAAAAAAACCTGAATACAGAAAGCAGTCAGCTTTATAGAAAGCCAATCTTCTTTCAGCATTCAGGTTTTGCCTTCCGGTTAGAAGTAGCAATCCTAAATCCCTGATTATCGATACATCATTGATTTTTAACGATACGTTCGATATGAATGGTGAGATATAACATCTCATCCTGGGACAAACTTCGACCATAGATTTTAGTTGTATAATCCCTTATTTTCTCCGCACAGGCATAAGCATCCTTATATTGGACCTTAACCATATCATGAAGGGAATTATCTGCATGTTGTACAGGGGTCCCGTTCATTACCCGTTGAGCGAAAAATTTGAGATGTGTAATAAAGCGGTAGTAGCTTAGCGACTCTTCATCCAGCTCCATCACAAAAAAGCGGCTTACAATGTTCATAATGTCCTTGACGATGTTCGTCAGGGCAATCGTTTCACGCATTTCACTGTTGAGCTGTGCATTCACCAAGTGCAGAGCAATAAACGCTCCTTCATCATCCGGAAGTGTAACTCCCAGCTTGTCCTGAATCATGTGTAGTGCTTTGGTCCCGATCGAAAATTCCTTGCGGTACATGCGTTTGATTTCCCAGTAAAGAGCATTTTTGATATCCATACCCAAACGATAACGCTCAATGGCAAAATGGATATGATCCGTCAGCGAAATATAGATGCTGTCATGCAACTGTACACCAAGTATCGTTTTGGCATATTGGATGATTTCATCAGAAATTTCAACGTATTCAATAGGGATATCAGACATCAGGCTCATCAGCTTGCGGGAAACCTCGGTGCTTTCAAGCTTGAAAATTTTCTCGATTTGCGCTTCATCGATCTCATCGCCTGTGCTTTTCTTAAAAGCAATTCCTCTCCCCATGATGACCAGTTCTTTCTGATGCTCATCAATCACCGTCACGACGTTATTATTCAGCACCTTTTCTATCTTCATTCCATCACCTTAAGCCACTTGGAGTAGTAAAAAAAGGCAATACCAAAACTGACACTCAGTGCCTGCTTATGGTTTTGCCCGATATGCTCAGTAACAACCCACGATTGTGCAGTTTTGAAAAGCTGTCACCATAATATCACATAAAAACACAGCCTACAACATTTTTTTGTAAACACTTTCATGTGATTTCTGGCATGTGGTTTCCGGACGATTGGTGCACTTTAGCTGTTTATGTTCTTATCCACGAAGCCCATAAAATACGTAATTACGCCTGCACTAACAAACGAAATTAACATCCCCCAAATGGCATATACCCATGTGGATCCGAGAATTAGTCCCAGGCTGGGCAGACCTGATACACCACCAATAGCAATTGACTTGGTTTCAAATAGAATCATAAAAGCGCCACCGAGCGCCCCGCCGATCAACACCGCAGCAAAAGGCTTTTTAAAACGCATGTTGATTCCATACATCGCTGGCTCAGTCACCCCCAGCAGGGCAAGCAAGCCTGTCCAAAAGGCCAACGTTTTCACTTTGCCATTTTTGGATTTAAAAAGCACACCAAATGCTGCACCCGCCTGAGCAAGTGCCGCTGCCACTACCACAGGGAATATTTGATCATAACCCAAGGCTGCAAGCGAGCTAACCATAATCGGCATCATGATATATTGCATGCCTGCAATAATCAGCACAGACATTATGCCCCCGAGCAACAGCCCTGCAAGCACTCCTGCATTGTCAAACAACCAGCCAAATCCATCGGATATATGTTGACCAAGATAAGTCCAAAGTGGTCCAAAAACGAACATCATCAAAGATATAGTGATCACCAGTGTCAAAGTCGGAACAGCCATCAATTTAAGCCAACAAGGAATATACCTGTCTAACCATTTTTCCAGATACGATGCCATCCAGACGACAACAAGTATTAGTATTATGGAAGAAGCAGCTTGCGGCTCAATAACTGACAGACCTGCAAAACGGACCTCCTCACCCGACTGGAGCAAAGCTGTTAGTTGGGGATGGAATACGGATGCTCCGACGGCTGCCGCAACAAACACATTGCTGCCCAGTCTTCTTGCCGCACTTGCCGCCACAAAAATGGGCAGGAAATAAAATATCCCATCGCTGATGGCCAATAAAATAGTATACATCTGTGGATCAGACAACAAAAAACCGAAGGACATTAAAACATATATAACTGCCTTGATCATTCCTGCGCCAATCATTGCTGGCAAGATCGGAGTGAATGCGCCTGATATAAAATCCAACAGGCGACTTATCGGATTTCCTTCTGCGGCAGCTTTAGGGCTACCGGAAGTCGGCTCCTGTCTATCTTCTCCTTCTACCTGTGAAATTATTCTTTTGGAAAGTAGTTCCTGATTCATAGATGCCTTTTTCCCCTTTTATATGTATATTGAAGACCATACTCGAACTTACTAAAGCAAGCTTAAAAGAAGCCCTATAAAAAGTTCTATTCCTTATACTACTTATATTACTTCTTTTTTACAATAGTTTTTAAGAAAGAGTGAAATTACCCAAGACCATAGTTATATGTTTTTTGTTTGTTTTTGGGCAAATTTTACTATTCAACCGCTTGTTAATTAGGTAAAATAGGTCTATCCTACTTTTTAGTAAATCATGGATTACTTCCCTTTCTCATTCTTGTCTCTTGAATATAGCTGAAATATACATAGAACCCGAACATTTTCAGTTTCTTCTTCAAGCAAAGAAAGGAAAACAGTAGATCATGGCATGTCCAGTATTGCTAATGGACAAGCAGACTACATCAAGCAGGGGAATTCGTCTGTTTTTTTACTACCATTATGTGAGAGGAGATTTTTCATGAAGCGTTTTAATCGTTCCATTGGTGCGAGATTGCGAGTTATGTTTTTATTGATTCAAATCTTTGCATCCCTTCTGTTCAGCATCAGTTTCTATGCAGTATCCATGAATATCATTAATAATAGTGTCTTGCCTCAGGTAGATCAAATGCTGGAAACCGGAGCCAAAAATGTGTATCAGGATCTCAATATTTCTTTAGCTGTTCAGGCTGGGCAAGGAAGCGGTTCTGATTCAGGCTCCGTTATACAGATGGAATCTTATCTTCAGGAGAAGGTCGATACCCTCAAGTTAGAATCGGCATATCTTGCGGCGGAGAAGGATGGCAAGGCCGAAATTGTCGCACGTAATGTCAAATCAGCCTATAAGATCAAGGATGCTCTCGTTCCTGTAGAGGATATTAAAAAGGCCAAACAAGGCGAGATGAATGTCAGTGACATTTACAGCGACGCATACGGGGTACACAAAACCGCCTTCTTTGCTATATCGGGCAGTAATCTGATTCTTGGTGTGAACGAAGATGTCGGTTTTGTACAGGAAAAATCCCAACAAATTTTATGGATATGCATAGGTATTACCATCGCAACGCTCCTGCTGAGCGGAATTATTTCTACCCTCATCGTGCGTAATGTGGTGGGGCCCATTGCCGAATTGGTTCGTCATAGTGAAAAAATCGCTCAAGGAGACCTTTCACAGGAAGCGAAGGTTCATGGCGACAACGAAATTGCTCAGCTTGCCCGCAGCTTCCAATCCATGTCTTATAACCTCAAGGAGATGATCGGTCATGTGCTTTCTACATCCGGTGCGGTTGTAGAAGGCTCCAACGAGTTGCTTCGTCGAACTGAGGTTATGAGTGTTAAAGTGCAGGATTCAACAGTTGCTGCAGAGGAAGTGGCCAAGGGAAGTACCAGCATTGCTTCGGCTGCTGCCGAAAATGCACAAGCCATGGAGGAAATCGCTCAAGGAGTGCAGCATATTGCCTCCTCTGCCAATGATGTATCCGATCAAATCAGTGAAGCGACCCAGGAAACGGTTAACGGTAATACGCTCGCTCAAAATGCGGTAGCCCAAATGACACAGGTAGGACGAGCCGCCGATGAATCGCTGCGATACATTCATAGTATGAATGAGCGCTCCGAAGCCATTGGCAGCATCGTTTCAGCTATTTTCGATATTACGAAACAGATTCAAATGCTGTCCCTGAATGCCTCGATTGAGGCTGCACGTGCGGGTGAGCATGGCCGCGGCTTCGCCGTAGTAGCCGGAGAAGTACGCAAGCTCGCCGAGCAATCCAAGGAAGCAACACAGGAGATTTCTGACTATTTGGTTACCATTCAGGAAGTATCGCAGCAATCCGTGGATTCCGTAACCCGAGTCAGTCGTGAAATTCATTCGGGCACGGAAATGGTTCAGCAAGCCAGTTCAGCTTTTAACCAGCTCAGCGAGCTTATGCAAGAAATCAATGCTACGATTCAAACAGTGTCAGCAGCAACGGAGCAAGTATCCGCCAGCTCGGAAGAGGTGTCGGCATCCGTAGAGGAGACGGCCCTTATCGCTGCCAATGCACAAAACATGATCCAGGAAATCGGTTTAAATGCAGATGAGCAACTGAATGAAATGGAAAGTCACAGCGAAATAGTACGTCAACTAAGCAAGCAAGCGACTGAACTACAAGCAGCCGTGCAAAAATTCAAAATTGTGTAAGCAGGCAACCTAAAAAGAGGTGTCTCTTAGTCATGAATACAATGGCTATAGAGATACCTCTTTATTTTTTTAAGCATATTCTTTGGAGCACGTATAGCGTCTAAGAGTTCATCCCCATAATGCGATAAATTTGATCCATATCCAAATGAGCCCGTACCACCTCTGCAACACGGTCAAACTCCTGTTCCTTGGCTTCACGCACGGTGAAGGTGCTATCAAGCGGTGTCAAGCCCTTGGCCTGTCTCAACCCATCCAGCCAGGAACGGCGAAAACAGTCATTATCAAACACACCATGCAAATAGGTTCCCCATACTTTACCATCTGTCGTACCCCAGCCTTCCTCAAAGCCTGTTCCATCCCCACGCCGGATATGGAATAGCGAACGCATTTTCTCCATACCTGGAGTTCCCTCTGTAGATGATTGCGGTCCCGTAACACATTCTGTAACACCCATATGTATTTCATAGCCTTCAATATTGGGCTTGGGATCAAACGCTGAATCAGATGCAGTGCTTAACAACAGCGGGCAATGAATAGACAGGGTTCCTTGTACGCGCACGGTTTGTTTTTCCTTTAAAAAGGTCGTGGATAAAGCCAGCCACCCCAAGCCTCTGGCCTGCTGTGGCAACCCGGATTCTACTGCTTGGGGATCATATAAAGCCGTGCCCAGCATCTGATAGCCTCCACAAATACCGACCAGCTGTGTGCGTCCGGCCTTCATGGCCTGTCTTATGTCTTCCTCCAGACCTCTTGCGCGCAATTCAAGCAGATCGCCGATCGTGTCTTTGGTCCCGGGTAAAATAATGGCGTCTGGCACGCCCAATTCCCCGGCTTCGGTGACATAACGTACGCTCACATCAGGCTCAGCAGCCAAAGCATCCGTGTCCGTAAAATTGGAAATACGCGGATATCGAATGACCGCAATGTCCAGTTCCTTATCCTTTGCAGACAGACGGGGCTTCTTGTCCAGTACCACGGAATCCTCTGCCTCAATGCGAATGTTCGGCAGATAAGGCAGTACACCGAGTACCGGAATATCGGTTCGTTTCTCCAGCCAGTCCAGTCCCGGTTGAAGCAGAGACAGATCGCCTCTAAATTTGTTAATAATGAATCCCCGGATACGCTGCACTTCATGCGGTTCCAGCAGCTCGATCGTTCCTACCAGCGAAGCGAAAACGCCGCCCCGGTCGATATCCGAAATAAGTAATACGGGAGCATCTGCCCAGCCCGCAAGATTCATATTTACAATATCGCGATCCTTTAAATTAATCTCTGCCGGGCTGCCCGCCCCTTCCATAAGCACGATATCATAGGTATCACGCAGCCGATTCAGAGCATCCATGACCGTCTGCTTGGCTTGTGGCAAAAAGTCCTTCCGATAATCAGAGGCGCTCATATAGGCATAAGGTACACCGTGTACAACAATTTGTGAGTGCATATCCTTGACTGGCTTAATCAAAATCGGATTCATGTCGGTGGTCGCTTCAATACCGCAGGCCTCAGCCTGCACCCCCTGAGCGCGTCCAATTTCCTTGCCGTCCTCTGTGACATAAGAATTGAGCGCCATATTCTGTGACTTAAATGGTGCGGGACGATAGCCGTCCTGTACAAATATACGGCACAGGGCAGTCGTCACTACGCTTTTGCCCACATCCGATGCAGTTCCTTGAAGCATCAACACGGCTGCCGGGTTTGTGCAGGACGGTTCGAAAGTTGACAATGGCCTCTCCCCTTTAATCAATTCATTTTAAAACGGATCACAGCCCGTACAAAATTACAATAAGCAGCAATAAAACAGTCTCCAGCAATTCGTTCAAGGCTCCATAAATATCGCCCGTCAGCCCGCCCAAACGGCGGTTAATACGATTGGCCACGAAGGTTCCAACACCGTAAGCCAACCAGGGCAGCAGCACAAAGCCTATCCAGATTGGAAGGTTCTCTGAATACAAAAGGAACGTCCGCAGATACGCTCCTGCCATTGACAAATTCCCGATGCCGCCTGTTCCTACGGGCAACGCTGCAAGAAAATACTGTCCTGCGGCCGCTCCCAGAGTCACCAGAACAGCCCAAAATACAGCCAATCCGACACGTCCACCGCTCATATCGGCAAAACGTGCTGCCAGTCCGTCATCGTTGCGTGCTTTGGGCCAGCGCTTCATCGCATGTACCATAAACCAGCGGCTCCAAACCATCGGAAGCAGCAGCAAGCCGGGCAGATTCCCTTCATTCAGCGTGGTATCCAGCACAATATACAGTAAGGAAGCCTTAAGCATGAGCAGCAGCACACAAGCAATGACGCCCATCGCTCCTACACGGCTATCCTTCATAATCTCCAGCATCCGCTCACGGGATCGGTAGCTGAACAAAGCATCAGCCGCATCCATCCAGCCATCCAAATGCAGTCCACCCGTCAGCCAAACCCACACGACGAGCGTAAGAACCGCAGATGGCAACGGCGGTAGCACCAAAGAAACGAGCGCTGCAAAGCACCAGACGATGAGGCCAATCACTGCTCCAACCAGTGGATAATAGCTTGCACTACGCTTAAGCAATTCCGGGGAAAAGTCCAGCTCCGCCTTGACCGGAAGACGGGACAAAAATTGAAAGGCCGCAGCGACAGCTTGACGTTCGCGGCTCATAGCTTATATTCCAACTGTTTAAGTTCTATGGGAATGCCCGCCGTCACCAAAAATACTTCATCGCACAGACGGGCGATTCGCTGATTCATGATTCCGCCCAAATCCCGATACAGTCGTCCTAGCGGATATTCGGGCACGATCCCGTCACCGACCTCATTGGTCACGATGACGAGCGGACCCGGATACCGCTCG
>NZ_JH601050.1:158335-158662 GCF_000245715.1 Paenibacillus sp. Aloe-11 | reverse complement strand
GCCAGCAGCACGTTCGACAGCCAGAGGGTCAGGCAGTCGACCAGCACCATAGGCGCGGGTGATGGCTGCGGTGCTCGGCTGGCGTGCAGGCTGACAGGCTGGCTGCCTTGCGCTGCCGACCTTGCCTCTGAGGCGCCGCCAAGCCGCCGCAGCAGCTCCGGCAGTGCCTGCGCTTCCTCCAGCGTCTGCCAGTCATACCCGGCAGACTCGCGCTGGAACCGATGAAGGGCAATGCGCTCCTTCATCTCCGTGTCGTAGGCTTGTGCCGTGGCAATGTAGCAGGCGCGCGGCGCGCGCGTCATGCATAAGCGCTCGGCAAAGCCGCTT
>NZ_JH601050.1:157823-158207 GCF_000245715.1 Paenibacillus sp. Aloe-11 | reverse complement strand
AGGTGCAGGCTCAGCGCCCCACCTGTGCCCTCCCCGAGCCGCATGTCCAAATGCAGCATGGGCTCCAGCTTGAGCTGGCGTAGCACCGCGGCGTGTCCGCGCTCGTCCGAGGCGTGCGAGGCGAGCATGTACGCCGCGCTTGCAGGCGCCAGAGCGCGCGCAGCGAGGGCGGCTGCGCCGGAAATAAAGCCGTCCAGCACGACTGGACAGCGATGTGCGGCTGCGCCGAGGATGACGCCCGCCAAGGCGGCAATCTCCAGACCGCCGACCTTGGTCAGCACGTCGAGCGCGTCATTTCCATCCGGCTGGTTCACGTCCAATGCGCGGCAGACCACCGCTATTTTACGGGTAAGCCCAGCCGTATCTACCCCCGTGCCCCGGCCT
>NZ_JH601050.1:157316-157813 GCF_000245715.1 Paenibacillus sp. Aloe-11 | reverse complement strand
TAACCTCCGGCTCCAGTCCGGTAAGGGCACATACGACCGCAGCACTGGCTGTCGTATTCCCGATGCCCAGCTCCCCGGTAACGAATAGCCGTGTGCCATCTTCGAACGCTTCGGCTACAGCTTCAGCTCCGGCCAAAATTGCCTGCTCGGCTTCCGTACGCAGCATGGCTGGCCCTTTGGCCATATTCGAAGTGCCCATGCGCACCTTGCGGCTCACCAAATCCGGGTGTGCGACATCCGCATTGACGCCAACATCTACAACCTTGACGTCTGCGCCCGCATGACGTGCGAGTACATTAATGGCCGCACCACCTGACAGCATGTTATACAGCATTTGCTGCGTAACCTCAGCCGGGAAGGCGCTGACCCCTTCTTCACATACACCGTGATCCGCAGCCATAACCATAACGGTTTTATGATTAAACTCAGGTTTGACCGTCCCTGTAATTCCTGCCAGCTGGATGGACATACTTTCCAGCTTTCCAAGACTTCCCGGC
>NZ_JH601050.1:152801-157306 GCF_000245715.1 Paenibacillus sp. Aloe-11 | reverse complement strand
TAATTGGTCCAGATGCTGTGATGCGGCCGAAGCCGCCACCTCGTCCGGCGGGGTTATGCTATTAATCAGCTGACGCAGCTTTTCGCTCATACCTTCCACTCCCTGCTTCTTTTATAAGTGTTATAAAATCTCCAACTCATCTACATGTATTACGAGCACTTCTGCGCAGCAAAAGCTGCGGTACACCGCTGTCAGGATGAGGAAGCATCACAGGCTCAACACCGTATACACGGCGAATTCGCTCCTCGGTTAACAACTCCGCTGAGGCTCCCACCCCTTCAATCATTCCATCCTTGAGCACAAGCAAATCGTCGCAAAATTGGGCCGTCAAATTAAGATCATGCAGGACCGCAATGATCGTCACACCCGTTTCCTGCCGCCATTCTGCCAGCAGCTCCATAAATTCAAGCTGATAGCGCAGGTCCAGATAGGTCGTGGGCTCGTCCAGCAGCAATATTTGTGGCTCCTGCACCATCACCTTTGCCAAGGCTACACGCTGCCGCTGCCCCCCGCTCAGGCGATCCAATGCTCTGTCCGCCAGTGAGGCAAGACCCAAACGCTCCAGCACGCGATCCGTGATAAAGTCAACATCCACTCCCTTTTCTCTGCCCAGCCAGTCCTGATGAGGAAACCGTCCCATTTCTACAACTTCCCTGACGGTGTATCCTACGGGAGGAAGCCCCTCCTGCTGGAGTACGGCTAAAAGTCGGGAAAGCTCTTTTCTGCTGTAGCTGCCGACCTTTTTACCATAGATATGAACACTGCCCGAGGTTGGCTGATCTACACCGGAAAGCAAATGCAGCAAGGTCGATTTTCCACTGCCGTTCGGACCAATAATCCCCCACCAAGACCCCTCATCTACGCTCCAGCTTATATTCTCTAACGCATGGAATTCTCCAAAAGCACGAGTCAGGCCAGCTACCTCTAATGCTCGAATATGCGTCTTCTGTGATTCACTTTGTTCTGTCACAGCAGTTCCCCCCTGCGCAGCTTTTTGTTCCGATACAGGAGGTACGCGAAGAACGGAGCACCAACGAAGGCCGTCATTACACCCAAAGGGATTTCCGTTGGAGCGAGCAGTGTGCGAGCCGCAGTGTCTGCCCAAGCCATAAAAATAGCTCCACCCAGCGCGGACAACGGAACAATTATCCGATAATCGGGACCTGTAACCAGACGGATGATATGCGGTACGACGAGTCCTACAAAACCAATGACTCCACATACCGAGACAGCAGCAGCGGTCAGCAGCGTGGATACGATCAGCACAGATAGCTTCGTGGCATCTACATGAACGCCCATATGAGCCGCCTGACGCTCACCCAAAGCCAGAATATTCAGCACCCGTGCCCGGTTCCACAGAAACACCAAGCCTATAACCACGTAAGGTAAAAGGATTCCCGTATACGACCAACCACGCAGACTAAGGCTTCCCATCGTCCAGTACAATATTTCATTGACCGTCTCCTTCGACATGGCTGTCAGGAAGGAAACAACCGCTCCCAGAAAAGATTGCATCACCACACCCGACAAAATGAGACTTTGTGTCGGAATCTTTCCACCTTCCCGTGCCAGCGTCAGCACCATCCACAGCGTCAGCATTCCGGTGAAAAACGCCACCAGCGGCAGCGTCCATATGCCAACAAAAGAAAACTGAAGCCCCCAATAAATCAGCACCGCCGCTCCTACCGAAGCACCCGAGGACACCCCAAGCGTGTACGGATCAGCCAACGGATTGCGCAGCACACCTTGAAATCCGGCTCCTGCCAGCGCAAGCGCAGCACCTACCAGCATTCCGAGTAACACCCGTGGCAGTCTGACCTTCAAAATAATCTGTTCTGAGGACGTATTCCAATCCGGTGTAAACGTCTCACCTAACCCCGGTAGATGATTGATCAGAATACCTGTGATTTGGCTGACCGGAAGCCTGGCTGAGCCAATGCCGAGACAGAGCAGCAGCGTCAACAGCAGCAAGACCAGACCTGTCCCTCCAAAGCCGATCAGTCTACGGTTCATTTGAAAATTTCAGGATACACGCCCTTGGCCACTTCCTTGAGACCTTCTGTCACGCGTGGACCCGGACGGCTGACCAAATTATCATCCACGGCAAAAACACGGTTATTGCGAACAGCCGAGATTTGATCCCATCCACTGCGGGCTTTGATGATCTCCCCGAGCGTTTGACCTGTTTTGTCATCCTTGACACTTTTGCTATACAAAATCACGTCTGGATTCGCAGCAATAATATTTTCCTCACTGATCTGGTACCAGCCCTTCTGCGTCGCACCTACATTTTCGCCGCCCGCCAGCGTAATTAGCTCGTCCATAAACTCGCCCTTGCCAACCGTCCAGCCAGGTGAAAACTCAACGTACACTCGCAGCTTCTGCCCTTTGCCGATATTTTTAACACCGTTCTTCACTTCCGCTACGTCTGCTCTCATCTTGTCGGTCACCGTTCTTGCTTCCTTCTGATGATCGGTGATTTTCCCATATAATTCGATGTTGGCTATGACATCTTCAACTGTTTTGGGTTCAGTTTTAAAAATCATAATTCCCATGTCACGCAGCTTGGTCGTAGCCTGCTCGCTAAGAGATATCCCTGCAAAAACAACATCTGGATTCGCAGCAATGATCGCTTCTTCATTCGGCTTCATAATACCGCCCATTTTGGGCTTCTTCCCAGCCGCTTCCGGATAATCGGAATAGTCGTCTACGCCGACAATTTCTTTATCCAGCCCGATGGCGAACAAAGCCTCGGTTTCTGCCGGGGAGACGGAAACGATTTTATCCGGCGCTTTTTTGAACGTGAACTCCTGTCCTGTTGCGTCCTTAATCGTTAACGGGTAAACCGTTTTGCCCGGAGGCTCCTGTACAGCTGCTGTCTGTCCTGCCTGCTGCGAAGAAGCCTGATTCCCTTGATTTTCGGCGTTTTTTCCATTCGCGCCACATGCACTCAGTACAACCACCAAGACTAAAGCCAATAAGCCTGCTGTCCAGACCTTTATTTTTTTCTCTGACATGATTTACACCCCTCCATAATAAATCGTAAGAGCGCTTGAACCTCATCCGATATCTTCTAAATCCAGCCTTCCTTCCCTTCAAAAAACCCCCGTATCCTTATATCAGGACACAGGGGTCACGTTAGCGCAGATCATTGCGCAGGCGGCAGCTTCCTCCGCATGGACAGTCACTGCGAACACGTCATCCTTTCCTCGAAGGATTATGGTGAGAGGCGGACGGGCAGGTATCCTGACTTATGGCAGATGCCGCAGCCTATGTTCCTTTATATGCCTGACGGCACATAAAGCAGGGCTTTAACAGGCATTTTCCATTTACAGTGGCGGGACCGCGCCGGATTCACACCGGCTTCCCTTTTAACAGCGCGTGAAGGAAAATTCGATTACACTGCGCTGACCTCGTCTGCTGGATATTTGATGTAGTGTTAGTCAAGCCGTTCTTTTACTTGATGATTATAGGTTAAAAAGAGACTGCTTACAACCCAAACAGCCTATTTACCAGCCCTTGTCTAACGAATGAGGAAGTATCTTCGCTATGAACTTGTGCGGCTCTGCCAACCTCAACTGGATGCTGAGTGCAGCTCCCGGTTCCGGATTTAGGCTCCAAAAATCATGCCTAGGTATCAGCATACAAGCCAACTGACGAATGACGCCACCATGCGTGACGACGAGAACAGAGGGAGGAGCATCAGCCAAACTTATTGGCTGAGCCTCCATAGCAAAACGCCACTCATACAGAGAGTCCAGAAAATCGCGCAAACGATGCTCAAAATGTACCCAAGACTCTCCTCCAGGAGGCGTGATGCGTTGCGGCTTATCAATCCAAGCTCGATACAATGCCACACTCTTAAGCATGTCATACGTTTTTCCGTCCCATTCGCCAAAATCAAGCTCTCGCAGGCGTGGTTCCATAATAGGAGGCATAGCCGATAGGGCACGTCCAGATTTCAATGCTGATTCCGGCAAAATGATCTGCAAAGTCTGGCGACACCGCCTCAAGTCACTGCAATAAATTCGAGCAAATGACCGACCTTGAAGCCTCTCACGCATTGGCTCCAATTCCTGCTCTGCTCCCGCCAGCAAACTGATATCAGAATGTCCCAGATATCGACGTTCTCTGTTCCACAGGGTTGTGCCGTGACGTACCAGCACAAGCTCCAGATCCCATTGCGAATCTTCATTAGCAGGATACGGCTCCATATCCTGCTGCGAGTTCAGACTTTGTTCGCATCCTGGTTCCCTTTTTCCTTCTATAGCTTGTTTCAAAATGGCGTCACTCCTCACTGCGTCCATTCCAAGGCAAAACAGCCTGCGGCTCCTAGCAGACACAATCCTGCAAACATACTGGACACAGTGAACATTAGCCGGATCGTGTGCCGGATATCCTCCGACTCCAGCGGTCGTAGCCCCTCGCCCATATATGCTCGAAAGGAGCGCACGCCGTGATAGACGTTATAGCCTCCGAGCCGAATCCCCAGTGCACCGGCAACG
>NZ_JH601050.1:152405-152788 GCF_000245715.1 Paenibacillus sp. Aloe-11 | reverse complement strand
GCCGCTGTTCGGGCTTGGGTGTAGACGAGCATCCCGCTTGACTGTACGCCAGCTTCTTGCCGCATCATGCCGATACATCCACGCCGCTATCACAAGCATAACCGCTGTCAGGCGTGCCGGAATGTAGTTAGCTACATCATCCAGACGTGCCGAGGCCCAGCCTAAATGCAGATACTTTTCATTTTTGTAGCCGACCATCGAATCGAGCGTATTCACGGCACGATAAGCCAGCGCCAAGGGTGCCCCCCCGATCAGGGCATAAAAAAGCGGAGAAATAATCGCGTCGACGATGTTTTCAGCGACCGTTTCGACGGTTCCGCGCACAATCTCTGGCTCATCCAGCTGCTGTGTATCCCGCCCGACAATCATCCCCAGCTCCCGAC
>NZ_JH601050.1:140688-152389 GCF_000245715.1 Paenibacillus sp. Aloe-11 | reverse complement strand
CCCGCCTGCAACTGGCGGTAGACTGCCATCCCCGCATCCTTGAGTCCTTTGGAAGCGATCGTGGTTGCGATCAGAACGATTTCTGCTCCGACAGACAGCCACGGGTGAATCCAAGCAAGCAAGCGCAGCAGCCCCCAGGCGACCGCAAAGGAGCCTCCTGCCACAAGGAATGGAAGCAGTATGCCCGCGCGTTTCAACCCCCGGTCACTGCTGACCTGACGGCGAATCGCTTTTTCCAACGCTGAAATGGCATGCCCCATGCCGATGACCGGATGCGGCAGCCACCTCGGGTCGCCAATCAGCCTGTCCAGAAAATAGGCCGCCATGATGATCAAGCTAATTGTCACGCCAACGCTCCTCCTCCAGCACTTCACCCAATACAGACAGCAGTATGCCGTTGGCTTCCGCGTCCTTGACCGCAATCCGAAAATGGCTTGTCGTCAGCCCTGGATACATGGCACAGCTACGGATAAGAATCCCGCGTTGTCCAAGCGCCTGCTGTATAGCCGATGCACTCCACGTTCCCGGCGCCCTTGCCAGTATATAATTTGCTTCGCTGGGAATGACACCGCAGCCCCATTCCGCCAACGTGGTCAGCAGACGACCACGTTCGATTGCAATCAGCTCCTGGGTGCGCCGCTCGTAGGTCTCTCCGCTTCGCAGACACGCCTCCCCAGCCAGCAGTGCGAGTCCGTTCACACTCCAGGTCACCTGCTTGGCCGTCATTCGCCGGATATAGTCTGGATGAGCAATCGCATAGCCTAGACGCAGACCAGGAATGGCATAAAATTTAGTCATCGACCGGATCAAAATCACATGAGGATACCGATCCAACACAGGCAGCAGTGAAATTCTCTGCTCCAGTGGGATAAAATCAATGAAGGCTTCGTCCACCACCAGTACGGTATCCGTTTGGCCAGCCGCCTCTGCCAGCGCGCGCAGCTCCTGCTCGCCGTACTGTACACCGTTTGGATTATTCGGCTGCCCCAAAAACAGAACGTCCACCTGCTCCATGAGCTGGAGTATATCCTCCACATCCGCCTTCCATTGCAGGGAAGCTTTGCCGTACACACGGCTAACCTCGGCCCCGAATTTGCCCGCCAGCTCTGCATATTCCGAAAAGCATGGCTCCACCGTACCCACACGTTTGGGAGCCAGTCCGAGCAGCAATAACGCCATGCTTTCAGCCGCGCCGTTTCCGATACTCAGCGACTCGGGTGGAACTTGCAGTCGCCGTGCCAGCATATTTTTAAAATTCCGGTGTCCTGGGTCTGGATAGCGAATCACCGTATCCAACGCACTTTGCAGCATCTCCAGCACCTCGGGCGGCGGTCCAAGCGGATTAATATTGGCGCTAAAATCTACAAAATCCGCAGCCGCTCCGCCAAATGTCGCCGCAGCCGTCTCCCTGTCTCCGCCATGACCGTAAACCTCTATCATTGCCTATCATCCTTTCCGGCCGTTCCTGATCATTTAGCTCCATTATGGGGCTGTTTTTTGCGTCCCGTCAATGCAAATGAGCTTTTGTACATCGCCCACTTGGGTTACAATAGAAGAAGGCACACATAAAATACACAGTTTGTATATACGGAGGAATGGACATGCTGTTCATCGACAACCAGGGCATACACGATCCAGCCATTAATCTTGCCATTGAGGAGTATGCGCTCAAGCATCTACCGCTGGACGACAGCTATCTGTTGTTTTACATTAATCAGCCTTCTATTATTATAGGCAAGCATCAAAACACCATTGAAGAAATCAACGCCGAGTTTGTCAGAGACAATCATATTCAGGTCGTTCGTCGCCTGTCGGGCGGCGGAGCTGTCTATCATGACCTCGGCAACTTAAACTTCAGCTTTATTACCAAGGATGACGGGGAGTCCTTTCATAATTTCCTCAAATTCACGCAGCCTGTTATTGATGCTCTGCGCCAAATGGGTGTGGAAGCCGAAATGACCGGACGCAACGATCTTCAAGTCGGTGAACGCAAAATTTCAGGAAACGCCCAGTTTTCCACACGCGGACGCATGTTCAGCCACGGTACATTGATGTTTAACCTGAATCTGGACAATGTGGCTGCATCCCTAAATGCCAACCCTGAAAAATTCAAATCCAAAAGCACCAAATCCGTCCGCAGCCGTGTTGCCAACATCAGCGAGCTGATGGATCGTGAGATGACTATAGAACAATTTCGTAAGGAGCTGCTGCACTTCATATTCGAAGCAGATCTGGATCAGGTGCCTCAATATAAGCTCACCGATGCCGATTGGGCTAAAATCCATGAAATTTCCAAAGAACGCTATCAATCCTGGGACTGGAACTACGGTCAATCCCCGGAGAGCAATATCAAGCACACCCGAAAATTCCCAGTCGGTATTATTGATATCCGCATGGACCTTAAGGAAGGCCATATCCGTGACATTAAAATCTATGGCGATTTCTTCGGTGTGGGTGACGTAGCTGATATTGAGAATACCCTGCGCGGCAAGCGCTATGATGAAGGCGAGGTTCGTCAAGCCTTGTCCTCTCTCGATTTAAAACATTATTTCGGTAATATTGAGCTGGACGATTTTGTGGGACTTGTATTTTTGGAAGACTAATAGTTACTTTTTCCCATGGTTTCAAGCCAATACTTCAGTAGTTATAAGGGGACAGGCTCTTATAGGAGTCGTCCCCTTTTCTTTGCGATATTGTCATTTTGAATATTATGAGATACAATTTGAGCATTGCCCCATGATAGAGATAAAGGAGAGAATACAGATATGTATAAATTAATTGCTATTGATATTGATGATACACTTATTAATGACCAGAAAGAAGTTACTCCGGCGACACAACAGGCCTTGGAAGCTGCTGTAGCTAAAGGTGTTGTAGTTACTCTCGCTACTGGACGAGCTTACGCCTCCGCACATAAAATTGCCCGTCAAACCGGATTGAACGTGCCGATTATTACGTACCAGGGAGCTTTGGTTAAAAACCTGCTGGATGAAAATGTGCTGTATGAGCGCTATGTTCCACTCGTAGCTGCACGCCGCTTGTATGAATTCTGCCTGGAACGCAATCTGCATTTGCAAACCTATATAGATGACAAGCTGTACACACGTGAAGATAATCAGAAAATCAAGGATTATACCGCGCTGAACAATACGGAATATTTTGTAGAGCCTGTATTCAGTAAAGTTATAGAGCAGCCGGCTCCTAAATTGCTGATCATTGACGAGCCGGAAGTGTTGGACGGACTAATTCCCGAGCTGCGCGAGCTGCTGGGCAGTGAAGTGCATATTACGAAATCCAAGCCTCATTTTCTGGAAATCATGCATCATGAAGGCACCAAGGGCCACGCTCTCGCCTTCCTTGCACACCATTTTGGCTGTGATCTGTCGGAAACGATTGCCATCGGCGATTCATGGAACGACCATGAAATGCTTGAATGTGCTGGTCTCGGCATAGCTATGGAGAACGCCATTCCTGAATTGAAGAAGCTGGCTGATTACATCACTACCAGCAATAACGAAGACGGCGTCAAGCATGCCATCGACAAATTCGTACTGAATGTTGAATGATTTTAAGCTGAAAACCTCCAAGCGTCGCATGGGACTGACTCCATGAACATGCGGCAGCTTTGGAGGTTTTTGTGTTTGTGTCTATAATGCGATGCCTGAATGTAAATGACTCACATTTTCAGACAGCCGAACGCAGCTTTCGTCTGCTCACCAGACGGATGATGCCATTGTTCATGCACATCAACCCGATCACAATGAGCAGCACCCCTGCCAGCATCCACCAGCTTACGTGCTCTCCATATAAAAAAGCCCCCAGGCCTACAGCAATCGGTGGTGAAATATAGAGCCAGGTCGTCGGAAACAGTGGATTCGTACGCTCCATGAGCCAGTAGAACAGTGTATGTGCAATCATCGAACCAAACAGGATCAGATAAAATAACGACCCCATCGCAGGAAGCAGATTCCATTCCCCAGAACCCCACGGTTCCGTGATCGCAGACAGTACTAGCAGCATCCATCCTCCATGAATCATTTGCACCGCATTCAGAACAATCGGGTTTGTTTCACGAAATACATCCATCACACGCTTGGAATAAAGAGCTCCCCCGGAATAACACAGCTCCCCCAGCAAAATGATAAGGCATCCCGCCAGCCACAGGCCGCTGATCTGAACTGCCAATCCGGGCAGCACAACTAGTGCCACACCAAGAAAGCTGATCATGCAGCCAATGACCGTAAACCGTGACGTTTTTTGCCGTAGCAGCATCGATTGCATAATCACGATCATCATCGGTCCGGTAGCTGACAAAATGGCTCCGATCCCCGAGCTGACATATTGCTCTGCCCAATACAAGGCCGAAAAGGTACCGAAGGTCGTTCCTGCTCCAATCCATACCGTTTCCTTACGCCATAATAACGACCATCGCACTTTTCCGGTCAGCCTCATCGCAATAAACAAGATCGCTCCTGCCGCGAAAAAACGAATACCTGCCGATAGAAACGGTGGAAGCCCAGCTTCCACTCCCACTTTTATGGCCAAAAATGTTGTGCCAAAAATAAGACACATAACTGTAAAGGCGATACCAATCATGACACTTCCCTCTCCCTTCTGTTACTCACAAGCATACAAGGAGACAGACAGAACAGATGTGTAACCACAGAACAGTTGTATGCGATATTGAAGTGATGTATAGTACAATACACACAAAGGAGCGTGGACAGCATGGGCAAGAACAACAGCGAATTACTGTTTTCAACAGAGCGTGTTTCAACAGAGCACGTTTCGACCGATCAGTCCTTAAAGTTGTATGAGCAGGTCATTCATTACGTAATTGTGCGGATTGATCGCGGGGACTGGCCAGTAGACGTTAAATTGCCTTCTGTACGAAGCTTGGCTCAGGAATTGGGTGTGCATCGGTTAACCGTCTTCCGGGCATATCAGGAGTTAAAGCAACAGGGGCGTATCTATGTAAAGGATAAATCAGGGTATTACGCTCATGCTTCCCATGCAACCGGACTAAAAAAGTTTGCTGCCTACTCTGATCCTTCATCCATAAAACGAAGCTTGCATTCGGAATCTGCCCTCGCGGCTGACGATCCATCTGTTTCCGCCTGGAGGGGGATGGATGGACTTACCCGTGTTCAGTCCGTCAACGCCGATTTCCAATTTTCCAAAGCGCTAATAGACCCGTCTCTCCTGCCTAACCGCTACTGGGGAGAATTAATGGTGCAGGTTTTTGAAAAGCATCCGAAAGTGGCCGCTACCTATTCTTCTGTACAAGGGGATGCTGAGCTTCGTGCTGCCATGGCCCAGCATTTTAGCGTGGATAAGCATTTTGCTTTATCGACGGACGAAGTGCTGATTACCTCCGGCGCACAGCAAGCCATCGATTTGATTTCCCGATCTCTGATCCGTACAGGGGACCGTGTATTAATCGAACGTCCTGCCTATGGCCCTGCCATAGAAATATTCCGTAGACAAGGCGCGCGGCTGACGATGACGGATATTCGACCGGAAGGTTATGATATGGACCAGATTGAATGGTGCATGAAAACAGAAAAACCGCGTCTCTTTTATATGAATCCGACATTCCACAATCCGACCGGTTTTACGGTACCCGATGAGCAGCGCAAACAGCTGCCCGAACTGGCCGAGCGCTACGGCTGCCTCATTGTCGAGGATGACAGCACCTATGACATCAGCTTTGGGCAAAAGCCACCTTCTCCAATTTTCGCCTATGATATCTCGGGAAGCGTCGTCTACATTCGCAGCTACAGCAAATATGTCGCACCCGGTCTGCGAATCGCAGCCGTGGCCTGTCGGCGTCAGCTTATGGACAGCCTGATGGGCGTCAAAGCGCTGGTGGACAATGGATCGCCGCTGCTGAATCAAAAGCTGTTTTTACAATATTTTCAATCCCCACGTATGCAGCAGCATATTAAAAAGCTATGTATTGCGCTCCAGATTCGTAAGGAAACGATGGAAGACTGTCTCCGCGATTCCGGCTGGACATGGACCAGCCCATCGGGAGGACTCAACCTGTGGCTCCAGTTGCCTTCTGAGCTGAAACCCAATGAACTGCTTGCCAAAAGCATACAGGAGTCTATTTCCTTTGTACCGGGGAATGTATTTGATCCCGTTGGCGCAGAGGGTAAAACGCATATACGGCTGTCCTATTCATACGCCAACGAGCTGCAAATCCAAGAAGGCATCTCCAGACTTCTTCGCATCAGCCAGTCGATATAATGGATATCGCTATTCTAATGGCAGGCTCATGCCGGTCTGTGCCAAGCGAATCCCTTCCAGAAGCCCGTAGTTGCGTGTGACATCCACATCATGGGACATATGTGTGAATACCGTACGATCAGGCTCAAGCCTTCCTACAAGCTCCTGCGCCTCCAGCATGTCATATACCGAGCGGGTCGAATACTCGGCCTCCTCATGATAAAAGCTCGTTCCCAGCACGAGCAAATTCAGATTATGCAAGGGCAGGATTTCTGCCTCATTCAATCCAATCGAATCTGAACAATAGGCCCACGAGAAGCCGTCCTTTTCCAGTCGATAAGCGTAAGCGTATCCGTTCTTGCCGTGATTCAAACGCCAGCCTCGGATATTCCACCCGGCAAGCTGGACTCCCTGATCGACAGGGATGAGATCCAGATGTCCAGATAGCCAGGAAAATTGACGCAGAATCGTGTCAATCACTTCCTGTGGAGCGTACAAGCGGCCTCTATTGCCAGTCCAGCGACAGGCATCCGCCCACTCCGGCAATCCTCCAATATGATCAAAATGTGCATGTGTAACAAGGATCGTGCGGATGAAGCGGAGACCCCGCAATTCTAGCTGTCTGCGCCAGTCCGGGCCACAATCAATCATAAAGTCCTCCGTATCGCTTTCGATCAGGACAGACGATCTCAGCCTTACATTCGCCCCCGTCGAGCGGGCCTCTGTGCATACGGGACAATCACAATATACACGTGGAACACCCATCGCATCCCCCGTGCCAAGAAAAATAAGCCGATTCATGAATTAAACTCCTATCTATCTGAATGGTTATATTACTATTATAGCGAATATACCAATTCTGCGTAAATCCTTCCATCTCCAACGCCAAAAGGAGCATGCCCCAAGCCGTGAAATCAGGCCGGACATCCCCTCATGCGTGATTGCTATACTTGTGAACTTTTAAATCACTATAGGCATTGGATCTTTCTTCAGGCGATTTTCTACCATCCAGCTCGACTGGTCATTATACAGATAGGCCCGATGTACCAGCACTCGCACCTGCTGACCGGGCTCCAGTGTAGACTTTTCCAGCGAACGGTACGTCATAAGCCGCTGATCGCCGACCTGCACTTCAACCATCCATTCACTTCCCCGAAAATGCAAATGCTTCACGATGCCTTCCTCGGTCGCTGACAGAAGCGCAAACTCTTCACTAGGCCCGACATCAATATACTCCGGCCGGATCAAGGCACGCACGCCTGCTCCAGCAGCTTCCTCGAAGCCTTTAAGACTGGATGCCTGTTCGATCACTGTCGATTCACCAATAAAAGAAGCAACGAACGGCGTACCCGGTTTTTTATAAATATCCCAAGGCGTTCCCTTCTGCTCCAGCCGCCCTTGATTAATGACCATAATTTCATCTGCTACCTCAATCGCCTCATCCTGATCATGGGTGACGAAAATGGAGGTAATGCCCACCCGTTCAATCAGCTCACGCAGCCAACTTCGCAGCTCCTGACGGATCTTGGCGTCAATAGCTGCAAAAGGCTCATCCAGCAACAGCAATTGAGGCTCCGGCGCCAGAGCACGCGCAAAAGCAACCCGCTGCCGCTGCCCGCCTGACAACTGGTGCGGATAACGATGCTCGAAGCCTTTGAGCCCGGTCAGCTCGACCAGTTCTGTGACTCGCTCCTTGATATGGGTTTTGGAGCTTTTTTTCACTTTTAGACCAAAGGCAATGTTGTCATACACGCTCATGTGCTTAAATAAAGCATAGTTTTGAAAGACAAAGCCGATTCCGCGCTCCTGCGGGGCCAGATCGTTCACTCTTTTTCCGTGAAAATGGATCTCTCCAGCATCTGGCTGCTCCAGCCCCGCCAAAATGCGTAGAATGGAGGTTTTGCCGCCACCACTCGGACCGAGTAAACCAATTAAATGGCCTGTCTGAATATCAAAAGATACGTCCTTTACCGCATGAAAATTGCCGAAATGCTTGTTCAATCCCCTTACTTCCACATGCATATCCGTACACTTCCTTTCCGCTTCTGAACCTGTTTTAGGAACAGCAGCAGCCTTGCTTTTCGCAAAGCGCGTACCTCATTTAAATTCATTCAATTATTCCAATGTCTATACTATGTTTTTCTTATGTGATACTTTATCAAAGGAAAGCTTTTGTCGTCAACTCTATATATTAGGTTGAGAGCTAAAAGGGCTGACGGGCCATAAAAAAAGACGATGATGTTCTCCTCCTGGATTCATCATCGTCTGTTAAATTCTTAGTCGCTTTCGCAAAGTAACGTAATGATTAGTCACCGTCTTGAAGTACGTATATCCAAATAAGCGCCCTACAAGTACATAGCCGAGGCATGTGAATGCAGGTGCGCTCATAGGTTTCTGCACAACAGCTTTACATGTGCTAAAGCAGCGGGTCTGATCTCTTCAAAGGTTAAACCATCCTGGATATAAAATGACACAAAGCCGTGCATGGATAAAAACAGGCTTTTCGGTACCCATGAGCACGCTGCCTCCGAATGCCCCTGATCATTCAATTCCTGACGGATCATGGACGCAAACAATTCCACACAACGGTTTTGCTCTGTGCGACAATATGCAAGCAATTCTTCATCATGCATCATAAACATAATTTCGTACTGATAAGGATTTTCCAAGCCAAAACGGATAAATTCCAGCATCAGGTACTCCAGTCTGCTCAAGCCACCCTCAGGCGTACCTGTTGCTGATTGCAGCAAAATTCCGCGCAATGTATTAAAATCCTCAATTACAATGGCGTAGAACAGTTCAGCCTTCTCTTTAAAATGATAATATAACGAACCATGACTGTAACCCAGATGCTGGCCAATGCTGCGCATTGAAATCGCACGGTAGCCCTTGGTAATAAACAAGTGCCTGGCCGCTTCCAGAATCCGCCCTCTTGACAACTCCTGTTCCACTGCTCTTCTAGCCATATTATTTATTCCCCTTCAATAAAGTAAAGCTGCTCTCCCTCCGACACAAGTGATTGCCCCTGTGTCAAGTCTGTTATCCAGTTGCTGAAGGATTCAGCATCACCAGCCAGCGGCAGACAGGTTAACGTAACTTTATCCGTAAATATGGTTTCTCCAGTACGGATGCTGCGATTCCGCAATTCATTTTCAACTTTACCCAACCAAGTATAATCCAATTCCACAAAAATTTCACGATGCAGCACACGCGTAATCGCATCGCCTGCCTCGATGGCTGCAACAGCACCGTCTGAGTAGGCACGAATCAGACCGCCTGCTCCCAACATAATACCACCAAAGTAACGGGTAACGACAATCGCCACATTTTTCAGCTTCTGATTACGGATCACCTCCAAAATGGGCTTCCCAGCCGTGCCACTCGGTTCTCCATCATCCGATTGCTTCTGGATTTCGTCTCTTTCACCAATCATGTAAGCTGAACAATTATGGGTTGCATTCCAGTGCTCTTTTTTGATGCGTTCTATGAAAGCCGTGGCTTCTTCCTCGGTTTGAACAGGCTGAATATGGCCGATAAAACGGGATTTACGGATCACAATCTCCTTGCTGCCGGAACCGCGTACGGTTCGGTATTGTTCCAACATATTACGTATACCCTTCCTTACTTCATTTTACAAGAAAGCAGTCCCCCGCTTCTGGCAGCCGGTGAACTGCTTTCCTGTACTTTATCTGAGGCTACAACCTATGATACTCTGCCTGAAACCCTGCTTCGGATCAGAGATTCCAGTTTCCTTATTCGGACAATCTCGCTTCAAGCTCAGCTTTTTGTTTTTCGAAGCCCGGCTTGCCGAGCAGCGCAAACATATTCTTCTTGTACGCTTCTACGCCCGGTTGATCGAACGGATTTACGCCCAGCAAGTAGCCGCTGATGCCGCAAGCTTTTTCGAAGAAATAAGCCAGATACCCGAAGGAGTAAGGGCTCAGATCAGGAATATTTACAATCAGGTTTGGCACTTGTCCGTCTGTGTGTGCCAGCAACGTACCCTGGAATGCTTTTTTGTTTACAAAATCCACAGTTTTGCCTGCCAGGAAGTTCAGTCCGTCCAGATCATCCTGATCCGCCTCAATAGTGATGTGACTAGGCACATTTTCTACCTGGATAACTGTTTCAAAAATGTTGCGGCTGCCTTCCTGAATGAATTGTCCCATGGAGTGCAGGTCTGTTGAGAAATCCACGGATGCAGGATAGATGCCTTTATAATCCTTGCCTTCGCTTTCGCCGTACAGCTGTTTCCACCACTCGGATACGAAATGCAGGGAAGGCTCATAGTTTACGAGAATTTCAATGGCTTTGCCTTTACGGTACAAAGCGTTGCGAACGGCTGCATATTGATAAGCCTCGTTCTCAGCTACGTTCGGGTTGCTGTACTCTTTGGATGCGGCTGCCGCTCCCTGCATCATTTCCTCAATGTTAATGCCAGCTGTAGCAATCGGCAGCAAGCCTACTGCTGTCAGTACAGAGTAACGGCCACCTACATCATCAGGAATAATGAAGGACTCATAGCCTTCTTCGTTAGCGAGTTTTTTCAGAGCGCCGCGTTCTTTATCTGTTGTTGCGTAGATACGTTTGCGCGCTTCTTCTTTACCGTATTTTTTCTCCAGAGCCGCACGGAATACGCGGAAAGCGATAGCTGGCTCAGTAGTCGTACCTGATTTGGAAATAACATTGACGGAGAAGTCTTTTCCTTCAATCAGTTCCAACAGATGATTCATATATGTAGAGCTGATGTTGTTGCCTGCGAAAAAGATAGCCGGACCTTTGCGTTGGTCTTTGGACAGTGCATTGTAGAAAGAATGCGACAGCATCTCAATTGCAGCACGTGCCCCAAGGTAAGAACCGCCGATACCGATGACGATCAGTACTTCGGAATCGCTTTGGATTTTAGCTGCAGCCTTTTGGATACGCGCGAATTCTTCTTTATCATAATTGGTAGGCAGGTCAATCCAACCCAAGAAATCGGAGCCTACGCCTGTTTGGTTGTGCAACTGCTCATGAGCCAGCTTGATGGGCTCTGCAAAATAATCAATTTCGTGCTGACCTACGAAGGAGAGTGCTTTAGTGTAATCAAAAATAACTTTTTTAGACATGTTTGGAACCTCCTGTTTGGTATTACTAAGACCATGAATACGAACATAAGGACTTAGGAATAGGATACTTTAATTTGCAGGGCCTGACAAGCTTACGTTACCTGTATGTCGAGTGCCTTGACAGGCCCATGTGGTAGATAGGGTGGCATGCCCGTGCTACAATAAACTAAGATCAACCTGTTAAACATTCATTTCAAGCCGAATTCGCTCTTATCGGACGCTATCCTCCAACAAGAAAGGTGATTAGCAATGAAAAACATCGGATTTATCGGACTGGGCACCATGGGCGCCCCGATGGCATCCAATCTGCTGAAGCAGGGATTTGGAGTCACTGTTTATAACCGTACGGCTTCACGCTGCGA
>NZ_JH601050.1:84272-140632 GCF_000245715.1 Paenibacillus sp. Aloe-11 | reverse complement strand
TGAGGCGGCTGAAGGTCAGCAACTGGTCATTACCATGGTCAGCGATGATCACTCGATTCGTGACATCTATTACGGCGAGGACGGCGTATTTGCCGGTCTTACGTCTGGTGTAACCGTGATGGACAACAGCACGATTTCACCTGAGCTGGTCAAACAGCTGGCCGCTGAAGCGGACAAGCTGGGCTGCTCCTTCATTGATGCTCCCGTCACAGGTAGCAAGCCTGCCGCTGTTGACGGAACGCTCGTGTTCATGGTCGGCGGTGACGCGGAAGCCATCGCGGCACAGTCAGACGTTTTTGACACCTTGGGCAAAAAGGTACTTCATATGGGGCCTAATGGCAGCGGAGCTATAGCCAAGCTCGCTCATAATACGATGGTCGGCATTAACAACCTCGCTCTGGCTGAGGGTTTCGCTATCGCCGCCAAATCCGGCATTCCGGCAGACAGCTTCCTTGAGCTGGTTCAGCTCGGATCAGCAGGCAGCAAAGCTGCGGAACTGAAAGGACGCAAAATCATCGAGCATGATTTTAGCAACCAGTTCTCACTTGCCTTGATGCTCAAGGACTTGAAGCTTGCTTCCTCGCTGACCGATAGCCTGTCCATTCCGACACCTATGCTGGCCATTGCCAAAAGCCTGTTTCAAGCCGGGCAAACGCAAGGCTACGGTGACGAGGACTTGTCCGCTGTCGTGAAGACATATGAAGCATGGATTGGCCGCACCATTGGTGGCAAGCCTCTCGAATAAGCTGTCCTTTTCTTTGCAGTTATACGCTAGCTTAAAGGGTAAGCACACTTGGCTTGAAGTCGCGTGTGCTTACCCTTTTTAGCTGGTTATTCCGGGTAAGAGCAGCAATAATCAGTCACACTTCGTACTTCCAGTTTGAACGAAGACTGCGCAGGTACGTGGAATGTTGCCGTTCCCTGTATTTCCAGCCATTCTTCAGTGCCTGGAAGCAATACTTTCAGATCCCCTGCCAAAATTTCCATAATCTCACGGGAATCCGTGCCGAATTCGTATGTTCCCGGCAGCATAATCCCCAGTGTAACCTTACTGCCGTCACTCAAAATTACTGTACGGCTAGTGACCTTGCCGTCATAATATATATTTGCTTTTTTAACTACGCTGACTCCATCAAACTGTGACATTTTTTATCCCCTCATCTGCTTATCAATGGTTGAATGAACATTGTGCATCATAGCATAGATTTAATTCCAGCTTCAGTATGAAAATACACACTGCATCGGCGTATCCTGTACGCTGGATTTTAAAATTGTCTTGCAAAATCCCGGTTGTATGAAACAAACAGCCGTAAGACCTATCTCAGGTTACGACTGTTTGCTTTATATATTGTTTTATTTCAACAAAGCTTTCACACGGTCAACCACGTTCTCTACCGTAAAGCCATATTCCTTAATAACGCGGTCGCCAGGGGCAGACGCGCCAAATGTGCTGATACCGAGAATATCGCCTTGATCGCCGACATATTTTTCCCAGCCCATCGGGTGCGCCATTTCTACAGCCAGACGTGCTTTCACCTCAGGCAGCAGAACGGAATCTTTATATGCTTTGTCTTGTTTTTCGAACAGATCCCAGCTTGGGAAGCTGATAACACGTACTTGGATACCTTGCTCCGCCAGTGCTTCCTGTGCTTTAACAGCCAGTTGTACTTCGGAACCTGTAGCCAGAATTTGAGCAACCGGCTTACCGTCCTTCGCATCTGCAACGACATAAGCACCGCGTTTGATACCTTCACGTGCATGCTCAGCAGAAGCAGCCAGGATTGGCAGGTTTTGACGAGTCAACACCAGAGCAACCGGGTTTTTCTTGTTTTCTAGCGTGTAAGCCCAAGCAGCAGAAGTTTCATTGCCGTCTGCCGGACGAATGACCGTCAGATTCGGGATAATGCGCAGGGAAGCCAATTGTTCGATCGGCTCATGGGTAGGGCCATCTTCACCCACAGCAATACTGTCGTGAGTCAGAACATAGGTTACAGGCAATCCCATCAGAGCCGCCAGACGAACAGCCGGACGCAGATAATCCGTAAATACAAAGAATGTGCCGCCGAATACTTTTACGCCTTGGTGCAGCGCCATACCGTTCATTGCAGCAGCCATACCAAACTCACGGATACCGAAATAGATATTGCGGCCGGCATAGTCTTCTGGCGTAAAGTTCGTCAGATTGTTCAAGTGTGTCATCGTGGAGCTTTCCAGATCGGCAGATCCGCCTGTCAGGAATGGTACGTTTGGCGCCAGTCCGTTCAATGCATTACCAGAAGCTACGCGAGTCGAAACGGCTTTGTCTCCAGTCGAGTATTTCGGAAGATCACGATCCCATCCTTCTGGAAGTTCGCCATTAACAGCTGTTTCGAACTGGGCTGCCAAATCAGGGTGAGCCGCTTTGTATTTCGCGAATTGTTCATCCCATGCTTTGTTCGCCGCGATACCGCGTGCTTTTACTTTAGCAAAATGCTCGCGAACCTCTTGCGGTACATGGAAATCCTCTTCGTATACCCATTTGTAAAATTCTTTAGTCAGCTTGGCTTCTTCTGCACCCAGCGGGGAGCCGTGAGTACCGCCATGTCCGCCTTTACCTTGTTTGTTCGGGCTTCCGTAGCCGATAACTGTTTTCACTTCAATCAACGTAGGACGTGTGGAGTCCCCTTGCGCTTCTTCAATCGCTTTTTGGATCGCTGGAAGGTCATTTCCATCCTCTACACGCAGCACTTGCCAGTTGTAAGCTTCAAAGCGTTTGGCAACACTCTCGGAAGAAGACAGGTTCAGCTTGCCGTCCAGTGTAATATCATTGGAATCAAACAATACGATCAGCTTGCCCAATTGCAGACGTCCAGCCAGCGAAGCAGCCTCGTGGGAAATACCTTCCATCAGATCGCCATCGCCGCAAATCGCATACGTGAAGTGATCCACAACTTTAAATTCGTCTTTATTGTATGTTGCAGCCAGTTGAGCTTCAGCCATTGCCATACCTACGGACATGGCCAAGCCTTGTCCCAGAGGTCCTGTCGTAGCATCTACACCAGCGGTGTGTCCAAATTCAGGGTGACCTGGTGTAAGACTGCCCCATTGACGGAATTGCTTCAGTTCTTCCATAGGCAGATCATAGCCGCTCAGGTGCAGCAAGCTGTACAGCAGCATGGAGCCGTGTCCTGCGGACAGTACAAACCGGTCACGGTTAACCCATGTAGGATGGTCCGGATTATGATTCATGGTTTTAGCAAAAAGTTGGTAGCCCATTGGTGCGGAGCCCATTGGCATGCCAGGATGTCCCGAGTTTGCTTTCTCGATGGCATCAATTGCCAACGTACGAATAGTTGTGATGGACAAATTGTCGATCGTGGAGTTTTCATCCTTTTGAATCGCTTGATTCTGGTCAGTCATGGTTTGCCTCCTCATATTGTTAAAAAGTATGTCAATTGCTTTCGGTCATGCTCTCCAATACCACCGTTCAATATGTAAACAGCGCCTCATGGAGTGAGTGAATCTGCTTGAATGTTTCAATATGACTTATACATTCTTAAGTATTGTACCATTTGCCGTGAAGGTTTGCCAGATCGTTTATAGAGATGGTTGTCAAAATGTAACACAGAGTCCTCATATCAATATACCCGTTATGTATTAACCTCATTTAAAAAATGATAAAATCACGAAAAAAAACACAAAAAAAACAAAGCCCGTCATATCGACGGACTTTATTTTATAAAAAGGGTATATACAAAAATTTATTATAGATTTCAAGATTAGTTAAAAACGACCGTTTTGTTCTCATGCACCAGAATTCGATCCTCCACATGCCACTTCACGGCTCTTGCCAAAACGACCCGCTCAATCGTGCGGCCAATTCGTTTCAGCTCATTTACATCATCTCCGTGGCTCACCCGCTGCACATCCTGCTCAATGATCGGGCCGCCGTCCAGTTCCTCAGTTACATAATGCGCGGTAGCGCCAATAATTTTCACCCCGCGATTATACGCTTGGGCATATGGCTTGCCTCCCACGAATGCAGGCAGAAAGGAATGATGAATATTGATAATCCGATTGCGGTAATGCTCAATAAACTTGGGCGAAATAATCTGCATATACCGGGCCAAAATGATAACATCGATGTCGTCACCAATGACCTCCAGTTGACGGCGCTCCGCCTCCGGCTTGGTATCGGGTGTTACCGGAATATGATGATACGGGATGCCAAAAGATTCAACATACTCCTTCATATCCAGATGATTACTAACTACCATTGCAATATCTGCGTCCAGATCCCCGGCCTGCCATTGCCACAGCAGCTCTACCAAACAATGATCCTCTTTGGAAACGAAAATAGCCAGTTTTTTCTTGCGGCTGACCGCAGAAATCGTCCACTCCATACGGAATTGCTCAGCAACAGCCACAAAGTCCTGCTCCAGCTGCGGCTGGGCTGCACTCAAATTCGGCAGGTCAAATTCAACTCGCATAAAAAACATACCGCCGGACGGGTCCATTGTATATTGGTCAGATTGGACGATATTGGCCCCATGCTCGTACAAAAAGCGGGACACCGCCGCTACAATACCTGGCCCATCAGGACAGGATACGAGCATACGCGCGCGGTTTTCATGTGCAGATAAAGTGCTGTTTGGATGATGTTTTACGTGACGTTCCATGTGGCTACTAATCCCCCTTAGCTTATACTGTTACTGGCAAATGACTGCCAGCAAACCAGGCAATCAGCCGTTGATTAATGTGTTCTTCGCTCAGCTCTGGAAACAGTGCTGCTTCCGTGATCATGTCGTACAGACGCTCCAGCGGCTCACGTGGATCGGCTTTTCTTGCTTTGGCATCATTTTTCAGCAGAGTCCAGGTGTCCAGCACAAATTTCCGTACATCCACATCCTGCTTTTTGAAGAACGAATGCAATTGCTCGACCTGACCCAAAAATTCATCTCCAAAGCGCTCCTTCACATTTCCGCGAAGCAAAGCAATTTCAACCTCATACATCGGACGCTGAGTTTTAGCTTCCTTTCCGATCCATGGCGTTTCCAAAATAAATGGACGCCCTTGAAGCGCTTCATGATGCACCACATGATGAATGGTCTGATAGCCGATCCAGCCCGACCCAATCGGCGTATGGCGGTCTTTACGAGCGCCGACCGGGTTTTTACTGTCATTGATGTGAACCACTGCAATGCGATTCAAGCCAACAACACGGTCAAATTGCTCCAAAACACCATCCAGATCGTTCACGATATCATAGCCCGCATCATGAATGTGGCAGGTGTCCATACAAACTGTAAGACGCTCGTTGTGCTCTACTTTATCTATAATAGAGGCAATCTCCTCGAAGCTGCGTCCCATTTCGGTGCCTTTACCCGCCATCGTTTCAAGCGCAATGTTAACATCTGTCTCCTTGACACCGTTCAGTACCTCGTTCAGACCATCAGCAATACGCCCGATTCCGTACTCTGCATCTTTATCGGTAAAAGCACCCGGATGCAGCACAATATTTTTCACACCAATCGCGTGTGTGCGGCGAATTTCCTCCTGAAGAAAGCTGACCGCCAGCTCATAGGTATTTTCTTTGTAGGAACCGAGATTAATGATATACGGGGCATGCACCACGATATCCTCCATCCCTTTTTCGGTCATTAACTGCTTACCTTCTTCCAAATACATGGATTCCATCGGCTTACGACGCGTGTTTTGCGGTGCCCCCGTATATATCATAAACGAGCTGGACCCGTAAGAAGACGCTTCTTTTGTAGCACTGAGCAGACCCTTGTCCGAGAAGGACACATGAGAACCAATTTTCAGCATGATCCTGATTCATCCCCTTATCCTTATTTCCTGTTATGCTTGTCTTAATTTAATTTAATCATTTTAACGTGATTATTGAAATCAAACAACATGGCTTTTATGGCATCCCGATCGGATGTGCTTATTCGAATGAATTTTTTTTTCTTGAAAAGGGTTATATTCTATAACATATATATTTATTTGCGAATCGGAAGGAGAACTGGCTCCATGAACATCATCGTATGCGGAGGTACTGGATTGGTAGGGAGGGCGCTGGTCAAAAGCCTGCTGGGCGACGGATACACTGTGAAGGTCATTACACGCAAGCCGCTGGTAGGACACGAATCAAGTCCCCGCTTGCAATACATGAGCTGGAATGAATTGAAACAAAGGCCTGAATTACTGGAAGGTACAGATGTGGTCATTAATTTGGCAGGCGAAACGCTCAATCAGCGCTGGACGGACAAGTCCAAACAAAGAATTCTTCAATCCCGACTGTTGTCCGTTACCAAACTGGCTCAAGCACTGAATGCGCTGCAAAAAAAACCGGAGGTCATCATTCAGGCTTCGGCAGTTGCCGCATATGGTACTTCCTTGACCGAAACGTTCGATGAAACGAGCCCGCGTCGTTCGGAAGATTTTCTTTCTCAAGTGGTCGAGCAGTGGGAAGAGGCCGCTGGCGCCTATCCATCCGATTCCCGTTTAATCAAGCTGCGTATTAGCCTCGTGCTGGATAGAAAAAAAGGGGCTTTTCCACTGATGAAATTGCCCTACAGATTCGGGTTCGGCGGCAGAATAGGCAGCGGTCATCAATGGATGAGCTGGATTCATATTGAGGATATCGTTCGTCTGATCACGTACTGCATCCATACGAAGGAAATCGTCGGGGCAGTGAACGCATCATCACCATACCCAGTGACGAACGATCAGTTTGGGAAAACTGTGGCTCAAGTATACCACCGTCCGCATTGGTTTCCCGTTCCAGGCATTCTCGTTCAAAAGCTGCTCGGTGAGATGAGCACCCTTGTATTGGATGGCCAAAAAGTACTCCCGCGCAAAGCGCTGGAGCACGGATTTAAGTTTAACTATCCTTCGCTGAAGGAAGCGCTGGAGGAACTCCATTCTCCTCATAAGCAGCGCTAAAATGAAAAGAGGAACTCTATGTGGCGGCATCTCACCAGCTCAGAGTTCCTTTTTTAGATAATCTATTTTCATTTTAGCCTATCCCTTCAGCTATCCTCTCAACTATTTCCTTATCAAAATCATCTAGTTCAGCCATTAAAAGATCATATTGTTTTATAGATTCAGAGGTGTTCAATACTCGAAGTACAGCAATACTGAACTAACTCCTCCAAATAATCCCGCTAACCCGATCATATTAGCCCAATGTTCCTTGGACCAGGCATTTGTAGGGAATGTAGCATCTCTGATCGTTCCATGCACACCAAAAGTCCAGAAGTTAAAAAAATCATTTGCTGAATCAAACTGCTTGGATGCTCGCTCCGCATATCCTTGATACAGAACTTTCGGAATACCAAATGTCCAATAGTCTAGAAATCCTCCCAATTTATGCGAAAAAGCTCGCCCCCATTCTATAACAAGGAGCAAGCTTCGCGAACTAATTGGCTTCTGAATCTTCATTCCATAATTTATCAAACTCTTCGTCCGTCAATCCATCCTTTTTTGTATGAGGAGTGTAATAATGTCCGTTAGGATCAATAAAATATTTAACCTGTGCCTCTGCATCAGAGATCACAATGGTATACTCATCATCTGCTTCGAATATGGTCGGGATGATACTCACCATTACAAGCCAAACAGGAAGATTGGAATCGTCAAACTGATTATAAAATTTTGCAGTGCGTTCTTTTGTACTATCTATAGTTCCAGAAAGGTTATATTTTTCCTTGTAGTCTTCAGCTATTTGCATAGCTTGTTCTGCTGTAAGATGTTTATTTATCTTTTCATTCATTATTTTCAAAACCTTTCCAGCCGGGTGGAGGCCATTCCCCGTTCCTTAATTTATAGATATACTTTTGTGAAAAGAGAATTTCCCCATCATTAAATAACACTTTATTTTTCATAATTTCATTATAAACGAATTCTTCTCTCTCAAGAGTGCTTTGTTGTAAATAGTTATCCTTCCCTAGCTCCTTCCACTGCTTGGCATGATAGGACTCATGAATTGCGCTCAAATTTGTCGGTTCTTTTCTCAGAACTATTTCTCCTGTAGCTGGATTAAAACCAGCCGCAGCATTTTCAGGCAGAATTTTATCTTTCTTATCAATCAAAACCTTTATATCTATTGCACCCATTTCTTTTTTAAACGACTTCATTTCACTTATATCCATAATTCTGTGTCCAGTGGATGTTAACCTTCTCTGACCACTTACAGGCATCTCTTCCCATGATTTCAAATCCAGATCATGGCCTTTGGGAAATAGTCTAACCTCACCGTTAAATTTTATTGTATTACCAATTCCAAGTTTAGGCTTGATTACTGAACTGACTCCTCCAAATAATCCTGCTGTACCGATCATATTAGCCCAGTGTTCCTTTGACCAGGCATTGTTGGGATTAAATGCTCCCTGAATCATGCCCGTTACTCCAAATGTACCGAAATTGAGCATGTCATTCCATGATTCATTTTGTTTAGCTGCCCGTTCCACGTACCCTTGATACATTCCTTTCGGAATACCATACGTCATGTAATCTAGGAAACTCCAGACTGAATCGAATTTCTTCTCATAGCGTACCGAATTAGCGGCTACAAAATCCTGTCCCAACTCTGTTAAGCTATATATTGATTTCTGAAACGCATTTCGTGTATCTGGAGCAGGAACAGCACATGCATTAGGTGGAGGTGGTAAACAACTTGCGTCAATGTTACCTGCTTCCATCAGATCAGCTAATCTGAATTTGTCTGCATGGTGACGCAACTCCCTCGAAATAGAATCTGTCAGGGTAACAAAGTCAGTCATATTCTTCTGAGAGACTTGAAATTGACTATAAAATTGTTGTTTGGTTGTACCGTCCCATGATTGCTGCATAAAAGAAATTTGCTGCATCAATTGACTATTCATCTGAATCGCCGTTTTCTGTGCAAGCTCAAATTGCTTGGAGACGGTTATAAGTTGTTCAGGAGTCACTCTAATCGTTGTCATAATTTACCTCGGTTCAAGTTCGTTATGACATGATAGCATTATTCAAATTTATGGAAAACATCCTTATCTCCTAATTGTTATGAGAAGGATTAACCTTTCTACCTATGTCTAAAGGCTTAAACCCTCTCCAACTCAGCAATACATCTAGCAATCTTTTCCATACAAACTAAAAAGGCCAGACAGAATATCCCATCTAACCTCTTGATAATACTTAGCTACACTAAACCCACGTACACACTGGCTGCCGCAGACGAAGCCAAGCAGCCTTCAAATGATTCTCCTCCTATCGTTAACATTTTATCTACTCCTCCACCGTCTTCTGTTCACCAGTCAAAGGTACAATGTGTCCCTGTGTAATAAATTCTTTTCTATCAATTGACATGGGCAAGGAGAGCACTACCACTCTCCACAAATTCACAAATTAAAAGGACGTTACCCGGATGGATTACGTCCTCTCTCGTTAGATTAGTCGTGAAAGGTCACATTAGATTCGATTGGGTCACGGCCTATGCGAAAACTGTTTGCTCTAGCTTCTTTATCTGGATAACCAAAGGAAATTCCAAACAATAACTTCATGTCATCGGATACACCCAATACTTGGCGTACCGCGTCAGCGTTCATGCCCAATACTGTCTGAGGGATACTACTAATCCCGCGCGCAGCCAGTGACAGAAGGAACGACTGGGCATACATGCCAATATCAGATGCGACACGCACATTATCTCCAAAGGAAGGCATGAATAGGAACGCAACATGCGGTGCACCGTAAAATTCAAAATTACGTAACACTGTTTTAAAACGGCCTTCATGATCCTCACGAGCTATGCCCACTGCCTCATAGTATGTTTTGGCTTGTTCTTTTTGTCGTTCAGAATAACGACCATAGTATTCTTTCATATCAAAAGTAAAATCACTTACGAATGTCCCTTTTTCAAATGCCGGTATCAAGGCCCTGCTAAGTTCCTCTTTCTTTGCGCCTGAAACGATATGAACATCCCAAGGCTGCGTATTGCAATTTGATGGGGTATACTGAGCGTCCTCGAGAATCTCACGAAGCACCTCATCTTCAACTGGTGTAGAAAGAAATTGACGTATAGACTGCCGACTGCGTATAACTTCTTGAAAAGAATAATCAACCAACCTAAACCTCTCCTTTTTTAATAAAATTAGTAAAGATTATTAAAACGACATTCGTTGTTTAGCAACATATTTTATTTAAACAACAAATATTGTATAGTTGATGTTAAAATAGAATCCACTTATTCTCAATCATCAGCTTTGGTGTTTTATTGCTTAAACAACAAACCAATTTAAATGTTGCTTATGTTATAGAAAAGAGAGGGATAATATGGATGATATGAAAGTAGATCCACGTATTAAACGGACAAAAAAATTATTAATAGAATCTTTTATAAAAATAGGTCAAAAAAAGGATTTCAAAAACATTACAATAAAGGATATTACGGAGGAAGCAACTGTTAATCGTGCCACTTTTTATTCTCATTTTATTGACAAATACGATTTAGTAGATGTGGTCTTTACAGAAGATATATTAGAGCGCATTGTAAAAAATTTGAATCATCACGATTTAAATGAAGAGACTATTGTGAAAATCTTTTTAACATTAACTGAGTTTCATACAGAAAAATCCACAGAATTAAGCTTACAATGTAGAAGAAGCATTGAATCATTTAGTTCAATACTTGAACAAAAAGTAAAAAAAGAACTGGAAAAATTATTTTATTCTTTACTTTTAAAACAACAACCTGAGTTGGACTCGGAAGCCTTAAAAATTGGTGCTGCTATGTTGAGTTGGGGAATTTACGGAGCGTCTGTAGATTGGCAAAATAATAGTTCTCTTTCAGCAGAGCAATATATAAAAAAAGCCTTACCTTTTATGGTGACAGAAATAAATAATTTAAAAGGATGACTACGATCGCTTCTTTTTCAAATTCCAAAACACTAGGATCTGTTATGGATTGAAAAAAGCAAAAACCTAGGAGATAAATACAGCGAAAAGAAGACATCTTCCCCAAAGGGTTGATGTCTTCTTTTGGAGGGAGCAACCTCACAAAACGAGATTCACCACTTTTTTAATAGCTTCATACATTAAACGGGCTTCTTTTTCTACTATGCACACATAATAAACTACCCTTCACCTAAGGAAGCGCTGGAAGATTTAAAAGAGTCCAGCCGATAAGTATAGGATACACCAGCAATTTTAAAAGTGTCTCCCTCATTCAGGATGTACTCCTTGTATGGCACCATCGGCTCACCGTTCAAGATAGTTCCGTTCGTCGAGGACAAATCCTTGACGATGTGGCCTTGCCCTCCTGCATCTATACAAAGCTCAATATGAGAGCGGGATGTTCCTTCCGTATGTTCTACAAATTGAACCAATTGTGGCTCTCTTCCGATGAAGAAGCTGCCTGCAACAAATTGGTCCGATTGCAATTGGATGCGCTCGGTCGCTCCACTTCCCGGTGTCTTGCGCTCTAGACAGGCAATCGGTGATTGCTGAACGTGTGGAACATGTGTCTCTTGATCCGCACGAAGCAACACCGTTTCTTGCCTGGATGTAGCATGTAGCAGCTCCGTTATACCAGACAACGACTTATAATATGCCTCACTGGTATCACTGACCTCCAAATCATTCCTCCGATCCGCACCTATCCCCTGCGACTCGTGCAAGTTGTGACGTTCGGAAGCTGCACTTCTTTCTCCCGCATCCCGGCTACCCATATGTTCAGACTCCGGGTCAGGAAAAGACCATCGCCAGCTCTCTTGTCCTTGATCACTTGGATTGGAAGAACGTTTATCCTTATTCTGACGTCCTGCTATGAATCCGGTTAGCTTATCAACCTGATAACGATCATTTTTCCGCTGAGCAGGTGAAGCAGCTCCTAACCATTCCGAATCCAGCACAGGGACTGAATCAGTGTAGATATGAGGCGAAGCGCCCTTGCGCCCCCATTTTCCCGTCCAGCTTATATAAGCGACCACAGCAAGTACCACCGTCAGCACAACGGAAATGATCAACGGTACGGTCTCAGAATGATCCAGATAAACGTAGCGCCACACGATAGCCGAAGCGAGAAGACAGCCTAAAGCAATGTACGTTCTATACTTCTGCAACGCAGGCTCCGTTTCATCTATTTCTACATCTACCTCATCATTCTCCTGTGGTTTCACGGGCGGCTTGAGTGGCTTGATCCGTTTAAGCTCCTGTATTTCCTGCAATGTCTCCCGATTCTCTTGCCCATACACTCCACCACGTTCTGAATGATGGCGCAATGAGGACAGTTCATCACGCTTTCCTTGAGGCATATTTGGGATAAAGGCATTCCTATTATTATGACTTTCTTCTATCTCTTCACCTTGTGGGCTAACGCTCTTTGCACTAGCCGCCATCCCTTGCAAAAGCAGCTCCTTCAACGATCGTAATTCAAACTCATTTCTATCACATAGCTCAAGTATGCGCTGCATATTTTCTCCCTGAAAGTGAGCCACACGAGTCATCAAACGAATAATCATCTGCTTAAATTGACTACCTGCTTGTCCTTCATACAATACAGCCTGTAAAGGAACATAGGTTAAACTGGCAGCTTTTCTTGAACCTGAACATTCAATAAAAATATAATCCTCATGCAAAATAAACTGCCTTATATCAAGCATATATTGAGGGCTGCGATGTAGGGCATCTGCCACTTCAAAAAGAATCCGATAAAACTCAGAAGTCGAAATTCCCCCGCCCTTCCATACCTGGGAAAGCATGCGTTGACCTGAAATATCGTAGTGCAACTCAACCTGAAAATCGACTTCCTTTATTCTTAGTTCCAGAAGACCGGGAATCCGATTGCCAGTCATCATTCCGGTTTGCACGGAGTTTAAATCATCAGTCTTGAGTCCGCCTTCCTTGTTCAAAATCATAAATGTCCCGCTGTTCCGGGCAAAATCCCTGCTTAAACCAAACAATTCATGACCTCCTTAGCATATTCCCGATCTCCATAAGGCAGCATGATCTATCCAGGCGGGCATGTCATGGCAAAAAGTAAAGATAAGCACTGATCGCTCCCGGAATGACTGCGGTCATAAATGGAAACCTGAGATGCACTTCTCTCCCGCTGGTCAGCGCCTTGCCGCTGCGAAACAGAAAAAATCCCCCCAAATTAAAAGCTACACGCCGCAGTCTCATAATGGTTTCCCTCCGCCATAGCAAGATTCCGATACCAATAATACCTGCAAAAAAAATGGAATATAGAGCCGATTGCCACGCAAAAGCAGCACCTGTCCAGGCTCCAATTAGGCCAAATAGCTTCACATCTCCTGCACCTACAGCTCCTATCCAGTACAAAATCAGCATGAGGCCAAATCCGGTACCGAGTCCAGCAGCAGCAAATACAAAACCATGCCAGCCTTCAAATACCGTATTGAACAGCAAACCTGCCACCATGCCGGGCAGCGTAAGCTTATTAGGAATTTTCATACTCCGTAAATCGGTGACCAGCGCAATCGCTAGTAAAACTCCACATACAATATACATCCAGGTCAATGTGACCTCCCCCTCCCCATCTATTGTCTACTCCACGGAAAATGGAACCTCGATACGCTGTCCATCCTCTGTTTCAATCACAAAACTCCATTGACCGGGTGTCGTGTTTGTTCCCACAAACCAATTCCATTCAATCATTCCCTCCGCATTAGCAGAGGTCCAGCCCAAATGCTGGGCCGTGCTTTGACCCGACTTATAAAATATCGAAAGATTAGCACTCGTTCCGGGTTCAATCCTGGCTCTGATCAAATTGTACACACCCTTCACGGCAGGCTCTGGCTTGACAAGCAACTGTATGGAATGCTGTTCATCCTTATCATCTGCAGCATCTCCTGTACCTGTTCCCTCGCCTGTGTCGCCGATCCAAAGGCGCTCCTCTGCCGCTGCCTGAAGCACAATGCTGCGATACAAAAATGGGACCTTCATCGGCAGTTCATAAGACAGCTCTACTCTAAAATAAGGGTCCTTGGTACCTGTAAGAGAAGGCACATGTACACTCGTTACATGAATACGGTCATACTCCAGAACACTTTCCTCCATAAAAGGCTTTAGCATCGGCTTCAGAACAGGATCAAGTGCTGCTTCCGTCAAGCGCCCCCGCAGCTCCTCCATCGGCTTTTGACCACCTTGCACAGCGCTTTCTAGCCAATCGCCAATCGGAGGCGGCAACTGCTCAGCGAATTTGCTTGCATATTCACTCACAGATAACCTGGGCAATTCATCCAGCGGTTCGCGGACTGCATCTATTTTCGTGGACGCCGCATCTACCGCTAGAGACACCGGGTAGATTTTAGCTGAAACCTGCTTAACCGCTTCTGAAGCGGTGGTCTGCAATGCCGTGGACACCAGCGTCATCTGAACCATATAAATGAGAAAAATAATAAAAAACAGAAATAACGGCAACACCAGTGACGCTTCTAAAACAATACTTCCTTGTTCACACCGCTTCTGCCCACATATCCACTGTAGATCCCGATTAATAGGAAAAATGCGCTGTTTTCGTAACATAGTACACACTTCCCTTAATACTCTCGCCTTCCTTAGAGGCAGTTCCGAGCATCTTCATTACCCCAGGTAAAAACCACAGCCGCATCCCGTTCCTGACCTCACCCTCTGCATACGTTTGCCGCTCAGCAGGATTGACATCTGTATTTAGGCGAATCAGAGCAAGCATACGGGACATCTTTCGTTCATTATTGCTATGAAGCATCAGAAACAATCGCAAATGATCCTTGTACGTCATTCGAAATTTTAGAAAATCAGACAAAGGCACATACCCCTTTTGCGCCAGCATAATCATATCTTCAATCGCCTTTTCTATCCCGTATAACAAAGCCGCCGCCAAAACGACCAATGGATTTCCCTTTGAGCTATTTTTGACTAGTCCCTCCATCGTACGTATGGCAAGTCTCATAGCGAAAATTTCACCATAAGCGGATGCCAGATTACCCGTTGGATTATGGAACCCGTACAGGATGTACTCAACCTCCTGATTACTCACCTCCAGCTGATCTCCCAAAACCTGCGCTGCATTACCCACATTTGCCCCTGATCCAGCCAAACTGCCAAATCGGCTAAAATCCACATGATGAAAGTAAGAAAGCGCATATTCGTTCTGGTAAAATTCATCCCCCAGTTGAGTCAGCAAACCGGATGCAGCCCCATACAAACCATCCATACTATCCATGGAGGCCCCCGCTGCATCATAGGTGTCATAGGATAAATCAGCGGTTACAGATGAACCGGATGTAGACTGATTAAATGCAATGCTTTCACTGTAATACTGCTCCAGCTTTTGGAACTGTTCTGCACTTTGTTTACCTTTGGAAAGTACCTCAATGATCCGATAAGCTTGCTTGAGCTTGTTTTTCGCCTCTTTTTCCATTTTCTTGCGTTCTTTGTCAGGTCCTCGTCGCGTGTCCAGCATTCTGGCTTCGCTGTCGAGTACATTGGCGGCTCCCGACCAGACATACGCATTCAAGTATTTGTCCATCTCCTTAAGCGCTGAGGCGACTTCCTGCTTGAGCATATCTGCATTCAGAAATGGGTCTGTATAAAAGGATAACGTGCGCATCATTCCCGTTAGTCTGCTGTTAACTGTATTTATAGCAGTTCGTTGCTTTTCGATTTCTACTTCCCATTGTTCAAATTCCTTATCGGGAATCAACAGATCCTCTGCCTTTTGCCGGGCGCTTCCTACTGAGGGATCGGCGTTGGAGCCTCCTCCGCTTGGAGTAGGTGCAGCAGAAACCTCATCGTAGCCTGCATTAGCCGCTCTCTGCTTATACTGCACAATGACTTTGCGCATCTCTTCATTAATCTGCCGAGTCTCATTTAACGGCTCTTTGGCTTCCAGAAGCAGCTTATCATGCTCTTCTCCAGCCTGAACCATGGCCTGACGAAGGCGGTCAAGCGCTGATCTCGCCCTTCTTGAATATTTCTCCATCTGCATGATTTTAACGTCATCCACACTTTTCTGATTATCCTCATATACATGCACGTAGTGCTTATATTGTGCAGCAATATCGGCTACAACTTCGAGCGGGTCCCAAATATACTGATTGGGTATATATACGCCCTGCTGCTTAATAATCCGTTTGCGAACCTCTTCCATACGAGCCCCAGCCTCACGCTGCTTCGCCAGCATGTCATCCAGCTTGGCCTCGCGTTGGTCATACAGCTTTTGCAGCCGTTTCAGCAAATCAACCGTATGAGAAGCCTCCTTCATATTTTGAGAGAGCGGCTTCAGCTTTTCGAGCACTTCAAACGTAAAATCGACAGGCGCTTTATACTTCATCTCTTCACGTATCTGCTCATTAAATATGGAATATTTACCAAGCTCTCTTTCCATTTGCAGAGAACTCGAATCCAGCTTTGTATTCATAAGCGGCAGCGTTTCCGCACGTGCTGTACGCTTGGCGCTGTCATTCAACACTTTGTCCATGATTTGTTGTCCGTCGCTTTCACCATAAGCAAACAGCCCGTACTCCTGTTGCAATACCGGATCATAAGCAGACATCACTGAACGAACCGCCGCATGAGTCAGACGCTCGGTTTGCACATGGAGGGCAGCAATTCTCGCATAATCAATAAAGACAGCAATAAAGCCAAACATGACAGCCAAAATCAAAATTAAGAAGACCGTGACAGCACCTAACTCGCTATCCTTTGTATTACGTCCCTTTCCAAACACCCGCTTCCTCCTTTCCAGTCCATTCCCGTTCCTTACTTACCTAATTGCCTACTTACCGTTCTGGCCATATTGCATCAACACTTGTCCCACGCCTGCCGGATCTACCTTTTCGCCTGAGCCTCTGCCCATAAACTTCGCCCCGTAATACCGGACCAGTTCCACCGTACGGATCCATTCCACAGGCTCAACCACACCCGCGCTCATTTTCCCTTGTAAATCCGTCTGGTCCAGAAACTGATTCAACAAAGGCACTTTCACGATCTTATTCAGCTCCGTTGTCACCTTGCGGTGAACCAGACTGTTCTCATATGTCATCTGTCCCTGCATACCCGCAGGCATTCTGCTTTCGGCATTAGACAGCTTCTGGGCAGGCAATGAGCCTGCCTCACTGCCGTTAGGCACCTGTACACTTTCCAGATGATTGGCTCCGGCCCAGCCAAACAAAGCGCCCAGCATGACATCATCCTTCAAACGCCAATAAAGCGAATCCCGTTGTCCTTGCGTAAAAGCTCCTGTACGCGGGTCCCTGAAGCTGTTATCCCAACTGTAGGCAGCTCTTTCCGAAGCGGTAGAAGCGACCTGCACCAATATAGATTTTTGATATATGTACAGGCAGAAAAATAACATCACAAAAATAATCAGCAACAGAACGGGAAAGACGAGGGACGCTTCTAATGAGAAGCTCCCGTCCTCTTTTTGTGCCAATTTGCGCAGCATTATGAATCCATAAAATCGTTACTTTTTTTATCCGCCTTTTTCAGCAAACCTTCTACGATCTTCTTAATCTGATCCTTGAAAATAATGGCCACTGCAATCAGAATTGCAATGATCAGAATCATTTCCAACGTACCCAGACCGTCCTCCTCCTTGTACAATTTACGGATACTGCTTGTTGCTAATGTCAACATCGTTTCATTCCTCCTACATATTCATCATCATTAAAGCGGGAGCACCCACCAGCACGATAACCGTCAGCAAAATCAGCGCCATCGGGAATACCAGCTTAGATGAAGCCTGCTCTCCTCTTGTCCGGCTAATCGAAGTCCGCTTGCCCCATAACGTCTGGGACAGCTCACGTAACGCCATCACAAAATCGCTTCCGCCACGTCTCATATTCAGCAATACCGTTGTCGTAAATACCGTCACTTCCTGAATACCGCAGCGTTTGCTTAAATGCTCAAATGCCTGTTGAAAAGAATATCCGCTTTCCCATTCCCCCACGGTCTGCCGCAGTTCCCGATACAACGGATGTACCGTATCCGCCCCTTTGCGCTCCACACAATGAAGCAATGCCCGTTGTACCGTCTCGCCTGCACCAACCAAAAGCATCATTTTACTCAACAGTTCAGGCAATTCCAATAGAATTTGCTGATCCCGTTGCTGTACTTTCCCATGCAAATCCTTGGTCAGCGCGACTGGAACCAGAACACCCAGTCCCAAACCAAGCACCAGCCCGGTTGCATCTCCGCCCATGATCAGCGATATTAAAGCTCCACCAGCAACCATCATATATCCGTAGCAGAGCATTTCTGCCAGAAAAAGCATCGTTTTTTCTCCGCTGTTCCGTATACCATACAGCTTTTGCACCGAACGCTGGAGCTTGAACATCAGCACAGGCAGCCTATGAGTGACACGCGAAACATGAATTAGGTGTACAAAAGGAACCGAAAGTCTGTGCAGCCGCAGTCCTTCCAGCTTCATACAGCGAAAATGTGCATACTGAGCATCATGCATCCGGTTCAGCACCACCCAACCGCCCACTTGCAGAACCAGCATGACCAGACAAACCAACATCACCATATCTAGCACTCCTTATACTTCAATCTTCATAATGTGGTTGATCCACGCGAGACAGCCCCCAAGCACCAGTAGACAAAGGGTGGACAGAATCATCCCTGTACCGCTGTATAATGGCATCATGTAGTCTCCTGCAGTCATTGTCATAAACAGTACAAACAAAAAAGGAGCAGCAAACATAACTCTTGATTCAAAACGTTTTTGCGCAATCATCACACTGATTTCTTGTTGAATTTCCAGCTTCTCCCCTATGACACTTGAAGCTCGTCGTACGACCTCCACCAGATCACCTCCGGTTCGCTTGCAGGCCGCAAATACATCTGCAAAATTCGTAATATCCTCCATCTGAGCCCGACGGGCCAAATCCTGCAAAGCGGTCTCCACGGGCTGTCCGATTTCGAGACAGGCTGTAATAATGTTAAATTCAAAAATCAGTTCGTGATCTCCATCCGGACTAAGCAAACGCAAATCCTCCACAGCCTCGCGAAAACCATTCTCTACCGACCTCCCCGCCGAAAGAGTAGACGAGAGTGAATATAAAGCCTGTTTGAACTGGATGCTCAGAGCAGACCTGCGTCGTTGCAGCAAAAATTGCCTGAAATAACGGGGCATTGCCAGAGCTCCGGCAGCACACAGCAACGATAAAATCCATTGGTGATAAAATAGATAGCCGATCATTGCGAAAAGCACACCACTGAAGAAAATGCACATATTTTTTTGCATTGTCGTTAATGTATATACCGTATAATCAGGCAGAGAAGGGGCCTGACGGGATGCTTGCTCCGGCTTCACATCCACTTTTCCTGTCTTCATACCGATGCTTCCCCCCTGTGCCAGCTTTCCGGCTTTATTCCGGCCATTTGCAGCTTTAACGTATGATGCAGACCTTCCCCACAGCGTTCCAGCGCCCCTATGATTCTCCCGCTACTTTCTCCGCGCTCCTGAAAGCGATAGAGCGGATTAAGCGTCACCTGACCATTTTCAAAGCCAATGACTTCGCTAATTTCCAGTACCCGTCTGGATTTGTCACGCAGCCGTGACAGATGCACGAATATATCAATGGCCGAGCTGATCTGCTGCCGGACTAGACCCAGCGGAAGATCGGCCCCGCCGAGCACCATCGTCTCCAGTCTGCTGACCATGTCACGGATATTATTCGCGTGGCCGGTGGACAAGCTTCCATCGTGTCCCGTGTTCATCGCTTGAAGCATATCCAACGCTTCACTCCCCCTGACCTCACCTACTACAATCCGGTTGGGTCGCATACGCAAGGAGGAACGAATCAGATCACGAATCGTAATTTCCCCCTTGCCCTCGGTGTTCGCGTTCCGTGTTTCCATGGAAACGAGGTTAGGGACGGTCACAATTTGCAGCTCTGCCGAGTCTTCAATCGTAATAATCCGTTCGGACGGTGGGATAAACTGGGATAACGCATTCAGAAAGGTTGTTTTCCCGGAACCTGTTCCTCCGCTTATAAAAATATTGTATTTGCTGCGTACCAGGTCCTTGAGCATCGCGGCGGCTTCCTCATCCAACGCGCCTCTTCGTATCAAATCCTCCATCGTCATGGGCCGTTCGGGAAACTTCCGTATTGTCATTGTTGGCCCCTTGAGGGCGACTGGCGGCAGCACAATATTGACGCGTGATCCATCCTTTAGACGGGCATCCACAATCGGCGAAGCCTCATTCACAATTCGGTTCACCCCGGCTACAATTGTCTGGATCAGATCCTCCAGTCGCTCTCGGGACTCAAATTGATCGGACACCTGAATCACCTCACCTGCCCGCTCCACAAAAATTTCCCGGTGACTGTTGATCATAATTTCCGTAACTGTCGGGTCATCGATCAATGGCTGGAGCACATCCAGCCCACGGAACGAATGAAAAATTTTACGGACAAGTGCATGCTTCTCTCGGGAAGTTAAGCCTGTCAGCTCTGTATCATATAAAATTCGATTTTCAATATGCCGGACCAAATCCGCATCGTCTACCGAAGACGTCACATCCAGCCCGCTTCGGATATCCGCTCGCAGTGCCTTAAAATGCTTCTCATTTATGCTCATCAGCCCCTTCCCCCCCTTTTAAGACCAAACGGCAGGCGACTGTGCTGCACTCTCCACATTCAGCAGCTCGCGACACAGATGGCGGATTTCCCGCTGATAAATCGGTGAACTAAGCAGCAATTCACGATGCTGCATCTGTTTCCATGAAGGAATATACGGCAGTGCTCCGTTTAGGTCCATGAAGTCTCGAGGTAACGAGTTAATCATCGTTCCCATATAACGGTTCACCACAAAGCTCGTTTTGGACAGCATGGCTTCAAACCCTTCGGGCTGTGTTAGCTCCAGAACATCCAGCCACAGACCGCATTTATGCATGCTCATTAAATCGTCAGCCAGCAGCCAGATCAGCTTATGACTGGCTTCCAGCACAGCTTGAGCCCGGTCACCATTTTCGGATTCGCTATCTACGATCACTACATCATACTGTCCGCTCTCGGCAATCGTCCGAATTAGCTGCACCGCTTCACCACAGGTCATGTCTATTAGCTCCTTGCGATTATAGACAGGCTGAAAAGTATCGGCCTGAATTTCAGGGCGATGCACACAATAGGAAGCTACGGAAAAGGGAATGCCGTCACTCTCCGTCGCCTTGAGGTCATATAGCAGCCTGGACAGCCCTCCTCCTTCTGTGCTGTTAGAACTGCCTGAACCCGTGAACAACGAGCTTGAATCCACCGTTTCCAGATTCAAATAAAATACGGAATACCCCTCATTCCCCAACTGCTTGGACATATTGAGCGCAGCTGTTGTCTTGCCCAACCCGCCGGAAGCCGCCATCATGCCGACAATGATTCCGCCTTCCCGACTGTTTACACTTTGTCGACTGCCCGACCGCTGTCTTGCCATTTCCAAAATAGAACCTACCAGCTCGGATAAAGGCTGGTATTTCAATAACGGTTGTCCGTATTGGCTTACTTCTTCACCCTCATGTAATGCCAAGCAAGGAATATCGGCAGCTTCCCGATCTGTCCACAGACTCAAAAAAGCCGCTTCACCCACCACGATATCCGGTCTTTTCATTCCGTTCGTTTCGATCATGTATTGACGAAATGCTTCCGGCTGCGAAAATGCCGTTATCCTCAGCCTTCTGGCGCACTCGCTTCCGTGTACATAATTCAGCAGCGGCTCAATATATTCCCGGCCTGCTACAGCCAACACCACTTTTACCGGAATCATGATCCCCATCCCCTTTCCAACACAACAACGCAAAAAAGCACCGTTCATCAAGCCGTACATACATACGGTTGGTGAACGGTGCTTCCGTCACGTGCAAACTATTTATTGGTAGAATAGCATAGCACTTATTCTAGAGCAAGTATTTTTTATGAAAATATGATTCCATATTCTATTAGGAGCAAAAGGCAGGGATATAATCCCCGCCTCCCACTACCTTTATCTTACCAGAATTTGTGGTGATGACGATGACATTCATGATGACGATGATGACGATGTTTCCGATGATGATGATGTTTTTTCACAAAAAAGTCTTCATGAAACCGATGATGTTTTCTAGGTTTAAACTTAATGATAGTCACCTTAATAATCTTCTTAGTAACGTGTTTTCTTGGCTTACGAACATGACAATGTCTAAACATTTTTAATTCGCCTCCATTTCTTTGAGATAGAATATACTATGGAAGCATTGAACAACCGGAAACTAACATATGACTATTTACGAATGAATTGGGTGATCTGATCGTTTTCCTCCAGCTTGATATTCGGGTCATAGTCCGCCACGATTAGAACATCCATATGACGCGCTTGACGGAGAATTCTCGGGACGACCGCAAACTTTCCCCAACGTTTATTTCGGGGCGATTGCCCCACGATTAACTGAGTACCCGTATATCCTTCCACCGGAGAAATCAGAATGTCGGCAATCTCCCGCCGGCTGGAAACAAAGCGAATTTCAAAGGTTCCTCCCAATCGGTGGGTCAACATTTTTAACTGTTCCAGACGAGGGCTCAGCCTCTCGGGTATACGCTCACCAACATGAACGTAAGTCACAATCCACACGGCCTTCAGACGAAAAGAAATACGAAAACCACGGCGAATCAGCCTTTCAGCATTTTCGCTTAGCGTGACGCCTACGAAGATCACTTCCTTCCTGCGCCACGGTCCCCGAAGCGATCCATGACGATCCCACGATTCCAGCCGCTCATCCACATCATCAGCCAATTCCCGCAGAGCCAGCTCACGCAGCGCAATCAGATTACCTAATTTAAAAAAGTGGCTAAGCGCCTGTTCCACCTTGGCAGGATCGTATATTTTGCCATCACGCATACGCTGCTGCAACGATTTGGGGGCCACATCCACAAGCTGTACCTCATCGGCCAGACGCATCATATGATCGGGAACAGTCTCTCTTACCCGAATGCCGGTAATTTGTTCTACCGCGTCATTCAAGCTCTCCAGGTGCTGTACATTCATTGTGGATATGACAGAGATACCTTGATCCAAAATAGTCAGTACATCCTCATAGCGCTTGGATCTCTGACTGCCAGGAACGTTGGTATGTGCCAGCTCGTCGATCAACACTACCTCAGGATTGCGTCTGAGAATGGATTCGGTATCCATTTCTTCCAAATGTACACCATGACGCTCAATGGGCTGACGGGAAATCATATCCAGAGAGCCCACTTGTGCCAAAGTTTCCGCTCTTCCATGTGTCTCCAGCAAGCCGATCACAACATCAATTCCGCTCTCCAGCAAATCATTGCCCTCTCTCAGCATCGTGTATGTTTTGCCGACCCCTGGTGCAGCACCAATGTATACCTTGAGCTTGCCGCGCCGAATTTTGGCTGCCTCAGCCTGTGCCTCCTCATCGCTCAAGCGATGATAGGGATCATTATCTCCTTCCTCCTGTCTCATCGTTGGCAAAATCCGTTCACCTTCCTGCTCGGCTCGATCCGCTATCAACAGCAGGTCCATATTTTTCATCCGTTTTAAAATTCCGTTCACCAGCGATCCCCTAACCAGTTCCTGCCATCGGGTCTGCCGAGAATGTCCCATAACGATCCGGGTAACATTATGCGCCACCGCATAATGAATAAGCTGACGAGGCAACCTTCTGCGGGACAAAAGCGGGATCTCTTCAAATGCCGATCCTATCTTGTCAGTCAGCTGCACAATGGAGCGCTTAAAGGCCGCTGATTCCCTGGACAGCTTGTGCTTCGGGCTGACAAAGGAAACCACCAGCATATCTCCACCCAACCGCTTGGCGACCTGCTCTCCTCTGCGAACATAAATAGACCCGTTCCAATGATATTGGACAGGCACCAAAATACGCTCGGCCACTCCTGACGCCCCGTGCAAGCCTAATTCCTCCCGATGCCGTTCCAGCGAATCGTTCACATCCTCTGCCACTAATCGCAGAGCCAGCTCGCGCAGCTTACCCAGATTTCCCCGGTGGAACATTTCAGGATTGGGTGCATGCATGTAGCCTTTCGCCAGCCGTTCCAAAACCGTCTCCGGTGTAACATCAATCAGACGGATTTCATCCGCCAGCTCCAGCGTATCGACCGGGACCGTGGATGCCGATTCAATTCCTGTCAGCTGATAAACCCACTCCGTAATCCCTTCAAGTTCATAGACATTGACTGTCGTAATGACGCTAATCCCCAGCTCCAGCAAATATTGAATATCCTCCAGCCGGCTTGGAAATCGGGCCCCTACCCGGTTACGATGTGCCAAATGATCTACCAGCACCACCTCGGGATTGCGTTCCACTAGAGCTTCCACATTCAAATCTTTTTGCTCCACACCGTCCTGCATCCAATGAATACTGGGCACTCGCTCCAGCGTGCCGACCTGCTCCACGGTTTCACGCCGCTGCATGGTCGAGACCGCGCAAATCACAACATCAATCCCTTCATGCTGAAGTGACTGCCCTTCCTGGAGCATATGATACGTTTTGCCCGAACCGCTGACTGCACCGATATAAATTTTGAGTCTGCCCCGGTGCAGTTTGCTAATGGATTCCAGTATTTCCTCGGGTGATTTGCGTTTGAAGCTCTCCATCTTTTGTTCCTCCCCGCAACGCGACAGCTCAGTGTCCGTTCTTGTCTGGCTGTAATGAATGTACTCCCGTGTTCCAGACAATTCAAGACGAGTCCCACGGCTTTCTCCGAAAAAATCCGCACAAGGCAGTATACACGCAAAAAAGCGTGGATTCAGGCTTTTTCTGCCCATTTGCACGCTTTTTCGGTAAACTTGTATATCATGCTTCCCGCGAATCGAATCACTTGCTATCCTCGCCAACCATCCCCCGCTGCTGAAGCCATTTTTGCCAAACCACACCATGGGTTGGAGAAAAGAGAAAAGCTACAAGCAGCAACACTCCCGATACACACAGCATACATGCCGCAATAGAGGCATCCAGCATACTTGCCGTGTAGAAGCCTGCGACCGAACTGATAGCTCCAAATCCGACGCTATATACGATCATGTGGGACAATTTCTCCGTCAGCAGATAAGCCGTAAGTGGCGGTACAACAAGCATTCCAACCACCAGAATGGCCCCCACGCTCTCAAATGACGCCACCGTTGTAAGCGATACGAGACTCATCAGCAGATAATGAAAAAAAACAACCGGAATGCCCAATGAAGCTGCCAATGCGGGATCAAAGGAAGTGATTTTAAATTGCTTGAAAAAGCCCCATACCACAAGCAAGTTGATTAAAAACATCACGCCTGTAATCCATACAGCCCTTGGACCAACATCAACGCCAGCAATCTCTAGCGTATTCCACGGCACATATGCAATCTCCCCATACAGCACGTGATCCATATCCAGATGGACATTGGAAGCAAACACGCTGACCAGCAAGACACCGATGGCAAACAGTGTCGTGAACACTACACCGATGGCGGCATCACTTTGCAAACCGCTTTGCTGGAACAGCTGAATCAGATACACCGTTAGAAGACCCAGCACGGCCGCACCAAACATCATCCATACCGAATCCCTGGACCCGCTGATTAAAAAAGCAATAACAATCCCCGGCAGCACCGCATGGCTGATTGCGTCACCGATCATAGCCATTTTCCGAAGCACGAGGAAGCAGCCGACAATGCTACATCCCCCTGCCACTAACATTCCCGTCAAGATCACATATAATGAACTCATAGGGCACGCTCCTTTCCCGGCTGCGTCCCGACTGCCTTCTCCAGACTATTTCTGGCGTTCAACCGAACGATAGCCTTGGAAATCATTCCGCGCTGCGGTGCAAAAATCAGGCTCACACCAAACACCACCGTCGCACACAGAACGCACAACGGTCCTGTAGGGAGATTTTGTCCCAGAGAGCTAAGGAGTGTTCCGCCAAGACCCGCTATAGCGCCAAACAGGCCTGATAGGCACACCATGACCCCCAGCTTCTCTGTCCAGTATCTGGCTGACACCGCCGGGGTAATCAGCAGGGCCGCCATCATAATGACACCCACGGCCTGAATGCCGGCAACCACCGCAATGACAATCAGCAGCATCAACAGCTTATCCAGCAGCCCTGCTGGAAAACCAAGTCCGCGAGCAAAGCCGGGATCAAAGCTTAGTAGCTTAAATTCCTTGAAGAACAATAGGCATACCCCGATCAGCACCACCGAAATTGCAGCCATCGTATAAACATCAGACAATACCATGGCCGCAGCCTGACCAAATAAAAATTTATCCAATCCGCTTTGGTTTCCCGCACCACTATGCTGAATTTCGGTCAACAGCATAATGCCGAAACCAAAAAATACAGACAGCACCGCCGCAATCGCCGAATCGCTTTTGACTCGCGAATACCGGATTAGCGCACTAATGGCAAAGGTCGCAGCAATGCCTGCAATGGCAGCGCCAATCATAAATCCAAACACGGATTTCGTACCCGTAATCATAAACGCCACGCATACCCCGGGCAAAGCTGCATGTGCCAAGGCATCTCCCATAAGCGATTGCTTGCGCAAATACATAAAGCTGCCAATCACGCCGCTGCTTAAACCGAGCAAAATGCAGCCCAGCAAAATCCACTGCATATTCGGATCGGCCAAAAGCGTAGCCAAACTTGTCATCCCCCTCACCTCACTCCGAGTATGGTGCCGGAATCCGGGCCTGTTTTGAATATACTCAGACGTCCACCATACGTACGTTGCAGATTTTCCTCGGTAAAAATCTTTGACGTCTCTCCAAACGCCGTCAGGTGGCCGTTCAACAGCATGACCTGGTCAAAATAATCCGTTACCGTAGACAAATCATGATGAACAACAAGTACGGTTTTCCCCTGCCGTTTCAGATCGTTGAGCAATGATATAATCGCTTTTTCGGTCGCAGCGTCCACACCAACAAACGGTTCATCCATAAAATAAAGCTGAGCGTCCTGTGCGAGTGCTCTGGCCAGAAAAACACGCTGCTGCTGCCCGCCTGACAGCTGACTAATCTGCCTGTCTGCAAATTTGCTCATACCTACCTTGTCCAGACACTCCATCGCTGCCTGACGATCTGCGGCTCCCGGTCGTTTAAACCAGCCCAGTCTGCCATACCGTCCCATCATAACCACATCCAGCGCGTTCGTCGGAAAATCCCAATCCACCGACTCTCGCTGCGGTACATAGCCAACCTTGAGCAGTTGCTGCTTGTAGGGCTTGCCGTAGACCAGCACCTCACCCTTGAGCTTTGGAATCAATCCAAGCGCTGCCTTAATCAGTGTAGATTTACCAGCCCCGTTCGGGCCAATAATACCAATCAGCTTGCCTTCCGGCACCTCGAAGGAAACATCAAACAGAACGGGCTTTTTTTGATAAGCTACAGATAAATCACGAACGACAAGCGGTGAATGCCCCATATGTTTTGCCTCCTTTATTTAAGCGCTTTAACCATCGTATTGACGTTATGCTTGACCATTCCAATGTATGTGCCTTCTTCTGTACCTTCTTTGCCCATGGCATCTGAATACAGCTCACCGCCAATCCTTATCGTATGACCTTGCTGAGCGGCTCCCTGAATTACTGCATCTATGGCCTTTCTCGGAACACTGGTTTCTACAAATACGGCTTTGATTTTATTTTCCACCAGATAATCTCGCAGCCTGGTCACATCTTGGGAGCCCGCTTCTGACTCTGTACTCATGCCTTGAAGTCCTTTCACTTGAATATTGTAAGCATCTCCGAAATAGCCGAAGGCATCATGTGCCGTGACAAGCACGCGCTGGGCTTCCGGTATGCTGGCAATCTCCTCCCTCGTGTAATCGTCCAGCTTGCGCAGCTCAGCCAGATAAGCTTCTGCGTTAGCCTTATAATCCTCTGCATGCGCAGCATCAAGCGCCGACAATTCGTCTCTGATGGTTTCTACCGCAGACATCCAGTTTTGCACGTTAAACCAGATATGTGGATCATGCTCGGACCCCATTTCCGGGCTCCCTGCACGCAGCTGATCCTGAGCGATGTTTTTGGAGACAGGTATGACGGGCTTTTGCTTGCCGATTTTCTCCAGAATGTCCTGCATTTTTCCTTCCAAGTGCAACCCGTTATAAAAAATAATGTCGGCCTGATCCAGCTTGCGCATATCTCCCTGAGAAGCCTTGTACAAATGCGGGTCAACGCCTGATTTCATAATGCCCGTAACCTCCACATGATCACCACCGACCTTGCCGACAATATCCGAAATCATGCCGATGGTCGTTGTGGCCTTTATTTTTTGTCCCGCCTCTACCGCCGTACCCTGCTCCTTCTGCTCCTGAGTACATGCAGTTGCGAGAACCAAAACTAGTGACAATACTCCAACCGTCGTTACCCATCGCGGCAAATCCTTCTTAAACTGCTTGTTCATACTTTAAAACCTCCTTCGACTATTCGTATTTGGGACAAACTATTTCCTGGAGACAATTATTTTTTATGAGAACTATTTTTTAGAGTATACACTAAAGTTTTTACCTTGGGAAACATTTTTAGAATATAAATCTTATTTCTTCTGTCTTATCGTTCGATTTTGGCTCTCTGAATGTGTAATATATAGAAGACATCCATTTGTTAAAGTAAAGAACGTATATAAAGAAGGTGTAAATCATGAAGCAAACAGAACACAGCCCTGATCAGGATAGACGTCAGCAACATCGTATTCGGCAAATACTGCGCGTTTTTGCGCTGCTGTGCTGTCTGGCTATCCTTACCTCATGTGCTCGGGGGGATATCCACGTAGATGTTCATCTCGATCGGAGTATAGATATGGATGCATCGTTCAGTGTGAACAATCAGACGCTGGTGATGCTGGACAATCCCGGACTGCTGGATCGATTAGCCAAGCGTTTTCAAAGCAACAATGTGGATGTTCAGCCGCTAGCTGAACAGGGGAGAAAGGGCTATCAATTCAAGGGGCATTATCAAGGAGATTGGAGCACAAACGAAAAAAATCCCAATCAGGAAGTCAATCTGCCCGAGGGATTAGAAATAAAACGCATTGTAACACCACATTTTTTCACAACAAATTATGATCTTACGATGAAGCTTGATCTGCCACGAATGCTTCCTGAAGAAGCTAAGGGACTGAGTGACAAATTACAGCAAATGAATGTGTTCGCGCGCAAATTACTGGAGCGGCAGCTTGATCTTAACTTTAGCCTGTCCTTGCCGATCCAACCCGCTGCCAGCAATGCGGACAGTGTATCGGAAGACGGAAAAACACTGCGTTGGGATATTGCCCCATTGGAATCTAATGAGCTGAAATTATCCATCAATGTACCGAATCTACGACATATCGTGTATGTAGCTATTGCCGGCTTGATACTGATTGTGGCGATTGTGATATGGCTGATTCGTGGTCATCGCTCCAAAAGGAAAGCTGATCCCTCTGAATCTTAAATTCTGAATACCTAAAAAAATCGTTCCCGAATCTCTGGTGGGGGGATCTGGCACTGATCCTCTTCATCCTTGCCAAACCAGCGGTATCGGTTACGTGCTACCACGTTGTACACGGCATCGCGCATAAAGCGGGGAATCAGAATGAAAGCATAGGCCAGCGGGTATGGAAAACGAAGATGTCTGGCAATCCGCAAAGCCGCGTTTGACCTTGTATAATACACACCGTCTTCAATCAATACAAACGTATCCAGTTGATCTGCAGATAGTCCTCCTACACGCAAAAGCCTTTGTCCTTCCTCGGATTGCAGGGAACCAAAATGGAATACTCCCTCAGGGTCACGCTTGATAATGAAGCGGGCCGCCCCCTGACAAAAATGGCATACCCCATCTACCAACACAATTGAATGCTCCAAATGATCAGACTGCTTCATAATACTTTCACCTCCAAGGAATCAACAGCTTAAATGCAATCAACTTTATGCATATAACAAAAATACATATAACAAAAAAACGCCGAAATCATCCGACGCTTGTTTAGAAATGTATCGACTTTTACCAGTTCGGAAACTAGCTCAATGCTTTCTCGAACAGTTGTTTGGCATTAATTTGTCCTATAATCTCTTCATGAAACTGATCCATACACTTGCAGATAAAATCCTTATGGCATACCGGGCAAGGTGTCGTTAGCAGTCGACTAATATTCGTCAAAGTCCACTCCGGATTACGTTGAGAAAAAACACGGCACTCCGTACCATCGGCCAAACTCATTTTAAACTCATAAAGCCCTTCTTTTTCATTGCTGCCAGCCAGCGTGAAATTAACAATATTCGGTCTGTAAGACATCATAATCACCCGTATTTTCAAATTTGTTTCGTACCTGGTGACCAGAATCACCTAAGCCATCTTAATGAATTTTGGCGATGATGTCAAATGGTCGGGGATCTACTGTCATGTTAATACATTCATGATTTCCTTCTCGTATGTACTTTAAACGAACCATACAAAATGAATCATTAAAAAATACTATTAATTTGCTTGGCCACATAAAAGTTGCACTAGACAAAAACTATTGTAGGTGTACAATAGGGATAGTACAATCGTTAATGTCACTAATACTAGATTTCATCATGAATAAAGAAGGTGGAGCGTATGAAAAATATAAATGGGAACTTGGCGGAAATCGCTTCACTGTCGGAAGTGAATCGCTCCTTGAGCGTCCCTAAGGACGGCACGTGGTTTCGAAAGTTTCTCGCCTTTGCCGGACCTGGCTATATGGTCGCTGTCGGCTATATGGACCCCGGCAATTGGGCTACAGACATCGCAGGCGGAGCAAAATTCGGCTACACGCTGCTTAGTGTCATTCTGGTCTCCAACCTGATGGCTATTCTGCTGCAAGCCTTATCCGGCAAGCTTGGCATTGCCACTGGTAAAGATTTGGCACAAATGTGCCGCGATGCCTATAGTCGTCCCGTCGCAATCGGCTTGTGGCTTTTATGCGAAATTGCCATTGCAGCTATGGATTTGGCCGAGGTCATCGGCTCAGCCATTGCACTGAAGCTGCTGTTCGGTTTACCGCTACTATATGGCGTTATCATTACCGCATTTGATGTCATGCTCATTTTATTGCTGCAAAACAAAGGTTTTCGGGCTTTGGAAACATTGGTCATTGTACTAATGGCGACGATTGCCGGGTGCTTTGGCATCAATCTCATTTTGGCACAGCCATCATGGGGCGGCATGTTAGGCGGATTTGTGCCAGATTCACAAATTTTGACCAACCCAAGCATGCTGTATATTGCGATCGGTATTATGGGCGCTACCGTGATGCCTCACAACCTGTATCTGCATTCATCCATTGTACAAACTCGCAAATTTGAGCAGACTTCAGTAGGTAAACGCGAAGCTATTAAATTTGCAACCTGGGATTCCAGTATCGCGCTTATGTTTGCCCTATTTATTAATGCCGCCATTTTGATCGTGGCAGCAGCGGTGTTCAATACTGCCGGAAAAACAGATGTAGCCGAAATTAGCGACGCCTACTATCTGCTATCGCCTTTGTTGGGAACCACACTCGCAAGCATTCTATTCGGGGTGGCACTGCTCGCCTCCGGCCAGAATTCGACCGTTACTGGTACGTTAGCTGGACAAATCGTCATGGAGGGCTTTCTCAACCTTCGTCTTCCCCCTTGGCTGCGTCGTCTGGTAACGCGACTCATCGCAATCATTCCAGCGGTAATCGTCACTGCTATCGCCGGTGAAAAAGGAGCGGAAGAACTGCTTGTGCTGAGCCAGGTCATTCTATCCATCCAGCTGCCTTTTGCCATCATCCCACTATTGCTCTTTACGAGTGACAAAAAGCTCATGGGTGAATTTGCCAACAAAATGTGGCAAAAAGCATTAGCCTGGATCGTGACCGGTATCATTATTGTCTTGAATGTGATACTCATCGTCCAAACGATTTCAGGATAGGCTGCTGCCGATAATTCTTTCTACCAACAAAAAAGGTATCCCACGGGCCTTTCACCCAGGGGATACCTTTTTTTGTAAAATTGCTATAAAGCTTAGTTCTTCCTATTTACTCTACTCTCTATCATTCCGTATGGCCAGTTTCACCGCTTGGCAGGCGCTATCTTCATTTGCGCTTCAAGCGCGAGGTTCAGCTTGAGCACGTTCACACGCGGTTCTCCGAATACTCCGGCACTACGGCCTTCGGTTTGCGCCTCCACCAGTGCTTTCAGTTGATCCTGCGCGATTCCCGTCAAGCTGCTAATACGTGGAATTTGTACCTGTGCCGCTTGTGGCGAGATATGCGGGTCCAGACCGGAACCGGAGTTCGTAATCAGATCCACCGGAACCTCGCTAACCGGCACATCCGGATTTTGTTTCTGCCAAGCGGCAATGGAATCCTTGACTCGCTGTATCAAGGCCGGATTGGACGGCGCGTAGTTGCTTGAGCCTGAACCAGCCCCGTTATAATCAACACTGGATACCCGACCTTGGAAAAACGCAGGATTGGCAAAGGATTGCCCAATCAGTTCAGAACCGACTACCCGTCCCTCCGCATTCTGCAGCATGCTGCCGCCCGCCTGCTGCGGAAACAATACCCGTGCCACTCCTGTGCTAACGAGCGGATATGCCAAGCCGCACAAGAGGATCATCAGCACCGAGGTTCGCAAAGCGACTCCAATAACCGTGCTTCCCCGCATCTCCTGTCTCTCCGGCTGCCCCTCCGACCCAGTCCTCGTCTCTGCGGGGTTGCTATGGTCTCGTCCGGCAGAACCGGCTTTCTCGTGTGCAGCAAATCTGCGCCCAGACATACGATAAAACCCACTCATGTTGCTCACCCTTTCCGCTTCCATTGTATCTGAAATGCATCCTTTTACAGGCCGCCTTAAATCCATAAATGCACCAGCAAATCAATGGCCTTGATGCCGACAAACGGCACCACCATACCGCCCAAACCGTAAATCAGCAAATTCCGTCCGAGCAGGCGGTCCGAGCTCATTGGCTTATACTTCACACCCTTCATCGCCAGCGGAATCAGGAGCGGAATAATAACCGCGTTAAAAATCAGCGCCGACAAAATAGCGGACAGTGGAGAGCCAAGCCCCATGACGTTCAAAGCACCCATTTGTGGAATAGCCAGCATGAACATCGCCGGGATAATGGCAAAATATTTGGCAACATCGTTCGCGATGCTAAACGTTGTCAAAGCGCCGCGTGTCATGAGCAGCTGCTTGCCGATGGCGACCACCTCAATAATTTTGGACGGATCGGAATCCAGATCCACCATATTGGCGGCTTCCTTGGCCGCGACCGTGCCGCTGTTCATGGCAAGACCAACATCCGCCTGCGCCAGCGCAGGAGCATCATTGGTTCCGTCTCCGGTCATGGCCACCAGCTTGCCTTGTTCCTGCTCACGGCGGATAACCGCGATTTTATCCTCAGGCTTGCTTTCAGCTACAAAATCGTCCACACCTGCTTCCCGTGCAATGGTAGCGGCAGTCAGCGGATTATCCCCGGTACACATAATCGTGCGGATACCCATTTCCCGGAGCTGATCGAACCGCTCCTTCATGCCCGGCTTCACTGTATCCTTCAAATAAATAATGCCGTATATCCGATCATCCAGCGCAACCGCCAGCGGTGTACCTCCTTCAGAGGCCACCTGATTCGCTTTTTCCTCCAGATCAGCTGGAACCCTGCCGTTTTGCGATATGATCCAATGCCGAACAGAGTCCACTGCGCCCTTGCGCACCTTTCGTCCATCGGCCAGGTCCAGACCACTCATGCGGGTTTCCGCCTTGAACTCGATAAAGGCTCCGCCTGCCGCCAAGGATTCATCCAGCGTGTACTCCTGCTTGCGCATCAATTCCAGCACCGAGCGTCCCTCAGGTGTCTCGTCCTTCATTGAGCTCATCGCTGCCCACTTTACCAGCTCTGCCTTCTCCACGTCCCCTACAGGCACAAATTCACTCGCCATCCGGTTTCCGAAGGTGATGGTACCCGTTTTGTCGAGAATCATCGTGTTGATGTCCCCGGATGCCTCTACCGCCTTGCCTGACATCGCCAGCACGTTAAACTGGGTGACCCGGTCCATACCGGCAATCCCAATCGCCGACAGCAGCCCTCCAATTGTGGTCGGAATCAGACAAACCAGCAACGAAATCAAGACTGGTACAGGCAAATCGATGTTAAAATGGCGGGCGATCGGAGCCAGCGTGACCACCACGATCAAAAAAATAATCGTCAAGCTGATCAGCAGCGTGTTCAGCGCAATTTCATTCGGCGTTTTTTGCCGCTGTGCCCCTTCCACGAGCGAAATCATTTTATCAATAAACGTTTCGCCCGGCTCTGCCGTAATCCGCACCTTGATGCGGTCACTAACTACCCGTGTCCCGCCCGTTACCGAGCAAAAATCACCGCCCGATTCCTTGATGACCGGAGCTGATTCCCCTGTAATCGCGGATTCATCCACCGAAGCCAGTCCTTCAATAACCTCGCCGTCCCCCGGAATCATCTCGCCCTGGGACACGAGCACAATATCCCCTTTACGCAGCTCGGTTGAGCTCACCACCTGAATGTCATTTCCGACAAGCTTGGTGGCCTGTGTATCCTGCTTGGATTTTTTCAAAGAGGCAGCTTGCGCCTTCCCCCGCCCCTCCGCGAGCGCTTCAGCAAAATTGGCAAAGAGCAGCGTGAACAGCAGAATAACAAAAACAGCCAGGTTAAAGCCCATTTCCTTGTCAGCTCCAAAATAACCGGGAAACAGCAGCATCAACAGCACAACCAGTGTGCCGATCTCCACGACGAACATGACGGGATTTTTCATCATGAGCATCGGATTTAATTTCATAAAGCTATCCCTGATCGCATGCTTCAAGATGCTTCTGTCCAGCATGCGTTTACGTTGTTCCTTCATGATCAAGCACCCCGTTCATCCATTCTCAATTTCTTCTTCATGCTCATTCTTCATCACATGGTCAAAAATTCAGCTACAGGCCCCAATACGATGACAGGCAAAAAGGTCAACGCACCAATCAACAGAACAACTCCGATCAGAATGGCCCCAAACAGCTTGTTGTCCGTGCGCAGTGTGCCCGTCGTCACTGGTGTCGGCGCTTTGGCATTCAACGAAGCCGCTACAGCCAGCAATGCAATCATGGATACATATCGTCCAAAGAACATAACCATCCCTGTTGTTAAGTTCCAGAATACGTTGTTATCTGCAAGTCCTTCAAACCCTGACCCGTTATTTGCCGCAGATGACGCATATTCATAGAGCACCTGAGTCAGCCCGTGATATCCGGGGTTTGTGACCGCATCATACCCCCAATGACTCATAAAAGCGAGCGCAGTCGGCGCCAGAATGAGAAACGGATGTACCAGTATGGCAATCGCAATCAGCTTCATTTCCTTGCCTTCAATTTTCCTACCCATAAATTCCGGGGTTCTTCCGACCATCAGTCCGCATATAAACACACCCAGAATCGCGTACATCAGCATGTTCATCAGCCCGACACCCTTGCCGCCGAAAATGACGTTTAGCATCATTTCACCCAAAGCCGCCATACCACCCAGCGGGGTCAGTGTGTCATGCATATTATTGACCGAACCTGTCGTTGCCGCTGTCGTCACCGCAGTGAATAATGCCGATTGTCCAATGCCGAAGCGAACCTCTTTCCCTTCCATGCTTCCCTGCGAAGCATCCACACCCAGCGCCTGTATCAGCGGATTTCCCGTCTTTTCAGACACGTACGTAACGGACAGAAAAATAAGGAACAATACCATCATCGAGCTAAAAATAATCCAGCCCTGCTTGCGATTGCGGGCAAACAAGCCAAAGGTATACGGCAGTGAAGCCGGCATTACCCACATCGCTAAAATCTCCAGAACGTTCGTCCAGGGACTTGGATTCTCAAAAGGATGCGCAGAGTTGGCACCCGCATAACCGCCCCCGTTCGTCCCCAAATGCTTGATAGATTCCATCGAAGCAATGGGCCCCAAAGCAATCTGCTGCTGTGTTCCGCTCAGCGTCGTAATATCCGCCGTAGGCTGCAGCGTCTGTGGTACTTTCAATCCAACTAGTACCAGCGTAAGCACAAAGGCCAGCGGCAGGAAAATCCGTATAATCGCCTTGATAAAATCCTGAAAAAAATTGCCCATTCCTTCACCGCGCCGCGTCAATCCTCTCATAAAAGCCGCAGCAACAGCAAACCCGGAAGCCGCCGAAGTGAACATCATCATCGTGACAAACGCCATCTGTGTCAGATACGTAAGTCCGCTTTCTCCGCTATAATGCTGGAGATTCGTATTGGTCATAAAGCTGATTACCGTGTTTAAAGCCAATGACGCTTCCATATTGCCGTTTCCAGCCGGATTCCCGGGAAGCATTCCTTGCAAACGCAGTAGCACATAGCTGATGACCACAAGCACGACATTGGTCGCAAGAAAGCTCATAACATACGTAGTCCAACGCATATTCTCCAGCTTTTTCAAGCCTACTAGCCTATAAATCAGCTTTTCCGTTCCACCGAAAATTCGATCCGTCCGATTCGGTTCATTCGAGAATACATGATACATATAGGTGCCCACTGGCTTTACCAAGAGCAGCAATATGACAAGCACAATTCCAATTTGCAGCAGCTCCATCGTCTATTCCTCCTTAAAATGCTCCTGCGCATGTGGAACAACAGACCTGACCCAGACCAACAAGCGAGTGCACACGTTTGCGCCAAACCCGCTACCTGTGATACCGGATCTGCTGTTCCTGCCCGTTTCCTCTTATAGCGATTTAAAACTTTTCAGGGTTCAGGAGCGCATAGATTAAATACACCAACACCATAGCCGTGAGCACAAGCACAACAATCATCCTCTTCGCCCTCCCTTAGAGGTCTGCTCATTGCACCAGCGTACAAATAGCAGTATCGCTCCATAACTCACAGCCAGCACGAGCAGCATGTATATATCCATCATGTTCAAGCCCTCCCGTATCAGTCCTCAAATCAATAACTATGTTATAAGCGCTTATCCGTTCAGCAGAAAACCCACCTCTCCGTTCAATGTGTAGATCACATGATCCGCTCCCAATCCCCGATAAATTCCTTGTGGATTACAGCCGTGCGTGATGACATAGATCAAATCCGATGTCAGTGGCCGGCATATTTGCAGGAAACGGCAAGTCAGATTCATACTGTTTTCGAACAAATACACGCTACCAATTTCTTTTTTGGGAAAATTCCATTTTCCCGCTTGCATCGTATTGATGCGCACAATGTGCTCCACACCCATTTTTTTGAGCTGTCGTTCCTCCTGAGCGCTATTGGTGAGTACCGCAAACGCCAGTTTTTTGAACATGAGCAATTTCACAAAACTTCTGCCCGCTTCATTCGGTGCAGTGACGATAATTAACCGACCTTCCATCAGTAGCTCCTCTCCCGGTATAAAAAGACAACAAAAAGAAGCCAAAGGAAAAAGGCTTTCCTCCGGCTTCTTACATATCCATGATAAAATAAACCATGGCTGCACACGGCGGTTTGTTGCCTCTCCCTGTACGCTTACGAGGTTAGCTGTCGGATTTGGACGTGAGAGTCGCCCTATTTCCGGCACTTGGCCGGAAAATTCACCCCATGAGATTACGGCTTCCAAAGCCGTATACATCCCGATTGGTTCCCCCGCTTTTGCAACTGCAAAATTCAGCGATTAGACAATTCGTTGCTGCTTCATTCTTGTTAATTTGAAATTACGTCTTGAATCATACACCCGCGCAAGGAACACTGTAAAGCTCACCAACGGGGTTATAAATCGTCCTTTTAAGCATAGAAGATCAATAATAACGCTTACAATACGACTATGCTTCTCCCAGCTCCTTTAATCTCGGTTTTTCATGCCTTTTCGAAAATGAAAGGCATGTCAATATTGGCGTAAGGAGAGCAGTTTTGTCCTTTTTTTGTAAAAGCGAAAGAAAATGTGCTATATACACCAGATAAACGCCGATTGAACCTGCTTTTACGCTGAGAAACGCCGCAATTCGCTCCATTTGCAGCGCAATTTGCCGTTTTGAACAAAATACGATTTTACAGTATTAAGAAAACTCATTACATCTATTGTAGGCTTGCAACCTTTCATAAAATTGCTTACAATTTAATTGTAGAATATCGAATTAGGAGGGATACCATGACCATTTATGAATATGGTGCCAAAACCCTGCAAGGAAAAGAAATCCCGTTATCCATATATGAAGGGAAAGTTCTGCTCATCGTGAACACAGCCAGTAAATGCGGGCTAACTCCCCAATATAAAGCGCTACAGGAGCTATACGACCAGTATCATGAGCAGGGGCTCGAAATTTTGGGATTTCCCAGCAACCAATTTGCCAAGCAAGAGCCGGGTTCCAGCGAGGAGATTTCGGAGTTTTGCCAGATCAACTACGGAGTTTCCTTTCCGATGTTTGCCAAGACAGATGTCAACGGTGATCAGGCACACCCTTTATTTCGCTACCTTACCAAAACAGCTCCAGGCGTATTAGGCTCCAAAGCGATCAAGTGGAATTTTACGAAATTTTTAATCACACGCGAAGGTAGCGTATTTAAGCGCTATGCACCACAAACAACTCCGGATAAGCTGGCAGGAGATATTGAAAAGCTTTTGCAGGAAAAATAAGATTCGATTAAAACAAAAAAGCATCCCTTCACACAAAACGTGTCAGGATGCTTTTTTTATTTTTGCTATTTGTAACCGTATCTTCCATATAATGCGGTCGAGAGGACTCGAACCTCCACGGGCGTACGCCCACTACCCCCTCAAGATAGCGTGTCTGCCATTCCACCACGACCGCAAATCATAATGTTTTGAGGCAACAGATTTATTATACTCCCTTAGCTTATATTTGTAAACCCAAATTTAATAATTATTTATTGCGTAATATTAAATAACATATTAGAGCTATAAAATTATTTAATTTGACATTTTAGCAAAATAAATGTGAATATATATTACATAATACTTTAAGTTATTCAAATAAACTCAACTCATATGTTAAATAATATAACACAATATTTCGATTCAAGGAGGCGAACTACCCTGCACAAAGGCAACCGCTTGCTAAATTACGCATTATTGTTGGACCCTTCCCTACCCGTTGGCGGCTTCACCCGTTCTTATGGATTGGAGGAACTATTCCATAACGGACGTTTGACCTGTATGCAAGACCTGGAACATTACATGCGGAACGAATTGTATCCTCAATTCACAGCGCTTGACGGTATGGCGATCAAAAGCCTGTATGTCGCCATTCAACAAGAGGATGGTTGGCGTATCGCCCTTATTGATAAGATGCTGCATACCCAACGCTCCTCTCTGCAACACGCGAAAGAGTCACGCCTGTCTGGTCAGCGCCTGATCAAGCTTGCCAAAGCTCTGTATCCTTGGCTTGAATTTGATCAGCTTGAAGCGATACTCATTCAGTACAGCGCAATTGGCACACTCGCTACCGTTCATACGTGGATCAACTTTCTCCTTGGAAATGATGTGGAGCAGACCATTCACGGCTATCTAGCCGCAGCCGTGTCCTTCTGCATTGAAGATGCTTCCAAACTGCTAAATACACCTTACGAGGAAAAAAATCCTCTCATCGAGCGCATGACCGACGAACTGCTCACTACATGGAAAAAATTCAATGTGCCTGAGTCAGCTGCATTTCAGCGAGAGCTGCTTTACAGACATTGGTCCAGTTCCTACATTACTCAACCGCCTTATATGAGCCGTAAGAGCCGACTGGATGAAGTGAGACTGTTTCCCTCCCCCGGCCTGTCCAAACGTCTTCCAGCATCCCCCTGATGCCCCGCTTCACCGATCCGGCTGCAACACCAAAAGCACCCTACCGCTTTCCCCAAGTGGCAGAGTGCTTTTTTTATCCAAGCATAACCGCAATTTCACACCGTCAACAGGCTCTAGATGAATGATTCAGGTCACTTAGCACTTCAGGTTTTTACAAATTTCTCACTTAATTAAGTAATTAATTTAATGAAATAACGTATTTCCGATTGTAAAAACACGTATAAAAGTGTATCATGGTTTCAGATGGTTAATTCTAACATGTTTACTGATGATTATTATAACACACCAATTATTCCGCAAGAATCCGTAAGGGGCGATTTCTCTTGAACAACAAAATGCCTGTCACCTCCTTCGGGTGGGCCATCAAACAACGGCTTGTCGAACTTCGACTGGATCAGAAAACATTTTGCGAGACACACAACATTCCGCCTTCACGTTTATCCAATCTGATTCATGGCACCCGCAAAGCACAAAGGTACAGAAAAAAAGTTGCTGCAATTCTGAACATTGATGATAACGACTATAAGGAGGCATCACCACTCTAAAACCCAAATAAACTCGTAATTCGAACTCACCAGTCCGTTTTACGGGTTTTCAATCCGGAAAATCTCAAGCTAGGAGATCATTCCGGATTTGCTTTGTTATTCTCTCTTTTTTGCTTACGGTATTTTGCAAATTCAACATATTCTAAAATAAAATTCTGTTCTTCTGCTTCCAGATCTTCTGCCTGGCAATTCAATGGCCCCATCACCCCAAAAAAATAAGCAGCCTTTTGCTCCTGGAGCACGCCTTCTCCCGGCTTGATCCCTTTCATTAACCAGTCGAGAGATACGTTAAAAAAGTCCGAAATCTGAATTAGATGCATCGTACCCGGTGTTGTTTTCCCTCTTCTCCAATCACCAAGATTCCCTGAACTGATTTTAAGCTTTTCACAAAACGCCTTCTTGGTCATTCCCCGGTCCTTAATCAAAGCTTCAATCCGCTGATAAATAGTTTGATCTCCCACAATTTTCCCCTCCGAAACTATAACTTTTACGAATGAAATTTCATCTTAAACCTCAAGCAAATCATGATTTGGCAGTTGAATTGCCCTGTTTTTTCTCTTTACGAAAACGAGTAAATTCAATATACTCAAGTATAAAATCCTTTTCTGCCTCACTGAGCGGTTCCCCCTGGCAATCCAGTTGCCCTGAAGCCTCAAAAAAATAAGGGTCTTTTGACTCCTTCAGCGCCTCACCCCGCACATCTCGTCCCAACATGATCCAATCCAGACTGGCATTGAAAAACGAAGCGATTTCAATGAGTTTATTCGTGCCTGGCGTCGTTTTTCCTCTTTTCCAATCTCCAAAGTTTCCCGTACTAATACCCAACTGCTCGCAGAACGCTTTTTTGGTCATCCCTCGTTCCTTGATAAGTTGCTCAATACGTTGGTAAATAGATTGCATAGAAGTCCCTTCCTCCCTAGCAGGCTCTCAAATAACGATATCATGTGCCCTGTTCCCATTTCAAAGATCACGTGTGCCAAAATTGCCGAATTATGTATGTTGGTTTTCATTATACCACAATATGCAACAAAAACCGCCCATTTTCCGAAGAAAACGGCGGCCTTTAGTCAGCTTGTGTACACCAATTACGAAGTAGGGTTGTCGATTTTAAGTAAAATCTGCTTCAATTCATTCAAAGTTTCGCTCAAGTGCAATAAATCTTCTTCCGGCAGAAACACCAGTCTCTCTTGAATTTTACCGGAAAAGGTATGGAATACCTGTTCACAAAAAGCGTCGCCTTCTTCTGTAATTGCCACATTCACGACTCTGCGATCCGAGTCACACGACTGGCGGTCAGCCAACCCATGCTCCACCAGCTTATCCAGAAGAGGAGTCATGTTCGGACGTGAGACATTAAGCTGTTTGGACAAATCAGATACGGTAGACGAACGTACTTCTCGCAGCAGCAGTAATACCTGAAAGTTATTAGGCGACAAATGCAATGGGAAATCAAGCGGACCGTAGGTGAAAAATTTCTTCTTCACAATCGGAAACAAGCCCAAAATATTTTCTGATATATTCCCTAACAGTTGATTGTCCATATTTTTCACCGTCACTTCATAAGTTTATACTTATCATTCTATAACATTATGGCGTTATATTATACTATGGAATCATTATTTCTTCATAATCATTACTTCATACATCACTAAACAAACAAAAAAAGCCTCTACTGCGAGAGACTTTTCCGTTCATTCCATTGATGCGGTCGAGAGGACTCGAACCTCCACGAGCGTACGCTCACTACCCCCTCAAGATAGCGTGTCTGCCATTCCACCACGACCGCATAACAAAAATAAATGGTGAGCCATGAAGGACTCGAACCTTCGACACCCTGATTAAAAGTCAGGTGCTCTACCAACTGAGCTAATGGCTCATGCTGTTCATCCAAGCTGTCCGCCATTAAACCAGACCTCAGGAATTTCCGTCAAGCATGCAACATGTAGTCTATAAAGACAACAATGACCCGTAGGGGATTCGAACCCCTGTTACCTCCGTGAAAGGGAGGTGTCTTAACCCCTTGACCAACGGGCCTCATTTTTGTACGCCAACTTGGCGACAAGAAAGAGTATATCAAATAGATTACAGAATGGCAATACTTAATTTTGAAATTTTTAAATAAGTCATTTTCTAAATTATAAAACGCATCTTCACTTACGGACTGTATCTCAAAACATCTAATTTCCAGGAGTTTATAGATGATTTATTGCAAATTCACTTACATTTACTTATAATCACTTACATAAACCGAAATCATTTTATACCAAAGGAGCTTACCTATGTATCAGGAAGAACGAATGATTCAAATCGTTGATTACTTAAAGCTTCATAAGCGCATTTCGGTGGACGATATTTGCGAAATTTTTAATGTATCGCGAGATACAGCTCGTCGCGACTTGGTAAAGCTGGAGGAGCATCAAAAGATTATTCGCACCCGCGGGGGCGCCCTTCTTCCTTCGCTCCATCACGATTCCCTTAGAAGTTATAACGAAAGGCTACTCACTCTATCCAAGGAGAAGCAAGTGATCGGACAACTGGCCGCCAGCATGATACGAAATAAGGATCGCATCATTTTGGATTCCTCTACTACTGTACAGGCGTGTGCAGAAAAGCTAAATGTGCAGGAATGTTCGGTCATCACCAACTCTATTAATCAGGCTGACGTGCTCTCCGGAAAAGACGGTGTCTCCATTCATCTCTTGGGAGGCCGCCTGCAAAAAGAGCACCGCTATGTATACGGCTCCTCTGTCATCGCCACCTTGTCCCATTATTTTGTAGATAAAGCTTTTATCGGGGTTGGAGGTATAACAGACCACGGATTGAGCGTGATTTATGAAGAGGACGGTATGCTGATGCATCAGATGATGAAGCAGGCCGATCAGGTAATTGTCCTTGCGGATCACTCCAAATTTGGAAGAAATTTTCCTTACCGCTTTGCCGGTCTGTCCGAAGTCAATATTGTGATCACCGATCGCTTGCCAGACCCGGATATGCTGGAACTTCTCCAGCGTCATGATATTGAAGTTATTGTCCCCTCATAGAAAATGAAGCCGATATGCTGTAGTTCAAAACCCATACAAGAGATATAAAAAGACAGGAGATGGAGAAATGAAACTGTTTGCGATTGATATGGATGGAACACTGCTGAATGAGGAAGGAAAAATAAGCAAAGTAAACGCCGAGGCTATACGCCAAGCACAGCAGCAAGGCGTCCAGGTGGCGATTGCTACTGGCAGAGCGTCTTATGATGCCTGGACAAAGCTAGAGGAAGCTGGACTTGTAGCCCCCGTCATTGGAGCAAACGGCGCGACTGTACACGATACACAACGCCGCCAGCTAACCTCTACACCCATGGACCGAGATGAAACCTTTGAAGTGTTGAGCTGGCTGCGCGAAAACGATTTTTACTATGAGGTCATGACAGACCGCGCAATTTATTCCCCACAATACGGACATCAATTGCTTGCCGTGGAAATGGACCGTCTGCTAAGCGCCAATCCTGATATTTTGCTGAACACTTTATTACACGCAGCCGAAAAGCAATATGAACAGACAGGGCTTATCCGCATCACCTCATACGAGGACATTCCACTGGATGTGGAGATTTATAACGTGCTCTGCTTCTCCTTTGATCAAGCCAAGCTGGATCGGGGTCGTGAGCGTTACCGAGGTTTTGGCAACCTAAACATGGTCATTTCCTCAGACCGTAACTTTGAAGTCGAGCACAAGGATGCATCCAAAGGCAATGCATTGCGTTATCTGGCGAATCATCTGGGCATCCCCATGCAGGAGACCGTGGCGATCGGGGACAGCTATAATGATATTTCCATGCTGACGATGGCAGGGAAGGGCATCGCTATGGGCAATGCAAAAGACGACATCAAGGCCATCTGCTCCAAAGTGACCCTGACCAATGTGGAGGATGGCGTCGCTCATGCTCTGTTGAACATACTCAAAACCGTCGAGGCTGAAGCTGACATTGTAAACTGAAAATTCACCACCATTCCACCTAATCCGCGATATTATGTACATTTTCCAGCCCAGCTTATACACATTTTTCCGATCATCGTTATTTTCAAAACGGATTATATACAAAAAGGGTTATATACAAAAAGGACACTCGCAAGCATCATTTCGATACATACGAGCGTCCTTTTCTGTTACACAAAACAAACGGAGAGAGAGGGATTCGAACCCTCGCACCGCTTTCGCAGCCTAACCCCTTAGCAGAGGGTCCCCTTATAGCCACTTGGGTACCTCTCCATGGCTCCCCGAACAGGACTCGAACCTGTGACAACTCGATTAACAGTCGAGTGCTCTACCAACTGAGCTATCAGGGAACATTACTGTAAATATTCATACAGTATGGTTAATTTACCATGATTCAGGGGGTGCCGTCAAGTGCTAACAAACGGAGTTTACTTCCACATTTACCACAGCGGTAATGCTGTGGATTCATTTTACGCTTCCGCAAGTATTCCTGACCACAGGAAACGCACACCAGTTTGTAACGATAAGGCCGCGGCTTCCGCTCCAATCTTCCCGGCAGGGTCTGACAATGCCTGCTTCCCTCTACACGGGTCAGCCATGCCTTGAAATCTGCATCCCGATGCCGGTGGCCCATTCCGCGCAGATGCAAATGATAGTGGCACAACTCATGCTTAATAATTTTTTCCACCTCAGATCGTCCGAAGGCTGCGAGCTGATGTGGATTAATTTCAATATGATGACTTTTCATAAAATACCGCCCACCTGTAGAAGACAGGCGCGCATTGAAGCGAGCTTGATGCTTAAATGGCACACCGAAGCTTTCCAGCGAAATATGCTCCACCCACTCCTGAAGCTCCTCATTACTCATGGACTTGGACTCCATCCTTGCTTTTCTCCTCCTTTGTCCCATACTGACTAGCATATTACAAAATAACGATCGAAGTCTAACCCCAATTCAGAAGCACACTTTAGGTACTCATCCCATATGCTAAACATACAAAAAGTAACGCGGAGGAGGAGATTGGCTTGCCTCAATGGCTCAGCAACCAGCTTATGCGGGCCTTTTACAAAAAGGACCGTCGTCAAATCAAACTGTTAAACGATTGTTGGTTTTTTTATCATAAAGCCCCTGGCGTAGAGTTTGATGCCAACAATGGCTAAACGCGAAGGCATCAAAAATGAAAGCCGGAGTCCCCGATGCGGTTCGGAGATTCCGGCTTTTTTTGAAGTATTATGCCTGCGATTGCGCCTCTGCTGGAGGTTTCATCGTCAGACCCACTCTGCCCTTTTTCAAATCGACATTCAGCACCCATACCGTTACATTATCACCGACAGATACGACATCCATCGGATGCTTCACGAAGCCGCTGCGCAGCTGCGAAATATGAACTAATCCGTCACTTTTAATACCGATATCGACAAAGGCGCCAAAATCAATGACATTGCGGACGGTTCCCTGCAGCTCCATCCCAGGTGCCAGATCTTCGATCTTCAGCACATCCTTGCGAAATACCGGCAACGGCAGTTCATCACGCGGGTCACGCCCCGGACGCTGGAGGCTCTCCAAAATATCCCGCAACGTCGGGACACCAACCTCCAGCTTAACAGCCAACTGCTCGATGCTGGAGATGTTCAATGCTTGCTCCGCAGCCTTCGTACCCAAATCGTGGGCACTGATACCCAGCTCAGCCAACAAGCGGTCTACTACGGCATAAGATTCAGGGTGAATCGGCGTGCGGTCCAATGGATTTTCTCCACCCGGTATACGGATAAAGCCAATGGATTGCTCGTAGGTTTTTGCACCAAGACGCGGGACTTTTTGCAGCTGACGACGGTTGCTGAATTTACCGTTTTCTTCACGGTACTTGACGATGTTTTTGGCAATCGTCGCGTTAATTCCTGCTACATAGGACAACAGTGCCGGGGAAGCGGTGTTCACATCTACACCGACATGGTTAACGGCCGATTCTACAACATCCTTCAGGCTTTCATCCAGATGCTTCTGCGATACATCATGCTGGTATTGGCCTACCCCAATGGCTTTGGGCTCAATTTTGACCAGCTCAGCCAGCGGGTCCTGTACACGCCGCGCGATGGAGGCCGCACTGCGCTCAGCCACGTCCAAATCTGGAAACTCCTCCTGCGCAAGCTTGGAGGCGGAATAGACGCTCGCGCCCGCCTCGTTGACAATTAAATACGCCAGGTTGCTATTGCCAATCTCCGCGATCACTTCAGCTACGAATTGCTCTGTCTCGCGCGAAGCGGTTCCGTTACCAATGACGATCAGTTCAATGTCGTACTCTGCAATCAGCTGCTTGAACTTCTCGGCAGCTTCGCGCTTCTTATTGTTCGGCGGTGTCGGATAGGTCACGGCCACTTCCAGCAGCTTGCCCGTGTCGTCGACAACCGCCAGCTTGCAGCCTGTCCGGTATGCCGGATCGACACCAAGCACACGGCGGCCTTTGATCGGAGCCTGCAGCAGCAGGCTGCGCAGGTTGCCTGCAAAAATAGAGATGGCTTGCTGCTCGCCCTTCTCCGTCATTTCGGCGCGTACCTCACGCTCAATCGATGGCGCGATAAGTCTTTTATACGCATCCTCAATGACGCTGCGCAGCAGCTCCTCCACAACAGACGAGCCTTTAATCACTTGACCTGCCACGTAATTGTAAATCGAATCTGGCACGACCTCCAGTCCGACCTTAAGAATGCCTTCACGTTCCCCGCGGTTAATCGCCAGAATGCGGTGAGGCGGCATTTTCTTGGCCAGCTCACGATAGCTGTAATAGTTCTCATACACAGACTCTTGCTCCGCGTCCTTCGCTTCGGAGGTCAACATGCCATGGTCGAGTGTATATCGACGCACCCATTGGCGAATCGTCGCATCGTCTGCCATATTTTCCGCTAAAATGTCCAAAGCTCCCTGAATAGCCGCTTCGGCGCTTTCAACTCCCAGCTCTGCATTCACATAGGATTCAGCTTCTTTCAGAGCATCGCCCTGCTTCGGCTGGCCCCAGATCCAGATAGAGAGCGGCTCCAATCCACGTTCCTTCGCCACACTCGCGCGGGTTTTGCGCTTTTGCCGATAAGGGCGGTACAAATCCTCCACTTCCTGAAGCTTGACCGCAGAAGTGATAGCGGCTTGGAGTTCTTCAGTCAGCTTGCCCTGCTCCTCAATGATGCGGATGACCTCTACCTTACGATCCTCCAGATTACGTAAATACAGCACACGGTCTTCAATTTCACGCAGCTGGTTTTCGTCCAGCTCTCCTGTCATTTCCTTACGGTATCGTGCGATAAATGGAATCGTATTTCCTTCATCCAGCAAACTGATCGTTGTCCGGATTTGCTTGAGTGCCAGCGACAGCTCTCTCGCCACTTGTTTGACAATCCGCTCCTGGCGTTCTGCTTCGTTCGGCCCCTGTCCGATTTCCGTTTTCGTTTCCTCGTTAGACAAACCTATCCCTTCTTCCTTACAGCTCTTGTCATACACCATGTCTTTCATTATCACAAAAAAAGATTCAAAGCGCCAGCAGGTGACGTTAAAGCAAGGCCCTGCCTGCATTTTCATCGGACATGCAAAAGGACAGCGCCCAAGCGCTGCCCTTTTCCCGTTTCACTCGTCGTTCCAATATGCTAAAAATCAATCAAACCAAGACTGATTTGAAGCGAATCGCTCACTTTGCGCATGGTTTCTTCATCCAAATGGGTGATTTTGTCGGTAAGCCTTTGTTTGTCGATCGTCCGAATTTGCTCCAGAAGAACGACAGAATCGCGATCAAAGCCATGCGTTGCCGCGTCGATCTCCACATGTGTGGGCAGCTTTGCCTTCTGAATCTGGGCGGTGATGGCTGCCACGATCACGGTAGGACTGAACCGGTTGCCGATATCATTTTGAATGATCAGCACTGGTCTGACGCCACCTTGCTCGGAACCGACTACGGGTGAAAGGTCTGCAAAAAAAACGTCGCCGCGCTTTACGATCAATATGGATTACACCCCGCTAACTGTACGGCCCAAGGTGCTGTTAGCATCTTCCTCCGCGTGAAAGGCTTCGGATGCCATGGTCAAGTTAATTTTAGCCATTTCCATGTATCCACGCTGCATCGCTTCACGAATGTAACGTTTTTTACGTTCGCCTACATACAGCTTCATGGCCTGCCTAATAAATTCACTACGGTTGGAATTTTCCATAGCTACGATCCCATCCACTTCCTGCAAGAGATGATCCGGCAAACTGATCATTATTCTTTTGGTGTTCTGCAAATTGGCCAACTTCTCTTCCACCCCCAAAACCTTGTCGCCATTGTACCATTATAACGTTATTCCCGGTAATTTATTCAAACGGAATACAAGAGAATGTATATGATATTCGTATATCATCTATGCTGCATTCCATTATAAACTACGCAGTTCGATTTCGTACAGGCGTTTGATCCCCGAAATACAAGTGTCAGCGGAGCCTGATGCGTTTTTTGACAGCTATAGCCTTCTTTTCTTTCCTTTGTACATATTTCGGGACGTTCTGCGAAAACTCCTGCTTTTCTCCGGTAATTTACGTTATGAAATTAATTCCAGCGGGTTGGAAGAAGCGAATTCACTCGAACAACAGGAACATTGCCGCGAGTATATACACGCGGTACCCTGTCTGCAATCATGCAGATCACTTCATAGTGGATCGTACCAAGCTTGGATGCCAGCTCATCCGCCGCAATCATTTCGCCGGACTGCTGACCGATGAGAACAACCTCTTCGCCGATTTGAATTTCCTCCGCATCCTCTGCGAAAGATTGTAAGGAAACCATACACTGGTCCATGCATATTGTACCGAGTACCGGGACACGGCGTCCGCGTATCAATACTTCGACCTTCCCGCTCAGCATGCGGGAGTATCCATCCGCGTAGCCGATTGGCAAGGTACCGATCTGCTCCTCTGTGGAGGTCACATACCGGGTGCCATAGCTAATTCCCCAGCCGGGAGGAAGCGACTTGGTATAAACCACCGCCGTCTTCAATGACAGCACAGGCAACAGTTCGATCGCTTGACGGTTCACCTCATCAGACGGATACAGTCCGTATATACTGATACCAATTCGTACCAAGTTAGGGGAAAGCGAAGGAGTATCAATGCTGGCCGCGCTGTTGCCCGTATGTATAATGGGAATGGTAATACCATGTTCCCTTAGCGCTTCCACCACACCCCGAAACCGATCATATTGAAGCAGTGTATAGCTTTTGTCTTCTTCATCCGCGCGGGCAAAATGGGTGTACATGCCTTCCAGCTGCACTTGCTCTAACCCTTCGGCCTGCCGGACAAAAGCAACAGCCTTCTCTCCGGGTAGTAGCCCCAGTCTTCCCATGCCGCTGTCTATTTTGATGTGCACCTTCAGCTTGCGTTCGCTTCCTTTGCGGTCCAAGCGGCGGATACCCTCCAGCACTTCCTCACTGAATACCGTTAGTGAAATGTCATGCTCCCATGCCGCTTGTACAGCTTCTGGTGAGGTATACCCGAGTACAAGGATCGGCAATTCAATCCCCGCATGACGAAGCTCCAAAGCCTCATCCAAAAAAGCGACGCTCAAATAATCCACACCCAGACGTTCCAATTCCTTTGAAATTTCCACGGCACCGTGTCCGTAGGCGTTAGCCTTGACACAGACCAGCATCAGCTTGTCCGCTGGCAATGCCTTGCGAAAAGCTTCATAGTTGGCGCCAAGGTGATCCAGGTTGATTTCGGCCCGGGTCGATCTGTATTGTGCTTGCAAATCCAGTCACCTTCTTCAATTGTTAGCCTGTAACATAACCTTTTATCATTCAGAATGTTGCAAAGTCCTTACTTCTAAAGGTTAATGGTAATGTTCAGAAACGTGGCTGTCAATGGCAGGGGACGTTTGTCAGCCTCCTCTAGCAATCTCTACAATGAACAGAACATACAAGCGATGCACATCTTGGACCGCGAATGAACAAAAGACGGATACGGGCGGCAGCAGAGCATTGTACACTCCAGACCGTCTGCATCCGTCTTATAAGGTTTTATTTACCCGATTGATCCTGTATAGAAGCGGCAATTTGTATCATTTCGCTCACAGGCAGGTCAGCACTGGTAATTCGGAATTCAATTCCATCATTCATCCAGGTCAGGGTTTGCTGCTCACTGCCTGTCAGAACTGCAAAGCTGCCTCCAATATCAACCAGTTCCCCTGCGCTCAGAGCGACCGCCCTGTCTTTTGGACGTGCCTCTACAATCGTATAGTTATACGTTCCGCTATACCGCAACATTACCGCGTGTGTACCATTTTCCTCCAGCTCCGGCGTATCCTTGATTTGTACCCCGGCTGGCGTATAGGACGGTTCGATCAACCCGAACTCACCCATCATAGCTTCTGCGGCATCCGTACCCGCCGATGCTCCGGTTGCTGCATCAGATGCTTCCGGATTTTGCTGCTGCTCCGTGCTGGCTGCTGTATCTGGTTTCGAAGTATCACCTGTAGCAGCTCCATCCACCTTCGCTTCCCCGGTCTGCTGCTGGGTCGCATCTCCCGCTGTTCCCTGCTCTTGTCCGGCTTCGCTGGATTTCACGCCAGTCGCCCCATCGATTGCACCGCCAGGATCAAGCTGACCGCTAGAATCTACCGCTCCGGAAGATGGCGCCCCTTCACTCTTCGTATTCGTTTTCCCCGAAGCCATATTGCGCTCCATATCAAAAGAGTCCTTGTCGAACTTCGTATCAAACGCAAATTGATCGAATTTCAGATCAACGACAACCTTGGCGTTCGCATCCGAAACCTGTACCTGAGTGGGTGCATAGTTGCTTTTGGACAGCCATATTTTTTGTCTGACCAGCGCGTGGCTGTTGTAATTCGCCGCCACATCAAACACATAGGATTTATCGTCGATAGCCAGCTGACGTGAGGCATCTCCGATAATGCTGCGAACCAGCGTTTCATACAAATATACCTGGCCCTGGTTGTTCGGCCAGTCGCTTTTAAAGCGAAAGCTCTTGTTCAGGCTGGGCGTTAGTACAAATACACCCTCATCATTACGCAGTACGATCTGCGTAACATCTTTTTTCTCGTTCGTCATGGCAATTCGGTAATAGGACGGCTTGCGGTAGGAAATATCCACCTTGTATTCCTGCGGCGTGTCGCCGGTATGCAGCGTCATCAAGGCTGTACCGTGGTAGCTGTTCAGGTCGCTCACCACGTCACTCAAATCTTTAACCACATCGTCCGCGCTCTTCTTGCCGCACCCGGCCAGCAGCAGCGTTACACACATGACCATGGCAAGCATCCATGAAATCCGGCGCATGTCATCAACCCCTTCAGCACATGTTTTAAATGAATTAGTACATGTCTATGAAGGACTTGTTCGATTTATGCAGACTGGCATGACAAGCTTGAGCGTATCTATTGCAGTAACTATTGCAGTAATGCTATAAAATCTTTTGAATACTTAAAACAAATTCATACAGGAAATAAACCGAAAAACCAATCAAAACCACACCAGCACTGATCGTAACCCACTTGATGGCAGTTCGATTCATGGCTTTGCGTGTTGTCGCTACAAGGGTCATCAAGCCTAAATCATGGATAAGAATACCCAACAGAATACCTAAGCCAACAATCAGGAATTGGCTTGTATTTGACCGATCAAATGAACTTGCCAGCACCGTCCCAAAAACACTCACCCAGAACACTAAATTTCCTGGTGAAACAGCTACAAGCAGCCCATTTTTATAGGAAGAAAATAATGATTTCGTCTTTTTCTCTCCATCCAGCGCAATATCATGATCCGCATTTTTAATGCTGTCGTACCCCACGTAGCACAAAAATATGGCTCCAATGAGCCACATGATCACCCGTACAACAGGTAATGACAAGACCGAGGCCAAGCCAAAATATAAACCAATAATTAATAACAAATCGATGGTCATCCCCCCAAGGCCCACAATCCATCCATGCATGAATCCATTCTTTAGCCCTTGCTTCGTCATTTCAACCGTAATGGTACCTACAGGTAGTGCTATAGAAAAACCAAGTAAAACATATGTAATAAACAATGCCATTTCCTAAACCCCTTTCAAATGTATAAAAGAGGTTTTGTACAAAATCGGATTAACTGGCCAAGTTTGTCCATTGAGTATTGAGGGTCCATCGCTTATCATTGCTTTTGTGATAATAATTCTCATTTACAAAGCTAATTAGTTACTCTGTAAAAGTCAGGGTTTTGCCTTAAAAACAGGCAAGGAATTCGAGTCGTCCATGTAGAAGTTGTTGTTGTCGAGGCAACAAAAGCTACACCGAGGCGCTCTGAATTCCTTGAATGTAAGAATTGTACAAGGCGCCTCAAAATCCTGTTTTGAGGTGATCAAAAATGTTGAAACTCCGTGACGAACAAATGACCTGGAGGGATAAGATGAGCGTCGAGAACAAAGCGTAAACTGTCAACGGGAAATTGCAAGACAAGGGTAAAGCCGCTGTTCAGCAAAGCAAAGTAAAATTGGAGCGGCGGGCACGCTTACCGGAAAGCCGCTGGAACAAGTCAAACAGGTCGTCTCCGGGAATCGAATCATTTCGGGCTGTATTGTCAGTTTCTTTGACCCGGAAGCAAGGCCGATTAAGAAAGTTACGGAGTTCGGATACAAGGTGCGAATCGACGAGAAGGAAAGCGGCTTCGTCACCGGCTACGCCGTATATGAAGGAAACCCGTCTAACGATGAATTGCTCGTCACCGCCATAGAATCACATATCAAGCAATTCGGCAAAGCGCCGCAGGCTGTAGCCACCGACCGTGGATTTTCAACACTTGTATCTTAACTGTACAAATGAATGAGGTGGTATGCCGTGAAAGTCGTAATTTGTGAAGATGAATGTTATTGGCGCGATGCGTTAAAAGCGTCTATACTTCGGTGGGCTTTAAATAAAAATATAGAGTTGCAATGTGCTGATTTTTATTCGTCTCAGGAATTAATCCAATATCTTAATGCTCATATAGATATAGACGTAGTATTGCTCGATATTTCGCTAAGTAGTGAAGATATTGATGGAATGACTACAGCAAAGTATATCCGGAAAATGGGGAATCGGGTGCCCATCATTTTTGTTACAGTTGATTCTGCTCGTGCTATTGACGGATATTTAGTTGAAGCAATGGGCTTTTTAAAAAAACCTATTGACGAGAAGCGACTTTCGCTATTCTTGGATAGAGTAGTGAAGCAAAAAAAACCGGAACGAGTATTTAATATCATAGCAGAGTCCACGATAAATAGTGTTCGTCAAAGTGATATTTTTTTTGTGGAAGTGAACAATCATACAATAATCTATCATACAACAAAAGAGGAAATCCATCTTAGAGGAACATTAAATAAAGTTATGCAGTTATTAGGCTGTGAGAATTTTGTCCAGATACATAGATCATATGTGATTTCAAAATCTAAAATCTACAGAATAAAAATAACTTATCCATATTCCGTGGACATTTTCAATGGTCATGAGATTATCAATCTTCCCGTGAGCAGAAATTATATTAATAACCTGCTTGAGGTATACTCAGATGATGTATTAGAGTGAATACTATGAATACATGACCAAATTAATGAAGGGTGTCGCAAAACAGCCAATTTATGGCTGATTTGCGATACCCTCTTTTAGTATATTTGTCCGAACGGAGGTTTATTCGCATTTCATGCTGTTTACGTCATCAACATACTCTCTACGCCAGCCCCTTGAAGTTTCTTCTGTACTGCTTGATAATCTAGACACAACAGAAGAAACGATTGACTCATTACCAAAACTACGAAAGGAGTATGCGAGTGAAATAGACTTTTACGTTATGTATCGCAGAGATTATTATGTACGTCGGAAAATCTAACTTGAATAGTGGTGGAGTAATGCCAGTTAAGTCCCCTCTGTCGCAAACCATAAACCGATTGCAATCATTATAAGCGGTGAAAGCTATTCAACGAAATTTTGACACGGTGGGCATTACCTCTTCCATGCAACAAAAGAAAATGTTGAAAAAATATAGTATATAAATCGTGAAAGGAGAACAATATGAAATTTACTAAAAAAAGCGTTAGTTATATTTTGGCGATACTGCTCATGTACAGTGTTTCAGTAGTTCCCGTTTTCGCGGCAAATGAAACATCACCGCAAGTGGCTACAGAAGAGGCGCAGAATGCAGAAATTCAATCCATGCCCTCTACACCGTATTCTGCAATGGATACTCAAAAATTTGACAACCTAGATGAAATATCTCCAAACGAAGCGAAAAAGATTTCCACAGATTCTACCCAGAGCAGAACCGTTGAACCGCAAAGCGTATGGGGTATCTCCGACCCTGTATTTGTAGGAGATGGAACTCTCAGTGAGTCATTTGATATTTATGTGGTTTCTCTCACTGCAAAGCAGCTTTCATTCCTAAAGCTGGATTCCAGCAATTCTAATCTGTTGGCTGTTCTGTACAATGTCAATGCCAACGGCTCGTTAGGCAGTTCTACTGGATGGGGTGTTAAAGCAAACGGAGGTCACTCATACATTAATATCCCGGCAGGAAAATATGCGATTGTAATTGGTTCTGCAACAGGTAACGAAAGAGGCAACTATAAATTGATGTGGAATGCTTCGAATCCATCGGGAGCTTCTGCCATCATCAATTGCACAGCTGACCTTTCCAGAGTCGTTTTGTATTATAATCTTTCAACAATCCGCAGCAACGGAGATAATATCTTGACAGGACTCAAATGGGAAAATCACGAAACATGGTATACCTCAAATGGATATTCCGCTAGAGATATGAGCATGACAGTAGCTGAAGTAAAGGGCGTATATTTGGGGTCATTCTCCAGTAGTGCACCATATTCCGCTCCAAATGCATTACTGATTGATATTAGTAAGGGATCATGGCTCTATAGTAATAGCTATTATCGTAATGTAGAGGGAGATGTAACGCACATTATGGATTACACCGATCCTTCTGGTCTTAAAACTCCGAGAACCTTTGGAACAGGGCATGCCGATTTTTCGTATGGTCCTAATTACATCGTTATTAATTTGGACACATTCCAAGTTTGTGAGTTCTTAAGTCCATTCAATTATTATTATACTACAAATGGTGGCCGCACCTATTCGCTTACCAATCTACAAAAAATTTCTTAAATCGAAAATATGAAAAAACAAATTTATGTACTATAGTTTTATTATATTACCAAGGTAATGAGAATACAGAAGTACACTGTGGCATGTTGGTGAAATAAAGTAGAGGAAGTGGACGAACAATAGCCTCCCCGTGGATATTTATTATTTTCCGATAAACGGATAATTCGCCTAGCCATCTACCATGCCATGATATTTCTGATATCAAGAACCGCATAAAAGCCTATCCTCTTTATTAGAGGATGGGCTTTTAGTATATCTTCCTGCTTTTGAATGATAAACAGTATCTATTCTCTCTTATGGAGCATTGTTGCTAGGATACAGCACATCTGACAATCAGACTGCACAGAGTAGCACAGCTGCTGCAGGACACTGCCAAAGCTGAAAGCGATGCATCCACCCGAGAACGGCTGCTGGAGGAATTGCCCAAGCTCATAAAATAAGTTTGCAGAAGCTTATCGACACTTGTTGATAGGCTTAGCCTATTACCGTCAAGCAACTTGCCGAGCAGGCAAAGAAGGCCGCTGCATTCCCTTACTGAGCTACGCTTGAATCATGCCAAGCGGCGGCTACTGGAATGCAAACGGCCTTTACGTGAAATCGCCCGTCAGGCTGGTCTCTCCGACGAATGAGGACCGATTGTAAAATACTACATCAGGCCCTGAATGCTCCCATCTGCCTCCAGCGACATATGCTCGGCGGCCGGGGATTTGGGCAGTCCAGGCATCGTCATGGTATTGCCCGTTTCTACCACTACAAAGCCTGCGCCTGCGGATAAAGAAGCGCTGGACACGTGAATCGTAAAGCCCTCCGGGGCTCCCAGCAGAGACGGCTGATCTGAAAAAGAATAGGGTGTTTTGGCCATGCACACAGGCAGTTGTCCGAAGCCAAGCTGCTCCATACCGGACAACGCCCGTTTAGCCGCAGGAGTGTATACTACATCTGC
>NZ_JH601050.1:15825-84262 GCF_000245715.1 Paenibacillus sp. Aloe-11 | reverse complement strand
CGTAAAGCTCTTTGGCGATGACGCCAATTTTCGCTTGTAGGTCAAGCGCAGTATCATACAAAGGTGCGAAGCTGGCTTTGTCCTCCTGAAGCAGACTTAACAGGCTTTGAGCCAAGCGTTCTCCCCCACGGCTTCCCTGTGCCCATACCTGTGACAGCTCAGCGGGTACACCCAGCCTACGGCATTCTGCCATAATCAGCTCCAGTTCGGCTTCATGATCTGTTGCAAAATGGTTAATCGCTACCAGGACAGGCACGCCAAACTTTTGTAAATTCCGAATATGTCGGTTCATATTGGCTAAGCCAAGCTGTAATTGCTCCAGATTTTCCGCATCCAGCTCGTTTTTGGAGACACCGCCGTTATATTTCAGTGCTTTGGCGGTGACGACCAATACAGCCGCATCCGGCTGCAACCCGGACTGGCGGCACTTGATGTCAAAAAACTTTTCCGCTCCCAGTTCGGCCCCGAATCCCGCCTCTGTGAGGACCACCTCTCCCAGCTTCAAAGCCAGCTTCGTACCGATCAGACTGCTGCATCCATGTGCAATATTCGCAAAAGGTCCACCATGCACAATGACGGGAGTTCCTTCCAACGTTTGTACCAGATTGGGCTTTAATGCATCCCGAAGCAGCACAGCCATGCCTTCCACCGCGTTCAGTTCCTCGGCGGTTACCGCTTCGCCCGCCTCGTTATATCCAATCACCATTCGGCCCAATCGCGCTTTAAGATCGTTCATATTTTCACTTAAGCATAGTACCGCCATCACTTCCGAGGCCGAGGTAATCAAAAAGCCGCTTTCTCTCACTGCTCCATTACCCATACCCAATCCAGTCACAATACTTCGCAAGCTCCGGTCATTCATATCTACAGCCCGTTTCCACACGATCCGTTCCGGCTTCAGCCGCAAAGCATTTCCATGAAACAAATGGTTATCAATCATCGCTGCCAGCAAATTATGTGCTGCTGAAATCGCGTGTATATCACCTGTAAAATGCAGATTAATATCTTCTGCTGGAACAATCTGGGCCTGCCCTCCCCCGGTTGCTCCTCCTTTCATACCAAAACAAGGTCCAAGAGACGGCTCACGCAGCGCAGCAACGGTTTTGTGCCCCAGCGCATTTAGCGCCTGTGACAGCCCGATGGTTGTTAGCGTTTTTCCTTCTCCCGCCGGAGTCGGATTCATCGCCGTAACCAGCACCAGCTTTCCATTCGGGCGTTCCTTCAACTGCTCCCACAGGGACGGATTCAGCTTCGCTTTATATTTTCCATACGTCTCCAAATGCTCTTCTTCAATTCCTGCTTCCTTGGCTACATCAATAATCCTCTTCATTGCTCGTTATGTACCCCCCGTTTTTAAATCAGATCTATGGTGTCAAATACTTTATGTTTTATTCTACCAAAGTGTGCCGTTTATTGCGCTATGATTCATTTCATCGCAAGCGTTATCATCATATGAACTGATAAAAAAGAGCATCCCCGCCCGCATGGACTTTGGTGGATACTCTTTTGGCACGTTTTGTTTAACGAACGGCTCTTTAACCTCAGCGTTATCAGCTCAAACACGTTCCAGGTTATAATGCTTTTCTAATGCTTCTTTAAAAGTATCAACAGGATACTGGTATTGCACCGTTTTAAACACAATCCGGTTGTTGCACTGGTTTTTTTCCAGCTCACACCCATGCTCCATATCCAATTCCTTCATGACAAAAATAAGCTCTTCCAAGGTTCTCATCACACTATGGCTGTTTGTCGTCGTAGCCAGCATCTGCTCGCCTTCCTGTGTGTATGCCTCTACGATCTGCTCATCAAAGCCTTCGCTGATCATGAATTCCTTCAGGGCTTGAATAAAAAGAGTCGGCAGATTTTTGTACTGCGATTTTTTAATGCCAAACAGCGTAATGCTAAAGCGGGTTGCATCATGCATAAACACAATATTTTTTCTCCGATTCAGTAAAAACAAGCTGGCATGCCAACTATTTAAAGGCGGATAAATATCAACGTGAAGTGGCTCGGTATCCCATTCCTTCAGCAGTTTTTGTGTTCCCCGTATAACAAACATCGTTCTCTCCTTTATTGACGGTCCTGTGCCGCAGCTCATGATTCGACATGCTTGATCTTTTGCATAAAGCATGTCCCAGGTATCATAACACCTTATTCCTAAGATTGGATTGTAAACTCTTTCAGTATAATATAGGGAAAAGTATGTTGATATTAAGTTGATTACATCTTGTGTTAGGGGGAGGAAAAAATCTTCTTCAGCAAGTGCTAATGCCGATCCCCTGTGCATGCCCGATAATAAATTTCAATACATCCTATGTTGTAGTTAAAGTTGCTGCATCCGTTTTATAGCGTCTTCGCGCCGCTTATTTCAATACATCTCATGTTGTGGTTAAAGGCCAAAGCCGTAGCCGATCCATCTGCCGCATTGTAATTTCAATACATCTCATGTTGTGGTTAAAGTACGCTGCGTGAACAGCTTGTACCACTCACTTAAAATATTTCAATACATCTCATGTTGCGGTTAAAGGGCTCCCCCGGAACGGGCTTGTCCGTGCTGCGGCGAAATTTCAATACATCTCATGTTGTGGTTAAAGTTTACACAAGGTTGGCGTTGAGGCAGTTGCATATGCATTTCAATACATCTCATGTTGTGGTTAAAGAAGGATTCTCTTGCATACGGGAGTCGAGAAGTCATAATTTCAATACATCTCATGTTGTGGTTAAAGTTTAATCGCGCTGGGGCATGCGGACAACGTACTAATATTTCAATACATCTCATGTTGTGGTTAAAGAGCGTATCTCTTTTAGGTCTGACTCCAGCAAATTTCATTTCAATACATCTCATGTTGTGGTTAAAGACGCCAGCCCCCGAGAGAGGGCAGAGGCTGCTTATAATTTCAATACATCTCATGTTGTGGTTAAAGGCAAGATACGCTGACTCCTAAAGTGCCTGGAGAGTTATTTCAATACATCTCATGTTGTGGTTAAAGCAAAATTTTTGATTGTAGAAAAGGAGTAGATTAATGATTTCAATACATCTCATGTTGTGGTTAAAGGGGAGATTGCCCAGATTCGTGGGAGGTTGCAGAAACATTTCAATACATCTCATGTTGTGGTTAAAGACGGTACTAAGACCGAAACTAGGGATTACTTGGACGAATTTCAATACATCTCATGTTGTGGTTAAAGTTTATCGTTCAGACGTAACGCCTAAAGGAATATTTGAATTTCAATACATCTCATGTTGTGGTTAAAGCGCAATCTGTTGGCAAAGGCAGAAGCTGGGCTGACCAATTTCAATACATCTCATGTTGTGGTTAAAGAGATGAGCGGAAAGCGATCTTAGCAACACCACAAAAATTTCAATACATCTCATGTTGTGGTTAAAGGCAATTCTCATTTCCCCCTATTTGATAGATATTTGTAATTTCAATACATCTCATGTTGTGGTTAAAGCCCAAAAGCCAGTTCTTAGGGCCGGGGCTGGATACCGATTTCAATACATCTCATGTTGTGGTTAAAGATATACTTATGTTCGCAACTTTTTTGATTTCGCTGCATTTCAATACATCTCATGTTGTGGTTAAAGTAACATGGGGCACGTCAAGATAGACATCGCAAAATCATTTCAATACATCTCATGTTGTGGTTAAAGTAACATGGGGCACGTCAAGATAGACATCGCAAAATCATTTCAATACATCTCATGTTGTGGTTAAAGTAACATGGGGCACGTCAAGATAGACATCGCAAAATCATTTCAATACATCTCATGTTGTGGTTAAAGCCGAATTACGGCTTGTGAAGAGTCAATTGGAAAACAATTTCAATACATCTCATGTTGTGGTTAAAGCAAAACCGACAGTGAGCCCGCTGGACCAAGCCCGATTTCAATACATCTCATGTTGTGGTTAAAGTTTTTCCGTGGGGGTAGCTTAGATGGACAATATTAAATTTCAATACATCTCATGTTGTGGTTAAAGGTATGGATTGTCTAAATACGATACACAGGAGGCGCAATTTCAATACATCTCATGTTGTGGTTAAAGGCTAGCAAAATCAAGCTTTTTAATTTCAGCAATGTGCTTAGTTTACTACAGCCCCAAGGGTTTCGCAATTTTTTCCCAGCCGGAAGACGGATGCAGCTAATGGCACAGAAAATGCCTGTTAACCCTTGGCGCTGTAAGAAGTAACGGCTATCTGTCTACTAAGGAGGTTGGGAAAATTACAGCAATAAGGACTCCGAATCATTCATGCGGGCACCGATGATTTCCTCGTCGAAAACATAATCACCTGTCATCTTAAAAACAGCAACAAAGTCGTTCCCTTCATCAATAACCTTTTTTAACTCAGCGCGTAGCTGAATTAAATTAGCGGGGGTAATTTCACCTCGAAATACGGATTTCTGAAAATGAACGAGATACTTTTTACATATTTTAAATACCTTACCCACTCGCTTTTCTCCGATGTCATACACCAGAATGACATAGTTATAATTTTTCGCCATATCCTCTACCTCTTTTCCTTTTCTAAAAAGGGAACAAAAGGCGTTCCTTCGACGATATGCTTTTTTAACTTGTAAGCATCATATTTAATAGCAGATAAATAGCTGACCTTCCGTTTGAGTATGCCATGATCGAACACCTGCTTCATCCGATCTTCAAGCGCGGTGATAAATACATCGCGACCCGTCCCATTTAAAATACAGTAATTATAATCCTTTTCAAAATGCTTATTAACCTGTATTCTTCGGTTGTTCACCAATTCAAAAATAGTACGGTACACCAACAATGGCTTGAACGGCTCAGACAAATCCAGACTGAGGGAAAATCGTCGATCACTCGGTTCATGCAGAAAACTGATACTCTGATCCAGATGGGTATGGTAAATTTGCGAAATCGTTTTTGTGTACAAAATGGTATTACCAAAGCTAATTAGTGCATTCAGCGGATTGTCCGGTGGGCGCTTGACTCGCTTATTCATTTTAAAGTCTTCAGGCAGGAACGTCTTAAATGTATCGTAAAACCGTCTCCAAATCTCTCCTTCCACACTCAACAATCTCGGAATATCCTCCATTTTATCTAATAATCGTGGTACATCTTTTTTCAGCCAATCCAGATATGGTTTGATCTCCTTGTTGCCATGTTTATAATAGTGATACAGCACTTCATGGATGTTAGCTGCAATGGAACCAATAAAAGCAGCAGCAATAGGTATTCTTCTCTCCAAACAGGCTTTCGCTTGCAATAGCTTAACCTTACCGCTCACCCTTGCGTCCTTCGGATAAAAGGTGCCTCTAAAATGACCATAGTAATCGAAGAAATGGACTGTTATCCCTGCCATCGACAGAAAAGACAGGAGCTTGCTGTTCAACGTTATCTCATTGAGTAAATATAGCTCCTTCAATCCATGAATCGGCAGGTGTACGATCCCTCTTTCTTCACTCCGAAATGTCAGTGAATTATCTTCACGTCCCAAAGTGCCCGGAGTACGTATATATCTAGTAGATGGCGCTGTTTTGGACATTTTTGTCGTCCTCCTTTCTTATAAAAAGCAGTAGGCAAGATAGGCGCAGCGGGTACATTTTTTCTCACGTATCGCCGGATCGGGCTGCTCCTGCTGCAAATATTGTTCTAACTCAGCCAGCAACTGCTCCATTGCCTGTTCCGCCGCTTCATCCAGTTCCAACTCTATTGTTTTACTAGCCTGTTTATTGCGCTCGCTGAACTGGATTTTCCCCTTGCGCTCCATCCCTTTTTGCTTGAGTACATACATGTAATACAGCGTCTGCCATTTCGTTGCCTCTACATCAGCGTCTGACTTTTTGATTTCGGTCACATAGTCACTGGTCAGCTTGTCCACTTTGATGCCCTCTATTGCGACTTCGCGGTTTTTCTTCCCTTCACTTTGCAGCTCATGCATGACCTTGCCAATTCGTACATCCTCACTGTCATCCTCAAAATTCATCCCGTTGGCAAACAACCAGCATTGTCTACGGCAGTGTACATAATAGTTCACCATCGTTCCGGTAATTCTCATAGCAAAAGCCTCTTTTCATCTTCCTCATATCTAGCACGATTAAACTTCTTGGTATTCGTCTTCTCGTCCATATCCATATATTGTTCACCGTGCTCCACGAAATACAAAGTACCTATACAACGGGTGTGTATCCCCGGCTTTACCTGTCCCCATTTTGTATACATTTGGGGAAGCGGATAAATAAAAGTAAAGTTATTCATTTGAGCACGCACCACGGACAAGCGAATCATTCTTTCTGAATAGTCCATCTCCAACCGCTTGTCTGACAATCTAACAAACTCATCCCACACATCTTGACCGTTCAGCGGGGGAGCGTCTTTCATTGGGCAGGTATAGTTCAGGAACAGCGTCACACTTTGATCAGGAATGAGGTTCATATGCTCTTGTACATCTGGAAATTCAAGTTCCTGTACTTTTTGGGTAAAGTCGCTCCAATGCTGTTGATCCGGTTTTTCACGAGATTTGTTGATTTCATGAATAACATTGTCATAAAATCCACTGAAATTTTTATTTTCAAGCATTTTTTGATACTGCTCATCCATAAGATCATACTTAAGACGCCCGTCTTTTTTGTATACACTATTTGCCTCGTCACAATTAAAGAAATAAGCCTTGCAATAATCACGCAGACAAGAACGATTCAGCCGACCCAAAAATTGTTCCTCGCTATCCAGCAAAGAAATATCTTTAAAGCCCACATCCATATCAATATCTACCCCGGCTTCAATCACCTGTGTTGCAACAACGACCACATCATTGAGATAAAAGTTCCCATGTTCATCCTTTCCTAATTGCCGTAACAGTTCTTGGCGATAGGAGTAGCTATCATCCCCGGTAAGCTCATAGACGTCAAAGCCCAAATTCTGCTCCAGCAGCAGATTATAAAATTGGCGTGCCGTCTTTTTCTTGATAAACTCGATCAGCACCCTGTTCCCTTGCCCATCTCGCTCTCGCTGCTTGATTACAGATTCAACATGCTCCAATACTTGTTCCGGCTGCATCTTGCCCTGTTTCAACCAATTAAAATCCAGCTTCACGCGCTCTCTAAACAACGAATGGGTAAAATAACGTTCCCGGTTCTGCACCAGTGTATAGGTTTGTATTGCTTCCTCATGATCTCGCTGCTCCAGTAACAAATCCAGATTTGGCAAGGTAGCGGACATGATAATAATTTTAATGTTCAGAATATCCGCAAAAGATCGCAGAAAATGAATAATTTCCTTCCATAATTCATTTCGGTAGCTCTGAATTTCATCCAATACAATGACACTATTGCACAAATGAGCGAATGCTAGATTGGCCTCTCGTCCTGTCCCGAATAGATAATTAAAAAAGTTCACGTGAGAAGTCAGTGTCACCGGATATTGCAGCAATTGACGCTCCAACAGCACTCTTTTGAAATCCGTGTTGTCTGGCTCCAGGTTCTTCCCTTCCAAAGTAGCTTCTGCCTCTAGTTCTTCCTCGGTCACCATCGGAGTAATCGAATTAATAACTTCCACCCGATAGCCGTTTACCTGCTCCTTGTGGAAAATCCCATTCAGCGTCTGTCTTGTCTGCTCGATCAGAGAGTTGAACGGAAATACATAAATTAACTTGTTCAGTCCTAAACCACTATTCAGCAAATGCAGCGCCAGGTTAATAGACATGTTTGTTTTACCTGAACCTGTAGGAGCTTCGAGATAAAAAACAGGCTCTTGCAGTCGCTCTAACAACCGCTTTTCCGTTTCGATAAATAACGCCGCCCGTAGCTGATTCATCTCAGACAAGTCAGAAGCATCAGGATTTTGGCGATAGGACTCAATCCCCTGCACAATTCCCGTCTGACGATAAGCCTCAAGCATGGGCTCCAGTGGAAGACGTTCTCCAAAATAATGCATCTCCGGTACTTGCTGCTCCATATATTGATACGTCGCCCGAAAATCCGATGCGACCATCGTGGAGTACAGCAGCTTGACCAACACATAGAAAGGAAAAGGCCTGTGTATTTTATTTTGACGTTTATTGCCTTCCAGACGGATGCACCCAAATACGTTATCGTTCTGTAACAAGTCCTGCTGATCACGATAATAGCGAATATAATCAGGATTCTCTTTGACCCGGTTATATTGATTTTTTATTTTTAACTCAAATTCGTTTACCTGCTCTCCCATATCTTCATCCATATTTCCCAGGTACGTGTGGTGGCGGGAGATCGTATATGCGAATGAATATAAAAGATGATGCAGGAATGCAAGTACTTTGCGTTTATGCTTCCTACGGTTTGGATACAGTTCTGTTGTATCATGCCATTCCTGCACCTGTCGTAAATGAATATGCAAGTAAAGCACAGCAGACAGCATGGAATGGTTACTGTCTCCCAACTCAGCGTTCCTTTTAACTTCATTGTTCTTCATTTTGATACGTTGGAAGGCCGGGTTCACCTTGCCAAGATCATGCAAATAAATGGCTTGTCTAAAATAATACATGATCATTTGCCTTAATGATTCATCCAGCGGATCTCCATCTATGCCAAGACGATCCAGCGCCCTATGTACCGCAGCTTCCACACCATTATCCCTCATCAGTATCTCAGCATGATGCATGACCAGATCACTATGCTCCTCGAGCATTTCATCCTGTTGAAGCCCCTCTTCTTTTGCCGTGTGCGCCTTCAGCCTCCCTTTCCCTTCATCCGTTAGCCAATGCTGTATGGATACATGAATACGCAAATCGTCTTCCCTCTTTTCCTTGGGTATAATTTAAAAAAATCCATATAAAAAACCGGGCGCTCCCCATCCTGACAATGGAGAATACCCGGTGTTGATTCCATCTATGAAAACGACCGCCCTTTTTTAGATAAAATACAAAGTGCGGTCATTGTCAGCATCCCGGTACATTTTTTGTAAATCTTCGGCTTTCAGCTCATCTGTATCTATTTCCTGATTAGAAAATACAAGCGGCTCCAGAATGTAACCGTTGTTGGCTGTATTCAGCCCTACGGGGAGATACTCTTGCAAGTAGGATTGCATCTGATCATCTTTCACATATCCTCCCGTATCCACAAGTACATGTGCAGCCCGGAGGGAGTCGATATATTCCGGTTCACTCGCTGGCTCCAACTCAACTAACCGAGCCTTGGATATCGTAGCCGGATGATCATTTTTCCCCAGATAAGGAATGTATTCAGCCTTGGAATGCTGTACATAGTCTGCAAGCCGATCAAATATCTCCCGATCTAGGCCCCCATCATCTGCCACGTAGATCGTCCAGCGTGGACGCTCCAACCATTGCTCTCGCACATTCAGCACACCGCCCTCTTCCTGGCTTGCATAACCGACTGTGTTGTTGAAAATCTGGATTTTTTTCGAAAAATATCCCCGATCCCCGTGCGGCACGATGCTTACCGAAGCATGACGAAACACCTCATAAAATTCAGGGTATGGCATCGCCGGGTTATCCTGTTTGGCTTTACCGCCCAACGCCATATTCCGTTCATACTGCTGCGTATAGCCGCCAAGTCCGAGTACCGCACCGAGCAAGCCATATAACGCAACCTTGTGGATATGACTGTATGTAAAATACGCATATACGTTAACATCCGGCTTTTTAAAAAACGCTGTTTCTCCGCTCAACTCAAAGCATAACGCCTGCATGCTTTCTTCCCTCCTTCCCCGATGTAATCATCCTCTAGCCTTGAGGAAGCTCGCTGCGCGTAAAGATGTTAAACGTCCGCAGCCCCGGAAAATCCAGCTCTACACGCGATGCATACGGATTAACGTATAATTCTACCGTTTCAATTTCCTCGTTTACATCGTTCAAAAGCGGTGCAAGGGCCGACAGATCATAAACCGTCTTCTCTCCGTCCTTGTCCTTATCTACCTTCACATAAGGGTCCAGATTCGGTAAATACGCCGTGCTCCCCGCTTTAAATTCCACGAATAGGGCAAAAGCATTTTCCGCGCCGGATTTACTGTTGGTATTTTGTAAAGTAGCCCCGGTTAATGCTCCCGTTTTGAAAGCCTGATACGCTTCCTCTGTGTACCCTTCAAAGCCCTCAGCTGCCAGCAGTTCCAGATAGTTATCATAATGCTTCGGATTGACGGAAAAAGGATAAATATAATGGGATTCGTCCACCGTTCTCTTTTTACCAATGGAGGTGGCGTCATTGTCCTCGCTCTTTTCGTTCGAGTTACGGAACGGAGATAAAATATCCTGTACCTCCAGATTCGACCAATCAAATTTATTAAAGCCCTGACCAATTTGCACCGGACCCGCCAGACCGATATTCTGATCCTTCACTGCAAACGTTGCACCAAAATTCATAACATCCACACATTGAAACAGCTTGCCCAGCACTTCACGTGAATTTTTGGATACTTCTTCACCGAAAAGATATTCATAACGTTCTGCGAGATTACGAGGCTGGAGCTTCTCTTCTTTCCCTTTGTCCGCATCCTTTGCCTTGTCCGCCTTCTTGTCCTTGCCGCTGCTCACTTTATACGAACGAATATACAGTACCTTCTGTCCTTCCTCTGCCCATAAGCGCTTGATGCTGTATTTTAACGCCTTGTCGCTACCAAAAATTTGGCCTGTGCTGGTTGTCTTTGGCTGTCCGCTAAAGTCTGCATTCCAGTTCGCCATCCGGCTGACAATCCCGATTAGTCCTACCACACGATTAGTTTTCTTCGCCATGTCCGTTCTCCCCTTCGCTGCTTGGTTTCTCGTTCTCGCCTTTTTTCCAGAACCAGTTGTCCGAAAATAACCCCGCCAGGAACATCTCTCTTGCATCTTCATGCTGGAATTCTTTGTCTGGCTGGTAGGCATTCACATTCGCTAAAGCCCAATTTAATTTAGTATATTGCAGCAGTATTTTGTGGCGGTGCAAATGATATGCTTCTTCAAGCCGCTTTTTAAGCTGTGTGCTGCGTTTTGCCATGAAAAAAGGTCCAAGCAAATCCCCCTTTTTCTGTTGGGCTTCGGACTGGCTTTTCAAATAAAAGGCAAGTTGTCCTGCCAAATAATAAAACTCATCATCCGTTACTACATAGATCGGCTCTATATTTTCCTTTGGTTTCCGCTTTTCCAACGTATCCAGTTTATCTTTCAGTCCATTGGACACTGCAATCAGACGATTTCCCATAGCTGTGTATTCCTCCCCTTCCAAATATGCCATTAGCGAAAGTCTTACATTCATCGCATCGGCCAATCCACGTAGATCCAACCTCGACTTCTCTTGTCCTGCTGGCTCTACACGTAGTAGCTGTTCCTCTATGAGTCGAAGCGTCACTCGTGCAAATTGAGAGCGGATCGTGGCGGTCGTTCCCTTGAAAAACCAGTCATGGAAGCCCTTTTTGCTCTGCATAAACAATGCAACCATCCCACTGGTAAAATCCTTTTCTCTCGCCTTCGGCTCATCACGAAGAAAGTCACCGTTCATCCGATTGCGAAAAAATTGTCTGCTAATCTCTTTTTGCAGTTGCTCTACATTTTCCAGATAACCGTAATCCTTAACAAACTCTTCACCAGACTTATTTTTGGTCATCACACCCAATACATTCTTGAGTCGGATGTTAACATGAACTTTTTTGGAAAAAGGTACATTCTCAAAGTCTTGTACCTCGTTGTCCTTGCCCTCCACGTAAACCAAAAAATAGCCTTCTGCGACTTTCTCGGAATTCTTGGAAAAATCTGTATGATAGCCAAATTTGTTCATTCGGAACTTCGGCTGAGAAAGGAGCCATTCAGACGCTTCCTTGACCAGCAATGCTTCCTCCAGAGATAAACGGACAGGCGCTCCGACACGCATCGTTTTATGCTCCAAATACGGCTTCTTGCTGTTCATGCTCATATTAAAACCGGGAAGACCTGTCAAAGCTCCGTCTACCATTTGGTTATAGTCATTACTATTAAAGATTTTTGGGATGGTATATAGCAAATATTCATAGCCATACATTTCGTCCCATGAATAAAAGCTGGAAGATTCGTTAGATGGGTGATCCATTGATGAGTGAAGTGGAGTAGATTCTGAGGTGAAAAAGATTTTAACGTAATTCTTAAAAGGAATCGTTCGGATATGGTCGATGAAAGCAGTCAGGTTTGTAGCATACCATTGCTCAATCTGTGCAATACTTGTCCGGCGTTTCTCACTTACGAGATATTCCAGCACAGATGCATAGTCCGTATCAGAGAAAAATTGCTGCGTAGGACTGGTGAAGATAGTCTCGGTGCTGCTTTTCTTACTAACAATCTTGCTGCTAGTCTTCTTGGTACCTATCAGCTCATCCCACTTTTTCTGCACCTCAGATGCCTGAGTCTTGTCCAGAAAACGGGCAAGATGCGTGCTCATCCCGGTAGTTCCATCTGCCAGTGGCTCAGCTAAAAAAACATCCCTTTTTGCATATAGGGTGTACGGATTATTGGAATGAAGCTGTTTGCCGGGATCTACGGCTTTGTTCATGGAGATCAGAGAACTCACATAATCTTTTTGTTGGAACCATTCAAAAAGCTTCTCACGTGCTAAATCAGGTTCTTCTTTGGTAATGATCATATGTTCGCTTTCAAACTGGCTGACCTGTTCGTTCCAGTCTTGATCCGGCCGCAAACGAATATACAGCCCTTCCTTGGGTTGGTGTCTTAGAAATGTGATGTTGGGAAAATCATTCCTCGCCAATAGATAGCTGTTCGTCAAATCCTTCAGCATACCTCGCGCCTCCTTTCCACGTTATTCCAGTCCTTTGGCGATACAAAAGCCTGCCCCAAGGATGCTATTCTTTTCTGCCGCTCCTGAGCCTAATACCACACTTGCCAACTTCTGTGAATACTCATCTTCTCTGACAAGCAGTCGCAGCTTATTACCTAATAGCTTACGTCCTTTGTAGGCCAAGGCAATCGGCTTATGATTCAACACCTGAATCCCTTCGATAAAAGGTTGTTCTAATCGTACAGGCTGGTCGGGGTATAAATGATTGTATTTTTTCTCCGCATTAGCATGAATCCGTTGCAGTAAAAGCTCCACACTCAGACCCGGCACCCACGGTTTGCCTTCAATCGTAACAATAGCAGGAGTAACAGTGGTAAGCTCGGTAATATGCGCCAGCTTCTTGGACTGCACAGGGGATGCGGCGATAAACTGGAAATACTCATCTTCCTGCAAGGCTTGCAATGCTGCGGATATTCGGCGTAGCGTAAGCTCTACGGAACTATGAATCGTAATGACGTATACACGACCTTGCTTGTATACCCCCTCCTTTTCACGCGGGAAAGGCGATCCAAATGTATAGTGCTTGTAGTCCTTGTCGTAGTGCGTCTGCTTCAACGCTTCATCCTTCAACCCAGCCCGACCAATCCACGCTCCAATACGCTCCGGTATCTCCAGATGATGAGATGATTGTTTCATTAACGTTGTTATATGAATTTCATAATACAATACGTTCACCTCCTAATCTGATATAGAGTATAGACCTCGCTCCATGATTTGTAAACTATCATTTTAATTCTATTTAAAATCGGCTCCGATGATACCCGAACCGCTACACGTGCAGATTGTTCTTTCGATTGCTGTTATCCCCGAATTTTATAGGATTGTATAAACCCTTCAAAGGTTAACATTCGAGGATAAAGGCAACCGCTTACGCTTCTCCAGAACAATTCTGCCCGATTGGTTGGCTAGGACTTGGTATATTTTATGTTGAGGTTAAAGTCGTTAAATACGTGGTGTCGCCGCCCCATTACGTAATTTCAATACACCTCATGTTGTGGTTAAAGCGGACAGTGCAATGGTTGTAATGTATTGTTCGATCAATTTCAATACATCTCATGTTATGGTTAAAGCCGGTGGGTGACTATTGGACAACCTTATGTACTCCATTTCAATACATCTCATGTTATGGTTAAAGGCATTCTCACGAGCACCACCATGAGCCTTTTTAACTATTTCAATACATCTCATGTTATGGTTAAAGTGTGCTGGAGTTTTTTCGTGGTTTTTTATACAGATATTTCAATACATCTCATGTTATGGTTAAAGCCTAGTAAAATCAAGCTTTTGAGATTTAACAATGTGCTTATTCTACTACAGCACCAAGGGTTTCGCAATTTTTCCCCAGCCGTAAGTCCCTTCTTGCCAAATATATAGAAAAACGGTTATATCCCTTGTGGTTCTAAGGAATTCACTCTTTCACACCAGCTATGAGGTTGGGAAAAAAATAGACCTTTGGTCTATGTTGAGTTCCCTTGCCCAAGAGTATAATGTAAAATGTGTATCGAAGAAAAAATATGATTTCAACTAAACACTTGGTGTATTGAAATTTTTAATTCTAGTTTAAAACTACTGCAAACTAGACTAAAACCTTAACATTGGATGTTTCTTTTCATCTTGTTCGTGAGTCTTACCAAAAAAGATGCAGCCACTAAAGTTGACCACATCTAATGAAACATCATTGATCAGTAAGTTAAGAATACATGAAGATAACTATCACCGTATCTATCAAAACATAAGCGATAACTGATGCCTTTATTTCAACGCCTCCTTTCGACATACGGGTCCAGTCAGTTGGAACAACTACCTCGTTACTTGAAGGAACTACTACTTTCCCTGAAACATTCAAGACAAACGCCTTGCCTTGATTTTCTACGAGTACAACCTTCTTTTTAACATACTATACAAAAAAGCTCACTCCCATTTTTATTGTTAAAGGAGCAAGCTCAAAATATACTTTTTCAAATTTCTATGTTATCCCACAATTCTAAAATAGTCTTATCGTCAATCTTCCCCTTAGCAAACAGCTCTCGTGCTGATTCAAACGACTGCGAAAAACTGTCTCTTTCCCGAGTAAGAAAGTATTCTTCTTCATTCTGGCTAATCCAGTAGCTATCGTTTTTATAGTAGAACTGAAACTCTTCTCCCATTTCAAAACGTTCTATCAATTCACTGTACTCCAAAACTATCCTCCCTACTTTTTATTGACTCTTTTAAATGTTCCGTCTTCTTTCCACAAGGGCGATCAAGCAAATGATTATGCTGGTAGAATGGCTATTTCAATACATCTCATGTTGTGGTTAAAGCACCCCTCCTGTCTATCAATGGAGGTATCAACCTTTATTTCAATACATCTCATGTTGTGGTTAAAGACATTCACATCTAGGAAGAAATGCAGCACATCATCCAATTTCAAAACATCACATGTTGTGGTTAAAGAGTGAATATGAGGATGCCAACCGTTTGCCCCATAAGATTTCAATACATCACATGTTGTGGTTAAAGGCAAAAACAAGCTGATCCTAATACTGCTGAGTTCTTATTTCAATACATCACATGTTGTGGTTAAAGTTCTTTCTTATCCTGGTCATTTCGATGGTGAGCAAAATTTCAATACATCACATGTTGTGGTTAAAGGATGGTGCGGACCCTATACCAAACTCAACACTGACTGATTTCAATACATCACATGTTGTGGTTAAAGAGCGATCACTATTACAGCAACCGGCCCAGTAGATATATTTCAATACATCACATGTTGTGGTTAAAGGGTGCTAATGGCTGGCATCCACATATACATTTGCTTTATTTCAATACATCACATGTTGTGGTTAAAGCAACGGTCAGATTGACACTATTACCATAACACTGGAATTTCAATACATCACATGTTGTGGTTAAAGAAAGTTGGAGTTTAAATACAAAGATAGCGGCACAACATTTCAATACATCACATGTTGTGGTTAAAGAGACCTATCACCGCAAGAAAAACGGAGAAAAACGCAATTTCAATACATCACATGTTGTGGTTAAAGATCTTTAGAAGTGCTGACGGCATTAGGGTTTGCCTAATTTCAATACATCACATGTTGTGGTTAAAGATGATTTTTTGTGGTTTGGCAGTGATGCGTTTCCAAATTTCAATACATCACATGTTGTGGTTAAAGTCACGGACGACATGTTTCCCGACTTCCAAGAAAAAAATTTCAATACATCACATGTTGTGGTTAAAGACTAGTAGAATCAAGCTTTTCAGTTTTAACAATGTGCTTATTTTACTACAGCCACAAGGGTTTCGCAATTTTTTCCCAACCGTTGGCCCCTACCCTCTGATTGTAGAAAAAAACGTCTAAATCCCTTGTGGCTCTAAGTAATTCCCTGTCTCATACCTTTTAAGAGGTTGGGAAAAAATTTAGGCCTTCGGCTATGTCGAAATGGTCTCTAAGGATAAACGTAAAAATTACCTACAGCGCTTAATGAAATATCTTAATTTATTAAAATTTATAATTTTAGTTATAGGATTGCTGAAAATTAGACTATAACTATAGCATCCCAGTATCGAGATAATTTTCACCTTTGCTTACACAAAAAATGAGAAGCACACAATTACTCAACTTTTGCCCTGTTACAAAGCAAAATCGGACAATGGAACATCGCTAGGATGTACACTATCCGATTCATTCTTGAAATAAAGCCAATCCAATGCCCTCCTTGCTCTACACGTGAAGCAACTCGGTCAATATGCATCTGTACATCCTGAAGTCCAATATAGTACATAATAATATTATAATGATGATCCTTTGCAATCTGCATATGTCTCAAAGCAAAGGTACCTGATAAGGTAGTCTCAACGGCAAAGTTGTCCTTGTTTTTAATTAAAGATCTTATTCGCCTTACTGCTTCTCTGCCAGCAGATAAATCTGCACCTCTAGGGTCCTCCGGCTTTAATTATTTGGCAATTTGATCAGGATCAATGATGGTTCCGATCCAATCTCTCATTTGTAAGCTGATTGTACTTTTTCCCGCACCATTAGTTCCAGCAAAAATCGTCATCGCAGGTGTGGAACTATTCATGGAATTCATACTCTTTACGAATTCCCAAAGTATCGAAGACGATTTCATACTTCTGTCCATTAGCATCTTCGCGTACACGCTTGCCATTTTTAATATAGTAAATAGAAGCTCCTGCTTCCTTTGCTTGCTTACGGGCAAATTCATTTGCTTGTTTTAATATTCGTTGAAGTTCTTCTCTATTCGTATGCATATTCTTTCCTCCTAACAAGTCAGCAGTAATCTTATTTTAGCATAACCGAAAAACATTTATTAAGTACAGAGACTTATTAAAGAGCATCACTACAACCAATTTTTAAATATATCTTTATGTTTTTGTAAAAATCGGACTTTCACCATTGTCGCTTTCATTTCCTTCAATTTCACTGCATCTCATATTGCGGTTAAAGGCTAGGGCGTGGACATGAAAAAAGGTAAATTACTTATAATTTAAATACATCCATGTTGTGGTCAAAGGGCAAGAATCGGCAGCCAGTGGATCTGTATTACCAATTTCAACACATCACATGTTGTAGTTAAAGGATTGGTACCCAAGTGAAACTGTAGCTGCTGACAAATTTCAATACATCACATGTTGTGGTTAAAGCCGGATTTGTCCGGCGTATACAATACCCCAAATTCTATTTCAATACATCACATGTTGTGGTTAAAGGCTTTAAAGAATCGTATAGCCAAGTTGCTGACAGCAATTTCAATACATCACATGTTGTGGTTAAAGCTTCTGCTGCTGCTGGGAATAGCGATCTCAGTACAGATTTCAATACATCACATGTTGTGGTTAAAGTCCAATTCCTGCGCAGCGATCCGGACGGCGACACCGATTTCAATACATCACATGTTGTGGTTAAAGGCTAGCAAAATCAAGCTTTTCAGTATTAACAATGTGCTTATTTTACTACAGCCACAAGGGTTTCGCAATTTTTTCCCAACCATAAGTCCCCTCCCCTTTGAATGTAGAGAAAAACGTCTGAGTCCCTTGTGGTTCTAGGTAATTCCCTGTATCATGCCATTTAGAGGTTGGGAAAAAAAGTTCTTCCTTAGCCCTCCACCTTCTCAATTTCAAGCAACTTCAAGGACTACGATATTTTTATTTTTAATATTGGAATCCGTCCTCAAAATGGACCTTTAGTCTGTATTGTAATGGATTTCTTGGAGGTATAATGGTAAATATATTTGCTATATAATTCGAACTCGAAAATGAACATATAAACGGAGTAGGCGGAATAGTGCTGTACAAGCGAAGCGGTCGCTTTTGTCCCCGGATTTCTACCCTGATCATAGGCTTTATCCAAGAAATCCGGGGGCGGTGGCGATGGGAAGCACTATCCGACTGCGCAGTGGCACGATATGAAACTTTTAAGTTCGATGTATATAGTTCAATACAATGAAATTAACACTTGGTGTATTTAAATTTGTAATTCTTTGTTGAATCTAATGAAGTTTAGCTCAAACCATAACATTTGATGTATTTCTAATCTCCTCCTAAAAGCTATTAAGTTGCCACTTTGCAGTATTCAGTATTTTATTACATTTTTTTAAATTCATCTTAAAATTCCTTGTATTTCATTGTTGATTTTAAAGGCTTAAATATATAGAAATCCTCCCCAGACCCGTATATAATCTAATCAGTTTCATCTAACATTCCTACTTATGAACTGATCCCCAAAATTAGGAGGTGCTACACACACCTATGAATCCCCACATACTACTTATTGAAGACGATCTATCCATCGCCGAAATGCTGCACAAAGCGCTCAGCAAAGAAGGCTACAAACTAACCACCGCCTATGACGGGGAAGACGGGCTTGCTGCCTTTGAACGTCACACCTACGATCTGGTGCTGGTGGATTTGATGATGCCGAAGGTAGATGGCATGGAAGTGATTCGTCGAATCCGTACCAGTAGCGCGGTTCCGATCCTGATTATGTCTGCCAAGGATACCGACGTGGATAAAGCGCTTGGACTGGGATTTGGTGCGGACGATTATGTCGCCAAGCCTTTTTCGATGTTGGAAATGACCGCACGTATTCAATCTGCCATCCGCAGATCCACTACATATGCCCGTCAGCAACAGCAGGAGGAACAACCGAAAGCACCAGTTTTGACCTATGGCAAGCTGCATATTGATTTGGATCATTTTACCGTCATTCGCAATGAAAATGAAATTCAGCTAACCGCCAAAGAATCCGATATTCTCAAGCTGTTTGTAACCAATCCGAACCGGGTATTTACGAAAGCGCAATTATACGGATTTATCTGGAAAGAGGACTATATGGGCGACGAGAACGTGATTAATGTCCATATTCGCCGTCTGCGTGAGAAAATCGAAGAAGATCCCTCTCACCCTGCCCACATTAAGACGCTTTGGGGGATAGGCTATAAATGGGAGAACGGCTGATATGAACATCGAGAACATGTCGGGATGGATTGTCGTCATCATCCTAACCGTCGTTATTTTATGGTTTTGGCGGGAGCGTATGGCCTACAAGCGCAGTATTCAGGATGTCCGAACCCTACTGGAGCGGATTGTGACGGTGAACCATGCGGAAAAGCTGCTATATGTCACAGGTGATGCTGAGCTGCAACGGCTCATGACAGAAATCAACCGTCTGCTGGACCTGAATCTCAGGGTGTCGGTGGATTACAACCGAAGCCAAATCGCCATGCGCAAAATGATTTCAAATATTTCGCACGATCTCAAGACCCCGCTTACGGTGGTGCTTGGATATGCCGAGATGCTGGATGGTGATCCGAATATTTTGCCGGAAGAACGTACAAAGCTGCTATCCAAAATTCATCAAAAAACAAACGAAGCGATTGAACTGATCGGCAGTTTTTTTAGCTTGGCGAAGCTGGAGGCCAATGATACGGACATTCCACTAACACGGCTGGAGGTGGGAGAACTGTGCAGACGCAGCATTTTGGAGTTTTATGATCTGCTGACCGCACAGGGGTTTGCAGTGCATATTGATATCCCGGAGCATCCCGTTCATGCCTTGGGAAACGAAGGAGCCATTGCACGGGTGCTGAACAATCTGATTTCTAATGCAATTCGCTACGGGGCGGACGGCCAGACGCTGGGACTGAGTCTATGGGAACAGCAGGACACCGTGCGTATAGAAGTATGGGATCGTGGGAAAGGCATACAAGAGCCGGAGCAGGACAAGGTTTTTGAGCGTATGTACACACTGGAGGACTCACGCAATAAGGCGGTACAAGGCAGCGGACTGGGTCTTACGATTGCCAAACGACTGGTCGAGACGATGAACGGAGAGATTCAATTGACCAGCAAGCCTTATGACCAGACAGTCTTCTCTTTTACCTTGAAGAAAATCAACTATTAACTATTCATTGAACTTAATAAATTTGTAAGAATCACGAAAGAAAAATGAATATTTCACCCTTTATTCTTGAATCATCAACAGTATACGAAGGGAGAACACCCATGACTTACATATTACGTACACATCAGCTGACCAAAGCCCTGAAGGGCAATGAAATTGTAGCAGAGGTCAGTATGAATGTCCGAAAGGGGGAAACCTATGGCTTTCTCGGTCCCAATGGGGCGGGCAAAACAACGATAATGAAAATGATCACCAACCTGCTCAAGCCGACATCGGGTGAGATTGAATTGTTCGGTGAAAAATTGACGCCAAAATCGTACCATCTGCTCGGACGGATGGGTTCGATTATCGAATATCCGATTTTTTATGACAGGCTGACGGCCCAGCAAAATCTGGAGCTGCACTGTGAATACATGGGCTATTATAACAAGCAGGCTGTTCGGGATGCACTGGAGCTAGTGAACTTGCGCAACGCGGGTGACAAGCCGGTAAAGGACTTTTCCTTGGGGATGAAGCAGCGTCTCGGGATCGCCCGAGCCATCGCGACCAAGCCGGAGCTGCTGATTTTAGATGAACCGATTAATGGTCTGGATCCGGTAGGAATCAAGGAAATCCGCCAGTTATTCCACATGCTGTGCAAGGAATACGGGATGACCCTGCTTGTGTCCAGTCATATTTTAGCGGAAATTGAGCAGATTGCAGATACGGTGGGCGTCATTAATCACGGGCGGCTGATTGAGGAAGTGTCGATGGAACAGGTGCGGGAAACCAATACCGAATACATCGAATTTTCAACCAATGATTGCAAAAAGGCAGTCTACGTCCTCTCGCATCATCTGAATCTGAATAATATTCGGGTACTGAACGAGCAATGTGTACGTATTTACGATACAAGTGTACCGCAAAAGCAAATTACAAAAACCCTCATTATCAATGATGTAGAGGTGGATTCCATTCATCAGAAAAACAGTACGCTGGAAGATTACTTTTTGCGTCTGCTAAATGGAGGTGATCTCCATGCTTAAATTGATGCAGCTAGAATTGAAAAAATTCCATCTGGCAGGATATATCCGTTCAGCCCTGATCGCCAATGTCTGCATTCTTGGGCTTACCTGCCTCATTGCGAAGACCACCCAAAGTGAAGGTATACACGAATTTGCACAGTACACTCAGATTCTGGATCTCATGGACAATTTGGTCAGGGCCACTTTTATCGTATTTGCCTCTGTTCTGCTGTGCCGCTTTATTGTAGACGAATTCAAGTCCAAATCAATTACCATCTTGTTCATGTACCCGATCCACCGTAAAAAGCTGATGATTGCCAAACTCTTGGTCGTGCTACTGTTTACGTTCCTGTCCATTATGATATCGGAAATTGTCATTACAGCTGCCATTCATCTGCTTAATCAATTTGTCGTTATTGTACCCGATCAGCTTACGCTTGCTGTGTTGGGCCAGCAATCAGTACGGACGCTGATGAATGCCGTTGCCGCCAGCTTTATGGGATTGGTTCCGCTGTATATGGGAATGCGAAAATATTCTGTACCCACAACCATTGTGACCTCCATCCTGATTGTAGCATTGCTTTTCTCCAATAATAACGGCCCTACGCTTAGCTCCTTTGCCCTCGTGCAAATTGGCTTTTCTGTGCTGGGAATGCTTGTCGCCTATGCAGCGATTCGCCGCATTGAGTATAAGGATATTACCTCGTAAAATGAGTACACACATTTTTCACTGGACTTCATTCTAAAACGGGTATATCCTATAGGAGAAATTAAAAAACGGAATAAGGATCTTCGGGGTAGGGTGTGATTCCCAACCGGCGGTATGGCTCATGGAGCTAAGCCCGCGACTCTGTATCTGGCAACAGGATACGGACTGATTTGGTGAGATGCCAAAGCCGACGGTAAAGTCCGGATGGAAGAAGATCGAAGCATGAACATGCCGTGAAGTGGATGAGTGCGGCAAGTTTATTTGATCAACCCCCGTCTTGCATGGCCTCTTGCCATGGACGGGGGTTTTTGTGCCATTTGTGCCACCGGTCCTGTATTCGCAAGGAGCTAATTGAATATGAGTCAAACATCAACTGTACTAACTTCCAAGGGTTTTGATCGCAGTTCTCACATGAAAAGCGGTTTTTGGCTAGTCGCGATTGGAGCAGCCTTGTGGGGTGCTGACCCGCTGTTTCGTATTATTTTGTTAAAATCATTCACATCAGCCCAAATTGTACTGATGGAGCACGTGCTGCTTTTTATTGCTTTGGCACCGATCCTGTGGAAGCACCGTGAGGAGCTTAAAGCAGTACGGCTCCGCCAAGCTTTTGCTATTTTGTTCGTCTCGTGGGGCGGTTCAGCTTTGGCCAGCGTGATTTTCACCATGGCACTCAGCAACGGTGATTTGAATGCCGTTCTTTTACTCCAAAAACTGCAGCCGTTGGTCGCTATTATTCTGGCACGTATTATTTTGAAGGAAATGCTGCCGCGTAATTTTGGAATTCTTATTGTTATCGCTTTGTTAGGGACGTATCTTCTTACCTTCGGCTGGTCACTCCCCTTCGGGCATGCTCGTGATTTTGTCCAAGTCGGCAGTCTGCTGGCATTGGGAGCAGCGGTACTATGGGGCGGCTCGACAGTTATGGGAAGCTATTTGCTTCGCTCGATGAAATATGAGACGGTAACCTCCCTGCGCTTCATGGTGGCGCTCCCCATGCTGATTGTTCTCACCTCTGTGGAGCATGCGCCATGGAATATGCCTGCTGGTACATGGGCGGGCGCAGCCGTGATTATCAATCTATTATTGCAGGCACTGCTGCCGGGTCTTCTCAGCCTGCTGCTGTATTACAAGGGATTGAGCACGACCAAAGCGTCTTATGCCACCATGGCGGAATTGAGCTTTCCTATGGTCGGTGTCGTGATTAACTGGATCGCATTCCAGCAAATTGTTACCATAGCACAACTGACTGGTTTTATGCTTATCTGGATTACACTGTTTATGATTTCACGTCAGCAAAAAAACTAACAGGTAAGTTCATATCCATTTCATCACTTATCCGAGTCAAATCCCTAAGCCAAATCGCGATGATGCTTTTGCGTCTCCGATTTGGTTTTTTATGTATAAGTATTAATACATAATATGCTACTTTTGAACTATTTTTAAATAAAAACGTCTAAAACATGCAACTATTCTTCGTTTGCCATAGATTACATCTATAAAATCCACTGCTTTTTGTCGAATAAAACAATGTAGTGATCATCAGACACAGAGGAGAACAACTATGACTAAAGCAAAACAAACAGTTCCATGGTGGACCAGGTTTCTCAGACAGTTTTATTTAATGAGAACAAGATTGATTGTAGCTTTTTTGGCTGTCTTATTGATTCCAAGTGCACTTATTGGATACTTTTCTTATCAAGGTGCTACAACGCAACTCAGTCAGCAAATGAGCGGTTCTGTGTACACGAATCTGTATCTGATTCGAAGCAATGTCAATCAGTATGTATCGCCTATTATGAAGGATGTGGACGTGCTTGCCACTGAAATCAAATCTGATTCCATTGCTGCCGACGAAGATGCCCTTCAGAAAAAATTGAATGTCATCGTCAAGGCTCATCCCGAGTTGGATGCTGCGCTCCTCGGCAATGCGAAAGGACAATATATTCGTACGCCGAAAAAAAAGGAGGCCGATTATGATCCAAGGGAGAGAAAATGGTACAAAAATGCGATGCAGGAAAAGGACAAAGTATCCGTCAGTGTTCCAGCTGTCAGCGTCACGACAGGAAATTTAGTGGTTAATTTATCAAAAACGCTGGAAGACGGTCAAGGAGCTATTGCCCTCTCTTTGAATCTGGACAAAATGAGTCAAAGCCTCCAGTCTGTTAAGATTGGCGAACGCGGGGGACTCTTTATTGTTGATTCTAATCATAAAATTGTGTCTGGAGCTGGAGCAGCCTTTAACAATACAGGCAAAAAACCGGCAGACACCATTGAGGGACTTCCCGAAGCGAAAAACGCTGAAAATGATACTCCTTCCATATCACAAATTCAATTTATGAATAGAGACGTGCTAGCCTTTACACTCAAGGACCCTGTCACCGGATGGAGCATTATCGCACTGTCGGATCTGGAGGATTACAGTGATGCTGCCCAACCGATTTTGAAACAAAGTCTCATCGTTATCGCCATATCCGTACTGGTTGCTGCTATCATTATTTTCCTGATGATTCGTTCATTCCTGATTCCGCTGCGCAAGCTGCAAGCAGGAACACGTATCGTCCGGGATGGGAATCTGACCGAACGTGTTAACCTGTCCAGTAAGGACGAGTTCGGCGAGCTGGCCCAGAATTTTGACCAGATGACACATGCCTTGCATACGATGGTTTCCGAGGTCAATCAAACGTCCTCCCGACTTGCTTCCTCTTCCCTGATGATCAAGGAAAGCACGGAGCAAACAACGGAATCTGTACAGCATGTAGCGGAAACCGTCATGGAATCCGCCGAAAATGCGGCCACCAGCGCCGAGGCATCCGAGCAAACCGCCAATGCCGTTGAAGAAATGGCCAAAGGTGTCAGCACCATTGCCGAATCAGCCAGCTCTATCGTGGATTCAGCAGGACATACCGAGCAGGATGTTGCTCAAGGCAGCAAAATGATTAGCAATGTGCGGGCACAGATGGACCGTATTCTGGAAGCTGTAAGTCAAACGGCTAGCCTGATGGATGAGCTGTCACAGCTCTCTGACAATGCGAAGCAGATGAATAGTGCTATTGCTGCCATTGCCAAGCAAACGAACTTGTTGTCTCTAAATGCATCCATTGAGGCTTCCAGAGCAGGCGAAGCCGGCCGTGGATTTGCCGTGGTCGCTATAGAAGTACGCAAGCTGTCGGAGCAATCCAAGGAAAGCGCCGATTCCATCAGTCAGATTATTACGCAGATGCTGGATCTGATCCAACGCTCTACTGCTACGATGAATGGCAATGTTCGTAATCAGGTGGGTGAAGGATTGCGCATCAGCCAGGATGCAGAAGGTGCTTTTGCGAATATTGAGCGCTCCACGTCTCATATCGTAGAGCAAATTCAAAGCGTATCCGCTGCTGCTGAAGAAATCTCGGCCAGCACGGAAGAGGTTTCGGCTACCGTGACCCATCTGGCAAGCCTGTCCCGCAGTTCGGCGGACAGCTCACAGACTACATCCGCTGCCGCTCAGGAGCAGATGGCGGCCATGGAGGAAATCGCTTCTTCGTCCCAGGAGCTGTCCAGGATGGCACAGGATTTACAAGCACTCGTGAAGCGATTTAAAATTTAGCTTCCACATTAAAACAAGCCTTCGTCCAAATACGAGGGATTGACCCCTGTCTCACTAACAAGGTCAGTCCCTCATTACGAGCGAGGGCCTTTTTAATTAAATGGGCTAAATGAAGTTGTTACATGCTTATACACCTATCTGCCCCATTAACTGGCGCCGTTTATCCCCTTCCGGGTCATACTCCACAGTGATATTCTCATGAAAAATGGTCGTAGCGCGTTTTTCCCTGTCATACGCCGACCATTCCCTTTCTGGCAGCTCAGGCCTTCCAGTACGTGCAAAAGTCACCCATGCCTGCTGCATTTCCTTAGCCAACGTCCGCATCGACGGTTGAATCTCTAATCCGAGCTTGTCCAGCAGCTCCAGATTATCGAAAACAAACGCAATTTCCGCGCCATGAACGGCCTTTCTAAAGGTTGGATGCCCCTGAAATGTCCAGTCAAAACGATACATCCATACTGGCGCATAGGCTGACTGCGCAGCCGCGAGAGCTAAGGCAGGACGCCAAAAAATTAGATCGGTCAGCATTTGCGCCTGACCCTCAATCGTCACAGGAAAAGGTTCTGTCACTTCGGGGATATCCGGCATACCCGTCATCATTTCCAATGCGAGACACGCTGTCTTTTTGTCCATAAGATGGGATTCTTTACGGATGAAATAGTCACCCTCATGCAAGTTTGTTCCGATCAGAACACTTACCTGCTTCGCTGATCCTTGCGCAATCGCAGTCAGAGGCTCGCTAGGCAAAATCACACCGTCCACAACGGGCTGGTAAATCATCGCCATACCCGGTCCAATCACTTCATGCGTCTTCGCCATCGCAAGCATCAGGGCATCCGTCGGCAGCGTAAACAACCGTTCAGGATGTTGAGTGTCCACACCCAATTGCTGCAGATACACAGCTGCTATTTGCTCCGCCTGCGGAGTCGGCAGCACCTGCGAAGCACCGCTCTGCAAGATCGCGCGCTGGAACAAGCCTTCAGCAGCCGGCATCGCCAATAAAGCGGCAATACTCATCGCACCCGACGATTCACCGAACACTGTCACCTCGTCCGGGTTACCACCAAAGACATCAATGTGGTCCCTGATCCATTCCAGTGCGGCAATTTGGTCCAGCAGCCCCGCATTAGAAGTCAGACCATCTCCACGTGGAGTCAGATGCAAAAATCCGAACGGTCCCAGCCGATAATTGATCGTAACAACGACAATATCACCCTTTTGCGCCATTCGCGCCCCATCATATAAAGGAATGATTCCAGACCCGGTGACGAAGGCTCCCCCGTGAATCCACACCATCACTGGACGTCCCTCCACAGGAGCCTCTGAAGCTGGTGTCCACACGTTCAGGTACAAACAATCCTCCGACTGCTCAGGCGGTTCTGCCAGATTCCCGGTCATACTGTCTGCTGATGGCATAGGTTGCGGACAGATCGGCCCAAACCTCGTCGCAGCCCGCACACCCTTCCAAGGCTTCAAAGGCTGAGGTGCGTGAAAACGGAGTTCTCCAACAGGAGGCTGGGCATATGGGACACCTTTCCATGCATGATATCCCTCCCCCGACTCCCCACGCAACTGACCTAGACGGGTATGTACTGTAATACTCTCCATCATCAACCCCCCTTTATCTCGTATGTTCAACACAAACGGCATAATATCAATCCTTACATAGTTCTATTATACCTTGTGCACTGGGACAAACCAAAAATCGAGTTAAGCCAATTAATCCTTTATTAAGTGAAACACAAAAAAACCGGAAGCGCTTTTGGCGCTCCGGCATGTTGTAGACAGGATAGGATATAGGCAATTAATCTTGTACTTCTTCCTTTGGAATCAGCTTGTAAATTTCTTCACTCTCCAAAGAGTCAATTAATCGGTCTAACCACTTATAATAGGCTACGGCCTGCTTCATTTTCAGACGGTCTTGCTGGAGAATCGCCTTAAATTCATCATATTCTCCACCCTGCTCTATCAGCCTGTTCAGCTCATCAATGGCTTTACGCAGCACCAGCAGATTCGTTTCCACCGCTTTTCTCCATTTAATAGCGAAGAAGTCAGTAAATGTTTGATGCCAATCATATTCGACTTCATACAAGTCCTTGCGCGAGCCTTTGCTCCACACCTTGTTCACCATTTTCAAATCCAATAGCGTCCGGACGCCCGTACTCATGCTGGTTTTACTCATTTCCATTTCACGGCCCATCTCATCCAGCGTCATCGGTTTATCCGCAAAAAACAGCAAACCGTACAAATGCCCCGCAGACAGAGTGATCCCATACAAGTCCATGTTTTTACCTATAGCTTCTATGACACGTTTGCGAATTTTTTGCAGCGAAGCCTGCTGCTCATCACCTAACTGGTACAAGCTCATGCTTGCAACCTCCTAATTTTAGAGCATTTTGCATAACTTAGTATGAACGAATTACCCGTGGTCGTTCAAAATCATAATTCGCAAAATTGCTAATGATAGTTAATTTTCAAAATTATGGATATTTATAATTCTTTTTCTTATGGTTATATTTCATTGTCTATTTTAAAAAAAGCACTATCGGTTGTAAAGTTCCGAATGTTTGAGCATTCTAAAGAACGAAGGAGCATTTCGGAGTAAACTTTGTACAGTTTTTTCTGTACGATCTTTATAAACAGTTTTTTCGTTTGAAAAGTAAGCAAGGCTTCTGTTACAATTTATTTTGTCATTAACCGTTCAGGATGCCCGGAATTATGATTTTTTATACCCAATCCATCATGCAACACGGGGTTAATACCAAGCAAAGTATAGAAAGAAGAGGTGTATGTATGACGATTTTGGAAGTCAAAAATGTCAGCAAACTCTTTGGTCCTCACGCAGAGCAAGGTGTTCCGCTCCTGGAGCAAGGCTGGGGCAAGGAAAGGCTGGCCAAAGAGAAACAAATTACTGTTGGTGTCAATAGAGCCAACATGGAAATTAAGCAAGGTGAAATTTTCGTGATTATGGGTCTATCAGGCAGTGGCAAGTCCACCTTGGTGCGAATGCTAAATCGCTTGATTGAGCCTACCTCAGGTGAAATACTTGTCCACGGCAAGGATCTCCGTAAGATGAACAAAGAACAACTCCGCGAAGTTCGCCGTAAAACCATCAGTATGGTTTTTCAAAAATTCGCATTGTTTCCACATCGGACTGTATTGGAAAATGTAGAATACGGCCTTGAAATTCAAAAGGTAGAAAAAGCGTTGCGCCAGGAAAAGGCACAGCAAGCGCTGGAACTGGTAGGTCTTAAAAATTGGGGCGATAAAATGCCCGATGAACTGAGTGGCGGTATGCAGCAGCGTGTCGGTCTGGCACGGGCACTGGCTAACGACCCTGAAGTGCTCCTGATGGATGAAGCGTTCAGCGCATTGGACCCTCTCATTCGCCGCGACATGCAGGATGAGCTGCTGGAGCTTCAAGATAAAATGAAGAAAACCATTGTTTTTATCACCCATGATCTGGATGAAGCGCTGCGGATCGGAGACCGGATTGCATTGATGCGGGACGGGTCGGTTGTACAAATCGGTACACCGGAAGAAATCATGATCCAACCGGCTAACTCATATGTAGCGCGCTTCGTCGAGGATGTGGATCTGTCCAAGGTATTGACGGCCGCCCATGTCATGCTTCGTCCAGAAACAATTACTATGGATCGTGGTCCACGCGTTGCTCTGGAATTGATGCGGGAACGCGGGATTTCCAACCTGTTCGTCATTGACCGTGCCAAAAAGCTCCTAGGTGTTATTAACGCCGAGGATGCTGTTCATGCACTGCGCAACAATTTGAAGATTGAAGATATTTTGATGACAGACGGGCCGCAGGTTGCTGCCGATACCGTCATTAACGATTTGTTTGAAATTACAAGCTCGTCCAAGGTTCCGCTGGCTGTCGTCGATGATAAGCAAAAGCTGCTGGGCGTTATCGTCCGTGGAGCTTTACTGGGCGCACTTAGTGGAGATGTACCCACTACAAAGGAGGTGAATGTCCATGATACCGAAACTGCCAATCGCTGAGTGGATTCAATCCATTGTAGACTGGATGGGTATTCATCTGGCAGGATTATTTAATGTTATTTCTTCCGTTATTGAAGCGGTAGTAGGCTTTTTCTCAGGCTTGTTCATGCTTCCACACCCGCTGGTGTTTATCGTAATTATCGGGATTATCGCCTTTATGATCGGTCGGGTTCAGCTTACGCTGTTTACTGTCATCGGCTTCCTGCTGATTGACAATCTGGGCTATTGGAGCGAAACGATGAACACGCTTGGACTGGTCATCACGTCTGCGCTCATATCCGTTATTATCGGGATTCCCATCGGAATCTGGTGTGCATACAGCAAATCGGCGTCACGCATAATCACGCCTTTGCTTGATTTTATGCAGACAATGCCCGCATTCGTGTACTTGCTACCTGCGGTTACCTTTTTTAGCCTTGGTGTTGTACCGGGCGTAATCGCCTCGGTCATCTTTGCCATCCCGCCGACCATTCGCATGACGAATTTGGGGATTATGCAGGTGTCGGGTGAGCTGATTGAAGCCTCTGACGCATTTGGTTCAACATCAGCGCAAAAGCTGTTCAAAGTACAGCTTCCACTGGCATTGCCCACTCTAATGGCTGGTATTAACCAGACGATTATGCTGTCACTGTCCATGGTAGTTATTGCTTCCATGATCGGTGCGGAAGGCATCGGTGCGGTTGTGTACCGTGCTGTGACACAGCTGCAAATTGGTAAAGGTTTTGAAGCCGGCCTGGCTGTCGTTGTTCTGGCTATTGTACTTGACCGTTTTACGCAAAACCTGTTCAAGCCAGCGAAAAGAAACAAAAGCCGTGTATCCAGCAAACAAAAAGTGTGGATTGCCTCTGCGGTTACAGCCGTCATTCTGATCGCTGGCGCATCACAATATTTTGTTGGAGCCGATCATTCTGCATCTGGCAAAGGTAACGCCGCCGCCAATCCGGTTGGCGAAGAGGTTGATTACAAGATTATCGGGATTGACGCCGGGGCAGGCATTATGAAATCAACTGCCAAAGCGATTAAGGACTACAATTTATCCGATTGGAAGCTGGTAGAAGGCTCCGGTGCAGCCATGACGGCAACACTGGACAAAGCCATTAAAGCGAAAAAACCGATCATCGTTACAGGCTGGACTCCTCACTGGATGTTCAACAAATATGATCTCAAATATTTGGAAGACCCTAAAAAGTCTTATGGTGAAGCAGAGGGAATTCATACGATTGCCCGTAAAGGACTGCAAAAGGATGCCCCTGTCGCTTACGAATTCCTGAAACGCTTCAAATGGACTCCGGAGGATATGGGTGAAATGATGGTTGCCATTCAAGCCGGAACCAGTCCTGAGCAAGCCGCCAAGGATTGGGCAGAGAAGCATGCCGATAAGGTGCAGGAATGGACTCATGGGCTGCAACCTGTCAATGGGGAGCCTTTTAAGCTGAGTTATGTGGCTTGGGATTCTGAAATTGCGAGTACGAATTTGCTGAAATATATTTTGGAAAACAAACTGGGTTACAAAGTAACCGCACTGCAGGTTGAAGCAGGTCCGATGTGGACGGGTGTCGCTAGCGGCGATGTAGATGCCTCGCCAGCTGCATGGCTGCCGTTGACACATGCGGACTACTGGGCTAAATACAAGGATAAGCTTGACGATCTGGGCGCTAATATGACCGGTGTTAAAACCGGATTGGTCGTTCCAGCTTATATGAATGTTAAATCGATTGCTGATTTGTAGGACAGCGGAGCCGCTTCAGCTTCACACTTATGTATTTATAACCAAAAGGCAGATCAGGAGTAGCATCTGATCTGCCTTTTTATATTTGGAATATTTAGAGTTACTTTCAGCCTTTAAGCGTGACACCTTCTTGAGCGGGAACATCGGCATGCTGCCCTGTCGTCTGGTGCTGTCTAAAAAATAGCGGATAAATAGCGAAGGACACCAGAAGAGTCACACAGCCGATGACGCCCAAAGCTATCGTATCCTTAAAGACGTATGTGATGTCCAGTCCTTTGAGCGTAATATTTCGTACAGCATCCAGATAATACGTCAGCGGTAATATTTCGGCAATCCCCCGCAAGAAGCCAGGCATTGCTTCCAGTGGCCACGTATAGCCTGATAGCATAAAGGAAGGAACAGCAATCAGCATCAGGGTTTGAGTAGCATCCACTCTTGTCTTGGAAAAAAGACTGAATAGAAACCCTAAACCGCACAATGCAAAGTTGAAGGCCAGCGACACCATAATCAGCGGAAGAACCTGTCCCCTGAATGGAATATCAAAGTATAACGCGCTGATACTGAATACAGTCAGCACATTGAAGGCTCCTGCCACATAATACGGTGTCAGCTTGGCAATAGCCAAGCGCCAGGGAGTATTTTTCCATGCACCAAATCTCCCCCACGTTCCTGTCTCCTTATCACGTGTGCAGGATAAGGCAATACCAAGCAGCAAGCACTGCTGGAGTGCCGCCGAAATAACCCCTAAGGGCATGAAAAGCTTATAATCATAGACCGGGTTAAACAGAACTCTGGATCGGAACGGGATCGTAGTCAGCGTTGAGGCAGCCTGATCGGCGTTCATTCCCTTTTGCTTCATAGAATTGATAGATACTCCGGCACTTACACTACTGATGACCTGATTCGCGATCCGGCTGGCGCTGTTGGAATACATCATATTGCTGCCGTCAATCAGAGTTAGCACCGGCGGGTTCTCCCCATGCTTAAGCCGAGTGGTGAAATTGTCAGGAATGACGATCCCGACCTTAGCTTCCCCCGTCTCCACCTGATGGACAGCATCCTCCTGATTGGTTGCTTGCCGTGTAACGGCAAATGAATCTGTCGCGTCGAACGCCTGAATGATTTGGCGACTAAGCTGTGAGTTATCTCCGTCATATACCGTGACAGGCATCTCGGTAATCCGCTGATGTGAATACAGGAAGCCGAACAGTATCGTATACACAATCGGCGTAATCAGCAGAATAGCCATAAAGCGACGATCCCGGAAGATGCTCAGCCACTCCTCGCGAAACACATCGCGGATACGAAGTCTTTCCTGTTGATCCTGCATATTATTGCGCCCCTTTGCCTGTAAACAGAACTGTAGAGCCCGTTGGAACCGAGGCAGCAAGATCCGGCAAAGCTACCTTAACGCCAAAGGAACGGACATCCTTATCACCGGAGCTTTGGCTCGGTTTTTGAATGGCGAAGTCGGCAGCGGATTCCAACAGAATCACTTTACCCTTCAGCTCCTTACCACCCGACAGCAGTTTAATTTGAACGGTATCCCCTGCTTGCAGACCATTCAGAGATGTTTCCGGTACATAGAACTTAGCCCAACGCTGTGTCGAAGTTTCAATCGTATAGACCGGGAATCCTGCACTAGCCATTTCCCCCAAGCTAAGTGATTTGGATTTCACGATTCCATCCTCGGACGCACGCAGTGTGGTGTAGCTCAAGTAGGTTTGTGCTTCCTGGAGCGCGGCTTCCGCTTGTGCTACCTGTGCATTGGCACCTGCAACCGCAGATTGTGCCTGCTCCACCGTGGATTGCGCTGCCTTCACTGCAGATTGCGCTTGCTCTACCGAAGCCTGTGCGGCTTTGACATCTTCCTGCTGCAAAGCAACTTTGCCTGCTCCAGCCTGTGCTTCCTTCACTGCAGCCAATGCCTGACGGTACTGCGCTTCAGCCGCTGTGATTTCCTCCTTGCGGCTTCCCTCACGTACCATATTCAGCTGTTGAGAAGCTGAATTGTACTTGGCTTCTGCCTGTTGATGATCCAGTGTTGCTTGATCCAATGACGCCTGCGTTGCCGCTCCGGCTTCTTGGAGCTTTTTGGCACGCTCCAGATTTTTAACGGTCAAATCCAGCGTTTCCTTGGCTGCCTTCACAGCTACTTGCGCTTGCTCCAGCTCCTGCGGTCTTGCACCGCTCTTGAGGGCATCCAGTTTGGCTTTAGCTGCAGCCGCAGCTGCTTGTGCCTGTTCAATCTGGCTGGAGGAAGCCTGTGCAGTTACACCCACTGCTGTTGATCCCTGGCTTTTCTTGGCCTGAGCTGCACTCACAGTAGCCTGTGCCTGGCCTACTCCTGCTTGAGCCTGCAGCACACTGGCTTTCGCTTTGGACACATTACTCTTGGCTGCCAGCAATGCAGCCTGTGCCTGCTTCACCTTATCTTCCAGCTCACGACTTTCCAATTTGGCTAATACCTGCCCCTTTTTCACCTGATCGCCCTCTTTTACGAACATCTGGTCAATGCGTCCTGCCATCTTAAAGCTGGCATTAAGAGTATCCGATTCTACGTAAGCGGTAGGAATCGAAGAGGATTGATCCGCAGATAAGCTGTTGCCTCCTCGTGGGAAAGCCGTCAAGGCATAGATCCCTACAGCGATTAAAATAATAAGTACGGCGTAAATCGTATATTTTTTAGCTTTCATGTTCCATCACTCCATCTGTCTATTAATGATGAATGCCTAGTGCATTACATACAAATAATTCAGTACTTTCACGAACTTCCTGCAGATTCATCGTTTCGCCCCATACCATCGAACGCATCGGAATAAAAATGTAAATACCGAACAGGCAATTTGCCGTCGTTTTTGCATCCAGCTTGCTCGAAATTTTCCCGTAGAACTTGCCGGATTCGATCTCTGCCTCCATAAAATCAAAATAGCCAGCCAGCACCTGCCTGATATTAAAATGCTGCTCTTGTGAAACCCATCCTTTGCTGACCAACAGACGGCAAAAGTCAGGCTCTCTCCCAATAAACTCAATATGTACCTGGATCAGCTTGCGAATCCTTAGTTCTACCTGATCCTTGGGAGTTTGAGCCATTGCTTCATGGATATCCAGGACAAAACGTTCCATCCCCATCTTCAAGATGTAGATGTACAATTCTTGCTTATTTTTAAAATTATAGTACAGGGTTCCTTTGGCAATGCCACATACCTTAGCGATCTCCTCCATATTCGTCTCGTTAAAGCCTCGTTCGGAAAAAGCCTTGAGTGCTCCGTTAAAAATAATTTCCTTTGTCTGCTGTTTCATGCTTCCTCCTCTTTTGAACTGACCGTCCAGTACAAAAATTATGTATTTATTATAAGCCAGCTTTTAGTTATCCAGCAATAGGAAAAATGCAAATCATTCATTTTAGACACTTCGTCTAAACAGTCGTTCTAAAAAGAAAATAACGCAAAAAACGGATTGAATCAGTGAGAGGGTCACTCATTCAATCCGTTATTTTATAAAAGCGGCCGATAAAGGGGGACGTATTACAGTTTACCCGTCGCTTTTAAGGGAAGGCCGATTATTTTTTGACCGTTTGATTATATTGTGCAATTTTGCCTGTAATCTCCTGCGCCGCCTGATCCAATGCCTGTTTTGGCTGTTGCTGGCCGCTCAGAACGGCCTCGATTGCACCTTCAACAATTTGACGCGCTTCCGGGAATACACCCATCACAGCACCTTGTGTAGCGGTAGATTGCACCGAAGCGTGCAATTGGTCAACCGCCGTTTGGAATTGCGGGTATTTGACCATATTGTCTTTGAGTACCTGCTCATGATAAGCCGCTTTGGTGATCGGGAAGTATCCGGTATTCACACTCCATTGAGCCTGCACAGCCGGGGAAGCGACAAATTTAATGAATTCCCAAGCTGCCTTTTGCTGGGCTTCAGGCTTGTTGTTCATAATGTACAAGCTCGCTCCGCCTACAACGACACCGCCTTCTTTAGCATCCGTTGCTCTTGGCAGGAAGCCCGTACCTACTTCGAATTTATCGCCAACCTGCTCCACAATATTACGCAGTGAAGCGGTGGTATCCAGCGTCATCGCAATTTGTCCTGCGGAAAAGGCTTTGGCAGTATCATCCGAGTTACGTCCCAGATTGGATACAACCTTTTCATCCATCATTTTCTTCCACCACGTCAGGGTTTTCACACCTGCATCCGAATTCAGCAACGATTCCGTTGCAGCCTGATTGCGTCCGTTGCCATTATTCACATAATCCGCATTCTGATTGGCAAACAATTGCTCCATAAACCAGCCATAGATGGCGATGGATGCTCCGGGTTTACCATCCTTGCTCAAGGCTTTGGCAGCCTTTTCGAATTCATCATAGGTTTTCGGAGGATTGGCCGGGTCAAGTCCCGCCGCTTTGAACGCATCCTTATTGTAGTACAAAATCGGGTTTGACGTGTTGAACGGCATGGCGTTCAATTTACCATCAATCGTGTAGTATCGCGTAATATTCGGCTCAAGCTGAGATAGATCGAATTTGTCTGCATCAATAAATTGTTGTACAGGCGTGATCATTTTGGAGTCGATCATGAATTTGCTGCCGATTTCATATACCTGAATGATGTCCGGGCCGCTATTGGAACCAAGCGACGCTTTCAGCTTGTTCAGGCTGTCATCATATTTGCCCTGGTATACGGGCTCCACCTGAATGTCCTTGTGGCTGGCGTTAAAGTCAGCCGCGATCTGTTTGATCGCTTTTTCACCGTTACCGGACATCGAATGCCACCAGGTCAGCTTGACTGGAGAACCCGCTGCAGCCCCTGCATTACTGTCATTCCTCGGCTTTTCTGCTGCCGTATTGTTGCTACAACCTGCTGCAACCACCATTGCAGTCAGAATAAGCAGGGTCAAGGCACTTTTCAGACGAACAAATCTTATCATCTCTCTTCTCTCCCTTGGATTAAATCATTTTCGATAAAATTTTATATGGGCTTGGTCAGCCTTTCAGCGCACCCGCGGCCATCCCGCGTACCAGTTGCTTTAGTCCAAAGACCAGCAGGAGCAGTGACGGTAAAATGACAAGCGCAGTGCCCGCAAACACCAGATTCCATGAAGTGGATTCCTGAAATTCAAGCATGGAAATGCCAATCTGTACGGTACGCATATTTTCGCTATTCGTAATCAGTAAAGGCCACAGATACGAATTGTACATGTTCAGAAACGAATATACAGCCAGTGTTCCGAGCGCCGGGCGCGATAATGGAAGCACATGGAAGAGAAAGTAACGGATATGTCCACACCCGTCCATGCGGGCAGCCTCGAACAGTTCCTTGGGAAGCTGGAGAAAAAATTGTCTTAACAGGAAGGTCCCGAAGGCTGTTGCCAAAAATGGAACCGTCAGCCCCTGATACGTATCAAGCCAGTTCCAGCTGCGTACTGTCAGGTAATTCGGAATAATAGTCACTTCCCAAGGGATCATCATCGTGGCTACAAACATGCTGAAAATAAAGTTTTTTCCCTTAAACTCCATCTTGGCAAAGGCATAGGCCGCCAGACTGGCTGTAATGAGCTGACCGATCATGGTCAGGCCCGAAATGAGAAAGGTGTTGCCGATAAAGGCTGCTATTGGAACGATTTCAAACACTTCGGTAAAATTGGCCAAATGAAAGGAATGCGGAATAAAGTGCGGCGGATAAGCACTCGCTTCCTCAGGCGACATCACCGCCATAAAAAACGTATAGATGACGGGATATAAAATCAGAGCAGCCGCAATCGTGAGCAATACATACAGCAATGTTGAATGAAGGCGTCCTTTCATTGGTAATGCACCTTTCTTTCCACCCATTTGAACTGAATCATCGTGAGCAGCAAAATGATGACAAACAATACAATCGCCTGTGCGCTTCCCGTTCCGAATCGGAAATTAACGAAGGCCTCCTGATAAATGGAGTATACAAACACATTCGTACTGTTCACCGGCCCGCCCTTGGTCAAAATGTTAATTTGCGCGAAGGACTGAAAGGCCCCGATAATGGAGACTACCGTCACAAAAAAGATCGTTGGCGATAGCAATGGCATGGAAATACGCCAGAACGTGACCAGCGGACCGGCCCCATCCATTTTGGCACTTTCATACATGTCGTCCGGAATCCCTTGCAGTCCGCTGAATAAAATAATGTAATTGAAGCCTAGATTCATCCAAATGGTCATGATGGCTACGGAGAGTAGCGCCCAGTCCGGGCTGGTCAGCCATGGAACCGGATTGATATGTAACAGGGAAAGCACGTAGTTGAACATCCCGAGTGTCGGATGAAAAAGAAACTTCCATATGACGGCAGATGAACCGACCGACAGCACCATCGGTAGTGAAAACGCGAACTGAAAAATGCGCATTCCGCGTAGTTTACTATGGGTAAGTGCAGCCAGCACGAGCGCCAATAAAATACCTGCAGGCACCGTCAATAGCGCGAACAGGAGCGTGACCTTGATCCCTTGCAGAAACTGACCTGAGCTGAAAAGTACAGCAAAATTATCCAACCCTACATAAGCTGCAACGTTTCCTGCCGGATCTGTGGAATGCAGGCTGAGATAAACCGACTTCAACATCGGATAAAACATAAATACAGCAAATAAAATGAGCGATGGAGCCAAAAAGGTGTACGCCAGCGCATTTTCGCGCAATCTCTGAATTTTTAGCGAACTTGTGCGTATGCGGGCCTTAGATGAAGCCAGATGCCGACTTCTTGTACCAAGTCCCATCGATTTGTTAAGCTCACTCAATTTGTTAAGCTCACTCAAAACGAAACGCCCCTTTCTTTTCAAACCAGCCTCAGTAAGTGTATCGTTTCGATGTAAAGGGATCATCAAGTGGACTGGTGTATACTGTAAATTCTTCTCCTCTTTGTAAAAAAAAGATCCCATAGGTATAAGCACACAGACATAGACTCCCGCATAGGATGCATTATTACATGGTATGGAGGTTAGAGGCGAATGTCCTACAGTACCGTTAGTCCACAAACGTTATATCAAGCCAAACCGGAATTCCAGACAAAGCTTGTCAAGGCTCGCCAGCACCTGCATCAAAGGCTCAAACCACACCTCAATCAAACCGTCCGGGTCCAAACGATGGATCACCATGTGTATGAAGGAACGATTGTTCACATGGACGCCGATCATCTATATATAAGGGTTCCTCAGCCGTATCATTCGCCTTCCCCAGGCACTCCACCCCCTTACCGTCCCTATACCTACAGCAATGTCATTCTACTGTTGGTACTGTACACGCTGCTAGTGATGATACTGCTGAGCTGACGAACGACGCATTCAGTTCATGACAAAAAAACCTCCAAATTCGTTAATATGCCGATAGTCGGCTATTCACAAATTTGGAGGTTTTACGTATTTATTTTACATATTGAAACAGGAATTTAAAGGAATCTAAAAGCAGATAATTTCGCAAACGAGGAATGGTATGTGTACCTTCTTGGCAAGCTAATGTGAGAAAACGTCAGAACGGAGAAGATGCCTGATGAAATATAACCGATTACTGTCTACAAGTGTCGCTGTTGCCTTGTTCTGTGCTAGCTTTTGTTCCACACCCTATACCGATACTACACAGGCCGCATCGTACGCCTCCCCTGCTCCTACAAAAGGAAGAGCCTATTACGAAGAACGAGGGGACATTGTATGGGAAGTTCCTACCTCTTGCAAGGTGATTGCCCTCACCTTCGACGATGGGCCAGATGAGACCAAAACGCCGGCCATTCTGGATTTGCTCAAGCAATATGACGCCAAAGCGACCTTTTTTGTCGTCGGCAGCCGTGTAGAGAAACTCCCTCACATTGTAAAGCGGGAACGAGAAGAAGGACATGATGTCGGCAACCATACCTTCCATCATTCATCCTTCCATCGTATTTCCCGTAACAAAGCTCTGTCTGAAATGGATCAGGGCCAAGCCAGCATCGTTCAAGCAACGGGTACAGAAACCCACCTTTTCCGTCCACCGGGTGGTTCCTATACCGACTCGCTCGTCAAACTATCTAAAGAAAAAGGGCTCAAAATGATTTTATGGTCCTGGCATCAGGACACCCTGGATTGGCGAAGACCCGGCGTACACCGCATCGCTAATAAAGTGCTCCGCAACGCCAGAAACGGCGATATCGTCCTCATGCACGATTATGTATATAAAAGTACACAAACCGTTGAAGCCCTCAAAATCATTTTGCCTGAGCTGAAAAAAAGAGGGTTTACCTTCGTCACCGTAACCGAACTGCTTGCCAATCGTAAGACGCCCGAAGGACTTATTGAAGTGAATAAATGATTTCATAGGAATGAATTTCAAGACAATTTCCCCCTATGAAATTATTGGCTACATAAAACGTTCTTCGTACGGAAAATATAATGGAGAATTACCAACTATCTCAAGGAGGCAATAACATGAAAAAAGCAATATTGGCTGTAGCGTCCCTAGCTGTATTTCTGTCAGCAGGATCCATGGTATCTGCATCTGCACCCGCAACAGAAAAGCATGAGCACAAAGTACACCAACATAAGGTTAAGGCTCATGCGAAACATGAACACAAGCTGCACGCCAAGAGCAAACATGAGAAAGTCCACAAGCTACATGCACATAAAGCTGCACCTGGCAAAATCATTGGAGGAAAAAGCATTCATGCGAAAAGCATGAAAGCAAAGGCTACTAAATTACCAAAAACCGGATTTGGTGGCGCAAGCGAGCAAATGGATTAGGGAGGGTAAAAGGAGAGGGTTAGCTTGTAGACCCTCTCTCTTTCTTCATATGAACAAAAAGTGGATCATTCGTATCATAGTGCTATTGATTTTGCTGGGTAGTACTAGCTGTTCTTCTTCGGCTAAACATGATGGTAACCCCACCCAGGCCCCGGCTAAGCTTGAAATTCAACAACCTAAAACGCCGAAGCCATTACAGGTTAAAAATAAACCCTTTCCAGGGATCATTCCACATAAAATTGATATTCCTGCGGTTCGTATTCATTCGATTATTGAACCAGTTGCCTATTTAGAAAATGGACAAATGGGCGTTCCAGGCAACACGGATCGAGTAGGTTATTTATCTACTGGAATATTGCCAGGAGCCGCGGGTAATGCAATTATGGATGGACATGTTGATACATACACGGGTCCGGCAGTTTTTTATCCTCTTAAAAAACTGAAAAGGGGGGATTACGTGTATGTGACTGGCGATGACGGCTGTAAGCTTCAGTTTGTTGTGGAGTCTGTGAAATTTTACCTAACCTCCGAAGCACCGATTCAAACGATTTTTGGGCCTACTGAAGAGCACCGTTTAAACTTGATTACCTGTGCCGGACGCTACAGTCGAAGCAAGAAGGAACATGAAGGAAGACTGGTCGTCTTTACCAAATTAGCACACATGAATTCAGCTTGTGAGAAACTTACGGTTCAAAACAAGGACATCCCAATCATTTCCAAGGAGAATGAATAACTGTGCTTAGAATCACAAAATTACAATTGCTGTGCATGACCTTAATATTGATTCCCGCTTGCAGCTTCTCTTTATTTCGTGCACAAGCCGAGCCAGCTAAAAAGGAAAACGTCGTCCCCTTTCTTCAAGAATTGTTTGAAGACCGCACTCGGTTGTTGATGGATCAGGATAAAAGGCATATTGAGGACCATTACTTGTTAACAGATAAACGAAGCAACTACGCGTACCTTCATGAAATGAACAGGGCCGAATACATTCAAGAATGGGCCAAGCATCGTAAAATGAAATTTGTGAATGCGGAAAGTTCCATTCGGGTAGCTCGTGCTGACGTGTTGGGCGATACGGCAAAAGTGTCTCTTGTTCAGTCCTTGAAATTGAGTTATGAGTATATCGACGACTATCCAGGTCGGCATGATTTTGGAATTGGAACTCGTCATGGCATTACATTGAGAAAAAAAGACAATCGTTGGTACGTGGAACGTGAATGGTATTCAGACCCTCTAGAAGAAAATGCAAAGAAAATTGAAAAATCCGATTTATTTTTCACTCCCCATAAAGATCCAGCAACACCAGAGAGGGTTATTCATAAATACAACAGAACCCGCGCAGTTGACTATGCAAACAAGTATGCAGGAACGACATGGGGGGCAGGTAATGGTCAGCGATATAATCAAAAATATCTGGATTATAATTCCAAAGGAGGCGACTGTACCAACTTCTCCTCTCAAGTAATCGGGGACGCGAAGGAAGGCGGAGGGCTGCCTATGAAATCAGGATGGCATTACTTGTATGGCCACGGTGGAAGCCAAGCCTGGGTTCAAACGGACGCATTTAAAAATTTTCTGATACGCTCCGGCTATGGCAGAATTATAGGGCAAGGAAGCTTTTCTAATATTGTCCAATCGATAAATGAACGGCAGCAGCAGCTTGACAAACCCCAGCTGATGCCAGGTGATTTAATTGCTTACGTGTTAAAAGGAGATGTTGACCATTTCTCTATAGTTGTTGGATTTGATCAGCGTGGCTTTCCTTTAGTCAACTCCCATACCGCAGACCGTTACAGAGTCCCCTTCGACTTGGGGTGGGATAAAAATACCAAGTATTTGTTGATTCATATACAAGATTAAGCATTAAATGACCTGTCACACTTGTTCATATCCCGGAGGATGCTGTCATAGGAATAATATGGACAGCTTCTAATGGGGTGAAAATAATTTGAAATTACCTCTTTTATTAAAACAAACCATGGTAAGAGCTAATGCGATGATTGTTGTGAAAGCCATCGGTTTGGTTGGAAAAGTATTTATGACGCGACTTGTTGGAGCCGAAGGAATGGGCCTTTATCAGCTAGCCTACTCCTTCTATAGCTTAATATTGATGATTATTTCAGGGGGATTGCCGACAGCTTTGGGTATGTTCACAGCGAAGCATACTGCAAGAGGCTGGCGTTTGTTCAAAATCTTTTCTATATTTCTGATGCTCACGGGATTGACATGCAGTGTCTTAACCTTTTGGCTTTCAAAACCGATCGCTTCTTTGCTTGGTTATCCACAGCTTGATTTTGTGATTCGATGTCTCTCCCCTGCTATACTGGCAGTCCCCTTGCTAAGTCTGCTGCGCGGATATTTGCAAGGGCTTGAGAAATACACCGCAATTGCTCTTTCGGAAATTATAGAACAAACCGTCAGGATTGGTACTTTAATGTGGCTGGTGCCACTATTTATTCAATACGGCATTGAGTCTGCTGTAGGCGGAGCGGTACTTGGAACCTTTACAGGCGCATTGTTAGCCTTTGCAATGCTTTCTGCTTTTTTTATGTACAATCGTCCCTCTGTAGCTTTGTCTCCCCCATCAACTCGAACAGATCTACCTTTGGTGGTACAAGCTTCATTTGCTATTGCACTTACACGCTTGCTTATCCCGGCTTCCGACTTTATGGATGCGATCATCATCCCTCAACGATTACAGGTTGCCGGAGTTTCTCCCAAAGAAGCAGCGGAGATGTTCGGTATTGTCACGGGTATCGCTCTTGTGGTCGCTTATATGCCTACTTTGATTACGGGCTCGCTAACACATACGCTCACAATGAAAATAACTACAGATTGGCAAAATAAGGAATATAACATCTTCTACAAAAAAAGCAATACCGCCCTTCAGATAGCATGGGTCTGGGGATTAGCCTCAGGTTTTTTTATTTTTGAATATGCCTCCGAAATTTCCCTATTTGTTTTTGGTATACAACATGCCGAAATTCCCATTAAATCATTGGCAATGCTACCGTTATTCGTCGGATTGCGGGAAATCACAACAAGCATCTTATGGGCACAAAATCGGAAGAAAACTCCCTTTATTGGCCTTGGCACTGGAGTCCTTGTCAACTTCATTATTCTTTATTCCTTAGTTGCCGTTCCCGGGCTCGGATATGCCGGTATGTCTTTGGGAATCATCATGCTCGAATGGATCGCAATGGCCTGGAATTTCAAAGCCCTGAAACTCTTCCAGCAAATCAAATCCCGCATAATCATTATGCTGTTAGTGGACATTCTTGTTTTTGAAGCCATTCTGATTATGGTTACGCTGTGTTCCAAGTCTTTATCCTCATTGGACTGGCCGCAGATGGTCCAAATTATTGCTGAGATACTTCATTACTGCTTTTGGTGTGCACTGTATTTGAAAGTACGATTAAAGAGCGTTTTCGAAGAGTAGACAAGGCCTGCTTTCAGTTTTCTATAATCAGCTATTGGTCATCATCTTCTTGTCGAGCTGATCAAGTACCATCGGCCATGCCTGCTCGTGTTGGTCCCTCGAATTTGTATCTGGAAAACCTGCGTGCGTTAGGCGAAGCTGTGTGCCATTTCCGTTGAGTTTAAGCTCAACGGTGAGCACCGTTTCATACCCTTTTGTGCCTCCTTCCCCAGTAACCCAGGTCAATTCGATAAGGCGATCTGGTTCAAGTCTTAGAAACCTTCCGTAATGCGGATGGCGTTTCCCCTCAAAATGCGTTTCGAAAAAGAAGGCCGTATTCACTCGGGCCTCCATGATGACTGTCCCTGGGGCTGCAAACCATTGGTCGAACTGCTTGGTCCACGCTTGATACAGAACAACAGGTGACGCCTCCATTTTTCGTTCCACCGTCAGATGATGCGGCCTTTGTGAAATATCCGGCAAAGAAATAGGTAATGTCATTTCATCTTCAATCCCTTCAATTCAACAGCATTTTGATCATGTCTACATTATTATACCCATAATCAAAGAAAAAAAAGCTACTCAAAAGTTCAACGAACTCATGAGAGCCTCAAAACAATCTGATAAGAGTTAACATCTCCTAACCCCTTGCTACAACAAGGGTTTTTGGCATTTTCACATCATGCCGTCCATGTTGTGCGAATTGGGATATTGGAGGATAGGCTTTTCAATACGGTTGAGGCCGGCATTCTTCCTCATTACCAGTACTTCCACCGTACTTATGAACGTGAGGAATTTTACCACTTACTGTGGTACATCCTTCAAAACGGTGGTAATGGCCACCTCTTGGCAAGGGAATGGCTGGCCCTGTTGTTCCTTTAATAAGATGCTTATGTTGCTCGTTACATGATGTTTCCACACAATAATGATGAACATGCGGAACACCACTTGGAGCCTGCTTTGTTTCTCCACAGTAATGGTGGCAGTGTCCCACATCAAATGATGTAGTCCCCTTAATAGGATGCACGTGAACCCTATTAACTGGTCTACCGTCCCACGAAGTAATAAAAAGCCTGTGCGAATGGCCAGAGTCGGAATCACCGGAATGTACAACAAAACCTGTTACTGGTATTTCCATCAGCAACCTCCTCTCTTCATCAACTGCTACATACTATGAAGGAGGTAGTGTAAATGCTCAATCTAAACGAAATATTGGCGTATTACCTAGATTTTTGTGAAATAAGGCTTCTGAAACAGCTATACCTTTTAGTTCAATGTTTTGGAGGCCAGCCATTCCATCATCGTTGTTTTCTTTCCGTTAATCAGCTTCGATACTTCGTTGTTATACACGTAAATCCAGGACCAGTGGCCATTGTATTCATACGGTGTTTTGTCGCTTTTCTTGTACAAGCCGGAAGTATCCACTACGTTGTCAAATAACGACATATGAACATCCTTTGCTCCGGCATTCACTAAACGGTTGTAGGTCGGAATCATATAATCGTTAGGCGGCACTATGGTGTCGGTTTTGGCGGCCACAAACCAGATCGGCAGGTTCTTCATTTCGTTAATTTGTTCATCGGTTATAAGGCTATCCTTCAAGGCTTCACACACAACCATAGCTGCTGCAAAATAATCTTTATAATCACGGATCATCAGCATAGTCATGTAACCGCCGTTGGAGTCTCCACCAATGTAGATTCGATCTGTATCAATGTCTTTGTTCTTGGCCACATAATCCTTAATTAAGGACATCAATGCTTGCTCATATTTGGAGGTTCCGTCTCCAAAGTCTGTGAAACCATCCATCCAGTAGGTTGGAGTCTGAGGTGCCAACACATAAGCCCCGCCAAAATAGGATTGAATTTCCTTAGAAGCAAAATTCGCAGCTTTATTGCCGGCAATCGGAATCGTTGGATCTGTGCCTCCCTCTCCCATACCGTGCAGCCAGATCACTAGAGGGTTTTTCACTTTGTCTTTTGCCGGCGCATAGTCCGCATAGGTTAAAGTAACCCCGTCAAAAGAAGCTTTGCCGGTTTTAAATTGATCTACAAGCTTCCGTATCTCACCTGTGGAATTATCAATTTTCAAGCCGGAAATCGTTCCTGATTGGGTTTTGATAGCTTTTTGCTGCGTGATCGTGTATTTGTTATCATTCCACCCGTTAAACCCGGAACCTGCATCATAATGAATAGCGGAGCCTAATGTTATGGCCGGGCCGATCTCCATTTCCAACACAACGTAGCTTCCGGTTTTCTTTACAGGGTTGCCGTTTTTGTCCGATACATAGGCCTTGGTGACCTTCCGGTTGCCTTTCTCAATAAAGGGATTTACCAGCCTGCTATCGCTTCTTTCTACATGCACCTTAAATGTATCCTTTGTTACCGCATCTTTAGGTACCGGCTTACCCAGATTAACAATGATCTTTGTAATGGTTGCTCCCCAATCCTTTACCTCCGCAACCGTCCGGTATGAGGTGGGCTGTATCTTTGCGTCCTTGGCCCATGCACCAGAACTGAAAGCAAGGGTCGTACTGACAGCCAGAGTTAATAACATAGTTGTTTTAGCAGCCTTTTTAAAACATTTAAACATAGTGTCTTACCTCCCAAATCCATTTGTAAAACGCTTACATTATTTATTTTAATAATTTTTTTTATTTGCATCATGCCTTTTATTAACCTAATTAGGGTCAATTACTGACTCCTTGCCCCAGAATCCCCCTTGTCCTCTTTCGATATTGATGTGGTGTTGCCTGATAAACCTTCTTAAATACCCTGGCAAAAGATTTTTCGTTCGGAAACCCGTGCTCCAGCGCAATTTGAATGATAGAATGGTCCGTATTCATAAGAACACGAAAAGATCTCTCCAGACGGATGGCATTGATATATTGAAATAGGGTCATCCCGACATGCTTGACAAAAAAACGGGACAAATATTCGGGAGATAACCTAAAAACCTGGGCTATGGAATCCAGGGATAAGCTTTGATCGTAATTCTCTTGGATATAATCGGTGATCAACGTCAGCCGTTCCAAATATTTATTGGAATTAAAGCCGCGGATAGATTCATTGTCAATTTTAAAATGCATTAATAAAAGATACACCAGCTTATAAGATAGAGACGTTAAATGGATATGTTCTAAAGGGTCATTATGCCGGTTGAGGTAAGCCGCAAATAATGTGTCTAGCAAACCACGCAGCTCCGCAAATTGCTGCAATCTCTGCTCATTAGTTTCGAAAATAGATATACAGTCAAATGAAATGGGGTTACTGCTGTTAACATTTTCTCTAATAAATCCATAAGGGATCAGGACGGTTATAGCCTCTCTTCCTTCTCCCTTAGCCACAGAAAAGGAATGAATAGCATTCGAATTGATGAGCACAATATCTCCTTCTTTGGAGCTATAATTCACGCCATCAATGTAAATATTGTCGATTCCTCCTGAAAGCACATAGGATATTTCTATGCTGTCGTGCCAATGCCTAGGTATGTATGCTGGTTCATTTGAAGAATGAACTATAATTTTTAACGGAAAATGATTGTCTGCCTGGACCAACTCATATTTGTATTCCAAGTTTGTCGCTCCTCTCAGATGTGAACATAGTAAATAGAAGAAAATGGCTTCAGCAGAGTGCCGAAACCACTTGTATTTAACCTTTCTCTCTCAATAAACAAAAAAACCTAAGTACAACAAAATACATAAGATCCTTGGATCTTAACATTTTGCTCCTTAGGTTTTGCCTGCGTAACAGTAACAATCCTAATGCCATTCATTTAACTAAAATAAGTATATAGCGGGTTAAAAGGTATGTCAACGCTTTCATTTTAAAGCGTACCTCCAAACAGAAAACACCCCACCAACTTAGCCAGTAGGGTATCAGCGATGCTTTCGAATCGCTTGTTGATATCTTGGTTAATATGGAACATGGGAGATGCACCGTGAAAAAGCCATGTTTAATAACTCCTGGTTATAAACCAAGTACTTCCTGTTTTGATCAAGCACCCAGTTTGTAAATCCTACAGCTTTGACGTAGCTATTATAATCGTAGGCATTAATTTTAAACTCAAGAATGTCCAGCATAATCCGATTCTCTTCATCTGATAGCTCCAGCCCCATCTGGCTAAACTGTCTTTGTCGGATTCTCCGAGCGGTGGTATCTTGTATTGCTTTGTGCTGATTAGACACTTGTCCATTATGGTGACGATAATACAACAAGTTTATAGGAATGTTCGCCATTTGTACCTGAAAAGCTAATCGGTTCCACAACTCATAGTCTTCTGCGTGGGGATAGTCACTATCATATTGAATGCCTAGCCGATGGATCATGCTGTTGCGTATTATTGTAGCAGGATGGCAGATACAGCAATGAAATAACAACCATGTTTTAATTTCCTCATGACTGGCCGGATTCACCTTCATTGCTCCTCCACTAGTACTGGTAAAAGCAGCACCACATACATCAATCAACGGATTTTGATCCATAAATGATATTTGTATAGCCAGTCGTTCTGGCGTAGAAATATCATCGCTATCCATACGAACGATATATTCACCAGTTGCCTTATCTAATCCTTCGTTTAAAGTAGCGACCAACCCTTGATTGGTACTATGGAAGATTTTAATCACTCTGGGATCTGCGATTTGTGAAATAAGAAAGGCAGACCCATCTGTCGAGCCATCATCAATAATAATTAATTCAAAATCCGAATAGGTTTGGGCTAAAATACTGTTTATTGCTTCCAAAACAAAAGCCGCAGTATTATAAACTGGAAGTAAAACTGAAGCGCGTGGCACAATAAATCTCCTCCATTCTACATTTTGGGAATTCGAGAAGAATTAGCTTATATGAATCGAACTTTTTTTAAAAGCTGTTTTTCTTATATTTATGTTCTAAGTGTATGTATTTGAAATACATTTCGAGACGACTTCTTGGTAAAAAAGGTCGATACTAGAAGAGAATTAGAAGAACACAATGGGAATTGTCACTTTAAGATTATTAAATATAAAAGCCATCAAGGAAAGGGACTGAATGCGAATTGAGTTATAGGTGTTGTAAAAACCTACTCGGCGACAGTCGCGAATATTAATGTTTATGATGAAAAAGGCAATTTGATAATTATGTACGTCATTACAGTAAAATAGATTGGCGCAGTAAAAAGCTCTGCCTACCAATTAAGGTTAGCAGAACTTTTCAATTTATTTAGAGTATTCACTTACTTTAAATGTTAGAATCTTATCAAAGATTACGTATTCATTACGACTGCTGAATGGACCTTTGTTGTTATCGTGTTTATCGATTTTATAAAATGATTGACCACGACCGGCATCTTTTGCATCATACCACGCTATGAAGTCGTTGACCTCTTTCAGACTTAGGTCAAATTCTTTTTCAAGACCGGTTGTCATAGTGACCATCAATATGGCACGGTTTCCTGAAGGTTGCTCTGGATCAGGCTTCTCCCCTGCTTGTGGGGTTGCTGATGCTTCATTGGAGTAATCAGAATCCACACCATTGACCTTAGCACTTACAACAAAATAGTATTTCGTCCCGTTGGTTAACCCTGGAATAACGAAGTTGCCATAGGAATCTTTTGTTGCTGTTACCGTTTCAACGTATTTCCCTGATTCTGTTCCGTATTTTACTGTATAACTTTCTGCATTCTCGACTTGATCCCATTTTAAAGTGACCTGACTGTCTCCAGAAGTGGCTGTCAATTCCTGAGCTTGAAATTTTCCAAGAGTTATCTCGTTTATGGCAATCCATGTATCAGAAGATTGAGCAGCAATTTTTATACCACTATACTTACCTGGTGTCACATCAAAAGGGGGTAAAATACACGCTTGATTAAGCTTTTGTTCAACTTTAACTTTGTTGGCACTACTAATGGGAACCCAAGTTCCATTTACTTGACCATAAATTGTATAGTTAACATTAGATGGGTTGGGAGTTGCCACAACAGCCAATTGGACGTTTTTGAGAGTCATCGGCGCCGGGAAAACTAATTGCAAATACTCTGAGTAACCGCTACTATTCCAATGTGTTTTCAGATTATTATCAAATGCATATTCTCCTGACAAAGCACTGGCAGTACTACTGACTTGTACAGTTGTTCCTTCAGGAGGTCTAACTCCTAGCATTCCATCAACAGTTCTATTTTCATCTGCTGCATATACCATTGAGCCACCAAATAAAAATAATAAACTGAACATGATTACCGCTTTTATAATATTATCCTTCACATTATTTTCCTCCTAGTATTCAATTGAACAGATTTTAAAATAATATATTCCTTATGACAGTCGCTTCTCAGATTTCCTCTTTGCTTGCTCCAATATCAGTATCTTTTCCATCTCCCTTCTCATTCAGTTGATGCAGAGACTGCTTCAGCTTAAACGGTAAAGGCACACCCATTGTACCCAGATTCTTGGCCAATGATAATCCTGCACGACCATCAGAACCGTAGCCTTACGGGTGCCGCCCCAAAACACCACATCACTGTCCACCTTCTTATTTTTAATAGCTCCTGCAACATTAGAAATATAATCTAGCACCATCAATATAAGCAGAACCTACAGTGTTTTATCCCATCCATCCAAAAATATAATTATCAGTCCGACAAGCGCAGCTCCCCTACCGCTGCTTCCTTCCCTGATGTGCCTACCTTGCGGCCCGCACGATGCTACCAAACATTTTTATTTGGCTCATTCTTACTCCCCTTTACAAAATAAAGCACCCGACCATCACCATATTCAAAACCACAGAAAAATCAAAAAGGCCAGCACATTGGCCGACCTGATCACCGGGGCATTAGGGCCTCGATGTATTCCTCATTTGATTTTCCATGATACAAATTTACCACAGCAAAAGTCCTAGCAAAACACCTTACTGCTAAATAATCCTTAAATGCTTCACCTAAATACCATTGATTAAATTAATAAAGGAGCTGTTTAAATATACAAACCATCCATTCAAACCGTTCTTCTCAAAAAGATATCTATAACTTTTGCTTTAAAACGTTATCGCTGAGAAAAACTATACTAGTTTTGCAAGCAAAATTATGAAGGTTAATTTGGAATTTAACTTTGAGTAAGATCTTACAAGATAGTGAATCTTCTAAAGTAAGCAAAGAAGATGGTGAGGGCACGCCTTCATACAGTGATGCTGATAAAAAAACTACCCTTGAAATTGAAAGCATTATTTATAAATATGAAAAAGACATGGACCCTTATGAGCGGCGTGGTGCCAAGGTTTTTGAAAAAAAGGCTCCCTCTCGGGTGCCTTATAAATAGCGGTATTACAGGTTTTTCAACCCTATTACATAATGCCGCCCATTCCACCCATGCCGCCCATATCAGGCATTGCAGCCTTTTCTGGTTCTGGCTTGTCAGCGATAACTGCTTCGATAGTCAGTAACATTGCTGCTACGGAAGCTGCGTTTTGCAATGCATAACGAGTTACTTTCGCAGGGTCAACGATACCTGCGTCGATCATGTTCACCTACTCGCCAGTAGCTGCGTTGAAACCAACGCCTACTTCTTCGCGTTTCAGACGCTCAACGATCACCGAGCCTTCTTCCGCCTGCGTTAGCAGCGATCGTACGGATTGGAGCTTCCAGAGCGCGCAACACGATGTTTACGCCTGTTTGCTCGTCGCCTTGCAATTCAACGGCTGCAACCGCCCTAGAACTTGGGTCTCTTTTTTTCTTTTTATAGGACAAAGTCTGATGCTTTTACGCTTGGTTTTCATATTATAGATATTGTAAGCATGACTAAAGAACAGATAGGGAGGTAGAAATTTGAGTAGAACCCATAACAACTAATTATAGAAAAAATAAAATTTCCCTTGTAATGGATGAGAGGAGGAGTTCAACATATGAATCCTGAACTGCATTTATTTATCATCTGGGAACATGCAACATATTGCGCACAACAAATCATTGAAGACCTTAAAGTGAAATTCACAATAAAAAGAGTTTATCAAATATATTGGAATAATTCTAACTTCTCTAAAAACCTTTCAAGACTATACGGACAAAGTCTTCCACCCGGTTGTGAAAAGCAAATTCATTGTGGTATGGGACCTTTTATACTTGTTATTGTACAAGACGAAAATCCGGTCTATGCAATACGATCTACTTCAAAGGGAATGTGCAATGTCAACATTAACACTTTTGATGCTAAAAGCTTATACCGGAGTTGGACTGGCGGAGGTCATCGAATCCATGGAACGAACACGCAAATTGAATGTGACCACGACCTAACTTTATTTATTAGCTGTAATGCAAAAACGTTTTTATCTTATTTTCCAGGAAACTGGGATGGCGTGATTCATCCCTTGTATCAAGATCTTCTAGGAACGAATGGATGGCAAGACATTCAACAGCTTTTTACTGTATTAAACTGGACGACGGAATATGTCGTTTTGCGGAATTTCGAGTGTTTACCAAATCAGTATCATTTGGAACTCCATGGGGATATTGACCTGCTTGTCAAGGATGCTGTAGAGGTTTCGTTTATTACGAACGCAACAAAAGTATTTTTGGAAGAATATCGAGTCCATTATCAGATTAATATAGCTGGTAAAACGGTATTATTTGATTTTCGTTATATTGGAGATAATTATTATTGTAATGATTGGGAAATGTCAATATTAAGGAATAAGGAATTATCCCATAAAGGCTTTTTTATACCGAATCAAGAAGATTATTTTTTTAGTCTTATTTATCATGCATTCATTCATAAACCAACGATTGCTCAAGACTATATCGAGAGGCTTATCGCTATGGCAAGTCAATTGAATATAGAACATTTTTCGTATCAAACCTTAACGAATAATAAGGAACTGAAACTTTTCTTGGATGCCTATATGAGTAAGAAGGGATACCACTATTCCGTTCCTAATGACTTATCTGTCTTTTTTAATAGTGCTGTTTTGGGAGGAGGATAACATTGGAACAAAACCAATTTATCTACTACTTGCAGAACCGTTATGGCTTTAGATATCTTTCTGAATATTTCCCAAAAAAATCTTATTTAAATTTTCATTATTTCTCAGGAATGGATATATCGGGATCAAAACCTATTTTCATAAAAATGGACGGAACTCTAGGTCAAGCCTCGCAACGTGAAGCGATCCTGCTACAATTATTAAATTCATCAACTCAAACCAAGTATTTCCCCCAATTGATTGCATATGAGATGGAAGGCCCTTATCCCTTTGTTGCTATGGAGCTTTTACAGGGTATAACGTTGGAACAACTATTAATGCAGGGGCCAAGCTTAACTTACAATCAGAAGTGGGAATTACTGAGGCAAATGCTTGAGATTTTAACGATCTTGCATAAAACAAATGTAATTCATCGAGATGTTAGACCCGGCAATATGTTAATTCAAATTGATGGAGTTGGTAATTCAGTAAAGTTATTTTTAATTGACTTTGCTTTTTCAGTAGGATTATGGCCGAACCATTTGCCAGATCTCCCTTATCTTCTTACACAACCACAATACTTAGTAGACTTAGGAGGGGCAAACTATAAGCCCGATCAATTCAAATGGGATGATGCGTATTCCTTTTATCGAAGCGCGCTAATGATAGATTCTAATTATGAGAATCTTTTTCCCGAGTTGTGGAATCAACTTTATTCCTCTATAAATAAGATCATTTATTCTCATCAATAATTCCCCTATCATTAAAAAAAAACTAAAACCACTGAGGATGTGAATGAAAAAATAGAAATAAACAGGAGGAAAACCGACCCTGATAGTGGCTATATGATCCGTGACGGCAAGCCGTGAAGAACAAGAAGAAGATGGATAAAGAAAAAACCCCGCGTCTGTAAAGACCGGGGTTTCTCGTGCTCTTTCTGCCCAAATTTAATAAATAACATTGGTTTTCTGTTATTCATTTTCTAATCCCCCCTTTTCTGTTTATATCGACAGAAAAGGGAAGTTGATTAGCTACTTTAAATAGACACACTGCGGAATTGAACAGCGTAAGGGTTCTGTCCGGGTCTGTATGACGTTTCCGTCGGATATCTGTTGCCTTGCCGCCTGCGCGTGCTGTGAATAATGTGGGTGGGGCCACTCTCCCCTGCATGGATGACTTACCGTTTAACCGCAACCTACATACTGTGCCGATACCGCTGTGCGTTACAGGTGCCCGCTAAGTGATTGCAAGGCTTCACCCTTGTTCGCGGCCATATCCCGGGCCTTCCCTTGCTCGCACTGGTCAATGCCAATGAGCAATACGTCCTCTATCCCCTTGCAGGAGTCGCTGAGCTATCAGCTATCGCGTGTACAGGTATCATCCTACGTTGTAGCGTCTCTCTTCCGCCACCACATTCAAAACTACAGAAAAATCAAAAAGGCCGACACATTGGCCAACCTGATCACCGAAGCTCGAAAGCTACGGCGAGTTCCTTATTTGATTTTCCATGATACAAATTTACCACATGAAAAGTCCAGTGGCGGGCCACTTCAAGGCCATATTCAGGACAATTATAGGCCACAAAAAAACTTTTCTGTGAAAAAGGTTATATTTGTCATTAGTGTATGATAGTATTGTATTTAGCTGGCCGGCTACCAATTTTATCTAATCTGGAGGATGAAAGAATGAAAAAGCTGTCTGCAACCTTGCTGACACTCATTTTTTTATTGGTATTTTCCATCCCTGTTTCCGCAAATCCAGCAGAGTCAGACTCACAAGGATTAGAACCCTTTAAAGATGCAAGTACAAAAAGCGAATCGGAAATTGACGACTACTTAAAACAAATGGGCTTTACTGACGAAGAATTAGGCTTTACATCATTGGAATTAAAAAAAGACATTGCAAGTAATGGTGGCACAAAAATAAAAGTCGAGAAATTAGACCCTGAAGTGGTTGTTAAAGATGAATTTGGCAAGACAGTCGCACCGTCAGATAAAATCTCCACTCAGGATGTCAGGGATGGAATTTTCAAATTGTACGGCTATGCAATTAAAAATGGTTCTGCAAACAGCGCAGAAAATAGCTACTCCATTTATGCTCAGTATAGCTGGGACAGAGGCCCTCTAAATTATTATACCGATACACTTGCAATGGCTTGGCAAAGTAAGGTCACTCCTTATGGATCACCTTATAGCGTCCATAACTGGAGAAGTGGTTCCCATCTTTATCAGTACACCAATGAAGTACAGAAGAAGCAAAATGAAGGCGATTCTTTTGAGGTAGATGTGTTTGGATATCCAGATCCACAAGATGGTTATGCAAAACAAGAAGTAAGAGCTCCAAAATCACTTGCCGGCCAAACTGGTTCAGTGGAAATTGGTTATGCTCACAAGACCATTCCTGGTGTAGCATTAGCAATACTTAATTATTTCAGCATTGACTTCTCTGGCGCAGGACAACAAGAATACACAGACAGATTCAATTTCTCTTTCTAAAATAATTCACAAAAAAATAAAGGTACTGGGATAAATCTTTGCTCGGTACCTTTAAATCAGTTGGAGGTAATAAATATGGTCTATCTATACATGCTCGTCGGTTTAATAGTGTTTTATGTCGTGGTTTTCATTCTCTCTCTGTTCAATATTCATATAATTAAAGGTGATGAGACTATCTATATTTTATTGGTCCTCATAATCGGAATCCTCCTTTACAATTCAGAAAACAAAAAAGAGAAGTAGGCATGCTCCAATAAATTCAGCTATACAACCTCCCTTTGACACTCCCTTCCTCATACACTTCGACTCTCAAGGCAGCGGCAAGAATGTTAAGGGCTTCCGACTTTATACGGCGGAACGTCCTGTAGCTCAAGCCCAACTCCCCACAAGCTATAAAATCAAACTCACCTTCATCATCCAAATAGCTGCACTGAATGACTTCACGCTGAATACTGGAGAGTTTATTCAATGCCAGTTCCAGCAGCCTATCCTTTGCCTGAAGCTCTGCTTCCTTATCTACATTATATGTGGCAATATCCTTCGTCTGCTTACTGATCGCATTGGTGGATTGATGTTCTCTATATGAATATGCCTGCGTAATCGCTGCCTCGCGCCGTACAAAACCAATCTGCCGATACTGCCGAACCGTCTCCAGATATTCTTCAACCGCAAGGCGGGTAGCTTTCTCATCAATCGGCAGAATGTTAAAAGTCAGTTGTAAGTTGTTTTTTCTTCTTTTCCCCATCATGTTCCCCTCACCCGTGGTATAATTTGGTGAGGTTAAGAGTGATGGCCCCTGCGAGCCCGACCAAGGAATGCGGGGGCTTTAATATGTTTATGATTGCTCCGATAATGTAATAAAGGAGCTGATCAGATGTATAAACATTCAGTGCACAACATCCTAATGAATAATAAAATATATGATTACTGCTTTAAAACGCTCTCCCTTAGGAATACAATTTTCAGTACTTCAGCAAGGTATTTCGAGATTATATCTTTAGTGTCTATTACAACTTCTCTAATAATGTATATATACGGAGCTACGCAAAGTTTTAGTTCCGATGAAGAAATACCCTCATACATTCCAATATATTTAATTTCTTCTTTCTTTTTTGGTCTAGGTAGTCATCAAATTTCTGTTCTTCTGTCACGAAGTTTTTTAAAGAAAAACTATCCAGAATATAAACCATTGATGAATAATAAACTTTTCAGATACAACGGAGAAGTATTATTCGCTATTAGATGTGATAAACTCTACTTATTTCTAAAAAATAACAAATTCCATAGTGAAGACTTAGATTCTTTGATTCAATATTACTCTGATCATGGTGATTCAATTAAAAAAAGACGGTGGACGCCTATAGCCATCTTCACCACTTTAGCATTCCCTATATGGAATACGACAGTGAGTAGGTTTTTTTATACTGACGAAATAATTTTCATGCTTATAATCCCACTCTCAATTTTCCTATTAGTTTTGTTAATATGGAACACACGTAACATGATTGAGCAATTATTTTTCACTAAAGAGACCAACAATTTGGAAATAGCCAAAATTCTTAAGACAATTAAAAGTTTCCCCAAATTCTAATATAGAAAATACACATTAAGGCATTGGTCTTGGTGTGCTTTTTCAGATTCCCTCACAGAATGACATCGCTTCCTGAACCAGTGCCTTTGCATAATCCACGTTTGGCGGCTCTTGGTAGAGAGCTGCTTGAATGTCTCGCAAATGAAGTAACACACGCTCTACCGCCCCGGCCTACTGGCGGTCGGCTACTGCGGGGTCATATCCCAGCAGCCGTATTGCCTCGTCCAGCTCCAGACGCATATCCAGGAGCCGCTGCACCGCAGCGTTAACGTTCGCCAAGGTATTCACCTCCAAATTCACTCATATTCATAACATAATTTAAAAATTTCTAACTCCTTATATTTGGAATAATATTAATAAAAAAAGGGAACAACTAAGTTTATAAGGAGGTGATTCAATGAGAACTTTAAAAGTTAGTAATGGAGATCCTGGCGTCTTCTATGGTGAAAATGAATACTTTTATTGGGCGTGGGCCCGCTTTACCGATTTAGACCCTGGTGAAACTTATAGAGTCGAGTTTAATGGTGTCCCAGGTAAAGGCCCTGTCTCTGGCTCGTTTTCCGAATGGGAAATAGAAACACACAGACCCAAAATAGGCAGTGCAACATTCAATGTTATTGGATCTGAAAGGGGAGTAGATAGTGTTCGTATCTCCGGTAAGTATGAATGGACCCGTACCTTACCTACCGCTTTCGGATTTATAGCTGCAAAAGCTGAATTTGCCTAAGATTATCTTGAGCATGACTGAAAGTGATTGGTCATGCTCAAGATGCTCATCAAAAAATCAGCTATTCTCCCTATGTGATTGCCCCCAATGCCTATAACGTTTCATAATTTCAATGATTTCATCTGCCTACGCTTCATTCATATTTATGACTAGATAGGAACTTCCCGGCTTGGTTCGATACCACTGATATTCTTCTCAAATCGCCCCCCCCAGCCGACCCACTGTTTAAAACGTCCTAATTTCGCATTCTTCCCACTTTGTTCTTCTATCACTGTTACAACTGCCGCATTAAAAGGAGATTCCACCAGTACGTATTGCTTACCAACATGAATTTCACTCGCTTTAAGAGTCATATAAACTTGTTCTTTCGGGATGAAATAAGATCGTATGTTCTGTCTATTGCATGTAGTTGATCACCCCGGCCAACTCGACCGGGGGATGCTACTATTTTTAAAGAAGTGGCTTATGCTGCTCCGTTGTCCTTCATCATCTTGGCTACACGTTTTTTATAAACACCGTACTTGGAGCTAATCTGTCCACTTGGAACATTAATCTCCTTTGAAATTTCCATCCATGTTTTACCTTCATGCCGCTTCTGCAGCAATGTAGGAAAATCAGCTGGTTGATCAGCCAATTTAATGTCATCGAAGATTGGACGCTGCTCCATGATGAATTTTTCCAACTCATCCTTATCGACTACCGGTTCAGAATCTGTGTCAATAGCAGGATTTTGATCATTCTCTGACTTGTCACTATCACCAGGTTTGTTTTCTCCAGACTGCTCGGACGGATCTGTATTGGTTTCATCTTTCTCTTCCTGCTGATCGTCATTTTGTTGATCTTCTTGCTGACCGTCTACGGTCTCGCCACCATCTTTCGGTGGTACTGTATTGACTTGGCCTTTACGCCATTCATCCCACCTGGTCGCCATAGGCGCAACCCGCTTCCGATATTCATCTACTATAACCACAAACACGCCAACACCCATACCAATATCAGCAGCTATCTTTAGATAGGTATCTCCGTCGGCCAAGCGCTCTGTAATTTCCAAAAAGTCATACTGCATGTCGTCAAAGCGCGGCGCCAGGCCGCTGAGTATAAAGTCTTGAATAATTTCAAGGCCAATCTGCTCTGGATCAGCTTTAACTTCCACTTTCTCAGGTGGAAGCCCCAGGTCCATGGAGAGCTGCTCCCCTTCCGGCTTCGCTACGGACACCCTGCCGCCATCATCAACGGTGTATTTCGTGATTGGCTTGCCCGTTCTGGAATTCTTTAACACTTTGTACGTAACGATCTGTGAATCCAAGCAGAGAATGTGATTTTTATGTGATTTTATTGAAAAAGGCTCCCTCTCGGGAGCCTTATAAATAGCCGTATTACAGGGTTCTCAGGCCCTTTGTTACATCATGCCGCCCATTCCACCCATGCCGCCCATATCAGGCATTGCAGCCTTTTCTGGTTCTGGCTTGTCAGCGATAACTGCTTCGGTAGTCAGGAACATTGCTGCTACAGATGCAGCGTTTTGCAGTGCGTAACGAGTTACTTTCGCAGGGTCAACGATACCTGCGTCGATCATGTTTACCCACTCGCCAGTTGCTGCGTTGAAACCAACGCCAACTTCTTCGCGTTTCAGACGCTCAACGATGACAGAGCCTTCTTCACCTGCGTTAGCAGCGATCGTACGGATTGGAGCTTCCAGAGCGCGCAACACGATGTTTACGCCTGTTTGCTCGTCGCCTTGCAGTGCAACGGCTGCAACCGCATTGTATACGTTCAGGAGCGCTACACCGCCACCGGATACGATACCTTCTTCAACCGCAGCACGGGTTGCGTTCAGGGCATCTTCGATGCGCAGTTTGCGTTCTTTCAATTCTGTTTCAGTAGCCGCACCGACTTTGATTACTGCTACGCCGCCGGACAATTTAGCCAGACGCTCTTGCAGCTTCTCTTTGTCGAACTCGGAAGTGGTTTCTTCCAATTGTGTACGGATTTGGCTAACACGAGCGTCGATGTCGGCTTTGTTTCCAGCACCGTCAACCACAATCGTATTTTCTTTCGTGATACGCACTTGACGTGCTGTACCCAGTTGGTCTACGGAAGCAGATTTCAGGTCCAGACCCAGTTCTTCCGTGATCACTTGGCCGCCTGTCAGGGCAGCGATATCTTGCAGCATTGCTTTGCGACGGTCACCAAAGCCTGGAGCTTTAACAGCTACAGCGTTGAATGTACCACGCAGTTTGTTGACAACCAGCATCGCCAGCGCTTCGCCTTCGATGTCTTCAGCGATCAGAACGAGCGGCTTGCCTTGTTGTACGATTTTTTCAAGCAATGGCAGGATTTCTTGAGTGTTCGTGATTTTTTTGTCTGTGATCAGGATATACGGATTGTCCAGTACAGCTTCCATTTTGTCCGTATCGGTAATCATGTACGGGGAAATGTAGCCACGGTCAAATTGCATACCTTCAACAACTTCCAGCTCTGTTGCAAAACCGCGGGATTCTTCAACAGTGATGACACCGTCTTTGCCCACTTTTTCCATAGCTTCGGCGATCAGTTCGCCTACTTCATCGTCAGCAGCGGAAATTCCGGCTACTTGTGCAATGGATTGTTTGCTTTCGATTGGTTTGGAGATGGATTGCAGTTCAGCAACAGCCGCTTTAACCGCTTTGTCGATCCCTTTGCGGATACCGATTGGGCTTGCGCCAGCAGTTACGTTTTTCAGACCTTCAGTGATGAGGGCTTGAGCCAAAACCGTAGCCGTAGTTGTACCGTCACCAGCTACATCGTTGGTTTTGGTTGCTACTTCTTTAACCAGTTGAGCACCCATGTTTTCGAATGCGTCTTCCAGCTCGATTTCTTTTGCAATCGTTACACCGTCATTGGTGATGAGCGGGCTACCGAATTTTTTCTCAAGTACAACGTTACGGCCTTTCGGTCCGAGTGTTACTTTAACAGCGTTAGCCAATGCGTCTACCCCGCGCAGCATGGAGCGGCGAGCGTCTTCACTGAATTTAATGTCTTTAGCCATTTGTGTAAAACCTCCCTATGGATTATGAATGATTCGTTCGATTCCTATATTCAGGTCCTGTCCGGATTCCGGTTAACCGATGATCGCGTGGATATCGCTTTCTTTCATAATCAAATATTCTTTACCTTCATATTTGATTTCTGTTCCAGCGTATTTAGAAAAAATGACACGGTCGCCTTCTTTTACTTCCAGAGGAATACGGGCACCGTCTTTCAATGCGCCTGCGCCAACCGCGATAATTTTGCCTTCTTGCGGCTTTTCCTTGGCAGAGTCAGGAAGTACGATTCCGAAGGATGTCGTTGTCTCTTGCTCAATTGCTTCCACCAATACGCGTTCACCCAAAGGTTTGATCATGAAAAAATAGCCTCCTTATTAAGTGTTTTATTCTTTGAATTCGGTTGTTATGCTGTATGTATTAGCACTCGACAGTCGTCAGTGCTAACAACCAACTTTATGATACTCAACTTGAGATTGAATTTCAAGTCCCTAATGTATTTTTTATGGGAATTTTTACGGACAGCCCTTCTCGATTATTTCCATCTGCCTTAAAAATAACCGTTGTCCTGGGCAAATGCTTATTTTTAAGGCAGCCCAACCGCTGCTTTTCATGATCTGCAAGTAGCCAGTTTAGCTACAGAACCTGAAAAAATCGTTTTATCAAGCCCATTCAGGTCCTGCGTCCGGCTCCACTATTCATGTGCTACACGCATGCGGGCCTCACGTTCCTCCTGCGCACGCAGCTGCCTGCGATACACGACCGAAGATAAATACACGCTCACTTCATATAGCACCAGCAACGGGATCGCTACCAAAAAATCGGATATAAAATCCGGCGGGGTAATAACAACTGCAACGAACACAAGCAGAAAATATGAAATTTTCCGCCATTTGCGAAGCCTCATCGGAGTTAAAACATGAATCCCCGTCAGAAACATGATTAGCAACGGGAGTTCAAATAGGAGTGCTACAGGCAGCACGATATTAAACATAAAGGTGAAATACTGCGCGATACCGTACGTTTCATGCAATCCCATGCTTTTGGTGACGGACGACGTAAACTGAATCGCCATCGGGAAAATAATGAAATAGGCGAAAGCTGTACCTATGATGAACAACAGCAGCACGTAAGGCACATAGCGCAAAGTCGCACTCCGCTCCTGCGGCCGCAATCCAGGGCTGACAAATTTCCATAGCTGATAGCACGCAAACGGCAGGGCTACCGCAATCCCGATGATCATAGCGATCTTCATGTAGATACCGATCCCGTCCCAAAAGGAAAATGCATTCAGTTGAAAAGCTTGTGCCGAACCGGAGTGAATAAGCCAGTCATAGACAGGCCCCGCCGCGAACAAGCCGCCTGCCAGCGCCAGGACAAATACAATCAGCACATAAATAATTCTGCGACGAAGCTCGCCCAGATGTTCCATTAGCGACATTTCTTGCTCTGATGGGGCCACGCCCACTCCTCCCTTTCGAACGGAACGCTGTACTGTAGCAACCCTAAAAAATAAAGCCCTTCCCTGAAGAAGAGGCTCATGTTCATAAATTTACGGCAACCGTTTATCCTCAGGCTGAGGCTGAACCTCAGAAGACGTCGGCTGGGATGCTTGAACCACACTATCTTTGACGCCTTTACGTTCCGTCCGTTCGTCTTCGGACAAAATATCGCGTGCCCCGTTTTTGAACTCACGGAATGTCCGGCCCACAGCTCGTCCCAACTCAGGCAGCTTGTTCGGGCCAAACAGCAGCAGGGCCAGAATAATCAACAAAATATAACCCGGTGCTCCAATATTGGGCATGTGCAGTAATCCTCCTTCATCAATCCTTACGGGTATCATACCACACACAAGTGCCGCCTTCTACCGGAACTGGCCTGTCACCATAAGAAGCGCCTCCGGAAGCTGATCCATAATAGCTGCCAGATTTTCATGCACGCCTTTGGGCGTTCCCGGCAAATTTACGATCAGTGTACGCCCACGTATTCCCACAATTCCTCGAAATAGCATAGCCGCCGGATTTTTCTGCATCACGCTCATTCTCATCGCTTCCGCCATACCTGGCACTTCCCGTTCCACGACCCGCCGAGTTGCCTCGGGTGTCACATCACGGATCGCCAGCTCGGTTCCACCCGTAGTCAGTACCAGGTCTGCATGAAAATAATCGGTCATTTCGATTAAAGCCGCAATAATTTCATCCGGTTCATCGGGAACGATCCGGTACTCTACAATCTCTCCGCCCAGTTCTTCTTCGACGAGCTCCCGGATGACCTGTGCGCTTGTATCCTCACGCTCTCCTCTTGCCCCCTTATCACTGGCTGTCAGGATCGCCGTTTTCCACACCATAAGATCACCCTTCTCCTATCATGAAAGAATACTTTCTCTTCTGAAAATCAGAAACAGCCACGCTGCATCCTCCATCACATCACAGTACCCTCTCGGCGACAATGTTATCTATGTCAAGGTTTCCGGTGGTCCTCCCTTTGAAAATCCCCATGCTTGCCTCCTGTTTTGGATTGCAGCATGGTAGGGCCGATGATCATATCTTTCTGCAGCGCCTTGCACATATCATACACGGTTAACGCTGCGGCTGAAGCCGCTGTCAAAGCTTCCATTTCTACACCTGTCTTACCCTCGGTCTTCACTTCAACCTCAATATGGAGCACATCATGTCCATTATCGGAAAAAGTAATATTTACGCCTGTCAGGGCCAGCGGATGACACATGGGAATCCAGTCCGACGTTTTTTTCGCGCCTTGAATCCCTGCGACCTGCGCTACAGCAAGAACATCGCCCTTGCCGATCCTTCCTTCTTTCACAGCCGTCAATGTAGCCGGATTCATCGTAATCTGTGTCACAGCGACTGCTGTACGAACCGTGGACGCTTTGCCCGAAATATCTACCATACGGGCCCGTCCCTGTTCGTTAAAATGAGTAAAGGAATCCACGACTCCCTCACAGCTCCTTTCACATACCAGATACTTCGTTTCATTAGTCATTTCTCAGTTTTGCATAATCACAATCCAAAGACCCTTCCGTGGTAAAAAGAACGTCCACTCTCAAATCCCCCGGCTCCATGGGCACCCGCTCCAGCAATTGTCCCGGCAGCAGCAGCGAGACATAAAGCGGACCCGCGCAGCCGCTGTTACGCTTCCCTGCCTCTACCTGTGCGGTAAAGCGGTCATAGTATCCCCCGCCGTAGCCGATTCTGCCTCCCAGGCGATCAAAGGCCAAGCCGGGCACAACAACCCAGTCGATTTGTGCCCACATTTGAGGGGACCATTCCTTGCATGTCGGTGCAGGCTCAGGAATGTCCCAAATGCCTGGCACGATATCTCCGTGCTGATCCATCTCTCTTAGTTCCATGGTCCGGGTTGCCGGGTCCACTCTCGGAGCCAGCACACGGTCCCCCTGTGACCAGCAATGCTCAATGAGGGGAGCTGTCGAAATCTCGCTGCCGAATGAGAGATAGCTGAATAACGTTAGCTTGTCTCCGTTTCTGTTTATTCTAAGCTGCTCCCATGCCTCGATTGCATGCCGACAAGCCACAGCCGATGCTTTCTGCCTTGTCAACGGGTCCATGGAGTCCCGCGCATCCCGTTGTTGCAAACGCAGCGCGTTCTTCACACTACAGACATCCACATATCCGCCCTCCCGCACAATCGTCGCTAATACTTTAAAACGTTACAATAATCCATTTGAGTTCATTTGTCAGTAAGTGCTGTACGTTGCAAGTTTCTTTCATTCTTTTTCAGTCCTTGTTTAAGTTTATCATTGTTTATACAAATTGACTACACGTGGCTCAAGGGTTTACGAGGCAATAGCAGTGCAATAGTGGGTATTTTCATGTAAACTGGAAGGAAGGCACCTGCAGGGAAAGCAGGGAAACTGTGCAAAATGTAATGGAGGAACGATACGCGATGCTATTGCAAGTAACCGGAATTACAAAATCCTATGGAATTGAGCCCGTTCTGGACGGGATTAACCTTCAAATATTGGAACGTGAACGCATTGGACTGGTAGGTGTGAATGGTGCAGGCAAATCGACTCTGCTCAAAATCATCGCTGGTGAAATATCCTATGACAGCGGACAAATTTTTAAAGCAAAGGAGACCAGCATCGGTTATCTGGCACAAAACAGCGGCTTGAATTCGGACCGATCGATCTGGGGAGAAATGATGCTGGTATTCGCTCCGCTGATTGAAGCTGAGCAGGAGCTGCGGCAAATGGAGCAGGAAATCGCTGACCCGGCCAATGCGCAGAACGAAAAGCGCTATGCTGATTTGCTGGAACGCTATGCACGACGGTCAGACTGGTTCAAGGATCACGGCGGCTATGAAATGGAGACCCGTATTCGCAGCGTGCTGCATGGCATGGGCTTTGGTTCATTTGCACCGGAGACGCCTGTAGCTACACTGAGCGGCGGACAAAAAACACGTCTCGCACTGGCACGCATTCTGCTGCTTGCTCCAGACGTGCTTATGCTCGATGAGCCGACCAACTATCTCGATATCCAGACATTGACCTGGCTGGAGGACTATTTGCGCGGCTATTCCGGCTCTCTGCTGGTCGTATCACATGACCGATATTTTCTGGATCGGCTGGTAACGACGATTATTGAAATCGAACGCCACCGCTCCACCCGCTATACAGGCAACTACAGCCGCTATATGGAGCTGAAGGCTGCCGAGTACGAAACGAATCTCAAGCATTACGAAAAGCAACAAGAGGAAATCGCCCGTATGGAGGCCTTTATACAACGCAATATCGTGCGGGCCTCCACAACCAAACGTGCCCAAAGCCGCCGCAAGCAGCTGGATAAAATGGAGCGCATGGATCGACCTATGGGCGATTTGAAAAAAGCTCATTTTTCCTTCGAAACAGCCTTTATGTCGGGTAAGGAAGTGTTGGAGGTGCGCGACCTCTCCGTAGCGTATGAGGGTAAAAAGCCTTTGTTCCAGCATGCATCCTTTGATTTAAAACGTGGAGATACGGTGGCACTGATTGGTCCGAACGGGATCGGAAAATCAACGCTGCTCAAGTGCCTGACCGGATCGCTAAAGCCTGCTGCCGGCTTCATTCACTGGGGCACGAAAATTAAAATCGGCCTGTATGACCAGGAGCAGACGAATCTGAACCCGGCCAATACTGTGCTGGAGGAGCTGTGGAGCGAGTACCCTCATATGGAGGAAGCACGGATTCGTACGGTGCTGGGGAATTTTCTGTTCAGCGGTGACGATGTGTTAAAAAAGATATCTACATTAAGCGGCGGGGAAAAAGCCCGTGTATCTCTGGCCAAGCTGATGCTTCGCGAAGCCAATGTATTGATTCTCGATGAGCCTACCAACCATCTGGATCTGTTCAGTAAAGAAGTGCTGGAGGCTGCTTTGATGGACTATGACGGCACGCTGCTATTCATTTCCCATGACCGTTACTTCCTGAATAAAATGGCGGAGCGTGTCATTGAGCTTCATCCCGAAGGGATACAACATTTCCTGGGGAATTATGATGACTATGTAGCCAAAAAACAGGAGCTGGAGGAGATAGCGCAGGAAGCTCTGGAGGCAGGTCAGGCCACACGCAGCAAAACATCGGCGGCCTCTGCATCCGTAACAGACGAGACCTCACCCAAATCACGCGCGGCTACCTATGCGGCAGACAAACAAGCCAAGAGCGAGGAGCGTAGCCGTCAGCGTAAGCTGGAAGCCCTGGAAAACCAAATCAAAGCGTTGGAGGAGCAAATTTCAGGGCTAGAGGAGCAAATGACTCTGCCAGAGATTTATCAGGACTATGAGGCGCTTCAGGAAATTCAGTCACAACTCGACAGCCATAAACAGGAATTGGCTCAAACCTATGTGTCTTGGGAAGAACTGTTAGAGGATTAAAGCAACTGCATAAAATCTTGGCCCTAGAAATTTCACATTTGCCTCTTCCTACTTTTTGTACACAGGGATATCCACAGCATATGTGTATTAATGATATTGAAAAATGGCCTTTTGGGCCATTTTTTTATTGTTAAAAAGCCATTTTCAAATGAAAACCAAATTTATCCACCCCTTTATCCACATTATCCACAGATTTCACAACAGCTAGAGGTGCAAAATATCCCCTAGCTTGCAATCTCCAAAAAGTCTTAGCCTGCTTGCTTCGAGAATGATTATCCACATTTTCAGCGGCATATGTGGATAACTTTGTTCACAACTTGACAAATCAGATCATTGTTCGAGGAGTATTAAAACCTCTGAGTTTTTTGATGAATCATGAAAAACCGTGCACGATTTGTGACGAACCATGCGGGAGGATAAGATGCTATCATGGATCAGCCCAAACTCCTTTAATTATACCTATTGAATTTTTATTCTTTTTATATTAAGCAGGATGGAACAAAAAAAGACACGACCTCGAATGTGCCGTGTCTTGCTCATTCCTGTTCAATTAAGATTGGACAGACCATTCCTCCAGAGACAGCCCTGGATCTGCCTTCATATCCAATGAAGTAAATTCCCCGCGCTTCCACTTGGCATAGGCCGCAGCGCCGATCATGGCTGCATTGTCTGTACAATATTTCATGGACGGTACAAGCAGCTCGATTCCTTCACGCTCGCAGCGCTCACGCAATGCTGTACGCAGTCCTTGATTGGCGGCGACACCGCCACATAGCAGAAGCTGCTTCGCATGGTATTCACGCATGGCACGAATCGCTTTTTCTACCAGCACCTCGACTACTGACTCCTGAAAGCCTCTTGCGATAGCTCCGGCTTGGACGGTTTCTCCGCGCATTTTCGTCTGGTTGATTACATTCAGCACCGCAGATTTCAAACCGCTAAAGCTGAAATCATAAGAGTCCGGCTCCAGCCAGGCACGCGGCAAAGTAACGACCTCCTCCGATTCATGGGCCACACGATCCACATGCGGACCGCCGGGATACGGAAACCCAATAGCTCGCGCTACTTTGTCATAGGCTTCCCCAACTGCATCGTCCCTTGTCCGGCCAATGAGTTGAAACTGACCTTCGGACTCCATCAGCACCAGCTCCGTATGTCCTCCCGACACAACGAGTGCGATGCACGGATATACGATATCATGCTCCAGCAGATTGGCATAAATATGTCCCGCAATATGATGCGTCCCGATCAACGGCTTGCCGAACGCCATGGCGGCGCTCTTGGCGGCGACAATACCAACCAGTAATGCCCCGACCAGCCCCGGACCTTGCGTCACGGCAACTGCTGAAAGCTCGCGGGGCGTAATTCCAGATGCTTGCATGGCTTCGTCCAGCATGTAAGTAATGCTCTCCACATGCTTGCGCGATGCCACCTCTGGCACTACTCCGCCAAAGGCTTTGTGTGTTTCAATCTGGCTGGAAATCAGATTTGAAAGTACCTCTGTACCATTTTTCACGACTGAAACAGCCGTCTCATCACAACTCGTTTCCACGGCCAGTATATAGCAAGGCTCGCCGGAGGCGGTGCCTGTACCTGCTTTTTCCACTTGCGTCATTGCTCCTGCACGCTTCCTTCCTGTTCATCGGATGCCTTATGTGCGGGAAGATCCGCCCACATAATCACGGCATCCTCGTTATTATCCGAATAATAGCCTTTGCGGACACCTGCGGGCTTAAACCCTTTTTTCTCATACAAGCCCTGAGCGATCCGATTCGTTACCCGTACCTCCAGCGTCATACGTTCCATCCCTAAATATGAGGCGGTCTGCATCAGTTCATCCAACAGCTTGTCCCCAAGCTTGCGCCCGCGAAATGCCTCACGAACCGCAATATTCGTGATATGGGCCTCATCCATAATCGTCCACATGCCCGCGTAGCCGATGGCTTGCCCGTTCAGTTCCATAATCATATATTTGGCAAAATGATTCATCGTCAGCTCATTGCGGAATGCTTCTTCCGTCCACGGCAGCGTGAACGCCTCATGCTCAATCTCCAGCACATCGGGAATATCATCCAGCTGCATCAAGCGAAACTCAAGCTTCTCTTCCCGTTGTATGTTCTTTGCCATGTTGTTCACCGCTCTCTTTAGCGCTGACGAAGCAGATTGGCTTCCGCCTCCGCCAGCTGGGTATAATTCGGAACCAGCGTATGTAGCTCGTCATGTTCCTGACGAAGCAGCTTATCCGCCCCAAGGCGGCCAACCCATCTTCCTTCCAGCTCATAAGGTACGATACGAAGTTCACACCATGCACGCAGGCCTTCGGCTGCTTCGGCATGGATCGCCGTTTCACCGACTAGCCAAATGGCAGCTGGACGCTCCTCAGAAGGCAAAG
>NZ_JH601050.1:10449-15727 GCF_000245715.1 Paenibacillus sp. Aloe-11 | reverse complement strand
CGAACAGCCCCGTGTAAACCTGTCCACGGCGCGCATCCAGCACAGGCACAATCCAGTCTGCTGCCTTCGCTCCGGCTGGACTTTCACTCACCGACTCACCTTTCCCTGCTTCGACACCACGATTCCACCCTCCCCACGCCAAAGCGTGCAAAGTGGATATGGACGTCACCGGGATGCCCCAGGCCCAAGCGAGGGTTTTGGCAGCAGTCACTGCAATCCGGATACCGGTGTAAGAACCCGGTCCGACACCGACTGCAATACCGTCCACATCATCGCGCGTCAATCCTGCTTCGCTCAGGAGCCGTTCCAGCTCGGTAATGACATGCACCGAGTGATTTCGTTCGCCATACACATTGCTTTCTCCCAGCAGCTCTCTTCCGTTCATCAGGGCGGCCGCCATCACGGTCGTCGCTGTATCTAACACCAAAAACCGCTCACGCGGCTGTACATTCGCATCTGTATGCTCTCTTTGCATGGTTCAAACTCCATTCTCCCGCAAACTGCGGCACCATTGTTCATAAGGCTCGCCATACCCGGTCAGATGAATCAAGCGTTCCCCGACATCCGTCGTCTCTATATACATGTGAAGCCTTTGCTCCGGCAATATATCGGGTATAATACTGCCCCATTCCACCAGACATACTCCTGCTCCGTAAAAATACTCATCCAGCCCAAGGTCCTCTGCCTCATCCTGGGTGATGCGGTACACATCCATATGGTACAAAGGCAAACGGCCCTCATACTCCTTGATTAGCGTAAAGGTTGGGCTGTTCACAATACCCGGGACACCCAAATGGCTGGCAAAAGCTTTGGAAAAGGCCGTTTTACCTGCTCCCAGATCTCCGTCCAGCACGATTACCGTTCCGGGAACGGCTTGGGCTGCCAAAAAACCTGCCAAAGCCCCGGTCTGCGCCTCTGCGACAGAACGAAACGTAAACTGTTCCTGCGAAATTGTCATATATTTTAATCACCTTTCGTCCACAACGGACCGTTCCAACTTGTTCTTTATTATATAGTTCACCTTATGTCGCCGCAAGGCATGAAGACATGCTATTGTATGTTAAGGAAGACACAAGGAGGGAATCGAAACGATGGGACAAAACGTTTTACTCTTGATTGATGTACAGCAGGCTATGTTCATGTATGATGAGAAGCTGTATCGTGAACAGGAAGTTGTAGCGAATTTGCAGCAGCTTTTGGCCAGAGCCAGAGCTGCAGGCACACCGGTGATTTTTGTGCAGCATACGGATGAAACGGATGAGGATTTCCGGGAAAACAGTCCCGGCTGGCCCATCGCCGACGCGGTGCGTCCTCTTCCTCATGAACGAATTGTCCGTAAATCATCCTGGGACAGCTTTTACCAAACCGAATTGCAGCATGTGCTCCAGGAATTAGGGGCCGATCGGCTCGTAATCGCGGGGATGCAGACCGAGTTTTGCCTCGACACGACTTGCCGAAGTGCCTATAGTCTGGGATATCAGAACAATGTGCTTGTATCAGATGCGCATAGTACATTTGATAGCAAGGTGCTAAGCGGCGAACAAATTGTAGCTCATCACAATGGGGTGCTTAGCAATCGTTTTGTGCGTTTGCTTGCGACGGCAGATGTTCATTTTTCGTGAGCCTGACCATCATAAAAAATAGCCCCCGTTTGCTGCCAGGCGAATGTGAATGACAGATATCACCTATATCCCCACCGATGAAGGATGGCTCTACCTGTCTTACACCATTCGGATCGCGGAAGTCAGTATGCAGCTCATGATGAGCGGCTAAAACAAAAGTTATCCTGCAACAGCCCTTCTCAACTGTCGCAGGATAACCTTTGTCATATAGCTCCGCTGTTACATATGAATGATATCAGGTAAGACATTAGTTCAAGGAATCCACGAGATTCTTAACTTGTGGGTGGAGGTTCAATGCATTTAGAACAATCGTTAGAGCCTCCGCACGTGTGGCATTGCCATGTGGATCAAATGCGCCATTGCTCTTGCCATTGATAATACCCGCTTCTGCAACATCCTTAATTGCGTTCGTTGCATAGGGGCTTGCAATGGATATATCTGGAAAGTTACCTTTGGAATCCTCTTTATCCACACCATCCAAGTTCACAATACGGGATAGGATGATAGCCATTTCTTCGCGGCTGATCGTTTGGTTCGGTTTGAATGTTCCATCGCCATAACCACCAAGTACCCCTGCGCTAGCGAGCTTCTCAATAGCTTCCTTAGCCCAGTGACTGCTAATATCACTCATAGCAGCGGAATGATCGGCACCGCCGCTAATATCGAATGCGCGAGAAATAAGCATTGCGAACTCTGCACGTGTGATATCGCCATTAGGCTTGAACTGTCCATCCCCATAACCTTTGATAATCTGCAGTTTTACAAACGTATCGATCGCCTTTTCAGCCCAGTGTCCTTTAATATCAGCCAATTCAATCTTGACATTAGCTTGCTTAGCTTCCGCTATCTTGGACTCAATAGCCTTAACGGAGCTTGCTACATTAACAATGCTGCTCTTGAATACATCAACAGTAGGCTGCGCAGGTTCAGGGTTCGATGCCGGAGCAGGCAACGTGGTCTGTGTTGACGATATAGTCGATGTAGAAGATGCAGATGATGTATCCGTTACTGATTTATCTCTCTTTCTGGATGGCGCTGTTGGCGTGACTTCCTTGGAGACAGCGGAAGCTGCACTGCTACCTGCACCATTTTCAGCTTTCACTGTAAACGTATACGTGGTGCCATTGGACAGCCCCGTTACCGTGATCGGGCTTGTCGTCCCTATTGCGGTGATATTCCCTGGTGAGGCCGTGACCTCGTAGCGTGTTATTGGGCTTCCTCCGTTTTCGACAGGGATATTGAAGCTGACAGTCGCTTGTCTATCACCTGCTGTTGCAGTTACATCCGTTGGTGATGACGGAACGGTTTTCGGTGTTTCGCTCACTTCATTGGAAGTAGCGCTTTCTCCTCCCGGGTTCGTTGCTTTGACGACAAAATAGTATGTGGTGCCATTTGCCAAGCCTGTTACATCATAGCTGTATACCGAACCGCTTACCGTGGTTTCTTCTGACCCATAAGCCCCGGAAGTCGTACTTTTGAATATTTTGTACCCCGTGGAATCGATCATCGGATTCCATGTAAGACTTACTCGCGAATCTCCGGCTGTAGCGGGCAGCAATACCGGCACTCCAGGCACTGGAACTTGCGGCGTTGCACTCACTTCATTAGAGTTGTCGCTGTAGCCTCCTGCGTTGCTTGCCTTGACTACGAAAAAATACGTCGTACCGTTCGTCAAGTCTGTTTCCGTATAGCTATAAGTCGCCCCGCTCACCGTCGCAACCGGGATTGACCCATAGGAACCCGATGCTGTTCCCTTGTAAACATCGTAGGTGACTGCTCCTGAAACACTGTTCCAGCCTAAAGTCACTTGTCCGTTACCAGATGTCGCTGTGAGTCCTCCTGGTGCCGCAGGCGGGTTAATATGTGGCTTTGCGCTCACTTCATTCGAGGCAGAGCTATCCCCGTGTTCATTGCTAGACTTAACCGTAAAGTAATATGTTGTACCGTTGGTCAGTCCTGTTACTGTTGCAGTTGTGCCGTTGACTGTCGCAACCGGAACCGCATCGTATATACCTGGCGATGTTCCTTGATACACTTTATAACTCGTTGCATCCAATACGCTGCTCCAGTTTAACGTTACTTGCTCATCACTTGCTGTAGCTGCAACGTCGGCTGGCGCATCCAGCGTGGTATTGTATAGCTGGAATTCTGTAATGTCAGGAAAAAAAGACCACGAATTAATCGTAACCTTCACATATCTTGCACTGACAACTTGAGGCAATGTTTTATTGATAATTACATTCGTATTTCCAGCTACTGTATCTACTACAGTCCAATTCGAATCATCATTGCTTGTTTCTAATGTGATCGCACTGTTATACCGATCTGACAATGTCTGTACCATATAACTATTAAATTGTGTTACCGAGCCTAAGTCAACCTTAAGCCAAGGAGAACCGCTTGCGGTTGAAGGTCCCCACTCACTACGTGGATTACCGTCGACTGCATTACTTGGAAAAGTACCGGGCCATATACTGCTAGCTGTTGCCGTTTTATTTAATGCCAGGTTCGTAGCGGCTGCATGTACAGGGGTTATTCCTGCCATAAGAAAAAATACCAATAACGAAGAAATACACCGTCTAATCATCTATTTCTTTCACTCGCCTCTCGCTGTATTCTAGGATGAACTTCATACGAGTTTTCAAATACTCAACGCTTCTGTAATCTACAACTCCAAGAGGAGCAGAGACCGACTATTTTTTCACATGCCTAACAGTGTTGCTTGATTCACTCGCCCATATTGCCTCTCTCCCTCCCCATTGCGATACATTCTATCAAACCGTTCTCACAAAATTCTCACAAAACCACGGATGCGGTCGATAAAACAAAAAAGAGGCTATCCCCCAATAGATTTTTCTACGGGAATAACCACTTTCTTATGAATCCAGTATTCAGTTTTCGGTGAACCCTACTCCAAATATGAGGCCTTCTGGCTTCTCAGCTCCTGCGGCGGCTCCAGCCCCAGCTCCTTGCGATAAGAAGCCTCGAATTGCGCGTAATGCCTGACGATTTTCTCCTTGTTCCCGCTGCTTGCATAGATGCTCAGTAAAGTCTGATTCATCTCCTCATTCAGGGGGTACACAGTCAAATACGAATCAATCTTCTGCTCCGCCTTTTTCCAATCCTCCCTGGCGAGATACTGCTGAATCAAACTGCGTACAAGCGATGTGTACTGTTTGCAGAATGTTGCCTCCAGCGGAGCTTTCCAGAAGTAATCTTTTCTCTCCAGCAGCGGACCTTTGTAGAGTGAACATAGATGTTCTGTTTGCACCGTATCCTGAAACCCTTCCGCAAGAGAAAAGCCATACCGCTCATATTCCAGCACATCGTATGTTCGATCCGATGGTTCCAGCATGTATCCTTCGTTCGTTTTCTGAATCTCCATGCCGAGTTCTTGCTCTTTCAAAAGCTTCTTTAAACGATACATCGTGTTATGCAAATTATGCGACGCGCGGTCCTCGCTCATATCCGGCCACAACAAATCCGCCAACCGCCACTTGTTGAGATTCTGACCCGGATGGCAGAGGAAATAAGCGAATAGCTCCTCCGTCTTGCGTGTCGGAAAGCGGATTAGTGATCCTTCCCGATTTCGGACCTCGAATCCTCCGAAGCACCGAATCGAGGCAAGCCCCACCGGCTGTTCAGCATAGACGGCA
>NZ_JH601050.1:2190-10404 GCF_000245715.1 Paenibacillus sp. Aloe-11 | reverse complement strand
ACCGGTTCGCCACCCGCTCGATCGCCCCAGGTGTCACGGGCTTCAAAATATAGTCGAAGGCATAAACCTTGAATGCATCCAGCGCATAATGCTGATAAGCCGTCGTGAAGATGATTTTTGTCTGCTCCGACGCTTCGTTAATATTTTCTGCGAGTTCCAGCCCGTTCATCTTTGGCATTTCCACATCGAGGAAAACAACATCTGGCCGAAGCTCAGGCAGGCTGGCCAGCGCCTCAAGCGAGCTTGTAAAAGCACCTATAATCGTAAAATACGGGTTTTGCCCGATGACGTGTTTCATTAAATTCAAAATCGGTATTTCGTCCTCCACAATGACCGCATTAAACAACCTCGCTCCTCCTTCGTTTACCCGACCCGGTCACTTTGTTATTCCTTACAGGCAAATGCATCGTTATTTTAGTTCCTATTCCCACATCGGAGCTGATGTTTAGCGTTGCCCCTGGCAGAGAGTCCAGACGCTTGCGGATATTATGGATGCCGATGCCGCAATCCTGCAGGTTTCCTTGAGACATGCGGTACAGTAGATCATTCGGTATACCGACACCGTTGTCTTCGACTTCCACCCGGATGTAACCGTCTCCCTCGTTGATCACAATTGTCACCTTGCCGTGGCCTTCCTTCTCGAACAAACCGTGCCGAATCGCATTCTCGACAAAAGGCTGGATGCATAAAGAAGGAATTTCCAAAAGCTTTATACGGTTATCGTAGTGAAATTCATAGTCGAACCTCTCTCCGAAACGGGCTTTCTCAATCTCAACATACGCCTCGATCAACTCCATTTCCTGATAGAGAGGAACGTACAGCGTGGAAGAATCCATGTCCAGAATGTAGCGCAAGTACTGACTGAGCATTGATAACAAGTACGCAGCTTTTTCCCCGTCCGTATAGCAAAATGAAATAACACTGCTCAAGGCGTTGTAGAGAAAATGCGGTTTAATCTGTGCTTGATGGAACGCCTGCTCATTGCGAATCGCTTCTTGGAGCGATGTTTTCACAGCGATCAGGGTCTGGATTCTGGCAATGAGCGTTTCCGCCTCAAACGGCTTGGTCAAATAATCGTTCGCCCCGGCCCTGAAGCCGAGCGCAATGTCTTGGGGCGTATCCTTAACTGTTGCGAATAAAATGGGCAGGTCGAGAATGGAGTAGCTGCTTCGCAGTCTCTGACACAACTCAATGCCCGAGATCCCCGGCATCATCACATCGAGAATGACAAGATCAACTTGCGGGTACTCTTCTATTTTCTCCAATGCTTCTTTTGCCGAGAAAGCGGTGACGACATTGTAGCGATGCCGTTTCAAAATATTCAACAAGGTGTGAATATTGGAGGCTTCGTCGTCAACAATCATTACGGTATGCTCGTGTCCATCCCAAATATTCAGCTCCTGATCCTTATCGGTATATCGCTGCTGCTCTTCCAGCGCATATGTCGTTTCACGATTAGCCGGTACTTGGACTGCGCTTGGCAATGTAAACGTCATACGCGTGCCTAGACCGACCTCCGACCAATCCACCCGAATTTCTCCACCCATCCGTTCGACCAACTTGCGGCTAATGTACAAACCAACGCCCATTCCTGTATATCCATCCTTTGGCAGCGGCCCATCGAGTTGCTCAAAATATTCGAAAATTACAGCATGTTTATCCTTAGGAATCCCTGTTCCAGTATCCTCGACAGAAATCGTTACGGTTCCTTTGGCAACGCTCGATACCACCTTGATCGACCCTTTGTCTGTATGCTTTATGGCATTGCTGACCAGATTGTACATGATTTGACGCAGCCGATTCTCATCCGCTTGCACCCAGACGTCGGGATCGACTTGATTATCCAGTTGCACAGCTTTGCCCAAAAGCTCAAATTGCAGTACATCGAATACAATCTGTGTTACCATTCTGGCATCCACAGCGGTCGGATGCAGACTCAGTTCCCCGTGCCTCAAGCGGGTAACATCGACTAAATCGTGAATGAGCATGGACAGCTTGATAGACGTATCCTTGATCAGCGAAAGATTCCGTTTTTGCTTCGGCGACAGATTTCTTTCCTCATCATCCAGCAAATAAGACGTCATATTCAGAATCCCATGCAGTGGAGTCTTGAGCTCGTGGGACGTATTCATCAAAAATTCGTCCTTGAGCTGATTGGAAATCTTCAGTTGATCTGAAAGGAGCTCCGTCTTCTCATAAGCATTCGAGAATCGAACCACGAGCAGGATATTCATGATGATGATGAAACAAACTACTCCGAGTTTTCCCAGCAGATCGGTCGAAACCATATTCTCCGAATAGAGGCTTCCGTCCACCAGAAAGATCATCATCGAAACGCTTCCGCCAATAAACAGCATTAATTCCTTCCGATCGGATGAGCCGCCTTGGCTTTGAATGTACAGATACGCCATTCTGCCAATAATGTATAGGATAACGATGACTAAGTAAAGAAAGAAAACGTATTTTACTTGGATATGCACACGGTAAGGCAGCACGACAACCGCCGTAATATATAGGCCTAACGGAGTCAGTATCAGCTTCATCATCCGAGACGACATAAGGCGGGCTTCAACTGAACTGAAAAACAGGATGAGCACCACAGCGCCGACAAATTCGCTTAAATCCAGCAGCTTGTAAGCAATGTCAAAAGGGAGGCCAGGCAGTACCCTCTGTAAAATCTTTTCGCCAAAAAGTGCTTTTTCCAATAAAAGCAGCAGCAAATACAGCCCGCTGAGCCAATATGTTTTCTCTCTTCGCCCTAGAAGGAAGAAACTGAGATGATACACACCAAACATGCCAAGAATAAATATAATTCCGATATCGGTGCCGATCTGTATACTATTTAGCTTCGTCACATCTTCAGCCAATCCGAACGGGATCGAGCCAGCAATACCACCGGTGACAAATACATAGTTAGATACTTGAATCACAATTTCGATTTCTTTGGTATCCGTGTGGAAAAACGCACTGTAAGGCGTATTTCCGGGCTGATGCGCCTTGATATCTACTGCTGGGCGCCCACTTTCGCCTTCTAACTTGCCGTTAATGAACAAGCGATGGGAAAGGCGAATACTCCTTATTTTTAAACCTAAAACTTCATCCGTATCTTTAACCAACACTTTCAACCGGTACGTGCCATACCCTGTTCGGTTCATACCGCCATTTGCTGATTTTCCTTTCCACGTACCAGGTACGGATAAATACGTGACCTCCTTACCTGTTCCTTGGTGAAAATCAGCAGGCTCCAGTAATTCGCCTTCATAAAATTCCCACTCTCCATCCAGATTGACCCATCCCTGCTTGTGAAAATCCCAATTCGACAAATCCAGCACTCCCCGCTTCACTGGCGGCATGTCCTGATTGGGTATCGTTTGGGAATAAATAGCGACGAACAACGCAATGGAGAGCGAAAAGATCAAGCCAATTCCGATGGCTTTGCGGTAATGCCCCCTTTTAATACATAGCCCCCCCTCAGAATCAATTCAACACTATTTATTCTATCATTATGCACTTCACGAAAAAATCAGAAGATTGGTATCAGTGACCCATTTTTTTATGACTTCCATCAAAAATCAGCTCATTAGATTACCAAACCCAAATGAACTGATCTTGGGTTTATACAAAAAACCCGCATAATCATTAAGATTAGCGGGAATCGGTTCATCTTTTAAGATATTCTGAATAAAAATGGAATTCAGGAAGTTTTGAAGCTCTTAATAAAATACTATAGGCAGTTCGTTCACTCGCAGGTTTACCAAACGACTCTATTAGACGAATTAAATCTTGATAGAGATTACAAAAAAAACCGTTGGAATCAAAATTCCAACGGTCCATATTATTTATTCAAAATTTTCTTTGACATTCGGCATGTACTCTAGAAGATCACCCGGAGTTACACCTAATCCTCGACATAATGCACCTAGCGTATCGTAATCTATCCGTTTGGTTGCGTTACCAGCAAGCGAAGTAATCGTGTTTCGACTCACACCTGTTAAATCCACTACATCTTTATTTTGCAGTCCCCGCTCTCGCATAATATCACCGAGGCGACAACGTATACTTAAAGGGTTCATAAAATTCCTCCAAAAAATAAGCACAGAATGTTGACATATAGAACAGTATTAGATATTATTCATTTATGCACAAGATGTTGACATATTGATATGTTAACTACTTTTTTATCTTCTGTTCATCGTAGCAAAACCTTTCGTTATTAGCAATATGTTACCGTTTCAAAATACAATAACTATCCAACAGGGGGTAAACATATGTTTATAAAAACAAAAACGAATTCATTCGTACTAGAACGGGCAGCGATGGTATTTGGACCTTATGATCAATCTCATAATTATGAGATATTTGAGGGGATCATTTACGACGGACAATACTTTTTTCACATAGAGGACGGGCGTTTGTGGCTTCGGCATGTGCTCAAAGTAGACCATCCTGAACATACCCACTTATTCGTTGACGGTGATAGCGGTGGACTCCAACTGGCAGAAAACATTCAGTGTGACCTTATGGAAGCTGTATCCGATACAATTGAAAGACTACATACTATGGACAGCATGACATTTCTAATTAACGAATTGCTGTGGCTAAACAATCGTGGAGACATCAAACTTAATTTTATTAAATAGCAATAAATAAGCATGCTTAGATAAGCTTGCATGACTCATCAGAAAAGAACAAATTGAAGTCACTTTTGATCCAGTTCACAAGTTTTTTGCTATCTCGCAAAGGGGTCATCATCTTTATTGGAATTCCAAATGTATTCAATTTGATTGGCTACCTGTTGAGCTTTTTCAAAATCAAACTGATCGGAAACAAAGCCTAAGGACATATCCATTCCAGCAGATACACCGGATGAAGTATAGAACTTTCCATCTACTACCCATCTTGCGTTTGGAATCCAGTTAACCTCTGTGTCAATGGATTTGACCCAATCAAAGGCTAATTTATTGGATGTGGCGCGCCTGTTTTTTAACAAGCCTGTTTTGGCAAGCAGCGCAGAACCCGTACAGACGGTTATACAAAAATTGGACTGTTCTGCAATCTCTTTGATCTGTTTCATAAATGTATCGTCATGGATTAAGCCCCTTGTCCCCTGTCCGCCCGGGATCATGAATATGCCATTGGGTTTTATTTGTGCAATGGGTTCTGTCACAATCTTGGTTTTTTGCCGGCTCTCAACAATTCCCCCGTCCATGGAGAAATATTTTAAGTCATAAACTTCTGGTAGGCGGCCAAAAATCTCAACGGGTCCGAATACATCCAGTGTTTCAAAATCATCGAACAAGAGTATGTTAAAGTCCATACGGCTCACTTCCTTCAAATATTAATCATACTATACCCCCCGTTTCCTGAATTAGACAATATAAAAAGCGCCTTTGCGGGCGCTTATTTTGTGTGCTTTAAGGCGGTCTGATACCCTTTTATGAGCGTAAAATCCAATTCGCCACCTGCTCAGCTACCTTTGGATGATTAAGATAGGCAAAGAAGTTGTGGGGATTGGTGCGACCGGTATGACTATCTTTCCAGAACGTATAGATAAGCGGCTGATCATTAATGCTTTCTATTAAATTCCGACTCAGCATCAGATAGAAATCATCTTCGATCGCAGCGTCATGCGCAATGTAATCATCCACGGCGTTAATGTTGGTCCAATGTCTGATATTTGCAGGATACATGCCATCGTCAGGCTCATTGGAATCATACAAGCTGCGCTTTACAGCAGGCTCGCCTAACGGATTACCCAATGTCAGCCATTCGTTAACCTTGTGTTCCCATAGATGCTTGTATTCACTCATACGTGAGAATTTCCATAATACATCGTAAGCCACCATGCACCCCATACTATGGGAAAGAAGCATTACGTCGTCTCCACTACTTAAAGCCTTGGCTAGAGGAGCCTGCAATCTTTCACGAATTTGGGAGCCTACTACACGGCTGGTCAAGTAAGCTCCCAGATCAGGGAGAAGCTTTTTGATAGCGCGGGTGCTCATACCAAACAAAGACAGGTAAGGGCTGAGTTTTTTTGCAGCATCATCATAGAAGTGTATGATGGGTTCGTTTGCTATCAGGAGCTCGTATTCCTCCGGGGTCATTTGATCGGTGGGTCGATTGATTAATTGCTGCATACTCTCGTCGTAAAAATGGTCTGGAACGTAGAAGTTCCCATCCTCTTCTTTTTCAAAAAGTTGTCCGTACCGAGGCCGGCTCTCTAATAAGAGGCGATTGTTGATATCTCCATAATAACTAAATGTCAGGGAAATATGCTCTTGCTCCAGCCTTTGATCCGCTTCCTCATTCACTCGACGCAATCCTGCGATCAGCGCCATTTTGATGAGACGAAGCATTTCGTCGCATTTGGGCTTTTTGTCACGACCATGGATAATGACCAGATGTTTAGTACCCATCTCCTATTGTTCTTTCAGACGATCCACACGGACGGTTTGAGTATTGCCAGGTCTGCTGCCTATCTGTACAGTTGCCATGCTGTTCGCTTCGTCTACATGCTCAATCCAGATCGGTTTTCCATCCAATTGTACGGCAATGGTATCGGGTGAATCGTAAATCGCTTTTGCTCGCTCTACATTCATGCTGTTCTCCTCCTGCTGATTGTTTTTGTGTGCATTCATTTAGAAATACAGGTGACCTAGTCCTCATCTATAATCCGTTCAACGTCCAATGAAGGGATGCTATGAGAAGGCGAACTTGAAACCACAGCCTCCAAATCCACATGACCCACAGCTACGGGAAAAGGCGGCCGAACTCCATGGGAAAGGGCAAACTCGGGCGGCAATGCATCCTGCTCGCCTCCAGCGGGGCCCCGAAAGGCGATATGACTCTGACCCACACGATGACTGATCTTCCGAGGATAGGATTTTCCGGGCATAAATTGTGTGCCTCCTTTTGAATCGGATATGCCTTACTATGCACCAAGAAAGCTGTAACCATGCGCAGGGAAAGCAATTCGCAGCCTTCATTTACACCTCATACAATCTTTTGTACGAAGCATACTAAGCGAAACCTTGCTAAGCGAAAAATGATATGCCCACAGCCGGGACGCCCGGAATCGAATGATACCAAATGCTGACTAAAGAAAAGGAGGACTGGCGGTATGCATACGGTCTGGAAAGGCGCAATCAGCTTTGGGCTGGTTCATGTGCCAGTTAAAATGTTTTCAGCTACAGAGGATAAGGATATCTCCATGCGCTACATTCATAAGGAGTGTGGAAGCCCACTGAGCTATGTACGGAAGTGTCCCGTTTGTGACAAGGAGGTTGAATGGGAGGAAATTGGAAAAGGCTACGAATATGAGAAAGGAAAATTCGTCATGTTCGACAAGGAGGAACTGGAGCAGATCAGCGGACAAGCCGATAAAAATATTGTCATTTTAGATTTTGTAGATTTGCAGGAAATTGATCCGATTTATTTTCAAAAAACGTATTATTTATCCCCGGATCAGGCTGGGTCCAATGCGTATAAGCTGCTCATGAATGCGATGAAGGATACCGGAAAAATCGGTATTGCCCAAATCTCCATCCGCTCCAAAAGCAGCCTGGCAGCAATTCGGGTGCTGGATGAATGCCTGGCAGTGGAGACGATGTTTTACCCGGATGAAATTCGCCCCATTGCTCAGGTTCCCAACTTACCGGGACAAGAGGAGGTTAAAGAGAAGGAACTGACGATGGCAAAGATGCTGATTGAGCAGCTATCTACACCTTTTGACGCAGCCAAGTATACGGATCAGTATCGCGAGCGTCTGCTGGATCTCATTCAACATAAAGTGGCTGGAGAAGAGGTGCGAATCGCTCCGAAACAGCCACAGACCAATGTCGTGGATTTAATGGCTGCCCTTCAGGCCAGTATCGAGGCCGTGAAGCCTGTCGTTACCGATCCTGGTCCTGGTACTCCCGGCCCTGCACCCGCGAAAAAACGCCCTACGCGTAAACCAGCAGCACCGACAGCACAGCAGGCGGTGGCGGGCGATGACATCTCTCCGGCTCCAGTCAAAAAGAGAAGAAGCACTGCCAAACGTAAAGAAACTTGATAAAGAAACCCGATAAACAAACTTGAGATCATACCATAAACTGGCTAAGGGGTGGCGGTGATACCGCTTTGGTACGACAATAGCTGGCTGAACGCCCCCCGCTCCTCTTGTACCAGCTGTCGATAGTTTCCTTGCTGTATGACCTCGCCTTGCTCCAG
>NZ_JH601050.1:0-2127 GCF_000245715.1 Paenibacillus sp. Aloe-11 | reverse complement strand
TGACCTTTCATTCGCTCCAGCGCCGCCTGAATGGCAGCTTCATGCTCACCATCGAGCGCGCTTGTCGCTTCATCCAATATGAGCACCGGAGGATGATGCAGGACAGCCCGCGCTAATACCAATCGTTGACGTTCCCCTCCAGACAGACGAATCCCGCGATCCCCAATGACTGTGTCCAGCCCTTCGGGCAGTCTGGCAACAAAGCTATCTGCGGCTGCAAAATGCAGCGCCTCCCATAGCTGCTCCTCGCTCGCATTCCTATCCGCCAGCTTCAGATTTTCACGAACGGTGGCATGGAACAGAAAAGGGTCCTGTGACACGTATCCAAACGATTGCCGCCACTGTGGCAACAGTTCGTCATCCAAAACACGCCCATCTATTTGAATCTGCCCCCCAGTTGGACGTAGAAAGCCCATCAGCACATCGACCAACGTACTCTTGCCTGCTCCCGATTTTCCCACAATGGCTGTCATCCCTCTGGCAGGTATGAACAGATTAATTTGGTGCAGTGCAGGCTCTGCCGCACCATCATAGCGATAATTCAGATCGCTGCATTCAATCCCGCTGCGCAGAAACAAGGGGTGCCGCGTCAATGCAGCTACATGAAGTTCCGATCCAGTGGATGGAACGCGAGCGGCAGAGGATGTAACTGCAAGCAACGACGGATCTGAGAAAGCTTCGCATTCCTGCTGTACTTTGGTCACACTTTCAAAAGCTGAGATCATGGACATGATATATTCCAAACTCGCTTGAATCAGGGCGAACCTCGGCCATAAGCGGGAAAATATGAGGATCAGCACAATCAGCTTTTCAGGTGAAACATGCAGCCATTGCAGGGACGCGAAAATAAGACAAACGACAAATACAGCTGCTGCTGTGCGATGCAAAAACTGCGTGGTGGCATTTTGCCGAACAAATTGGGTCGAATTATCCTTCATCCGGCGCGTCAGGGAACGAAACCAATCTATGTTGGCTGCCTCCAGCAGATTGCTTTTAATATCCTTCATTCCATTCATATGATCGGTAATGCCGGCAAAATAAATCTGTGAAAGCTCTGTGGTACGGTCACCTAGCTGCTTGGCATTTCGAATAGAGCGACGGAATACGACAAACAGTCCCAATCCACTCAGGAATACCAATCCGGTTAAGGAAGGGGATAACCAAAAAGCCAGCGCGATCTGGATCAGCGTAAACATGATGGCTGTGGTGAGTTGAAGAAGCAAATTGGTTCCCTGACTGACACGTGCCAGTTCGGTCGTCATCACATGGCTAAAATCAGATTTACGCTGGCGCAAATAAAAAGTCCACTGCGCCTTCATAAAGGAGGTATACACGTCTATTCGAAGCGAGCGCATAAAACGCTGCTGAATCTGTGAGCTCAGGACCGATTGGTAACGCTGAAGCAGAGCCTGCCCTGTAAGCAGCACCACAAAAAGTAGCAGCATCCCTGGCAATAGCCAGCTTTTTGGAATGTACGACAAGAAATGATCGAATCCACCGGACAGAAACGGCAGTCCTGAATGACCGGCAAATACGCCGATGGCCGCCAGCATAGGCACAATCATATAGATGCCAACGCCCTCCAGCAGGCTGATAATCATCATACATACGATATTGAGAATTAACGTACCACCGTTCACGGTGTACAGCTTGGTAAAATATAATCGCAGGTGAGCCATAACGCACACTCCTTATCGAGTCAGTGCTTTGAAAATCGCCGTTTCAGCCAAAGAAATGGACGTAAAGGGATGTACAAAAAATGCAGCTTGCGAGGCAGCGGCAACAAGATCGGATCACCCGTAGAAGGAAACAAACGACTAATAAGATAAAGTAATCTGTGTCTTGGCTCCCTTAGGGAAAGCAAGTAAGCTCGGCTAATGGGCTGAGGTGTGACCGCTGTTGCTGTTGCTACAGCTACAGCAGGGCTGGAGGTGACCGTAGCAGCTGTAGCTCCAGCAACGGCAGAACTGGAGGCGACTGTAGCAGAAGCTACAGGCATAGTAAGACTGCTCACAGCAGTGTTCAGTGTGTTCACCGTATCACCCGTCACGCTGCCGACTTCTCTCGCGATGCCAGTAGCGTCACTGACAGCGTGCAGAGCAGCTTCGCCAAAGGCATCGCCAGCTG
>NZ_JH601049.1:5041-19203 GCF_000245715.1 Paenibacillus sp. Aloe-11 | reverse complement strand
CGGTCCCACAATTCATCAAAAGAGGGTTCCCCGCCGGCATCCGGGTGGAGACGCCAATGCAGCTCCACCTCTATCCGCTTTTGCGGATGAAGGAAAGATGTATGATGATCCTTCCACTTCCAGCTGCCAAGGACACGCGTTTCTCCGCTTTTGGACTCATAACCGGCTTCCCGTATCCAATGCTCGGCTTCGTCCATGTCATCCGGCGCAATAAGCAAATCTATGTCCTTGGAGGTACGCAGGGAAACATCCCCGTACAATTGCTGCGCCAGTGCAGGCCCCTTGAGTATAAATACACGGAGGCCATGATCTATGAGCAGCCTGGTCAGCCGTGCAGCCTCTGCTTGAAGATGAAGCATGCGCAGCGTATTTCGTTGATATTGTGCCTGAAGGCTCCCCAGCAATGATGCGGGAATGGCCGGATGATTCGACTTTTTCAGTTGGAGATATATCAGCGGTACGACCCGATGGTGCTCTGCCAGACGCAACAGGCGAGTCCAGTCCAGCTTATGCAGATGGATTTCGGCGAACGTACGCTGCCATGGAGCAGCATCTTTTTTTAATAAAGAGAGTAACATCGTTAATTCATGATCCTTTTTCCAACTAGAAAGTTCCAGAAGAGAATTGGTGCGCATGCTTTTCTTCTCCTTCGATTGTTTGAACATCCTTTTGTCTCATCGCTTAAAGTAAAGAATTAAAGCCAAGAACGGTCTTGGCCTTGATTCGCTGTTTTCATATTTGCAGTCGAAGCACGCCTCCCGAAAAGACCCACCACCGTAAACGCCCCCATCTCCCGTTCACCTGTAACATAAATCGGTCCGCTTCGTACCCATGCATGTGCCGCCAACCGTCCCGCAGCATTTTTGGCTGTACCCAAATATAGCGTACAATCCAGCTTTCTGCGCCCCAGCAACGTCATCGCGGCGGAGGCCTGTACAAGACAGCTACTGCGCCATGGGGTGTAACGGCTTGCCAGCTCCACAGCGTGTGAAATATGCCGAATGGACTTTTCCTGCTGCGGGTCACATTGCCAAGAGGTTTCTTCCATACGTTTCCCCCATTGGCCTGAGTAATCCTCAAAAGAACGAAGCTGGCGAAACCTCGCCCATCCCAGCGCCAGCCAGGCTTCCAGCAATAATCTCCTGACCTCTGGAGCCAGGAGAAGAAGCCGTTGTACCCGCATATTAAAGCGTCTCCCGCTGGAGCTTTAGCAGTCCTTCCCGTTCCAGCTCAGCCACAAAGGCATGTACCTGCTGTCTGCACTGTTCCTCGTCCACTTCAAATTCACCAGTCAGGGCAGCTACGATCTCTCCGAGTGAAGGAGTGGACTCTGCCAATTCCCAGATACGTCCTCCCGTAAAGCCCAGGTTGTAATATTTTCCAGTATTAATGCTCATCATAACCTTTTCTCCGTCCATGTCACTGACATAGACCTCTTCATCGTACATGATACGGTAGTGGTCCTTGGTTCGATCAGTGGCTGCCATAGCTGTTTTCCTCCTTATGAATGAGTTCAAGTACCCGTTGTACAATCTCGGATGCGGTAAAAGCGGAGCTACTTCTGAGCAGTCGCCAGCCCTCCACTTTCCGAGCCATCCGGGCCGCTGTTCCAAAATACCATTCACCCAAACCCATTCGCGAAATTGTCCCCCTACGATATGTATGAAGTAGTAATGTATGCAAACACCCCAGTACGTTTAAGGGCTGTTCCGTAACCGCGGGCAGCTGGTTGGATGGCTCTGCTACAAGCTCGAATACGCCGCCCAGGGAAAGTGGTTCGTTATAAAATTCGTCTACTGTAGGAACGGCATATTTATTCCATTCACCTGTGAGCTTAAGCAGTTCCCCATATTGTGGCAGCGCAGGATGTCCAGACGTTAAAACAAGCCTGTGCTTTTGGGGACGCACATGCTTATTTCCCTGTAAAGACTCCAGTTGAAGCAGGCTGTCCAGCCCCAGCTTTTGTTGCGGATAAGCCGGATAAACGATGGGCTCGGATGCCGTAGCTTTTACAGCAATAACATCATCACTGACCATCAAATAGCCTGCCTGTCTAAAGGCAGCAGCCAGCGTCGATTTTCCCGCACCGGATTCGCCTACAAAAGCGTAAGCCTTGCCCCCGATAACGACCGCGCTCCCATGAATAGGAAATATGCGTCTTTGCATCAGAAGGATGCCCATGCATGAACCCAGCAAAAACAACCGTACAGTGTCCATATCGGCTCCGGGGTAAGGGCATACCTCAATCTCCCTGCCTTCCCTGACGGCAAAAATGGCTGTGCCGGGTATTTGCAACATAAAGCGCTCACCTTGTATCACATAATTCGTCTGCTCAAGCTGATCGCTCCATGCTGTCAAATCCGCCTGACGAATGATGACATCATCTGCCGCTCCCGATGCTGAAAGTACCAGTTCAGGAAGCTTCAACTCACTTGCAATTCGGAGTCCAAAGGCTGTATATTGACCCCAACCGACACTTACACTCCTGTTATGCACGATAGGAATCACTCCCTCTGTCCTTAAAAAAATCCCGTCTTTATTTCCTTGAGCAGCAAGCACCTCTAGCTCAAAAGAAATAAAGACGGCTTGTCATAGATCTATCTTTTATGACTGGCTTCAATGTATGACCATCTGTTAGCTTGGTGGATTATAAAGATCGGCATCGTGGTCGGACACCCAATCAATCTGTTTCCAGCCTTTCCCCGCCATGGTCTGGTTAATGTCCAGCACCTCTATCGTCGGTTCCTGCCATTCTTTTTTACTCATCTCATCACCTCCTTCCCACGAATGTGAACGATCCGGCGTGATCAGATTAGATTAAATCGGATCAGACCGAATCATTGAATCCACAAAGAAAACGGTACACGATCAAACTGTGCATAAGCAGTCGTATATTGGGATCGGACGCCTGTTCGGGACCGGGGTGACGGAGTTTCGACATGGCCGTCTTAATAAACTCTACATTGAGATATTCGGCGGTCCGTAAATCATGGCACATCATTTGAAGCTCCCCCATAAACGTATCCCAGCAGGGAATCATACGATGCAGCCAATCTGCAGGCTGCACGCCACGTACACGCTGGTTCAGCCGAACATCATCAGGCAGATGATCCTTCATAGCTGTACGAATGAGTGCCCGGTCTCGACCATTTTGCACATACTGCTCAAAAGGTACAGATAAGCAAAAGCGAATCACCCGGCTGTCTCCGGTCGGATCACGTTCCCACAGGCCATAACGCAAAGAAAGTTTGGTCGCGACTACACCATTTTTGTTGGCAATCGCGAGATTCGAAAATTTCTCTTTTCTCGTCTGATCGGCATTCTTCATCCAGCCTGTTCCACTTAATACCGGTACATCTTCTACATGCATCCGTTTGGCAAACTCCGGGTGAATCAGCGAAGGAACCGGGCTTCGTTGGCTACGAGATAACGATGCTCGAGAATCAAGCGAAGTCGCTTTTTTCAGCATGAGAGGTATCAGGCGGGACATACGTATTCCGGTCAGCCTGCCATAACTCCACAAGCCCTGAAAGGATTGCAGCCAGTGCATACGGCGAAACTGACGGGCATAATAGTCCAGTGCAGGGCCCCATGAAACGGTAAAATTGCCTCGTGCTCCGGTCAGCAGTACACCAACATTGTGTTCCTGGGCTTTTTCATAAAAACCTCTGATCCAGAAGGAATTTTCAAAATATTTATAGGGAGCCTCCATAAGCTCCAGCCAAATATCAATTTCGGAAAACGGGCTTTTCCCCTCAAAATCCAGATAATTTTCGTGAATGTTGCCTACATAGCGAGCCGTAGATTGAATATAGCTTTGTTCGTTCGCCAGCAATGCGGGCGATGTCCAATCCTCAAAATCCTGAACAGGTACATAGCTGTACGCATACAGCGGCTTCTGTTGCAAATGCAACGATGGCGCGGCAAAGCTGGCAACCGCTCCGGAATCCAGTCCCCCGCTCAAGGCAGCCCCTACGGCACGATGTGTCCGCAATCGGGCAGTGACCGCCTGTGAGAATACCTCACGGAACGCTTCTATGTACTCGCCTCTCGTTTTGAGCCGCAGCGGCTCTACCTCATTCAGACATGCATATTGATGGAGAATTCGCTTTCCCTCCTCCATAGTGAACCAATGTGCGGGAGGAAGCTGATTGATATGCTTGTAGGCGGTCGTGCCAATATCGACGGATTCCTGCATGGAGCGGATCGACAGAAATTCGGCCAGCCACGGCTCATGCAGTTCTTTTCGCAGAGAGGATAAGGTCAAGAGCGGAGCTACGACCGTGCTAAATGCAAAGCCTGAGTCATGCTGATAGGTGTACAGCGTACGGCTTCCCGTCATATCGCGAGCGCCGTATAAACGCCGTCGCTTGGCATCCCAAATAACAAAGGCAAAATCGCCTATCAAATATTGGGCCGCTTCCACCCCCCATTTGTCATATGCCAGTAAAATCAGCTCGCTATCCGCGATTTCCTGCCGTCGCGCCTGTCTGACCCCCAGCCGTTCAAACAGCTCGGAACGATTGTCCAAAATCGCATCCGCAGTGATAGCCAGATTTCGCTGCTCATCATAGAAGGGGAGGCGTTCATGGACCGATTCCGGGGTCACATGCTGGGCATGGCATCCCATAAAAATGGAGCCTTCACACCAGGCACATACGCGGTCAGCGGGATATTTTCGCAGGGCTTGCATCATTTTACCGCCTTCTTCGGCGCTTGCGGACTCACGCCCAAAGCTGTAGATTCCAGCAATTGCACTCACGTTCTCCCCCCTTTTTCTTTGCCTGATATGCGAGACCTATGCTTCTGTAATAGAACTCGATTTCCTGTTTACTCAACAGGTGTTGCCAGCTATGTACTGAATCCTGATGGGGCTGTAATGCTCCCCAACGAACGGGAGGCTAACTCTGCACAAGACACTTTAATAGATACAATTCGTATTCAATTATTAATTTATGATACATATTGTATCTTGTCAATCCCTTTGATGGATAAATTGTGTACATGACGCTCATCCTAATCCATAAGTACATCTTGTAAGAGCGATAGCGGTCGCCTCAAAGCTTTCCAGAGAAGGAGCGTAGCACTATGGGACAAGCTGTTAAAGGTACGATTAGCATTGAAGGTCAGGAAATTCCCATCACCAACCCGAATAAACCGCTGTGGCCGGAAGCTGGCGTGACCAAAGCGCTATATCTTCGCAAGCTCGCGGTATTGGCTCCTTTCCTGCTCAAATATTGCCAGCATCGCCTGCTAACCGTCATTCGCTGGCCACATGGTATTCACGGTGATTTTTTTTATCAGAAAAATGCCCCGCGCCCTCGGCCGGATTATATTGAAACCACGCTGCATGACGGTATTGAATATATCGTGCTTAACAAGCTGCCACAATTGCTATGGCTCGGCAATCAGGCTGCGCTGGAATTTCATCCCTCCCTGCATCAAGCGGGAAGCCACTTGCCCTGTGAATGGATGATTGATTTGGACCCGTCCAGAGAAGTGGAGCCACGCATTATGGAGGCTGCCTCCATCGTCGGTGAAGTGCTGGCTTCGCTTGGTTTGAATTCGATCCCCAAAACATCCGGAGCCACCGGAGTGCAAATTATCGTCCCGATTCGAACAGGCGTAACCTTCGACGAGCTTCGCAGCATCGGACTGCTGGTCGGACAGTTTGTGACGGAAAAACACCCGCATCTGTTCACACTGGAACGGTTAAAGAAGGATCGTGGAACAGCCATCTATTTTGATTATTTACAGCATTATCAGGGAAAAACGCTGGCTGCTCCCTATACCCCGCGGGCACGCCCCGGTGCTACGGTATCCACTCCGCTTACATGGGAAGAGGTACGACGGGATGTATCACCGCTTGACTATCATTTGCTGAATATTGAGGAACGGCTAAATCAGATAGGCGACTTGATCGGCAAGGTTCCTCCCCAGCCTGTCGAGGATGTTCTAAAGCATATGCGTGCCAAGGCTCATCCAACCTGATTTCCGCCTATGCAGCACAAAAAAGGGGACAGCCCCCGCAACCATAACGGTTGAGGAATTGTCCCCTTGAGCTAGTGTATTCCCTTTTTCTTAAAACGTCCGCCCTTCACATCGTGAATGTTGCCAATCGCCACAAAAGCATGAGGGTCCCAATCTTCAACGATGTTTTTCAGCTTCGCTTCCTCCAGACGGGTGATGACGACGAAAATGACTTTTTTGCTGTCACCTGTAAAGCCGCCTTCACCTTCCAGGTAGGTTACGCCCCGTCCCAGACGATCTGTCAGAGCATCCCCGATGTCGCGGTATTTTTCACTAATAATCCAGACCGATTTGGACTGATCCAGACCTTCAATCGTAATATCAATCATTTTCATGGCAATATAATAAGCAATCATGGAATAGAGAGCATTCGGCCAGCCGAATACAAAGCCTGCGCTTCCCAGAATGAAGATGTTCACGAACAGGACGATCTCACCGACCGAAAAAGGAGTTTTTTCGCTGACGAGAATAGCTACGATCTCTGTTCCATCCAGCGAGCCGCCGGATCGAATCACAAGACCTACCCCAACGCCGAGAATAACACCGCCAAAGATAGCGCCGAGCAGCGGTTCGCCAGGTGTCAATGCACTTACATTGTGAAGTAATGCGGTTCCGATAGACATGACAATAATGCCGAATAATGTGGATAAAGCGAAGGTTTTACCGATTTGTTTGTAGCCGATAACTAGAAATGGAAGGTTCAACAGGGTCAGGAAAATGCCGAGCGGGTAACCAGTAATCTTGGAGGCCATAATGGAGATACCTGTAACACCTCCGTCAATGACGCCGTTGGGAACCAGGAATATTTCCAGGCCCACTGCCATCAGAGCCGCACCAACGACAATCATGGCTGCACGCTGCAACAGGCGTTTTATTTTGTTCTTAGGATTAGCTGGAATTTTGCTGATCTTGGTCAACTCTCCGGTCACATCTGTGATCTCAGATAAACTTTGGACTTCCTTGCTCACTACACTCATATATAAATCCCCCCGTTACAATATGATATATGGGACAAAAAAGGGGCTGCTACCCGCAGTCCCCTCTTCTTTACCGCGCTATTTATATAAATAGTATATCACAAAACTGTGATTTTGCGCAAAAAAGTTAGTAAAAAGCACATAAATCTCAATAAAGCGGGATTATATTGATAAAAACGGCGAAAACCGCCTTTAAAGGAGTGGAGAGAGCATGCGAGTTAGAATTTCAGCTATTTTCTGTGCTCGCGACCGTCTGCGGAATACATTTAAATCTATGCGCGAGGAGTTGGAAATGTCCTCTTCAAAGTCGGTCGAAAGGCGTTCCAGCGCTGAACGCGCAAAGAGTACAGCAGTCAGCTCAAAATTATAGAAAAAGCTGCGCATGTCTATATTCGCGGTCCCTACTGAACCGAGCAAGTCATCCACAATCACCACTTTGGCGTGAATAAAGCCTTTTCGATATTGGTAGAACTCCACCCCCGCCTCCAGCAATTCCTGCACATAGGACAGAGACGCCAGGTGAACCAGCCTTGAATCCGATTGATATGGAATAATAATCTTCACATCTACACCGCTAACCGCTGCCAGCTTCAGCGCCTCTAAAATAGCCGGGTCAGGAATAAAATACGGTGTTGTAATCCAGATTCGCTGCTTGGCAACCGACAGCGCTCCAAAGCACATCTCCTGAATCGTATCCCATACCTGATCGGGACCGCTGCTCAATATCTGTACCTCCTCATCCGCTGAACAGGTATGCGGCGGAAACAAATTCGCATCCATCAATCTCTCCCCTGAAGCCAGCTTCCAGTCACTCAGAAACGCATTTTGCAGAAAATAGACACTATCACCTTCAATCTGCAAATGCGTATCCCTCCAAAATCCCACTTTAGGATATTTACCGAGGTAATCGTCGCCTACATTGATTCCGCCCACAAATCCGATCATTCCATCCACCACCACGATTTTACGGTGATTTCGGTAGTTGATCCGGCGATCCAGCGTGGCAAAAAACGGAGGCAAAAAATAATGAAACTCCACTCCCGCCTCGCCACAGGCGCGAATAAAAGAATAGGGCAAATTGTAGCTTCCCACGCCGTCCACCACAAATCGTACTTTAACTCCCTCACGTGCCTTACGAATCATGACCTCCTGGAATTTTCTCCCAATATCGTCTGCTCGAAATATGTAAAACTCCACATGAATATGATGCTGCGCCTGCTCCAGCGCGGTCAGCATCGCTTCAAAGGTCTCTTCTCCGTTGGTCAGGACTCGTGTGCGATTGCATCCAGTCAACGGATTCTCAGACATGCGAATTAACTGGTTAAACAGACGCTCCTGATGCCTGAAATGGGGGTTGTGCATTTGTTCCACCTGCTCAATCACCCTCGATTGAGCCCACAGACGCTCTTTGAATTCACGAAACAGCTGCGATCCTCCTTTTCGAATCATTTTGCGCTTCTTATAATCCTGTGCTACAAAGTAGTACACGACAAAGCCAACGAGCGGAAAGCAGAACAAAATGAATAGCCAGGCTACTGCTTTGGACGGCTTGCGGAATTCAAAGAGCAGGATTGTCCCAGTCTGAAAAATAAAAACGATTAAAACCAACAGCAACCACAGCATGTCCAGGCCTCCTTGTATATCTACGTTTTATACCAAGCTCTCTAATTTTTTTGACATGTTTGCCCCTTTATCTGAATAGATAGTAACCAAGCACTATAGGAGCGATGTCCGGAAAGGAGCGATTATGAAAAAAGGAAGCCTAAATCGCCGAATGACCTTGCTTGTCATTCGGGATGCACAGCAACCGCCCAAGCAGCTGCAATGCTCTACAGCCGCTGTCATTCTCGTCCCGACTCTTGTGATCGCGTCTATCTCTACACTCGTAATCGGGCTGCAAATCCGTTCTTCCCATATTATTTCCCAAATGGAAACGAATCTTGCTGTCCAGAGTTTGCAGATGGAGGTTACGGTAGCAGACAAGAATGCAGCCATCGGACGGCTACGACGCGAGGTCATGGAGCTGACGAATCAAGCAACCAGTATTCGTGAACGCCTCCAGCGCATAACGGAACTGGAACAGCAAATGCAGCAATTTATTCGTAAACATGGAAATTCCTCTAGCGCAAGCAGCAATAAATCAACCATAACCCCGCTCTCCTGGGATGCCTCCGACCATACCGGGGGCGAGTTCATTGCAGTTCACGAAAATACAGTCCTGCTGGCTCGCCAGGCCATGGATGATTTTCAAGAGATCGAATCCCTGCTGGACACGGTGGAACGCACGGTTCCCCGCTCTATTCAGCAGGCGAATGCCGTACAACAGAATCTGGAGCGTAAACAAGCTGCGCAACTGCTTCAGACCCGCAGGCTGGCTCTTGCCGAGCAAGGGAGGCCCTCCATTTGGCCTGTAGGCTCACGCCGAATGTCCTCCAGCTTCGGCTATCGCAGCGATCCGTTTACGGGCAAATCGGCTTTCCATTCAGGCGTGGACATCGCCGGACAAACGGGAGATCCCGTCTATGCGGCAGGGGCAGGCACCGTACTGGAGGCCAATTCCAGCGGAGCCCGCGGCAAGTGCATTATCATCCAGCATCCTGACGGACTCCAAAGCTGGTATATGCACCTGAGCGGAATGCAGGTGGCTCCAGGAGATCATGTCCAAAAAGGACAGACCATCGGCCTGCTGGGAAGCACCGGAAGAAGCACAGGACCTCATCTTCATTTTCAGATCGTCAAGCATAACCAGCCTGTCGATCCATTACTGTATGTACAATAAAAGATTGGGGGAAACCATCATGTTCAAGGAATCGAAAAGAAAGCTCTCCGCTCCTGTAACAGATACGCTGCTGGCTAACGGCACCAGCTTTGAAGGAACTGTTGAGGCTGAGGCCAATATTCGGATTGACGGTCATTTTCAAGGTGATATCCGCAGCACTCATACCATCATCATTGGAGAAACAGCTGTTGTGCGTTCAGACATCATTGCACGGGACGTTGTTCTTGCTGGTAAGGTATTCGGCAGCATCACCACAGAGGGACGGCTGACCATTACACCGACAGGCGAGCTGTACGGGAATACAGCCGCAGCCGCATTAATCGTTTCAGAAGGCGGCGTACTGGAAGGCACAAGTCAAATGGTCCGCACGAAGGATGCTGAGCCGTTGACCCAGGCGAACGATTCGAACGACGAATCCTTAACCCGTTCCGACACCTATCCCAGCAAAAGCCAAGAAAACAGCCAAGCCCCCCTGCAATCAGAAGCGGGATAACAGCTGGCTGACATTATTCCATTATATCCTCCACTCTGCACTTCACAAATAAATGATATACCTTACGTATGACGATTTTGATGCATGGCAATGATTAAACGCAAAATGCCCCTACTGATTGATTCTTGCTGAAAATAGATTAAATAGCGTTAACATAGAAAAAAAGGACGTCCAAATGGCAGGCATTTGAACGTCCTTTTTGTGATTTGAGCAATTTGCAGAAATTCTGATGCTATGGAAATCAAATCAGGCTGTGCAAGAGACTCGGATCAGGTTGCAACATCCCGTTTTACGAAAACGATCCAGGCAATGGCTATAAACACTACATAATAAGCGGCCAGCATGGTTAGAGAAAAGGTAAGATCAGAGCTTACCGTACCCGGCGGCATGTCAAGATATTTTTTCAGATCCATATGTGTAAAAAGTACGTATTTGGTCCATGCAAAACGATCTGTATTAAACAGGCCGATAGAATTATAGACAAATTTGGTGAACATCATGAACAGCGACAGTCCAATTGCCAAGGCGCTGGAACGAAAAACAGCGGACAGCATAAAAGCAAAGGCCATCGTCACGAATAAGGCGATATAGCTATACAAGAAATTCAGCGTTACGTAAGATATCGGATCACTGAACAGCGGAACAGAACCTGCTGGCGCATCCTTGGATAGCATCATCCAAGAGGACAGCGTAACCATCAGGATCAAAATGATCGTTCCGAGCAAACTGAACAAAATAACGGATATATACTTGGACAACAGAATTTTGCTGCGTGTCCAAGGCCGGATGAGCAGCAGCTTAATCGTTCCCCAAGTAAATTCACCTGCTACCGAATCAGCGGCAACAATGACCGTAAACGTCGTATTGAGGAAAAATGTAAACATTGTCGTCAACGCAATCCCATCCCACACACTGACCTGATCGGAAATCAGGGAAATCAGCATCGGAATCACAGCAGTGATGACCGCCAGCAGCCCCAGCATAATCCATGTGCGGACACGCAGGTAAATTTTCAGATTTTCGTTATGTACCAGCTTGGAGAAGTCAGCCAATGGACCCGCCTCCCGTCATTTCCAAAAATTGATCTTCCAGCGTACGGGCAACCGGGTGAATCGCATATACTTTGACTCCGTTGGCAGCCAGCAGGCTATTCATCTCTGCGATCTGTTCCCGCTCCAGGTGAAGCAGCAGGTGATTGCCCTCGACGCGCCCTGCTCCGGCAAGCGCACAAGCTTGCTCGGCATCATTGACCTCAAAAGCAATTTCCACCGTCTGCACTTCTCCCGCCGTATTTTTCAGCTGCTTGATATCAACCAGCCGTCCGCTTTGAATAATGGCTACACGATCACACATCAGTTCCATTTCGGATAACAAATGACTTGATACGAATACGGTAATTCCCTCGGTACGGCTCAATTGACGCAAATAATCCCGCAGTTCGCGAATCCCCTGCGGGTCCAGACCATTGGTCGGCTCGTCCAGCACGAGCAGCTTCGGTCGATGCAAAATCGCCTGAGCTACTCCGAGTCGCTGCCGCATCCCGAGCGAGTAGGTTTTGACCTTATCGTGAATCCGGTTTTCGAGCCCTACCAGCCGTATCGCCTCATCCACACGCTTCTGGGTCACCCCCGGAGACATTCGTGCAAAATGTTGCAAATTTTGATAGCCTGTCAAAAACTTGTACATCTCCGGATTTTCAACAATCGCACCGACGTGAGAAATAGCCTTTTCAAAATCCGTATTCATGCTGTCTCCACAAATATGAATATCGCCCTTGCTTATCGAAATCAGGCCAACCATCATGCGGATCGTGGTCGTTTTTCCGGCACCGTTGGGTCCGAGGAAACCAAATACCTGTCCTGCCGGAACCTCCAGCGTCAGATCGTCCACAATCGCTTTCGAGGAGATGATTTTACTCACACCCTCCATACGTATGACGGGAACCTGTCCTGTCGCTTGCTGCATGCTATGAAACTCCTTCCATCCGGAGTGAAGCCCAACTCTTTTTCTGTTCATTTCCGGTTTTGGAAGTATTATACCATATTTAACCTTTCAGAAACACCTTTCGAGAACACCTTGTCACGTCTATTCCTTTCCCCTGTATACCCAAACCCCCCGCCACTCCTCACCTTCCTGCGTCACATAACAAGGCTGTACAATATCAAAAGTGCCGAAACGGGTCTTGTAATGCTGGGTGACTGTAATACGGTAAGCCTTTCCTACCCCTTCTCCATCCTGATCTGTACGTATATCATATTCAGCCTGCGGCTCCCCCAGCTCAAACGTAAACGTATCCGTCCCCATATCCTGCATAAAAACGTGTGCACGCTGCTGTACATACGTAGACTTCTCGAATTTTTTCTTCATTTGTGAATGAAAAAGCTCCCATGAGCCGCCGAAATTTCCCGATTGCTCCATGGTGTAGAAGTCGTTCAGCACTTTTACCGCTTGACTATCCTCCCCCGTAGACATGACTCCGCGCAGTCCCAGCCACAGCAGCCATAACAATCCACATATCAATGCAAAATACAACAGCCTGCGAATGAACATGAGCATTGAAGCTGCTCTCCTTCTAAATAGCACCGATTGCCCCTCCCTCTGCTGGACGATCTACTGGATACTCTACAGATGTATGTGGGACAGGATGAGTTTAGAAGAAAATAACGGGTCCACTCCTTCAAGTGCACCCGTCTTGCATTTCGCTTAATTAGGCGATACGGCCGTGGTGAGCAAATGCTTCTCCAGCAGCTCATGAATACGCTGTCGTTCCAGATCATCCACGAAATAATAATATACTCCGTTGATTTTACTTCCGTGCCCCTTTAATTCAACCGTATCTGTCTGTTTGAGAGACGGGCCGATCCGGGTCAGAAAGGTTGTCATATCGTCAAAGGTCATATCCGTGCGAATTTGCTCCCCCGCTGCCTCCAGAATCGGTTTGGCCTTGAGCAGCCCTTCCTTGCTGACCGACTGTGCAAGAATCTGCTTGAGCAGTTCGCGCTGGCGGGCGTTTCTCCCGAGATCCCCACGCGGATCATCAAAACGCATACGAGCATAGGCCAACGCCTCTGTTCCATTCAATGTCAGATTCCCCTGTGCAAAATGATGGCCCTCATACTGAAAATCAAGTGGATTGTTAATCGTAACTCCCCCCACCAGGTCAACCATTTTCGCAAACCCTTCCATGTTCATCTGTACATAGTAATCTATCGGATGGTTCAAAAAATGCTCTACCGTACGGATCGACATGTCCACTCCGCCAAAAGCAAAAGCGTGATTGATTTTGTCCTCACGTCCCCTGCCGATCAGCTCTGTTCGCGTGTCACGCGGAATGTTGAACATCAGCATAGAGCCTGCCGCCGGATTTACGGACAGAACGATCATCGTATCCGAACGGCCCGAATCATGCGGACGCTGATCTACGCCCAGCACCAGCACGGTGAACGGCTTGAACTGGGAAATGGCTGCAGGATTGGGTGCACTCGGCCCATTGTCTGCAATGACTGAACGTCCTGCTCCGCCTGTCGCAACAGCAGAGACCACCCCTGGCTGGACAAGGCTGCGCGGATGATACATCGCATGGGCCGCCGTTTTAAAGGAATGATACATATAAGCGGTGTAAGCAGCAGCACCCACGAACAACAACGCAGCAGCACCCAATACTATTTTCATTTTCAGCCATCGTTTCATACGCAGCCTCCCCTTTACGGATTCATTACGGAGCGCTGATAATCTACATCCATATTGTTCAGCTGTGGCCTGCCGACCGAATAATACGCAAAGGCCGACCGCCTGATCTGCTCTTCGCTGTATACATTGCGTCCATCGATCATAATGGGGTGCTTCATCAGCTCATTCAGCTCACCCAGCCCCACCTCGCCAA
>NZ_JH601049.1:3673-5031 GCF_000245715.1 Paenibacillus sp. Aloe-11 | reverse complement strand
CTCCTCCCACTCTGTCAATAGACACAGTGCGTCGCAGCCCTCTGCCGCTTCCTGTGCGCTATCCGCCCACGTTATTTCCGAGCTGTCCAGCAGTTTGCGGAAGTTAGCGGTAGCGATCGGGTCATAGGCACGAATTTGCGCTCCTGCCTCCAGCAGCGACTGCATAATATCCAGCGCCGGGGCATCTCTTACGTCATCTGTGTTCGGTTTAAATGCCAGCCCCCATATGCCAATCGTGGCTCCTTCCAGCTCGCCCAGCGCTTCTTCCAGCTTGCGTATCACATTGAAGCGCTGCCCCTGATTCACTTCCACCACGGATTTCAGCAGCTTGAATTCATAGTCCACATTGCCGGCAATTTGGATCAGCGCTTGTGTATCCTTGGGAAAACAAGAGCCGCCATAGCCAATACCTGCGGATAAAAAGGAGGTGCCGATCCGCTGATCCAGCCCCATGCCGTGGGCCACGCGCGTGACATCCGCGCCCACCTTTTCGCAAATATTTGCAATCTCATTAATAAACGAAATTTTGGTCGCCAAAAAAGCATTCGACGCGTACTTGATCATTTCCGCCGAACGGATATCTGTGGTTAGGATATTCGTCGTGAGCGGCTCGTGCAACGCAGTCAGCACTGAGGCCACATGCGGGTCGGAAGCTCCGATGACGATGCGATCCGGATGTAGCGTGTCCAGTACTGCCGAGCCTTCACGTAAAAATTCAGGCACCGAAGCGACGCCAAAAGGATGGCTCGTGCGGCTTGCGATCAGGTTCTGAATCCGTTCATTCGTGCCGACAGGCACCGTGCTTTTGGTGACAATCACCTTGTAGCCATTCATGGCATCTGCCACCTCGCACGCGGCTCCTTCAATATAGGACAAATTGGCTTCGCCGCTTGGTAGTGAAGGTGTACCCACCGCCAAAATAACAATCTCGGCCTCTTTTACCGCAGCGGTTGTATCTGTCGTAAAGCTCAGTCGGCCCTGCTCGACATTGTCTTTGATTAACGCCTTTAGTCCCGGTTCATAAATCGGTACTCCTCCTGCGCGAAGCTGACGAATTTTGTCCTCATTCTGATCGATACAGACGACGGTATTCCCAAGTGCAGCAAAACAGATCCCCGACACCAGTCCGACATACCCGGCACCTATTACACATAGCTTCAAAGCGATTCCCCCTTTTACATGCTGTCTTATTGCATCATGCTTTTACCCGGCTTCATTTCTCTATACCTCTCCCCGTGTGCCGATTATGATAGAGCGTGAGCCGTTTGTTTTGCCGATAGGATTTGAGAAAACGATAGATATACACCGGATTGTTATAGGCATACCTCTTCCACAAACGCTTCGGCTCACAAATCAGA
>NZ_JH601049.1:381-3663 GCF_000245715.1 Paenibacillus sp. Aloe-11 | reverse complement strand
GACGGTCCAGCCACTCCAATCCCAGTCTTTGTATCGTTAACGGCGGTCTGAGAACCTTTCCGGTAATATAGTCAAAGGCCGCTCCTACCCCAATCATCACACCCCGAACGCGATCCTTGTTGCGATACATCCATATTTCCTGCTTCGGGCAGCCTAAGCTGACGAATATGATATGCGCACCTGATGCATTGATTTCATGAATGATCCGCTCCTCCTCATCCGGCTGAAGCTCCCGAAATGGCGGTGAAAAGCTGCCTGCGATGCGGATTCCAGGGTAATCCTGTCTCATCCTTTCCTTTAAACTATCTAGCGTATCCGGCGTACTGCCGTAAAAATATACGCTTACCTCCGTCTGTGGCGCACGCTCGCACAGCTTGAGCATCAGACTGGGGCCATCCACCCGATCCTGACGCTCAAATCCGTACAGCTTAAGCGCCCATACCAGTGGCATACCATCAGGAGTACATAAATCTGCACGAGCGAGCGCTTCGTGGAACTCAGGCTGATTCCCCGCCGTGACAATCGAATGCGTGTTGCAGATACAGACATAGCTATTCTTTCGTCCGGCTGCCCATTGCTCCAGCGTGTGCACCGTCTCCTGAAACGTAAGCGCCGCAATTTCTGCGTCCGCGATCCTTCCAACTCTATACTGAGGCAGCTGCTTCATCATTACGCTCCTCCATAGCCTTGCTATATATCGCCATCAACTGCTTGGCATTGACTTCCTCCGTATAGCGTGCAGTGTATATTTCCGACACCTGCTGTCTCATAGCTGCATAGCTTTCACAGGCTACTGCACGGCGAATTACGGTCTTTATATTTTCCAGATCATCATGTTGAAAATGGAAACCCGTCACCCCATCCTCCACCACTTCCTCCAGCGCGCCGATCCGGCTGCACAGCACCGGGGTTCCAACGGAATAGGACTCTACAATCGTCATGGGAAAGCCCTCATACCAAATGGAAGGCACCATGACATACATGGCCCGACTCATGCAATCCAGCACCGTGTCTGCATCCTGCTGGCCGAGAAACCGGATATCCTCCTGCGGGTAAGCGGCGGTCAGTTCAGCCTTTTCCGGGCCGTCCCCAATGATGACCAGTCTCAGGCCCGCCCGATCCTCCAGCCCGGACCAGGCTTGCAGCAGATTGCGCACTCCTTTTTCCCGTGAAATCCGCCCGACAAACAACAGATAACGATCATTCGGGTCATACTTGGCTTCTACTGTTTTAGGGTGAATAAAATTCGGCTTTACTGAGATGCGATCCAGCGGAATGCCGCTTTCCGCAAATTTGTTCCGTGCAAACTCCGTTAGCGCAATGTAGTGGCTTACCTTGTGCTGCCATGTGCCGATCAGCTCGTTGAACTTGATCATTGCCGCCACTGGAATCGTCTGCAGCTGTGAGCCTCGGTAGCAGCCATGGCGGATGGAGTGCAGCAGTGTGCCGTGCAGGCATTTTTCACAAACCTCATTTCCCCGCATAAAGGTCGCCGCCGGACAAATCAGCCTGTAATTATGCAGCGTCTGGACGACCGGAATCCCCAGCCGTTCACAGGCATGGTAGACCGAAGGAGAAATGACCGGAAAAAAATTGTGCACATGCACCACATCCGGCTTCACCTGCAAAAGCAGCTTTTGGATTCTTTTGAATTCCGGCAGGGACCATGTCGCTTCTACCGCCAGCTTTGCCATGTTCGCCAGCCCTTTGCTCTGGATGCTGTCGTTATGCACATAATAATGCTCTGTCTCTATGCCTCTGGAACGCAGCATAGCCGACTCTTGCTCGACAACCTTGTCTTCTCCCCCACTTTGCTGATAAAAGTTGTGGATGATCAGCACCTTGCTTACAGGAGAATTCATCTGCCTGCTAACCTGTTCACTCACGTAGCTGCCCCTCTTTCCTGCGTTGATTGCATGGGACGCCCCGAATCTACGGGCCTCATCGGTTGGTGGCTTAATATTTCATCTGCAATACGGTCCCACGACATGCGCTCAACGGTAAGGGACGCCTGCTCAGCCACACTTTGTCTCAGCTCAGTATGGTTCAGCAAAGCAGATATTCGACCAACCCATTCCTCTTCCGAAAAGCCTCTCAGCATCACACCGTTCACTCCATCCTCAATCAAGGTAACGGAGCCACCATTCACCGAAGAGATAATCGGGACACGAAACAGCATGCTTTCCAGCAGCACCATCCCGAAAATGTCATAGTGGGTCGGAAACAGCATGAGGTCAGCCACACCGTAAACCTGCCACAGATGACGCTGCTCGACCCTTGAAAAATGCAAAATGCTGTCCGTCAGCCCCAGCTCATGAGCATAGGCCCAATAGCGATCCGTATCCGCCTTCCGCCCATCCCCGACCATTAGCAAAAGGCAATCAGGGTGCTTCTGGAGTACTGCTTTGAACAGGCTCAGCATAAAACGAATATTTCTTCGTTCCTCCAGTACGCCGACGTATAGCAGCACCGGGCGATCCCCGATTCGTCTCAGCTCATCCGCGACCTCGCGGTTTTCTTCATGTTCGCCGCTTCCGTCGTTGTCGCTGTTCTCATGGTTGGCACTATTAGATGCTCTCTCTGCTTTGCAATGATCCAGTTTGCTATGATCCAGTCTGCTGTGATCCAGTTTGCTGTGATCCAGTTTGCTGCGATCCAGTCCGACCCCAAGCGTAACCACGTTGTCAAAGCCCTTATTCTCCAGATAACGCTTGGCGAGATCGGATTTGGCGTAGGTACGGCGAACAGACTTTGCTACCTTAGGCAGCAGCAATACATCGTACAGCTTGCGGACCAGCGCGTGTGTATGATCCCGGTACGGTCCGTGATACAGCACCAGCTTATCGGGACATTTTCGTGAAAGCAGATAGGTCATCATCTGGTTGTATTCGGTTGAGATGATCAAATCATAAGCAGCCAAAAACGAATCCTTGAGGACATCCCGGTAGATGCTGTTGCTCAGGAACTTAAGCCCGTGAAGCCAGATGATGCGCAGGGTGCAGCCTTCATGACGGTAGACTTGTTCCAAACGGGTTTCCTTATGGTCGTTGTAGTAGACAATATCGCAATCGTAGCCTTTACGAACGAGCGCTTTGCCCAAGCCGACTTCCTGCAAATTGTACGATGCTCCGTTCACCTTGCTGGCAAAGTTGCGAAGATACAATATTTTTTGAATCATCATCAGGACTCCTGCCATTACATATTGGGTGAGTTATGGTGTGCGGGGTGAGGGCGCTGCGCGTTCCATTTGATCTTCCGCTCGCTGTTGACTCTGAATTTTAT
>NZ_JH601049.1:0-243 GCF_000245715.1 Paenibacillus sp. Aloe-11 | reverse complement strand
CTTTGGCATGAAATGCCCCGCTGCCGCGGGTGACGCGGCGAATGCGCGCAGGCGTTGGCTGCCGGGAGTGCTATTCATCAAGCTCTGGCACCTTGACAGAGCACTATGCCAAGCACTAATTACGCCGGGATGTATGCCCGGCGAGAAGCTCGCGGCGATAGAGCGCAGCTATCGCCGGACGGCTCTTCCCTTCCCCCACCCTACGGGCTGGGGGAATTCTTTTTGGCGGCGGCGGGACGTAGC
>NZ_JH601048.1:164737-230174 GCF_000245715.1 Paenibacillus sp. Aloe-11 | reverse complement strand
AGATCAAATCCGTCCCGAAGCGGGCTTCCCCCTCCAAACCGAATGTTCCCCCTGCCGCTGCCTTTCCTCCATCATCTGCATTTGGAAGTGCTCTGCCCCTTTAAGCTGGGCGGCTGCCATATCCGCCACCAAAGCCACGCTCGATTCCATCGGCACAAAGCGGTATTTGTAAGCCGTAAGCCGATGATCGGTTTCGTGAAATAAAATGTCCTGCGCGTAATTGCCCCAACGATCCTTGGGCATCAGATCAATCGTCATACCGGCATGTGCAGAGGGCAGCAGCATATTGGAGCCGTGAATGCCGATTACCAATCGGCTGGCTGCATACACCTTGCATACCCGCAGCTCACTTTCGCGGTCAAAACGTGCGACACGCTCGTCGGCAATCCATGCCGGGAAACGCCCGCTACGCCCTAGTCCGGCGACTGTAAACCGATGATCCGGAAAGGATTCCCGCAGCCTGCGGAACAACCGGATGATTTTGCTGCGCTGGTGATAAATCAGCGGTTTCAGCCCGCGTTTGAGCTGTGGAAATTTCTGCACCGCCCTTGCCATATGATGGCTGCCACTCCACAAACGGTCTTCCCTCCATACGAAGGTAATGCGCGGCTCCGATTCACACTCATCGTCATAGCGGGGGATACCTGTAAACTGCTCAATATCAAACTGATTGGGATGTGAATACGCCGGGCTGACATATACCTCTTCGAAGCGCATCAGTTCCTCAATCATCCGATGATGCAGCACAGGATGAAAGTTTCGTGCCTTGCTGAACGGCACATCGACCGTCCAGATTTCCGCCACATAAGCAGGCACCATCCACTCCAGCGGCTTTTGCACAATAACGATGATCCCCAGTTCCGGCGACTGCTCGTATTCGCGCTGCACATTGAGCAGCTTGAGCAATGCATGACCATACAAATAATCCATGGTGTTGACGATGATCACGCGCTCGAAGGCCTCCATTTTATGCACGGTCATGCCGACCGTTAAATCATAGGAAGGATTCATCAACGATTGCCGCAAAGGCTCTCCGAGCCATTTTCTCGACTTCGCATCACCGGTCAGGATATAGTCGGGCATTTCCACTCGATAAGGTGAATACGTCGCATGACCGACACGCATATCCTCGATATACTCACGTCCACAGCCCTCACAGCAAGTGCTGATACATACGTGAATTCCCTGCCATAGCACCTCTCCACCGCTTACCTTGCCTCCACAATGCGGGCACTGTCCCTCATGACGAACAAACGGTTTAATGGGTATCATGATTGCTCTCTCCAACTTTCGGTACTGTAATATGAACACGCCAGAAGGTCAGAATCGACTTCATCATCCAACCCAGATTGGCTTTGACTTCTTTAAACAACACATCCAATAGAAATACAGATATCGTAAAAGACAGGATCGTTGCCACGAGCGATCCTCTCACACCGAGCAGCGGGATCAACGCATAATTGAAAGCTATATTCGTGATGGCGCCCACGAGCGAGGTCAACAGCGTATATTTGAACAAATTCTCATTGGTAATAAACAAGCTTTTGGCAACACTGAAATTGGTAAAAAACAGACGAATCGCAAACAGGGACAGCAGTGAGCCTGCTTCGCTAAATTCCCTCCCGTAGAGCACAATCACCACCCATTGAGATAAAAAAAATAACGGGATCGAGGTCACGAGAAAGCAGATAAACATCAGTCGGTACACATTAGACAACGTCTGTCTGTATTCGTCGTTTCCTTTCTGCTTGGAACGAGTCACCACCGGGGCATAGGCTGTCGTAATAACGACCGGAATAAAGCCCAGCACTTCGATAAGCCGGAGCGCAACGGAATATTGTCCGACCGCTGCATTTCCTAGCAGTTCACCGATAATGACCTGGTCGATCCGTGCCTGTACATATACAGCAGAGGATGATAAAATAAGCGGCCAGCTGTGATTCATGATCCGCCGGGCTATGTTTAGGCGGAACGTCCACATCTTCACACGCCGTCCTTCCTTGCGGAAGAAATACAGCAGCAGTAGGCTCCCCAGCAGGAATTCGCCATGAGCACACAGCGCCACCACCCAAATCGGAACACCTGTTAGCAACAAAATGATTTTGGCAGTGGAGCTGAGGACAAAGGCTGTATTTTTGGCAATGACCGTGTATTTGGACAACATCTGCGCCCGGAACCAGTAATCGATGATATCAAACAGCTGAAACACCGAGGCCGTGGCCAGGATCAGATTGATCAACCGTACCGAACTGTCTTCAGGCCTGAGCAGCGAAATGAAGGAATAGGACAGTGCGATGGCAACCAAAGTACCCGATAGCTTCAGGAGAACCGCCGTACCCAATAGCTCGTGCTCATCTTGAGGGTCTTTAACGAGATCGCGTACTAATATGGAATCAAAGCCAAGGGTTGTGAAGATCAGGAACATCCCGAAAAAGGATTCGGCATAATTCCATTTTCCAAGCTCCTCCGGTCCCAGCACTCTCGCCATGATGATGCTGACCGCCAGCCCGAACACCATGCGAATCATTTTGTCACCGAACAGCCAGGATGTATTGACCAGCAAACTTCTGCGCGGTTTGACGCGGTTTTTGACTAATGTCATAGGTTCTACTCCATCTTGAAAAATGACCTTGCGCGCGGCTTTACAGCATGCCAGCTATTCGATGCAGCTGCAATCATGTACAACGAAGAGACCTCCCGGCTAGGCGGGTGGCCCCTCCATGTCTTACACGACGACGGAAGCTTCGACTGCAGCCTGCCTTTTTACCCGCTCCAGATCTGTATCCACCATCATATGAATGAGCTGCTCGAAGCCTACTTCCAATCGCCAGCCCAGCTTTTCCTTGGCCTTGGCACAATCGCCGAGCAGCAGGTCTACCTCCGCCGGCCGGACAAATTGAGGATCAATAACAACATAATCCTCATAATTTAAACCTACATAGGAAAAGGCAATTTGCAGCAGCTCACGTACAGAATGCATCTCTCCCGTGGAAATGACGTAATCATCCGGTTGATCCTGCTGGAGCATCAGCCACATGGCCTTTACATAATCCCCTGCAAAACCCCAGTCCCGCAGTGAATCCAAATTCCCCATGCGCAGCTCGTGTTGCAATCCAAGCTTGATACGGGCTACAGCATCCGATACCTTACGCGTTACAAATTCCAGTCCCCGGCGAGGCGATTCATGATTGAACAAAATGCCGGAGCAAGCAAACATATCAAAGCTTTCGCGGTAGTTCACCGTAATCCAATGACCGTACACCTTGGCGACACCGTAAGGACTACGCGGGTAAAACGGTGTTGTTTCCGTCTGCGGCGTCTCCACCACCTTACCGAACATCTCACTGCTCGACGCCTGATAAAACCGCGCCTCCGGCTTGGCAATCCGAACGGCCTCCAGCATATTGGTGACGGATAGCGCTGTAAGCTGTCCTGTAGCCAGGGGCTGCGGCCATGAAGCTGCTACGAAGGATTGAGCAGCCAGATTGTAGACCTCGTCCGGGTCGGATTGACGGACGGCTTCAATCAGGGAAGCCAGATCGGTCATATCACCGGACAGCCAGTGGATATCATTTTGGATATGGGCTACATTTTCAAAATTCGGTGTACTGGTGCGTCTGCGTACCCCGTATACCTCATAATCCTTGGACAGCAGCAACTCAGCCAGATAAGATCCGTCTTGTCCGGTAATCCCTGTAATCAGCGCTTTTTTCATTCCAATTCCCCCACCGTTTTTTTTATTGTTCAACCAGGTTCAGACCTTGAAATGCCTCATACACAGATCTTAATCCCTCTTCCAGCGAAATACGCGCCGACCAGCCCAGACCAGAAATTCGAGACACATCTACCAGCTTGCGCGGCGTTCCGTCAGGAGCGGATGTATTAAAAGTAATTTCACCCTCATAACCGACCACATCCTTCAACCGTTCAGCCAACTCACGGATGGAAATATCCTCACCCACCCCGATATTCACAATTTCATTTCCTTCATAGTTGTTCATCAGGAACAGGCAGGCTTCCGCCAAATCATCAGAATGAAGAAATTCTCGACGCGGTGTGCCGGAGCCCCATACTTCTACAGTTGGAGCTTGATTCAGCTTGGCTTCATGAAACTTGCGGATGAGCGCGGGCAGCACATGAGAGGTCTGGAGATCAAAATTGTCACCCGGACCGTATAAATTCGTCGGCATCACCGAAATAAAACGGGTTCCATACTGGCGATTGTAGGATTGACACATTTTAATTCCGGCAATTTTAGCAATCGCATAGGCTTCGTTGGTAGGCTCAAGCTCACCAGTAAGCAGATACTCCTCCCGCAAGGGCTGCGGAGCAAATTTGGGATAAATGCAGGTAGAGCCGAGGAACAACAGCTTGCTTACATTGGCCCGGTATGCCGCATCAATCACATTTGTTTGAATGAGCAGATTGTCACGGATAAAATCAGCCGGATATTCGTTGTTCGCCAAAATCCCCCCAACCTTGGCCGCCGCCAAAAACACATAATCCACAGGCTCTGTTTCAAAAAAGTGATCTACGGCCTCCTTGTTGCGCAGATCCAGCTCACGACTGGTGCGAGTAATAATATGCTGGTAACCTGCTCCCTCAAGCGCTCGAACAATAGCGGAACCTACCAGCCCGTTGTGCCCGGCTACATATATCTTGGAATGAAGATCCATGCCTATCCCCTACCCTTCCTTGTTAAAATGACTTTAATACGCATCGTTGGAGCCCAGCAGTACACGAAATGTTTTGAGCATGATGATCATATCCGTGCGTAAGCTGCGTCTGGATATGTACTCCAAATCCAGTTCTACCATCTCGTTAAAGCTCAGATGATTGCGACCGCTGACCTGCCATAGCCCGGTACAACCCGGTGTAACCGTCAGACGCAGCTTATCTCTCACTGTGTAATCATGGACTTCTCTTGGCAGCGGTGGTCTGGGACCTACCAGACTCATCTGCCCACGCAGCACATTGAATAGCTGCGGCAGCTCATCGATGCTCGTTTTGCGGAGAAATCGGCCCACACGGGTAATTCGCGGATCATTCCGCATTTTGAACATGGCACCCTCGATTTCGTTTTCCAGCAGCAGCGCAGACAATTGGTCCTCAGCATCCGATACCATGGAACGAAATTTGATCATGCGAAATGGACGCTCATGTTTGCCAATACGAATCTGATAAAATAACGCGCTTCCTTTCGGGTCCTCCAGCTTAATCAGCAAAATCACGAGCAGAAATACCGGGCATAACACGATGATGCCGATGAAAGACAGGATAATGTCCATGCTGCGCTTCACGAACGGATACAGGCCCAATCCCTGTCGCCGTTCAAGCCTGTGAGCGACCGAGTACACATCCACAGACGCGCCCAAAACTTCTGCCTCGTTTGAGCGGGAAGAAGACACGTCTCATCACCTCACTCTCTTATCATTAAGTTTCACTTTTACATTGTTAAAAGAATTTTTAATATTTTTCGATCACCTTCTTTTTAGTTATGTCAGGCTGCGTTCCTCCATTCCACGCTGCGCGCGGGTATTCGATCGCTTCACATTGTTGAGCACTACGCCCAAAATGCGCGCCTTTACTCGTTCTAAGTGGGCTTTTGCTTTCTTAACGACATCCTTTTTGACCTTCCCTGCCTGTACGACCAAAATGACACCATCACACATAGAGCTAATAATGAGGCCATCCGGAAAAGACAGCAATGGCGGCGTATCCATCAGGATCACGTCATAATGTTCTTTTAACTCAACCAGCAGAGCCTTCATTTTGCGGGAGCTGAGCATTTCGGACGGATTGGGCGGGTTCGGTCCGGCTGTAATCGCATGCAGTTGGTCAATCCCGGTTTCCTGAACCACATCCTGCCACGCCTGTTGATTGGTAAGTACCCGAGTCAGTCCCGTATGATTGCGCAAGCCAAACATATGATGCAAGGAGGAGCGACGCAAATCCATATCCATAACCAGCACCTTTTTTCCCTCTTGCGCATAGGTTACAGCCAAATTGCTAATCGTGACCGTCCTGCCCTCTCCCGCCTGAGCAGACGCCACCATCATAACCTCAATCGGTTCGTCTATAGAGGAAAACTGGATGTTTGTGCGGAGCATACGATATTCCTCCGAAACGAAAGACTGGGCATGCAGGGATGTGACCAGTTGATTATTGATTAATCGCGGCATATTGTCCTTCACCTACCTGTTTAGGAGTTGTAGTGGAGCTGTCAGAGCGTTTATCTTCTTTTTTCATTTTCGTAATCAAAGACAGAGTCGGCAGGCCGAGTTCTTTTTCAATATCCTCCTCATTCTTAAAGGTGTCATCCAATACCTCCAGCAAAAATGCCAAGCCTATACCCAGCAACAAGGAGATGGCAAAGGCAATAAACATCTGTTCAGCGGGATTGCTGTTCACAGGAATTGCCGGGTCAGTCAAACTGGCTTCACTTAGAATCGTGACATTGTCCATTTTCATGATAGAGGGAATTTGTCGTTTGAATACTTTGGCTACCGCATTGACGGTTTTCACAGCCTTTGTATACGATAAGTCGCGAACTGTCACATCCATGACCTGTGAATCACCGGCGGTGTTCACTCTTAATTTCTGAGCCAGAACTGTCGGAGTAACCTTAAGATCGGGGAAGCTGGCGACCACCTGATCCATAATCGCCGAGGAGATCATGATTTGCTTATAGGAGTTCGTTAAGGCTATATTCGTTTGTACGACACTGTAATCGACGACACCTGCACGATCCGGTCGCGGCGTCTGGTTGATAATAAGCTTTGCCGTCGCTTCATACACTTGCGGGGTAAAGTATACATTTTTTATGCCCACTACAGCACACACCAGCAGCACGATACTCCCAATCAACCACATTCTTTTTCGGATCACACGGATGTACTCTTTCAACTGCACAAGACCAGACCTCCCTGATTGACTTGTTTTCGATGTGATAACGCTTGTACTGATCCTCTGCACACCGGGGAAAAGAACGATGCATGAGCCTCTAATCTATAGTAAAATGTTATATAATAGCGCATAGCAGGTCTAGCCAGCGATTAAGCACAAATGCTTGATCATCGGTGGCCTGTTAAAGTATATAAACCATGACATCCGTGAATACTACAAAATAGAGATACATTATGTAACTTACATAACTAATTTATGCTACAAATTGTATCTTGTCAAGTGTAAAATTGCTTTTCTCACTTTCTTAACCTTGTATTCAGGAGGAAAAAAAGATGAATTATGGAACCCGAATCGCTGAATTACGGGAACATAAGGGATTAAAACAAGAGGAACTAGCGCAATCCCTCGGAATTACGCGGGCGGCTCTTTCTCACTATGAAAAAAATAGACGCAAACCAGACTTTGAGATCCTGAACAAGCTTGCCGATATTTTCGGAGTAACCATTGATTACCTGGTGGGACGCACGAGCCATCCTACAGCGATATTGGATTCAGATGTGAAGGAATTTGTGGATCAGCTGGAACTGTCTGATGAGGATATTCTGCAGCGTTTCAACCTGACGATTGACGGACGTACCTTGTCTGAGGAAGAAGCCAAGCGCTTTATCGCGTTTGTCCGTATGGAACGAATGATGAAATAAAGAAGACAGCCGGAAGGAATTACACGTGCTTGTCCTTCCGGCACTTGGTTTTGTCTAGGTCGCTCTCTATCCATTCTGGCATCGTAATGCCACATTGGAGCAAGATGTCACGGATGTCTAGGTGGATGACAGATTTGCCTGCTCTCCGTGCGTTGTTCCGAAGAAGAGGGCTGTCCACCCTTGATTCTGTCTCCTTGTTCATTCAGCACTAACCTCACTTTTTTATTCTTGGTCACTGGAAAAAGATTCCCTACAACCCATGTATGTATTGTTATGAACAAACCTATTATATATGAATACATACCTGCAATGTTGTCGTCTTATGGCGAGAATTTTAAAGGATTTTCGTGTTTTTTTCTCCATTATACGTAATGTATTGCCAATTCAGTACGATTTATTAATAAAAAAAGAACCTGTCAGGTCCTATTTTTCCTGATAGGTTCTCTTTTGTTTTTTTGGCGATATCAGACGGGTATTCTTCAGCCAAGGTCCTATACTGCTCGCAGCAATCATTAAGCAACCTCGGCTGCTTGAGATATCTGGGTGCCTCCGGTCGCTCGGATCTTGTAGGCGTAGTGGCTTCCGGCTTTCACTGTACGATCCGTGTAGGTGCTTCCCGCTACTTGCGAGGCAATTACCTGATAAACCCCGTCTGACCCATCTGCACGCAGTACATCATAGGAGGATACGCCTTCTGCCTGAAGCCAATCAATCTTTACCGCCCCATCCTGAACAGAGGCGGCTTTTACCCCTGTCGGGGCTGAGGCTGTGGACTGATCTGTACTCTTCAGTTCCAAAATATATTGTACCGATTCACCAGGACCCAGCTTTTCTTCAAAATCAAGGGCAGGTGAAGCCTTGAGTCCCGATATGGAACGCTGTGCCTGACTGTAGGTAGCGCCGGCTCCAAAACGCTCACCAGCGTACACACCGGCTTTCGGCATCGTTACTCGTACGCGAATGGTCTGTGCTGAATCCTCGAAATTCACCAGGTTCACCAGCAATTTGTCCGAGGTAGCGCCACTGCCTGCCAGCGGTTTAAGCTTGGACGTATCCACTGCACGAACATAGACCATCTTATCCTTGGTATCCTCTCGATTCAGCACCGTATAAGTCAGCGGTTTGCCGTGGGTGGCATATGCCAGACTCAAACGTCTCATGATCTTTACACGACTGTCCTGCCCTTCCCCGAACGGATAAATTTCTGTGCTTGCCGGGTTGTGGCTTTGCAGATCAAAGCCGGTTTTAAACAGCGTATAATCCTTATAAAACGCAGCATGCTGGATAAACATATCAGCAAACCCGATTTGCGAACGCATAATCCGGTCAAAAGCGGCTGCTTGTGGCTGACTGGCCCCGTACTCAGGGTTGTCCCGATGCGTATCGTTCGTACCGAACTCCGTATTCAGCATCTTCTTGGCCAGCCCGTTGCTCGAACCGCCAAAGGTTTTCAGATTTTGAACGAAGCTGCCTCCGCTCTCTTCGTTATAGGATTCACCATAGGCGTGTCCATTGGTCAGGTCGGTGACGTCCTCCAACTGCTTACGCTGCGCCGGATCTCGTTCCCATCCATCCGGGTCACCACATTTGAGCGTGCCTCCAGCTTGATTTTTGCAAGCTTTGGTGGAGTACGTAGGCCAATAGGCCCAGCCTGGCGCTACGGTTTTGAGATGCGGTGCCAATTGCTTGCCTTCCGTGTTAAACCACTTGGCCACAGCCAGATTGACTGCCTTCGAGCGATTAAACAACCCGGGTTCGTTATCTACTTCATAATATTGAAGGTATGAACCATATTTTTTTACATAATCGCGCAATTTTTGCTTGGCCGTCTCTGGCAGAGAACCATCCCTTTGCAGCTTGATATCGCCCGTATATAAGTACAGAGCAGACGATTGCATATTATACTGCTTCAACGTTTGATAGTAATCATCCGCGTCTGTACAAGCCTTGCCCACATTGCTGGCACAGGTGACCCGCATGACATTGCCGCTATAAGCAATTCCCAGCCATTTGAGAACGTATGGTAAATGCTTTACCGCACCCTGATCATAATAGAATTCTTTGTTGTTCACATTCGTTCCAGTCAATATATATTTACCGTGTATCGGTTCAGTTGCAGGTGAAGCTAACGTCTCCAAGCTCAAGTCATCCCAAGTCCACCACACATTTTTATCTTCTGCAGAGGAGCAGTATAGGCAGCGCGCTGTCTTTAGCTTGAGTACGTTAACACCGCTTTGCAATTGCTCTTTAGGGATATACAGCTCATAGTTGCTTTTGTAGTTATATGCACTGCCCGTGCCGGAAACCCCGGCGATCTGAATAATACCGGACAGCTGATGATTTGAAAATACAGCCATTTGCGGAACAGCTTTGCCCGCATCCAATATCCGTACACGGAATATCATCCCATTGGGAGGAACCTGATTCAGCGTATACTGGAGCGACAATTCGGGATTCATGGACGCATTCAAGCCGGGAGGAATATCTCCACTGCCCAGCAATACCGGGGCCGATGTATTCTCTGCTACGGACATCACTGCCGCTGCTCCATTAGCAGACGTCTCGGTAGAGGCAGCAGATGCGGAAATATTGACACTTTTTCTATCGACCAGCCCTTTAAATTCCGCCGAAGAGTCATCCCTCTGACCCAGCTTCCATACCGGACTGGCTGCCGCTACTTTATCCGTCTGCAGTTCTACGCTCCTTGAAGGCGTGTAAATCAACCAAGCAATCAGCGCTATTATTGCGATCCCAAAAAGCCCTGATAATACTGCCGTATACCTGTGGGTCAACCATTTTTTCATCATATAATCCACTCTCTCTCCTCAAAATTTTTGACCGGGAAAGAGAATCAATTAAGGAAGAAACAAAGCGTTACCGGGAACAACCGCTTTCGCTTCATGCTGACTTTCCCACATCAGACGTGCCATCGCGTCGCCTTTTTCATCATAGTATTCAACTTTTAAATCTACCATTTTCCCCGCCTGCAAGGTGATACTGCCCTTACGCTCTGTCCAGCTTTGTTTGAACCAGCTATCAATAATCAGCTTGTCGTCTACCCATACGCGGATACCATCATCGGATATCGTTGTAAATGTATAGGTCTCACTATATTGAGGCCTTATTTTACCGGTCCAGCGAACCGAGAACTGATCAGCATTCACCTTTGCATCAGCTGCAGCAGCACGCCAGTTGTAATCCAGCTTGCTATCTGTACGGACCAAAGCAGCACTACCATCCAGATTCATGTTGTTAAAATACTCACCCCGCAGCCCGTTCGCATAAACCTCATCCGGAACAGAAGGAGGAGCCGGAGCCGGGGGAACGATCACTACTGGCGGAGCCGGGATAGGATCGCTTTGCCCCCCATCCGGTATGGTCGGTACATCTGTCCCGGGTTGTTGAATGGCTGCCAATCCATTTTCCACATCATCTCGCGTCAAGCTCCTCGAATCATTCATATAATCCTGAATTTGATCCGTTGTGTTATTCTCCGAGAGCATCTTGCCCCAAGTCATGGAATACACCCATTTGGGCTGAGCCTGTAATACCTCGGAGCTTGGCATCTCACCGTGTTCCCCGATGGCAATCGGCTTATTCCCTGCCAATCCGAGCAGTTCTTCATAATGACTTTGTTTAAAATCATTGTTGTAAATGTCTACAGCCAAGATGTCCACCTTGTCATCTCCCGGATATTTAGGGGTATACGGAAAGGTGTACGAATTAGGAGCATTCGGGCTCCATACCCACAACAGATTGTTCAATTGATGCGTGTTTACAAAACGGTCATACATGATATTCCATAGCTGATTGAAATTGTTTTTGTTTCCCCACCAGAACCAGTCACCGTTCATTTCGTGATAAGGTCTCCATAAAACCGGAACACCCGCATCACGAAGCTGCTTTAACGATACAGCGACCTTATCCAGATCGGCAATGAGGAGGTTGTATTGCGTAGTGCCTGGCGTCACGTATTTATTGAACTCCGTCTGACTTACTTTCGCCTGCACATTGGCCCAAGTCAGTGGTCTACCTGGCAGTGCTTCATGAAAAGTCATCGTCACAATGCCACCGGATCTGTTCCAGCGGATAGCACTATCGACGACATTTTTACGTTGCTCTGCTTCCGTATCGGCAGATTGGCCGGAGATGGCTCCCATCTCATAGCCGTGCACACCCACATACGACTGACTGATTTTTTGGACCTTGTTACTTAGTTCATCTGGACTTTCCAAATAATCATGCTGACCGGTGATTATTTTTTTCCCCGAGATGCTGAGTAAATAGCTGTATAGTTCACGGGCCTGAGTAGAAGCGTCCGAATCAACAGGCTGTAATGCAGCGGCATTCGCCACGGACAGAGATTCACCAAAACCGACGGGCAACAAAGAAAAAAGCATAACTACGGGGAGTGCATGGCGTATCAGTCGATACAGAGGAATAAAATCGAATCTCACTTTTGCTCTTCCTTTCGGTAGCCAGGCTGCCATCCCTACGGAAGGCCCTTTAGCTTTGCGTACCTACCTTTCGACAGGGCTGCGTTTATCGTTGGAAGGAGTTTGGATTCCTTCTTACCCTAAGTATCGACTTTTTTTTACCAAAATTTAATAGGTCAAGTGCAAGAGTTTACAGATTTTCGTGCATTTTCGACAGTTCGGGCTATAAATATTCATCAATTCGTCTTTTTTTCATTTTTACGAAGAAATTTATGAAATAAATTGGTGACGAGAAATTTCATTCCAATTCATGCAAAAACGTACAATATCCTCCTCGACCAGCTCAGACCCCGTTTGCACCTCAATCAAATCCACATCGGTCACGGCCAAAATGCTATGCTTCGTTCCTTCAGGAATACGCACGACATCACCAGCCTTCACTTTGTGCAGCTTTTCATTCAAAATAATTTCCGCTTCACCACTGATAATGGTCCAGATTTCACTGCGTTTGAAATGAAGCTGGTAGCTGATATTTTTACCTTTGCGCACGCGGATTCGTTTGGTCAGCACCTCGTTGCCTTCATCGTACTTTACATAATCCACAACCCGATACTGCCCCCAACGGCGCTCCTCGTACATCGGACGCTGATCATGAGCCTTAAGCACTTCCTTAATGCGTGGACTTTCCGCCTTATTGGTCACAAGAATACCGTCGGGGCTGGCAGCAACAATGAGATCATTTGTCCCGATAATCGCCACAGGAATGTCGAGCTCGTTAATGAGACTTGTGTTGACGCAATCCTCCGTTACTACCCCTCTGCCTACTTGCTGATGGGACATTTCCTCTGTGAGCGTATTCCAGGTGCCCAGATCCTTCCAGAATCCATCATACGGAAGAACCACAATGTCCTTCTCCTTCTCGACTACTTCATAGTCAAAACTGATTTTTTCCAGAGATGCGTATTGCTTTTGCATTTCTTCATAGTTCAGCGGCAAACCCTTGGCCGCCAAGATATCAAGCAAATAGCTTAATTTGAATGCAAAAACCCCGCAGTTCCATAGAGCATTGCGTTCAATTAGACGCTCCGCCTGCTCACGGTCGGGTTTCTCTTGAAAGTGGCTCACTTCACGGTAGCCTGTGCTCCCTTGGGTGGCATCATTTTTTGGAATAATATAACCATATTTCTCAGATGGATAGGAAGGAACGACTCCAATTAATGCAAGCTTGCCTTCACTCTCCTGAAGTGTGTGCTCCAACTGGGCAACTGTAGCAAAGAAAGCATCCTCTACATAAGGATCTACAGGCAATATAGCAACAACTTCATTAGGTGAAACACCAGCAATGGAATATAGATAAGTCGCTGTCAGCGCAATGGCAGGGAAGGTATCTCTACGTTCCGGCTCAACAATGATACGTATATCCTGTCCGACCTGGCTCTGGATCATTTCGACCTGTGCTCTCCCTGTCGCAATGAACGAGGACTCAGATAATTGGTTGTCCCCCAACTGTCTCCATACCCGCTGCACCATAGATTCCGAAATCCCCTCCGGGCTCTCCAGTACCTTTAAAAATTGTTTGGAACGGGAATCATTGGACAAAGGCCATAATCTTTTACCGGAACCACCAGACAAAAGTACGAGCTTCATAACTCTCCACTTCCTCTCTATAATGTGTGGGTGATCGAATGGGGCAAGGTTGAGTAGCCCGCTACGGGCTGGATTTGATCTTACGATCGCTGTTGGACCGGGATTCATTCGATTGTATAAAATCGTATAAAGGTTTGAATCCCGGTCCAAAGGCGAACGCTCCGCTTCTCCAGATTCAAATCCATCCCTGCGCTACTCAAATATGCATCATGCCGATCATACCGTTTATTGCAAAAGGCACGACCGGACATTATTAAGTCCGGTCAGCCTGTTAGCGCTCATGCGCTCGGCGTTTGCCTGCCGTGCTTGTAAGCTTTAAATAATCGAGGCTTTGTAACGCCTCGTCGAGATTGCCTTCGGCAACCGCAATGGCGTCTTTGCGTCAGGAGCAGCATAACCGTATTTACATGGCAACCTTGCCCCATGGGAGCAGCATAGCGTATCCGCATGAGCGGCGCGGTACAGCCGCGAGGCGCTTTGATCGGAATGAGCGGCTTTAAGCCGTGCCGCTCATTCCGATACGCCCTTTCTACCTCTCCCACAAAGTGGGAGGTTAAAAATCGTGACTCCACGGCGGAAAGCAGCGGAGCGGGCCATTTGAATCTGTAGAAGCGTCAGCGTTCGCCTTTGCAGCGGGATTCTTACCTTGGAATGTTTTATACAATCCAGGAATCCCGCTGCAACAGCGGAAGATCAAATGGAACGCGTAGCGCCTCCAACACGGCCACAGTCACTTTTTAATCTATCACTTTTTAAACTTCCACCTTATCCCGATTCCACCCGCTCATCCGCGGACGACCCACGGAGTAGTATTCCAGCCCGGAGCTTTGAATCTGATTCTCTGTGAATACATTACGGCCGTCAATCAGAACAGGCTTGCGCAAAAGGGAAGCCAGCTGTACAAGGTCGACTTTTTTGAACTCTTCCCAATCTGTCAGCAAGCACACGGCATCGCTTCCTTCGGCGGCTTGTTGCGGGGAGGAGCACCATACAATATTCGGGTGATTCACACGCTCCTTGAATTTATCCATCGCAATCGGGTCATACAGCTTCACAATAGCGCCTGCCTGAATGAGCGTTTCTACAATTTCCAGCGCCGGTGCTTCACGAATGTCGTCTGTATTCGGTTTGAAGGCCAAGCCCCAAATACCGATCGGCACGCCATGCAGCTGACCCAGCGATTCACGCAGCTTGGATACGATCATGAAGCGCTGGTCGGTGTTAACCTCGACTACCGATTTTAACAATTTAAATTCATAGTCTACATTACCCGCAATTTGGATGAGCGCATTCGTATCTTTCGGGAAGCAGGAGCCCCCGTACCCGATGCCTGCTTGCAGGAAAGAGGAGCCAATCCGTTTGTCCATGCCCATACCGTCAGCCACGCAGGTTACGTCCGCGCCAACCTTTTCGCAAATATTGGCAATTTCATTAATGAATGAAATTTTGGTTGCCAGAAATGCGTTGGATGCATATTTGATCATTTCAGCACTGCGGATATCGGTCACATAGATTTTATCCGTGAACACCTGATGCAGGGTAACCATCGTTTCACGCAGCCCCGCATTGTCCAAACCAATAATCACGCGATCCGGGTGAAGCGTATCGTTGATGGCAGAGCCCTCTCTGAGAAATTCCGGAGCAGATACGATGTCGAAGGAATAATTCGTATGGTGGGACACTACGTCTTTGATCTTTTCGTTTGTTCCGACAGGTACAGTACTCTTGGTCATAATAATCTTGTACCCGTTCATCGCTTTCCCGACATCGGCAGCCGCCTGCTCAATGTAAGACAGATTCGCCTCACCGTTAGCCAGAGAAGGTGTACCTACTGCCAAAATAACGATATCCGACCGACGTACCGCATCGGCCAAATTCGAGGTAAACTCCAAACGGCCAGCTTCCAGATTCAGCGAGATCAATTCCTCAATACCAGGTTCATAAATCGGAGATTCTGCCCGGTTCAGCATGTCGATTTTATATTGCTCCAGATCGACACAAATCACCTCATTACCTTTGTGTGCAAAACATACGCCCGAGACGAGCCCAACATATCCAGTACCGATTACAGCCAGCTTCATTCCGTTCATCCTCCTTTTAGAAAGTTCACATAGGCTTGCTCTACATACTTTTTCAATTGATCCTTGAACGTATTTTCATCAAATTTACGAGCATGGGTGATGATGTCATCCACATTCCATGCATGCTGCTCGACCCTGGCGACTGCTTCCAGTACATCGTCCACCTCATGCTTGCGGAAAAACACACCGTTTACATTAGGGACAATGGTATCCAGCGCGCCTCCGCCCTGAAAAGCGATGACAGGCCGTCCGGCTGCATTCGCCTCCAAAGGCGTAATACCGAAGTCCTCTTCTCCCGGAAAAACGAGCGCCCGGCATTCTGCCATCAGCTTGTTAACCTCTTGATCCTCAAGCCTGCCGAGAAACTCAATGTTCGGGGAAGCCATGGACTCCAGTCTTTTACGGTCCGGTCCTTCACCGACAATGCGCAGCTTGAGACCGTTGCGTTTGAATGCCTCGATCGCCAGATCGATGCGCTTGTAGGACACCAATCGGGATACGATCAGGTAATAATCACCGATGCTTGCAGCACGTTCGAAACGTGACGTATTAATAGGAGGGAAAATAACATCCGCCTCCCGTTGGTAATAGTGCAGAATTCTCCGCTTGACGACGGAAGAATTGGCGACAAACTGGTCTACGTTGCGAGAAGTTTTGGCATCCCATGTTTTCAACCGATTCATGTACAGCTTGAGCATGCTTTTGAGCAGGTTGGATTTGGACTGCCGGGCCATATATGTATCGTAATCCCAGGCAAACCGCATCGGTGTGTGACAGTAACAAATGTGAAACGTATGTTTAGGTACCTGGATGCTTTTCATAAATGCGCTGCTGGAGCTTAAAACAATGTCGAAATCCCTAAAATCAAAATCACGGATAGCGATGGGATACAGCGGCAGCACTCCTTTGAAATTGGCCTTCACTCCCGGGAGGTTCTGCAGCCAGGTGGCTCTAATATCCGCATCCTTCAAGTTGCTTGACAGGCGTTCGTCGCTGAACACCGTTGTGAAGATCGGAGCCTCCGGATACATATCGTGGAATACCTCTACCACCCTTTCTGCCCCGCCCATTTGGATTAAGTAATCGTGTGCTATCGCTATTTTCATCTGAATCATCCTTTAACGCGAATGTCGGTCAGACTCCTGCCAACAAACCCTTATAGTAATGAACTATATCCTTAACCGTGTTCTCGATGACAAAATGCTGCTTGACTCGTTCCATCCCTTTCTCACCCATTTGCTGACGCTCCTGCGGATGTTCCAGCATCCAGCGGATGGCCGTCTCCAGCTTGGCCGGGTCCCCCGGTTCAATGAGCAGTCCGGTTTCACCCGACACTACAGTTTCCTTGGGTCCACCCTCATTTGAGGCAATCACCGGCAGCCCTGCCGCCATGCCCTCAATAATGACCTGGCCGAATGGTTCCGGCGTAATAGAGGTGTGGATCAGCAAATCACAGCGCTGCATCAGGCCTTGAATGTCATCGACATGTCCCAGCAGATTGACGTTATCCAGCCCGTATTCGCGCATCGTGGACTCCAAGCGGCTCTTATATTCCTCTTCACCGAACAATGCGTCCCCGGCCAGCCAGAATTTCACCCGCTTATCCGGTAAAAAGGAGCGGGCTGCTTCCAGCAAAATATGCTGCCCCTTCCATTCCGCCAGTCTGCCGACCAGTACGACGTTAAACGAGTCATCGGTCCGTGGATTTGCAGACGCATCACGAGCCGTGATGGCTTTGGCAAAAGCGGAGTAGACGACGAGCGTCTTTTTGTCCGGGGGCAGCTCCAGCGCACTCAGCGTGGATTTGGAATTGGCAATGACCCCATTGGGCAAGAAACGCGACATCAGCCGAATGCCTTTGGCTACGATTGGCTTCAGGTAAGGCGGACCAATGTGGTCACGGATGTGCCAGATCAGCGGAAGCTTTGCCGACTTGGCAGCTACTGCACCATACAGCGCGGACTTGAGCGAGTTGGTGTGAACACACACAACCTTTTCCTCGCGGAGCAAGGGCGCAAGTTTTCTGCCGTAAGCCAGCAATCGATAGGCTGCCGCAGGCGCACCCAGATTCACGGCGTTCCGCCCCCGATTACGAATCGAATCGTCCAGTGGAACGATACGCACGTCGATATCACGCTGCCTGAGCCGATCCGCCAAATCGCCCTCTTCCGCCAAAATGACAAGCGGGTCGATATGTTCCCCGATATTCGTCAGGATGTTATACAACGCGACCTCACCGCCGCTCCATCTTGCCGTATGGTCAATATAAGCCACTCTCATCATTTCGCCGCCGCCTTTCTGTCAAGAACCTGCCGGAACACATCTTCCACCTGCTCCGCTACATGTCCCCACGTATATTTGCTCAGCACATGCTCCCGGCACTCCCTTGCGTTCGGAAGAAGCTCAGGATGATCCAGCGCACGCAGGAGGCCCTGAGCGATGGCCTCACTGTCTGTTCCCTGGAACAATAGCTCGGGTCGGAATCCTCTTAAAATCTCCTTGTTGCCGCCCACAGGAGTAGCCAACACCGGCAGCCCTGAAGCCATCGCCTCTACCGTGATCAGACCGAAACCCTCCAGTGCCTGTGTCGGCACAACGAATAGATTTGAAGCCTGATGATACAGCGGAAGCTCCTCATCCGACACATAACCGAGCAGCCGAACATGGTTCTGAAGATTGTATTCCGCCACCTTGGAAGCCAATTCCTCCATCAAGGGGCCTTTCCCCCCAATCAGCAGCAGATGATCAGGATGACGCTCGGTTACCCGTCGCCATGCTTCGAGGAGCTGCAGCAGTCCCATTCGGTTAACAAGACGACGGACGGTCAGCACAATCGTCGCATTTTGTGGCAAATTCAGCCGTTCTCGCACGGCTCCCCGATTCTCTGCCGGATGGAACCTTTCTACATTCGCCGCACCGGGAATGATATGGATTTTGCTAAGCGGAACCTTATAGTGCTCATGCAAAATATCCCGAAAGGTCTCGCTCAGCACTATAAATTTGTCCGCCAAACCATAGGCCTTCATCTCAATGGATTTAGCCATTGTCGTTTTCAGCAGATGCTTGAGGCCCTGCCCTTCGATCTTCATTTCCTCTGTCCACGGGCCGTGGAAGGTAGTAACGACGGGAATCCCGCGTTTTTTCGCCTCTAGCGCCGGTCCGACGCCATAGGGGGCAAAATGGGAATACAGCACATCCACCGGCTGCTTGTCGAACAGCTCTGCTGCATATTTTTGCATGAGATCTCTGCGCTTCCAAATGGATTGCTGCTTGCTCCCAATCGAATGAATTCGGATACGCTCGGGCGCCTGCGGCTGCTCGTCAGTACAGATCAAAGCATCCAGCGTATTGCGCTCTACCGTCAGCTGCTCACAGATGGATTTGAAATACGTGTTTAGCCCCCCTGGCTGCAGGGACGGCCAGCTAAGACCCGTTGCCGCAATCCGAAAACCGTTATTGTACGACATAGCTGGTTTCTCCTTTCTGCTCGGTCTGTCCATCATCCACAATCTTTAACTTTTTTCGCCGCTTGGTCAGCTCATAATGCTTGAAGCAGACGAGAAACTCATACATCACCCAGAAGACCGCTACGGCAAAGCCTGCCACCCCCTTGCGGTATAAGCCCTGAACAAAATACTTCTGGACAAAGCGGGCAGGAGGCCGCAGCAGCAGTCTGGTAATCCGAAAGGATTTGCCTTTGTTAAATGCCGTCTCTGCTTCCAGATCCGTATACTTGTTAAAACGTGTCATATGATCGCTGATGCTGCGGAAGCCGTAATGCCATAGCACCCCGTCCAGATTGACAATCTGGGAAGAAGCTACATCCGGCATTTCATGAACAAGACTGTTCGTAATGCCATAAATACGCCGATTGTACAGACGAACGAGGTATTCGCCTTTGTTCATCCATTTGCCGAGAAAATCGCCAATCCGAAACACGGAATATGCTTTGGCCGGATCATGGAGTGTTTCCTTCACCTTCAGTAAATCTCCAAGCAGCTCTGCATCCACCACCTCGTCCGTATCAATCAGGAAAATCCAATCAAATTCCGCTTTATCGACACCAAACATGCGCTGCTTTGCATAGCCCGGCCACGGGTTGGAAAACACCCGACAGCCCAATGATTCAGCTACCTGAATCGTGTTGTCCTTGCTCCCTCCGTCAATGACGACGATATCGTCCGCAAAGGGCTTGCAGGATTCAATGGCAGCCGAGATGCGGATGCCGTCATCCTGAGCGATAATAACTACGGATATCCGATTGTCCGCGGGAACGCTAGACATGTGGTTCATTAGCGGGTGCCTCCTTCTTTATCTAACCGTTAACTGGCTTTTTCCGGATGTAGTGTGCCATTGTTGATCGGAGCCATTGGAAATCTTGTTTGGAAATAACCAGTCTTGGAATTTTCATTTTCAGAACGAATTTAACATTGCATAAAATGAAAACGAACCGTAGAATCCCCGAGGACAGCATCGCTATCCCTGCACCCGTCAAACCGTATTTTGGAACAAGTATGGACAACAATGGAATAACGAGCGCCAATCCGACACCCTGTAAAATGGTCACCAGCTTGGGCTTGCCCAGCGCCATAAATTGTTGTGCCAATACCATGGTTCCTCCACTGATAGCAACCTCAAGCACCAGAAACCGGAATACCGTAAGTGCTTGCTTAAACTCTGGACCATATAACAATGTAAATACCAACGGAGCAATCAGCGTCAGCATTAACGCGGCCAAAACGGTTACCGTCGAAGTCACGCGAAATACCCGAAACGTGATTGCCACCGCGTCCTCCTTATTCAGCCCGGAGGCTTTGGGGAAGAGCACGACAATAATCGAGGTTGAAAATACATTCACCATTCGGGCCAGACTGACTGCTACCGCATATAAACCGAGATCAGCCGGTCTGAGCAGGCCTGCAATCAGAATCTGATCAATATAGGTAGAAACCTGCCCCATCAGATCGTTGCCGTATGATCCCATACCGTAGGTAAAGAGATTTTTGAATTGTGTCCAGCTGTTCTTTATCCTTGGTTTGTACAGCCGAATCATTCGAATCGTCACACCGATATAAATCGGCAAGCCTGGTAGCAAATAGGCCAGTGCTGAGGTGTACGGGCTTATATGCCCAGTGAGAATCAGGATCACCAGACCAAGCAGCGTACTCAGCGGTACGAGATAACGAAACAAATTGTACTGCTTGTATTCCGATCGAACTTGAAGCAATGCATTATTGATTTGTGAAATCGCAATGAGCGGACACATCATCATGGAGCATTGCGCAAACAGTATGACCGATGAGGAAAAGGAGCGCAGCCAATAAGGAATCAGAAACACTCCGACGAGTGTCGCCAGGCCCCCGAACATCGTAGCGAGCAGCAAGGCGAGTCCATACAGCTTGCCCGTTTCCTCCGGTTTTTTTTTCGCATTGTAGATCAAGGCAGACGGTACACCGAAGCTCATGCAGAAGGCGAGAAACTGGGACCAGTTCACCATGGCGGTCTGTTCCCCGCGTCCGGTAGGACCCAAGAATCGGGCCGTCAGCACGCCAGTCAGCATATTCACGACGAGAATCAGCATGCTGAATATCATCGTTTTTACTGCTGCCGAGCTATTATCCTTGCTTTTGGCAAAGCGAATCACCGTAGACCATAGTGTCCGGACAGGTGCGGATAATGTTTGTAAGTTTTGCACAGCCTTTACCTTCTTTCCGCGATGACATCTTTCGCCCACAGTCCTATTCCGATCATCATCCAGATCAGATAGCCGCGCATACCAGGAAAACCGTTATCTGATATCAGACTGGCTACAGCTCCAGCCCACGTAGCCAGCGCCAGTCTGATGTAGGGCTGAGTGGAATCTCGCTCGGCAATACGGACAAGGAGGCGCTTGATGATAACGAACAGGCCACCGAAGAAAAAGAATGCTCCGAAAATACCGAAGGTGAGGAAAATGGCAATATAGCCATTATCCATAATTCCAAGTTCGCCAAGATCGCCGCCGTTATCTAGCTTGGTTCCAATTCCTACACTCCCGATCCCCTGCCCGACCGGATTGCCCACAACCGCCGGAATCATCGTATTCAGCAAATCCAGGCGCTCATTGTACGAATGATCCTGTTGAATATCCGTCAATGTCTGCATGCGGGCCACCAGTCCCTCTGCTCCCGGGAGTTTGGGAACAATCATATAGAGAAGAAGACCGACAATAGCCAGTTGAAACAAGGTCTTCCATTTCCCCTTGGAGGATGAACTAAGAATGTAGGCCAGCAACATGACGAATGCAATCAGCCAGGCCGAGCGTACCAGCGTGACCAGGAGACACACAACCGTCAGCAGGATGCCAATCCATCCCAAAGTGCCGCGCCACCTTTTTTCCATCAGCATCGGTACAAGAGCCATCGCCAGGAAAATAGCGCAAGGACCGGGCGAGTTCATGGAAGAGAAAACTCTAATTTGAAGCGGCTCCGGTAAGCCAATGGAATTCATTTCTACATGATTCATCCAGAAGGCATCCCAGGGAGGGACCGTCAAATACTGAATAATGCCGTAAATCGCCACAAGCACAGCAATATTGGCATATGAATACAGTAGTCGGTCCAACTCCTTCGCCTTCATGGGCTTAATCGCAAGATAAGGCAGCAGGAGCAAAGGGATGACATAGTTGGCTAAATCATAAGCAAAAACAATGCCATTTTTGAACAACCCGACGACACTTCCGTAGCCCAATTCTATGCCAAAGAACACAGCAATCCGGGTCAGAGGTTTTTCCGCCTCATGAATGCCTCGCAGCACGGGAATAATCAACATGCTGCTCACCAGCAGTGGTGCCAAGCTCAACAAGGAAACCGAGTGATACGTCCCCTCCAGCCAGTCTGCAATACGGCGGATTTCCGGGCCCACTGCCCACACCAGCAATGTGTAAGGAATCAGCAGCCGCGATTGAAAAATCGCCAGCAGGAAGGCTGGAAAAACGAGCGCTAGCAATATGGCTCCCTGTTGGCTCGTGGTGGGATTCAGCTTGGCGCTGACAAATCCAATGGCGAGTGGCAGCATGCAAGCCAGCAACCCCACGCCGACCATGCCGATTCCACGCCGATTCCCCAACCAAATGGAAATCTGCTGATCTGCCAACCGACTCATATTTCTCACCCCTGACCTCCCTTCATCCGCTCCTGCTTGAACATTTCCTTAAACAGCAGCACAAGAAACTGTGAATCCTCAATCAAATATCTTTTCCACAAGCGTTTGGGCTCCTGAGACAACCGCCAAAACCATTCAAATCCCGTCTTCTGCATCAGCTTCGGTGCCCTCTTCACATTTCCAGACAGAAAATCAAAGGTTGCCCCCACCCCAATCGAAATCGGAGCGCGGTAAGTCTCATAATATCTGTAAATCCATTTTTCCTGTTTGGGTGCGCCTACACCAACAAAAACAATGTCCGGGCGAGCCTCTTGAAGCAAGCGGACAATGTGTCTGTTCTCTTCCTCATTTTTCTCAAAGCCATAGGAAGGAGAGTAGCAGCCCACCACATTCATATTCGGATACGATTCCTGAAGGTTGCGCATGGCCTTCTCCGGTATACCGTCAGCCGCACCCAGAAAAAATAGTCGGTAGCCTCGGTCCTCAAATGCCTCTCCCAGCCGGGTGAACAAATCTGATCCCGACACCTTTTGCTTGAGGGGCTTTTTCAGCAACTTGGACGCCCATATGATAGGCATTCCATCGGCCACTACAGCTCCTGCATCCGAATATACCTTGCGAAATTCATCATCCTTGCGAAGCTTGATTACATGATCGACATTACAGGTCAAAATGTAGGAATGACGCTGATGTACAATAGAAGTATCTATAAATTCGAGTAAATCGTTAAAATCGTAATTATCAAAGTTGACATCGAACATGTTCACTCTGCTCATCGTATCACTTCTCTTTGCAAAAATCGGTTTGGGTGGACGTCTGGTATAACGTGTTCAAATACCAGCAAAACGGAATAATCATCTGAACCGTCGACAACGTGTTATCTGAAAACGAATAGATCAGAAAGCCCGCAATTAAGCTTGCAAAATAAGGTTTGATCGATTTGGCAAGCGACCGGTAAATGAGAACGAACACGACCAGCAATGAAAGCATTAATAGCCCGCAGCCGATATATCCCGTGTCAAAATAAAAGCGTATATACTCGTTATGCGGTACAACAAAGCCATTGAATAGCGTCCCGTCGTTCGCGACCGTTACTGCACCCAGCCCTCTGCCTGACCACGGGTAATCATGTACTTTGTTCAAAAAATATTCCCATGCCTCCGAGCGCCCCGACAGGTCAATGCCTGTATCGGTCTCCCGCTCGAAGGAGCGTTTTTTTAAATTGTTCCATTGCAGGGCCACCGCCCCCAGAGCAACCAAAAACGATCCGGCCAGCGGTAGCAAATAATTGACTCTACCTTTGAGGTACTGACGGGCAATATCAAACAGATACACAGCAAACATCAACAGCAATGCCAGAATCGGTCCACGTGTACCGGTGGCGATCAGGATCAGAAAATTCAATGCCAGTACAGTGTAATAAAAGGCAGCTTGCTTCGGCTTGCGCTTGATCTCAATCAGAGAGACGGCAATTCCGAGAAAGGAGAGCATCGCCAGATGCGGCGGTATGTTCGCTCCTTGTATTCTCACCGCGCCCGTAAATTCCACATCGGTAAACGAATGCAGCCCTACGGTCTGCAGGCCCAATCCAATGATCACACTGATGATCGGCAGTAGACTGATCAGCCGGATATGCTTATCCGCCACATCCTTTTTCCACTGAATTAATAGAAAAATGAAGGGGAGTGACAATCCGACGAATGCCTTCACTGCAATCGAGGTCGTTAGCAAAGGCAGCCATGCTGAAAATCCAAATGTAATCCCCAGCATGATTACCAACGCCCAGACCGGATAGCTGAACTTGAGACGAATGCCATATACGAGCATGCAAGGAACCAGCAGAGCCAAAATGCCCAATTTATACAATGACAAAATCTCAATGCCAAACACACCGCCCTGATACAGGGAATCTACCGATACTGCTGTACTTAGCAAAACCGCATAGCTGATGCGCTCCGGGTGGTGGATCGAAACGACCAGTAGAAGCAGCAAGCATACCGCAGCAATACTGACTACAGGCTGATAAGTAGCCGCAACTCCTACAGCAAGAGCGCCCAGCAGAAAAATAAAAACATGCTGTATGGTGTTTATTCTGGAAGTCCAAGGATAATTACTCATGTTCAATCTTTCACCCCGCAGCTGACTCGCTTTTCCGGTTGCGCAATGTATCCAGCGTCCCACGAATACTTTCAAACCTGCATCGGTTCAACAGCTTCCTGCCCTCAGTACGTGCCAGCAGGGAATCCACCGTGATGTATAGCACTTTGGCCGCCGTCTTTGCCATCAGCATGACGTTGCCGAGCAAGCCAGCGGCCTGCGCAGCGTTAGACATGCCCTGACAGTAGTAGCGGTTCATGATCCATTCCTTCGTTAATCGTGTAGCCGGAACAAAATGCTTCACAGCCATGTGAGGATGGTACATGATCGTTCCACCATTTTTACGAATTTGCTCAAATACCCACGACTCTTCACCAGACAAAAGGATATCTCCCTTTCTGCCCAAGTGAAGCGGGAACATGACGGCAGCAAAGGCCGTTTTGCGCATAGCCATGTTGGCTCCAAACGGATTCAGTCCCACCGGATATTCGCGGACCGCTGACCCCAGATCAATAATCGTGTAAGGAAGCTCAAGCGGTCCTGTTAGCCACCCCGGTCGTTCCACCTCAAACATGGGCTCAATTTTTCCACCCATTGCCGTCAGCTCGGGATTGTTCCCGAAGGCCGCCATAATCGTTTGCAGCCATGTAACACACGGGATCGCATCATCATCCAGAAAAGCAATGACTTCTGCTCTCGATAACGTAATGCCTGCATTACGAGCAGCAGACAACCCTTGTTCGCGCTCATAATGATATCGGAGGTGAATATCCTGACCATGTGCAACACTAAATCTTTTGATCGTTGCCGCTGTATGATCGGTGGATCGGTTATCGACCACAATGATCTCGGCCAGCGCAAGGTCCTCCAGCTCCAACAGGGACATTAACGTTTTCTCCAGCAGGTCCGCCCGGTTATAGGTGCAAATAACGACGGACACTGCGGGACATCGCTTGAATGCATCCATCAGTAAGCATCCTTGGAGAACAGCATTTTAACGCCTGTTTTCATGATGATTTTAAGATCGAGCCACGTATTGCGAGCATGAATATACTTCAAATCCATTTGCACCATTTCATCGAAGCCTACGCTGTTACGTGCGCTCACCTGCCAGTAGCCGGTACAGCCCGGTGTTACAATCAGGCGTTGCTTGTCATAATCAGAGTATTGCTCGACCTCGCTGGGCAGCGGGGGGCGAGGACCCACTAAAGTCATGTCCCCGACCAATACGTTCCACAGCTGCGGAATCTCATCAATACTCGTCTTGCGCAAAAAGCTGCCGATCTTCGTAATCCGAGGGTCGTTTTTAATTTTGAACATGGCGCCGCTCACTTCATTCAGCTCCATCAAATCCTTTTTCAGCTCCTCGGCATTGGACACCATTGAACGGAATTTATACATGTTGAATAACTTCTCATTCTTGCCCACCCGAATTTGCTTGAAAAACACGCTTCCCTTTGGATCTTCGAGCTTAATCAGCACACCCACCACCACAAAAAGCGGAAGCAAGACGATCAAACCCACGAAAGACAGCAGCATATCAAGGAGACGCTTTGTGACCAGGTAAGACGTTTTATCCTGAATTTGTGTATTTCCGTATGGCATGTAAAACGCTTTACCTGACATGACAGCCTCGCCGTCCTCCGGTAAATTTTCCATGCTCATGCTGACGTACCCCCTCTCAACCTGCTGTAGTTGCTTTTTCGGTCTTTTTTAACCATTCATTCATGGCCTCCATAACCGGATACTTCAGATCATCGCTGGCGAGTGCAAATTCAAGTGTGGTTAGAATATATCCGAGGCGCTCACCTACGTCATAACGTGTACCTTCAAAATCATAAGCGTACACGCGCTCGCTCTGATTCAGCTTTTGGATTGCATCCGTCAACTGAATTTCACCGCCAGCTCCTTTTTCCTGAAGATCGAGATATTTGAAAATTTTCGGCGAGAACACATAGCGACCCATAATAGCCAAGTCGGATGGAGCTGTGCCTGGAGCCGGTTTTTCTATAAAATTGTTCACTCGGTACAAACGTCCGTCCTGCTGGTCTGGTTCAATGATGCCATAGCGGTTCGTGAATTCCATCGGAACCCGCTGCACGCCGATCACGGAATTTTGTGTTTCCTCATACTGATCCATCAGCTGCCGCAGGCAAGGCTTCTGACCTGTTACGATATCATCGCCCAGCAATACACCGAACGGCTCGTCCCCGATAAAACGTCTTGCGCACCATACCGCATGTCCCAGACCTTTAGGTTCCTTCTGGCGAATGTAGTGAATTTCCACTCCCGAAGAGCGCTGTACTTCCTCCAGAAGTTTCAGCTTGCCGTCCTCCAGCAGCTTCGATTCCAGCTCAAAAGCGTTGTCGAAGTGATCCTCAATCGCACGTTTGCCTTTACCCGTAACGATAATAATGTCCTCAATACCAGAAGCAATGGCTTCTTCAACGATATATTGAATCGTGGGCTTATTGATGATCGGAAGCATTTCCTTCGGCATTGCTTTTGTCGCAGGGAGGAAGCGTGTACCCAACCCTGCTGCTGGAATAATGGCTTTTTTCACTCTCTTCATCATCGCACTCATTCTCCTTGCTTCATCGAATTTGGGTGTTGCTACTTCACCTGATTCATCACAATTCCAACCAGTGTTGCACTGGCCTGCTCCATGAGTTGCTTTGTTTTGCGTAGATCATCACGTTTGGTTCGGCCGTGTTTAGCGACGAGAATCACACCATCCGTCAAGCCTGCAATCAGGCGCGCATCCGTGTAGTTCAACGCCGGAGCCGAATCGAGCAGGATAATGTCGTATTCACGTTTTAGCTCTTCCAGCAGCTCTGTCATGCGTTCGCTGCCCAGCAGATCTGCTGCGTTATACAGGGTGTCTCCACCGGGAACAATCGATAGCTCCAGTCCACCATGTCTAACGATGGATTTGGAAGAAGCGCCGCCACGCAAATAAGCCGATAAACCTCCGGTATTCTCCATTCCGAATATCTCGTGCAACGCCGGTTTGTGCAGATTGCAATCTACCAAAGCCACTTTCTTGCCTTCTTGTGCAAAAGTGACCCCGATATTGGCGAGCAGGGTTGTTTTGCCCGCTCCGCTTTCCGGCGAGGTCAGCAGTAGAACCGTTCCGCGGTCCTTGTGCCCAATCACCTGCTGCCGGATGTATGTACGGAGGGAACGAAATGATTCGGAGATATACGATGAAGGATTGCTTTCTGTAATCAACATGTCATTCAATCGCAGCATATTTACGCTCCCCTACTCGTTCTTTAGAATTTCCGGTGGCCCCGTCGGTGTCCTTCTTGCGGATGACCGGTATAGATGCAATCACCGGAAGGCCGATATCTGCATCTGCCTCTTTTTCCGACCGCAGCGTACCGTTAATGCTTTCCAGGAACACAATCGTGCCCAGCGCAATCATCAGCGATACGAGAAGACTAATCGCAATATTCATGAGCGGATTTCCATTAATCGGGTCAGGATTGGCCTGTGGGTCCGCTTCATTCAAAATTTTTACATTATTCAAATCCATCAATCCAGGAACCGTCTGCACGAATTTCTGGGCTACTGCGTTGACAACAGCTGCGGCTTGTGGATAGCTACCTGCCTCAAACGTCAAGCCGATAACCTGACTTTTATCCGAGGATTTAATCTGGAGCTTTTCTGCCAGCTTTTCCTGCGTCAAACCGAACTCAGGATGAGTCGTTACGACAGCCTCCATAATTTTAGGTGAAGTGAGAATTTGCTTGTAGCTTTCCACCAAATTAAGACTTGTGTTGACGTCATTCAGATTGTTGCTTCCTTGCTTGCCGGAAATATGATTAACCAGCAGTTGGCTTGAAGCAGAATAGACTGGCTTCACGACAATGTTGCTCACAATGTAAGTCGTCACGCATGAGAGGATGACAAAAATCGCAATCAGCCACAATCTTTTTTTGATCAGGACCAGATAATCCAAAATGGTTTTCTCCACAAAAATCCTCCCTCCTATACCATTTCTCTTCTTATTTTAAGTATGACTTTATTGTAACAATTGGCTCTGTGAACGGCATGGGACCGAATGGCACTTTCTCCCTCACTAGAGGGGAAGGGGATTGTATACTTTTGGCTACGGCATGGTATACTTTTGTACCATACTTTGTCGATTACAGAAAAATAAATCGAAAAAAAGCCCCAAAACCACCGGATTCGGTGATTTTGGGGCTTTTCCAACATTCGCACACGGAAGTGCAGCGCAGCTTATGGTGTCAGCGCATCATCATATTGGTTGGCTCATACTTCGCCAGACCAATGGCATTGGCATACAACGCTGCCTGCGTACGATCTGCCAGCCGCAGCTTGGCCAGAATCTGACTGACATGTTTTTTTACAGTAAACTCACTGATAAATAACCTGGATGCAATTTCGCGGTTGCAGGCGCCCTGTCCCAGCTCGACCAACACTTCCTTTTCCTTCGGTGTCAGGTCGTCCGTCAGATTGCCAGCATCCTCGCGCAGCTTGTTTTCGAGAATAGCCGGATCATAATATTTGCGTCCTTTGTTGACCAGGTGAATCGCGTAAATTAGTTCCTCTGGCAAAGCCTCCTTAAGCACATAGCCGTCCACGGAAGCTTCCTCCGCTTTCAGAAAATCTTCACGTGTTGCAGAAGAGGTCAGCAAAATAAATTTGCTTCTGAACCCGCGCCCGCGCGCGACCTTGATAATATCCAGACCTGATTCGTCCGCTAGCTTCAAATCTAGCAGCACCAAGTCTGGATCGGTTTCCTCGATCACTACAAGTGCTTCCTGTTGATTCTGGGCCTCTCCCGCAAACTGGACATTGGGCTGCATGGATATAACTGCAGCAAGTCCTTTCCGTACCAAAGGATGATCATCGACAATGACAATTTTCATGATTCGGCCTCCTGTCTACAGTTCAGGATTTGCACAATCCCTATGTATCCGATTGTTACCGCAGATTTTGTATTGCAGGATGTTCACACATCTTATTTAAGGATTATTGCAAAACCCTATTCATAAGCATTTACCGGAATGGACAATCGGATTTGTGTTCCCTCTCCGATTCGACTAGAAATATCAAATTCGCCTCCCATCGATTGAGCTAAATATTCCATATTCATCATGCCCAGGCCCCCGCCTGCACTGACCACCTCACCTCCTGCTACCATTCTCGCCGTCTCAAACCCTACTCCGTCGTCATGAATAGACAGTCTAATCACTTGGGGCGTCAATTTTAACTTCACATCAATTCGTTTGGCCAATCCATGCCGGATTGCGTTCCCCGCTGCTTCGGAAATGATGCGAAACAAAGCCTTTTGATACAAGTACGGAAGAGAATAATGATCACCATGAATATCAAAGTCAATTTGTACATGGTTCAGCTTGGAGAGCGTATGCAGATGGCTTTTCACCGTCCCTAACCAAGTTGAGCCTCCGCTTTTTTTCGAGCTTAGGCTATGAATTGCCCCTTTCAGCTCCCTGACCGCTTGGTTGGCCGATTGCTGAATTAGCTCGATTTGCTCCTCCACCTGCTCCTTAGGCTGATGACACCAGGTTTGCCGGAGAGAATGCGTTGCGTACACAATGCCAAACAGACTTTGTGACACATTATCATGCATCTCATTCGCAATTCGATTTTGCTCGTTCCTTACAATCAGCTGATTTTCAACACGTTCCAACTCGTAGCGCTCCAGAAACACCGCACTCAGCTCGGCCAAGAAAATCAGTTGCTGCACAAGCCAGCGTCTTCCTGTCAGACTTTGATCCGGCCCCAGTTGAAGACCGATCGTCGCCACAAAACGGGTCGTCATCGGTACTGTGATCATCAGAAAATCCCCCCATTCCGGCAGGTGTTTGAAAAATGGCTCGCGCTCTTCCCTGAATTCCTCCCGATAATTCCCCAGCACCTCGAACAGTTGCTCCTCTTCCTCTACCGTCCAGCCTGTCTGACTGCTTTCCGGCGCATCCTCCTCCTGACTATCGAGCCAGAAAAATGCACGGCTCTGCTTCGTCAGCTTAACGGTATAGTCCGAGATCACCTGCCCCAGATTCAACGCCTCATTGTGACTGGTCGTCTCCATGATGTGGTAAATCGACTTGATATGATCCATCGTCTCGTTGGCTTGTTCCTTTGCCACCTTCAGTTCGTCTTTCATGACTCCGATAACCTGCATTGCCATGGTGGTTACGATCAGTACCAAAAACAAATTGATGTTCTGCAGTACAAGATCCCATAAAAAATATTGACCTGGTGTAAAAAAGATATAACAAAATGTGAGTACCAAGCCGATATAAGAAAGGAGGAGGGTCCAACTGTACCTCATAGATAGGTGGGCACAAGCCACCAGCATAGGGGTAATGACATACCATTTGAACGGACTGTCCATCCCTCCTGTCGGGAACAGCAACAAAATGATCCCTGCGGTTTCTAACGCAATACTGCATTTCAATACCATATCATGAAGTCTGTACTTTCGGTAAATCCAAGTAAATACTGTAACTGATAAAAATAGAAACACAATCAATAATAGCTTCTGCCACACGATTAATCTAGATTGTTCGAACAGAAAAACAAGTGACGTTAAAGATAGTGATACATAACGGTACAAAAAAATCATTTTGTCTTCTGCTGACTTCTTCAACTTCATCCTGTCACCCTATTCTGTGTTTTGAAGGGACGATGGGCGTATTGGGTTTGTTTGTGCACTATAAAAAAATCATAACCAATCCAAAAATAAATAACAAGACATAAACTCTAACGTAAACGGTTACATTCAAAAAAATTTGGTACTTTTTATAATATATCTACCGTTTCAGGAAAACATTTTCGGGGTAATGTCAGAGTTTATGACGTTTGTCAAGGACATAAATTACATTTTAACCAAACTAAAAAAGGGACTTGCTGGTACCCCCGTGATTATAACAGCGGTATTCAGCAAGTCCTTTAGCCCCCGGCGCGTGCCAATTCACGCATATTGGCTTCAAACGCTGCCAGCAGAGCTTCATCCCCGCTCAGACCAGTGGCCTCTTCTTTTTGGATCTGTTCCATCATACGCTTGTAGTCCTTTGGAATCACCCGAACAAACTGCTGAACCGCAATCTGCCAGTCCTCCAAAATACGTTGTCCTGCTTCACTGCCCGTATAAGTGACATGGCGCTGAATCAAGCCGCGCAGCTCCGCTGCTTCCGCAGGGTCTTCCACGCCTTCCAGCAACACCATTTCCAGATTACAACGGTTCAGGAACGTTCCCTCAGGATCATAGACATATGCAATCCCTCCAGACATCCCGGCTCCAAAATTCCGTCCGGTTCCGCCCAGTACAACTACACGTCCACCCGTCATATATTCGCAGCCATGATCGCCGACACCCTCGACAACAATACGTGCCCCGGAATTCCGTACGGCAAAGCGCTCTCCAGCAATTCCGCTAATATAAGCTTCCCCGCTGGTCGCTCCATACAAGGCTGTATTTCCAATAATAATGTTCTCTTCTGCCTTAAAGGTCGCTTTGTGAGATTTTCTCACAATGACCTTACCGCCAGATAGCCCTTTACCGACGTAGTCATTGCTGTCGCCTTCCACACTTAGCGTAATGCCTTTCGGAATAAATGCCCCGAAGCTCTGACCTGCCGATCCGACGAAGTTAAAGCGAATAGTATCTTCAGGCAGACCTGCTGCGCCATACTTACGAGTGACCTCGCTGCCCAGAATCGTACCTACGGCCCGATTCACGTTCGTTATAGGCAGGGTCCCCTCTACAGGCGTTCCGTTCGCCAGCGCCTCCGCAGCCATCGGTACGAGCTTCTGCATATCGAGCGTTTCTTCCAGACCATGATTTTGGCGTTGTACACGGTAACGCACGCTTCCGTCTTCCAGCTCAGGAACATGCAGCAGCAAGCTCAGGTCTACACCCTTCTTCTTCCAGTGCGAATCGGCGTTCACGGTATCCAGGCAATCTGTGCGTCCGATCATTTCCTGAATCGTGCGGAAGCCCAGCTCCGCCATAATTTCACGGACATCTTCTGCGATAAAGCGCATAAAATTCACCACATGGGCAGGATCACCCATATAATTTTTGCGCAGCTCCGGATTCTGCGTAGCCACACCAACCGGACATGTATCCATTTGGCATACCCGCATCATAATACAGCCCAATGCCACGAGTGGCGCTGTAGAAAAGCCATATTCTTCTGCACCCAGCAGGGCAGCTACGACCAAATCGCGGCCAGATAGCATCTTGCCGTCTGTCTCCAGCACCACGCGGTCGCGCAGGTTATTCAGCATCAGCGTCTGATGCGTTTCGGCCAGCCCCAGCTCCCAAGGCATACCCGCATGACGGATGGAGCCTTGCGGAGAAGCACCTGTGCCGCCGTCATAGCCGCTGACCAGAATAATGTCAGCACGGCCCTTCGCTACCCCCGTAGCAATCGTGCCTACGCCTGCCTCTGACACCAGCTTCACGTTAATGTCAGCACGCGGGTTGGCGTTTTTGAGATCGTAGATCAGCTCTGCCAAATCCTCGATAGAATAAATATCGTGATGCGGCGGTGGCGAAATCAAGCCTACACCTGGCGTAGAACCGCGTACCTCGGCGACCCAAGGATACACCTTGCGTCCCGGCAACTGTCCGCCCTCGCCCGGCTTTGCGCCTTGCGCCATTTTGATCTGAATTTCGTCGGCATTCACCAGATAATTCGACGTTACACCGAATCGGCCAGATGCTACCTGCTTGATCGAACTGCGACGAGAATCGCCATTAGCATCCGGTATGAAACGTGCAGGGTTCTCCCCGCCTTCACCCGTGTTGCTTTTGCCGCCGATACGGTTCATTGCAATCGCCATATCTTCATGGGCTTCCTGGCTAATGGAGCCAAAAGACATAGCTCCTGTTTTAAAGCGACGCATAATCGAAGCAGCAGATTCCACTTCCTCCAGCGGCACAGACTCACCGGCAGGCTTCAGTTGAAGCATGGAGCGGATCGTCAAATACTGTTTGGATTCGCCTTGGACCAGCTTGGCGTATTTCTTGTAAAGCTCGTAGTCTCCCGAACGAACGGACTGCTGGAGCAAATGGACTGTTTTCGGGTTAAACAAATGCTCTTCCCCGTCGTTACGCCATTGGTATTCGCCGCCCGAATCCAGCACCTTGTCGTTGCCGTCCTTGTCGGTAAAAGCACGGTTATGGTGGGCCAGCGCTTCCATCGTCACTTCCTCCAGACCAATACCGCCAATGCGGGAAGGCGTCCAGGTAAAGTAACGGTCAACAAAATCCTGCTTCAGACCTACGGCCTCGAAAATTTGGGCTCCACGGTAGGATTGAATCGTGGAAATACCCATTTTGGACAATATTTTTACGACACCCTTGGTAGCTGCCTTAATATAATTTTTAACTGCTTTTTCGTGCGAAATGCCACGCAGCAAGCCCTGCTGAATCATGACATCCAGCGTTTCAAAGGCCAGATACGGGTTAACCGCGCTCACACCGTAGCCAAGCAGCACCGCATAATGGTGAACATCTCTTGGCTCTCCGGACTCCAGCAAAATGCTTACACGTGTGCGTGTACCCTGTTTGATCAGATGGTGATGCAGACTGGAAACAGCCAGCAACGCCGGAATGGCCGCATTGTCTGCATCCACTCCACGATCAGACAGAATGAGGATGTTATGCCCCTTGTCAATGACACGGTCAGCCGCTTCAAACAATCCTTCCAGTGCCTTACGCAAGCCTTCTGCGCCTTCCTTTGCTTCAAAGAAGATCGGAATCGTCATCGACTTGAAACCTGGACGGTGTACATGGCGAATTTTGGCAAATTCCTCATTGGACAGCACCGGTGAGTCCAAACGAATCTGACGACAGCTTTCCGGCTCTGGATGCAGCAGGTTGCGCTCCGGTCCAATCGTAGTTGCCGTCGACGTTACAATCTCTTCACGAATGGCATCAATCGGTGGATTGGTAACTTGTGCGAACATTTGTTTAAAATAGTTGTACAAACGTTGCGGACGATCAGACAGCACCGCAAGTGGAGCATCGTACCCCATCGATCCAATCGGCTCCGCACCTGTGAGCGCCATCGGCTCCAGCAGCTTGCGCAGTTCTTCAAACGTATATCCAAATGCAAGCTGAAGCTGGTTAACATTTTCGTGCTTCGGCTCCGGCTGTTCCAATGCCTCCGGCAGTTCCTCCAGATCAACCAAATGCTCATCCAGCCATTGCTGATAAGGCTCCTCGGAAGCGATACGTTCTTTCAGCTCTTCGTCAGAAATGATTCGCCCTTCCTGGGTATCCACCAGCAGCATCCGGCCCGGACGGAGACGATCCTTGTACAGCACATTTTCAGGAGCGATATCCAGCACACCCGCCTCTGAAGACAATGCGATCAGATCATCTTTGGTCACATAGTAGCGCGCAGGACGCAGGCCATTACGGTCCAGAATCGCCCCGATTTGGATACCGTCCGTAAACGCCATCGCTGCCGGTCCATCCCACGGCTCCATCATGGTACTGTGATATTCATAAAATGCCCGTTTTTTCGGGTCCATCGTCTCATGTTTGCTCCAAGGCTCCGGCACCATCATCATAGCTACATGAGGCAAGGAACGTCCGCTCAGATACAAAAACTCCAGCGTATTATCAAACATGGCTGTATCTGAACCATCCGGGTTAATGACTGGTTTTACCTTCGCGATATCTTCACCGAACACTTCACTCTCAAACTGTGCCTGACGCGCATGCATCCAGTTCACGTTGCCGCGCATGGTGTTAATTTCACCGTTGTGAATCATAAAACGGTAAGGATGCGCACGATCCCAGCTCGGGAACGTATTTGTACTAAAACGGGAATGGACCAGCGCAATCGCCGACGTCACCCGCTCATCCTGCAAATCCAAATAAAATTTGCCCACCTGCTCGGTTGTCAGCATTCCCTTGTATACAACCTTGCGGCATGACAAGCTCGGAATATAGAACGATTCGCCGCTCTGCTCCTCTTGGTTATAACGAATAGCAAGCTCTGCACGTTTGCGAATGATATACAGCTTCCGTTCAAAGTCCAGATCTTCCTTCAAATCGCTACTGCGGCCGATGAACACCTGACGCACGCCCGGTTTAGCCGCTTTTGCCGATTTGCCCAGCATTTCGTCATAAGTCGGAACATCGCGGAAGCCCAAGCAATTTTGGCCTTCGTCCACGATGATATCTCTCAGCTTCTGCTCATGTGCCTCACGGATCTTTGGATCATTGGATACAAAAAGCATGCCTACGCCGTAATGTCCGGCCTTTGGCAGCTTGAAGCCCAATCGCTCCGCTTCCTCTTGAAAAAACAGATGGGGCACCTGAATCATAATCCCCGCTCCGTCACCGGAGTTTGGTTCACTTCCCTGGCCGCCCCGATGCTCCATATTGACGAGCATGGTCAAAGCCTGACTTACAATATCGTATGATGGTTTTCCCTTGATGTGGGCAACAAAGCCCATGCCGCAGGCGTCTTTTTCGAATTGGGGATCATATAGTCCCTGTTTGGGTGGTAAACCTGTCTGTCTCATTTGGGTGGTAAACCTGTCTGTCTCATGGAACGCAACCTTTCTGTTATAAAGTCATGCTGGCCTGAAATACAGGCGGCCGAATAGAAGACAGTGGCAACAAGAGGTAAATCAAAGAACAAACTACGAGGAATGGGGGACAAAACATAGGACGTATTCAAGGCGGTACGGTCCGCTGAATGCGCATGTTTTTCAATAATTATGCAATGGCTTGACTTGAAAAATACGTCGATTCCACTGATGAATCTAATTAGTTCTATCATTTTATCATCGACCTATCATGTTAGCAATTCAAAGTTTTTATAATTGCGATAATAAATCTTTTACATTACAGCATCAACGTATCAATGTAAAAAGATATCATTTTTATGTATAAATATGCATTTCAAAAAACAGCCTCTCCCATTCCCACAAGGAACAGAAAAGGCTGACAAAGCATATCTAATAGAGGTGCTGACGATCAGGCGTATGGCTTGAATTGCGGACATACGAATTAAAATTCGAGACTTTCGCCGGGTTTTAAGGCTTTCCCTTCAATTCCTTCTTTGTGCAGACGGTCACAGAAGGCGTCTCCATCCTGCTCAATACCCGGGAAGGTATTATAATGTATCGGTATTACGCGGCTTGCACGCAACCATTTTGCTGCCAGCAGCGCATCCTCTGGTCCCATCGTATAACCATCTCCAATGGGCAGTACCGCAGCATCGATGGAGTTGGTTTCTCCAATGAGACGCATATCGCCAAACAGGCCGGTATCCCCTGCATGAAAAAATGTTTTGCCTCCTATGGTCAATAAAATCCCTGCCGGCTCTCCCATGTATATCGTTTGTCCATCCACCGTCAAAGACGAACTGTGGAACGCAAGCGTGAATTTTACATGGAAGCCGTCAAATTGATGACCACCGCCAAGGTTCATACCATGAGCTTTGGCACCCAGGGATGAACAATAGTCAGCCAGCTCAGCCACCGCAATCACAGGACAGTCATTGCGCTTGGCAATTTCAACAGCATCTCCAAAATGATCGGCATGGCCGTGTGTCAATAGCACCGCATCCACCTGAATATCCTCAGCTTGTACGGTTGCTTTAGGATTGCCTGTCAAAAAAGGATCAATAATAATTCGTTTTCCCTCTGCTTCCACCAGCACAACTGAATGTCCGTAATATGTGATTTTCATATCGTCTGCGCCTCCATTGTCACTTTCATTATTTAGGTAACTTTCCTTTATGCATTATACCATTTCTTGCATGCATACTTCACCTGTATACAAAATGCTCATTTATAAAAAGTATGATGACCGATTGTTTTCACCTTGGTCCGCGAATGATGAACCGTAAGGTCCTGGGCCAACGTAAGCGACAGGAAAAAACAGGTATTATCAGGAACGGCTTTATGACCGTTCAAAGCAGCGTTAACCGCACGGATGCTGTCCTGGTTCGGTTGGACACGACGAAGACGCCCGTTCGCGACCGGACTAAATTGCGCTTTTTGATAAATTACAGCCTGAATCGTATCGGGAAATGAGGCTGACCGCAGCCGGTTTAAGACAACGTTGGCAACTGCCACTTTGCCTTCGTACGGTTCGCCTTCTGCTTCTGCCATCACTATTTTTTGCAGCAGGAGCAGTTCTTTAGCGGAGACAGGATAGCTCCAGGTAGACAACGCCTTGTCATCCTGAGTGAGCATTTTTGTCTTCGTAAAGTAGATGGTTGTAGGAGGGGTTAGGATTGCGGACTTGCTGTGCTGGACATCAGGCTTTTTCGTGCCTATGGTGACGTTATTCCGAGCTTGTTCCGCCTGCTTCATCTGGGAAGCGGGTAAAGGAGTCGGCATGATTTCTTTCCAGCTTGGCTGCCCATGAGCCGCGACAAAGATGGGGCTTGTCCTGTTTGACCCGTTATGGGTCCCCATCCTGTCGCCATGTGAAGGAGCCGAAGAGTTCCCTGACCAGCTCAGAGATTGCATAGATGCATTTTTATGATTATTCTGTGTTTGCTGAACCTCAGCGTAGAGTCCTATCCCCAATATACAAACAAGCAGCACACTCAAAAGAGGTGCAAACCAACGATATTCTTTAACAATTTCCATAATGTTCCTCCCGTTAACTTTAAGCACATTCCTCAGATATGTAACCCAAAATGCGCTTTTTGAATAACGCTGAAACACTATATCACTAAATTCGCTGATAGATCAAGGGTTTCACCTTAATAATGGGAACGTTTGAATTATTTGGTACATCGGTTTTTGCCCCATTCGAGTTGCATATAAAACAAATTTTTCCACTTCCCACAGCTCGGCAATTCGATCATTTGGCTGCCAAACTGAGGTCGGAACGGGTTGCTGCCCTGTGTATGAACGCGCTACGGTAATATGGGGCCGATAAGGTCGTTCCTCAGGTTTAAAACCGAGCGGTTCGGTAGCCCGAACTATGGACTGATACAACTGATCCAGTGACTCCCGCTGCCCGGTAACTCCCCTCCACAATACACGTGGAAATTGCTCGCGGCCAAAAAAGCCTGCTCCTCCAATCCCGAGCGTGAACGGGGCATGCTCGGCTGCAGCTTGATATAACGCCTGCTCTAGTTGTGGAATATCCGAAGTCGCCACATCGCCCAAAAACTGAAGTGTTACATGGTAGTCTCTGAAATCACTCCATTTTCGGAAGGACAGATGGTCCAAATCCTGCTCTGCCCATTGGCGCAGCTGCTGCTTATGCTCATCTGGAATGGCAATAGCCGTAAAAAGCCTTTGCGACTGTGTGGTTGATGATATAGGTTCATTTGATAATTTATCCTTCTCCATCCACTCCGACTCCTTTCCTATATACATCCCAACAAGTTACTGTTTGGGATGCTCTACATTTGGATAAAGCCATTTGTTATTATTTATAGTGCCGTTGTTATTTATAGTGACACGGAAAGCTCGTTTCTCCCCCTCTTTATGCAATTTTTCTGACAATCTGTTATCCTTGAAAGGATGGTTCGCCAGAAGATATTGGAAGCTTCAAGCTCAATCAAAAGTCGAGGAGGCTATGAATCATGGGAAACATCTTAAGTTTACACCAGCTAACTGAAGAACAAGAAAAGCAAGTTCGTGCAGCAGCTCCGGGCTGCGAGCTGATCATTGGCAAAGCCCAGGAATTAGGGGCTGAACAGATCCGGCAGGCCGAGGTTATTTTAGGCTGGTCCAAACATATTGCCGAAGAGGCGCTGCATCCGGACAGCAAACTGAAATGGATACAAACCTGGTCGGCGGGAATTGACAAGCTGCCGCTCACCAAGCTGGAAAAGCGCAATATTTTGCTTACGAATACAAGTGGTGTACATGCGATTCCGATAACGGAGCAGATTTTCGGCATGCTGCTATCGCATACACGTTATTTGCAGCAAGCAGCTCTCTTGCAGCGTCAGAAAACATGGCAGCCACCGGAAGGTCAACTGACGGAATTACGTGGTAAAACGATGCTGATAACAGGTGTTGGCGAAATTGGCCGTGAAACGGCTCGGCTTGCACAAGCCTTTGGCATGCGGGTGATCGGAGTCCGGCGATCCGGCAAGGAAGCTCCCCATGTAGAGCACATGTACACCAACGAACAATTACACGATGCGTTGGGAGCTGCGGATATCGTGGTGAACATTTTGCCATTCACGGAGGAAACCCGTCACTTCTTTGATGAAAAAGCATTTGCAGCCATGCGTAAAGGTGCTTTCTTCATTAATGTAGGCCGTGGCGGCACCGTTCATACAGATGCGCTTGTACGCTCTCTGGAGCAACAGCATATTGCCTTTGCCGGGCTGGACGTATTCGAGGAAGAGCCGCTGCCCGCGTCACATCCACTATGGAGCCTGGATCATGTCCTGATCACACCGCATATTGCAGGTGACACGGATCATTATGCTGAACGGGCGGTAGATATTTTTGTTACCAACTTGAAAGCCTATGCTGCTAAGCAGGAGCTGCCACTGAATTTGGTAAGCTATAGCGCCCAATATTAACAAATCCAACTACTCACAGACCCATATTTCCCGGCTCAACCCTGTCTTGCGTATGCAGCATTGCTCCTTAAGAGTCCAACCTGACTCGGATAGCAATGCTTCCATCGGCTCCGTGCTCACAATCACCGCCCGTGCGGCCAGACGTCTTAAGCTGCGCAGCATCTTTTTTTGTTCATCAGCAGGGAGCACGGAGCACAGGTTATAGGGCATATCCAATATAGCCGCATCGTACGTGCCCTCCACCATATTCATATCCCCGAGTTTCACCAACTCCTCCTCATATCCAAAATGACGTAAATTGACGCGTGCTCCGCGTACCGCCAACGGGTTGATATCATAACCGCAAATATGTTTCCCCATGCTTAGTGCTTCAATCATCACATTGCCCATGCCGCAGCACGGGTCCAGCAGCTTCAGTTCATCTCCATCTGCCTCGTGCACTGCTGCATGACGAACTGCCAAATTGACAAGCGCCTTGGCTACTAGCACCGGCAATCCCGTAGAATAATTCTGCGGTTTCTGACGGCGCTCCAGCCAGGAACGATCGCTATGCACGCATTGGCCTAGTAACCACCGTTGTCCTGCCCTGATCACACCCAAAGTGATATCCGGTTCCTTCATTTGCGCCTGTCCATGAATACGTGCGCCAATCCGACGTTCGATCCTGCGCCGCTCGTCATAGTCCGCCTTATTGTCGCCTTCCTTGAGACACAGTACTTTGAAGGTCTTTCCGTCTTCAAGCTGCAGTGTGGAAGCTGCTTCGCATAGCTCTTCCAGCGTACCTGCATCCACGGCTATATCCAGCCGAAGGTGAATAAACGGGCTGGTCCCCGGTTCCAGCCGCCGCTCGGACAACAGCATGGAGTCATGCACAGGTGGCTGGTCGAACAGGCATTTTAATTCCAAAAGGCATAGCTCTCGCTCTGTTTCATGGCACGCATAGGTGTATATGTACCTTTGCTTCGTTTCGTTCGTGTTCAATTCATGTTTGTTCATGTAAGATCTCTTTTCATTTAGAATGACAGCTATATAAGTCGAACTTGAAAGTTACCTTTCGTGCCACTGCGCATCCGGATGGTGCTTCCCATCGCCACCGCCCCCGGATTTCCGAAATAAAGCCTATGATCAAGGTAGAAATCCGGGGACAAAAGCGACCGCTTCGCTTGTACAGCACCATTCCGTCTACTCCGTTTTACTTGTACATTTTTAGTTCAACTTATATAGCATGTACAGCTTCCGCTATAAGACGATAGGAGTTAAGCCGTTGTTCATAATCGGGAATCGGTGTGACCAACAGGAACTCATCATTATCGATTTCAACCTGCAGGCTATGCAAGCGTTCGACAATATCCGACGGCGTCCCCACCAGCCAACGGGCTCGCATCGCCGGATCACCTAATGTAATTTGTGCAGCCCATTGCTGCGCCTGTTCTTTCGTCGAGGCACATACCGCCCCTATAGCAACCATCGTACGCGGCTTGTCCATACGTTTGGACGGCTGAAATCCATAACGGTAAAAGTTCAGCATTTCCTGTGCATTGTGCTCACTCATAAATTGACCGAACACATAGCCCGCTGAATACCGGGCGGCATATTCGGCGCTTTTGCGGTTAGTGCCCAGCATCCACAGTGCTGGCGGCTGTTCAGGCATCGGCCGGGCAAATACGGGCACTTGCTCATACTCGTAGGTGCCTTCCAGCAAAGCCAGCAGAGACTCCATCAACTGTGGCAATTCGGCTACATGCTGGAGAAAGTTGCCGCTCAGTGCCATCGAAGCATGAGGGCCTCCACCGGGCGCTCTTCCAAGCCCCAGTTCGACCCTGCCCGGATATAGAGCAGCCAGCAGGTGAAACCATTCAGCTACCTTGACCGGACTATAATGCGGGAGCAAAATAGCACCCGCACCCAGTTGGATTGTCTTCGTCACCGCCCCGATATGAGACAGCAGCACTTCCGGGCTGGAGGAAGCCAGCCCCTCCATATCATGGTGCTCCGAGGTCCAATAGCGTGTATATCCCCAGGCTTCTGCCCGTCTCGCCAGTTCACCAGCTCGTTGAACCGCCTGCTCCGGACGGTTGCCGGGCAGCAACGGCACCATATCGAGCACACCGAGATTCAACGATTTTATAGATAAAGACCGAGACTGCATAGACATTCCTCCCTCCCTTCTATCAATTACAAACCAGTTCCTTCTACTATATAGGGTTAAAATTCAAGGTCAGTCCAGATCATAAATGGAACCCACCTTCAGCCCATATAACTCATTATAGATTTTTTCAGCAAACGCATCGGTCATGCCAGCAATATAGTCGATGACCATATGCTCCCATGTCCAGATCGGTTTCGCCTTGGCCTGGTCACGCTCGTAGCGCTGGAGCCAGTCAGTTGGAATAATGGACTTCGACGTCTCAGGGTCCAGAAAAGCCAGCCATAGCCGTCTAAGCATCCATTCACTTCGTTTTTGCAGCCGCTGTACGCGCAGATCGCGAATCATCGTAACCCAGGCAAAGCTTTTCAACACACTCACCGTGCGGAGCATATCCAAATCCTCGTTTCCATCCCGCACGAAGGTCACCTTTTTCCAATTCCCGTCATCGATTACACCCAGGCTGCTGACAAACAGGCTAACCCAATATGCCTTTACCTCTCGGCGTGTGCGGGAATAATCGTGTTCACATATCGGCATCTTGCCATTCCAAACCTTTAAAAATTCGCTCAGCACAGCTGCCACCTTCTGCTCAATCTGAGCCAGCTGCCAGCCTTGCCAGAAGCTATCATCTAATGTAGTGATTTTTTCCGTAATCAGACGTATCAAATACGGATCATATAAAAAATGCTCGTGCACTTCAATCTTGCCTGCCTTAATCCCGTCCTCCAGATCATGTGCGGAATAAGCAATATCGTCACACAGGTCCATCAGCTGAGCTTCTAGCGTTTTTTTACCGTCCGGGATTCCCCAATCCTGGCGAATGGAGCGAATGTATTCCCACTCATGCAGGTACATCCCTTTTTTATTCAAAATACCCGGATACGGGTACTTGTTAATTCCCAATAATACAGCGTCCGACAAATTCAGACCGTCCACATTCTCACGCTTCTCCAAAAACATAATCAGGCGAAAATTGTGTGCGTTCCCTTCAAAATGCTCGTAGATTTGGCGCTCACGTGCATAGGCCTGCAGCCCCTGCTTGGACTCCGGCGTAAAGCCTTCTGCGGCGGCTATCTTTTCCACCTTCTGCTCAATGAGCTGATCCAAAATCCCGTCCAGCACCTCTTCGCCCTTATGCCCAAATGGTGGATGCCCAAAATCATGTGCAATCGACGCGCATTCCACCACCTCGGGGTCAATAATCAGCCCGGCGTTATCCGCCTGCTCCAGCTCTACCTCAGGATGACGGCGCAGCAAGCTGCGTGCTGCTTCACGCGCAATTTGTGCTACCTCCAGAGAATGCGTCAGCCGTGTGCGGTAATAGTCGCCCGTGCCTGCGCCAAATACCTGGGATTTGCCTTGCAGCCGACGGAAGGTCGGTGAATGGATTAATCGGGAGTAATCCCGTTCATAAGCTGCCCGCGAAGCGTCGCTTCGTGTTTGTTCGGCAAATTGCCGATGCTCTCTTTTGTTTTGCCATGTCATAAAGCCCACTCCCTACGTACTCAATTGGAGTGATTATACATTTTTTTCACGTCACAGGGAAGCTTACATGACTTTCAACTGTAAAAGTTACTTTTAGCGCCACTGCGCAGTCGGATGGTGCTTCCCATCGCCACCGCCCCCGGATTTCTAGAATAATGCCTATATTAGGGTAGAAATCCGGGGAGGTGATGCTTCCGAAGCGAGCTTTCCTACGGAAAGCTTTTAAAGCGACCGCTTCGCTTGTACAACACCATTCCGCCTGCTCCGTTTTCTATATACTTTTTCAGTTCTACTCCAACACGAGAAATATCATACAAAAAAGGTGCTCCCCCGCCATTAGATTCAGGGAACACCTCTTAACTTCTATATTAAATAGGAATATATAAGTAAAACTTAAAAAATGCGCGGCGCTAAAAGTACCTCGCCCCTTTTGCCCTAACGCTTTGCCCTTGGGTCAAGCACATCCCGCAGCCCGTCACCCATCAGGTTAAAGCCCAATACGGTCAGCATGATGGATATGCCTGGAAAAATAACCGTCCACGGTGCGTTCTGGATATATTGGCGCGAATCTGACAGCATTTTGCCCCACTCCGGTTCAGGGGGTTGTGCACCCAAGCCGAGAAATCCAAGCGCCGCCGCTTCAATGATCGCTGTCCCTATCCCCAATGTTGCCTGTACAATAATGGGCGTCAGGCTATTAGGCAAAATATAACGCAGTATAATTCGTGCATCGTTCGCACCAAGTGCTCTGGCAGACGTGATATATTCCTCCGTTTTGACACTAAGCACCTTGGAGCGAACCAATCGCCCATAGGTTGGCACGTTAACAATCGCAATAGCGTACAGCGCATTTTCCAGTGAAGGCCCTAAAATGGCTACAATGGCAATGGCCAGCAAAATCCCCGGAAACGCCAGTAAAATGTCGAATAGCCGCGAAATGACCATATCCGCCCATTTCCCATAAAATCCAGCGATTAGACCTAAAGCTGTCCCAACGATCATTGAACCAATAACGGACAGAAAGCCGACCCACAACGAAATTCGGGCGCCATACAGCGTGCGGCTCAGCAAATCTCGACCGAGATCGTCCGTACCGAACCAATGCTCCGCCGAAGGAGGCTGCAAGCGGCTGACCAGGTTTTGCTCTTTATAATCAAAAGGAGCAATCCACGGCGCAATCAACGCAATGATGACAAAAAAGACAATAACACTCAGACCGACTAATGCCATCTTATTATGCTGAAATGCCCTCCATGCATCCCTCCAAGGACCGGACACGACAGGCGAATGTGTCAATATCGTGCGTGTCGTCGATATGTTGTTGGGTTCCATTGAAAATTGTGACATCGGACAAGCTCCCCCTTGAGCAATTGACGACTTGATTACTGATAATGGATACGTCGGTCAAGAACCGCGTACAGCAAATCGACAATCAGATTGATGATGACGAACAGGAACGCAATGATCAAAATTCCGCTTTGAATCACCGGATAGTCACGCGAACTGATCGCTTCAAAGATGTACCGTCCGATGCCGGGCCATGCAAAAATGGTTTCCGTCAGCACCGCTCCGCCCAGCAGCGAGCCGGTTTGAAGACCAACGACGGTAAGCACGGGAATGGCGGCATTTTTAAGCGCATGCTTGTACACCACTTGAAAAGATGCCAGCCCTTTCGCCCGAGCCGTGCGGATATAGTCCGCATCCATAACCTCCAGCATGCTGGAACGGGTTATACGCGCAATGACCGCCATCGGAATGGTCCCCAGTGCGATACTCGGCAGAATCAAATGCTTGATGACGGTCCATACCTGTTCCATACGGTCCCCTATGATCGCATCAATAATCGCCAGATGCGTCACAGCCTCTACCGGATCGCGAGAATTCATGCGTCCGATAGAGGGGAGCCAATGCAGCTTATTTGCAAATATCCACTGCTCCATCAAGCCCAACCAAAAAATGGGCATCGACACCCCGACAAGCGCTATGACCATGCTTACATAGTCGAACCAGGAATTTCGCTTCCAGGCACTCACGATGCCTGCGTTCATCCCGACCACAACGGCGAAAAACATACTTGCCACCGTCAGCTCCAGCGTAGCCGCCAGATAAGGAACCATTTCCCGGGCAATCGGCTGTCTGGTGCGGATGGAATCGCCCAGATCTCCATGTGCCAGCTCACCCAGATAGGTTCCATATTGCTGTAACCACGGCTTATCCAGTCCCAACTGCTCGCGTAGCGCCTGTTTGGACTGCTCTGTGGCCTTGTCTCCCAGTATGGTTTCGGCAGGATCGCCCGGTATGGCATGAATAATCGAAAACACGATGAGTGTCATGCCCAGCAACACAGGAATCAATACGGCCAGTCTTTTCAAAAAATATGCATTCATATCCAATTCACCGCCTGCTTGCGTTTAAGCTATTCAAAATAAACATTACCCAAAGACTCACTGCCTGTTGGAGAAGGTACATAGCCTTTGAGGGTTGTTTTTCCTGCCATCACAGGTGTTGTGTGTACCAAAGGAATCCAGGGAGCATCTTTTTTAATGATTTCCTGTGCTTGCTTATACAGCTCAGCACGTTTGTCCTGATCGACTTCCGTTTGAGCTTTTACCAAAATTTTGTGTAGCTCCTCATTTACATAAAAGCTGCGGTTATTGCCTGGAATCGTATCCTTGTCCAGCAGTGTGTACAAGAAGTTATCCGGGTCGCCATTGTCCCCGTTCCATCCCAGCATATACAAATCGTCCTTCTCTCCCCCTTTAAGATCATCCAGATACGTAGCCCATTCCGGGGATTGAATGTTTACTTTGACACCAATTTTTTCAAAATCCGCCTGAATGGCCTCTGCCACCTTTTTGCCGTCAGGCATATAGGGACGAGATACAGGCATGGCATAGAAGGTTAACGGCTCAGGAAGTCCGTTAGGAAAACCCGCTTCCGCCAGCAAGGCTTTGGCCTTGTTCAGATCATAGGCATAATCCTGAATACTATCGTTATATCCCCATAACGTAGGCGGCATCGGATTGACCGCAGGCTTGGCCTGTCCGGCAAACAATGCATCAATGATGGCCTGCTTGTTCACCGCGTGGTTCAGCGCCTGCCGTACCTTGGGATTATTGAATGTCTTTTTCTTCAAGTTAAAACCAATGTACGCCACGTTAAAGGATGGACGTTCAATTTTCACTAACTCACTGTTACCTTCCAGTTGCTTCACATCATCCGGATTCATATCGTCCATCAGATCAATTTCCCCGTTTTGCAAAGCATTAAAGCGCGCGGTATTGTCGGGTATAGAGCGAACAATGACCTTAGCCAGCTTCGGCTGCCCCTCTTTCCAATAGGTTGGATTTTTCTCCAGCGTGATGGAGTCATTCCGTTTCCATTCCTTAAATACGAACGGCCCTGTACCGACCGGATTGCTTTTGAAATCAGCTTTTTTCTCCTGAACGGCCTTAGGGCTGGCGATTCCAAACGTAGCCATGGCCAAATTTTGCAGAAAAGGAGCCTGCGGCTTACTCAGCGTAAATTGAACGGTGTTGGCATCTAGGGCCTTGACCGATTTGATCACCCGGCTTTCCTCGGAACCAAACATGGAATCATAGTAATCAAAGGAGTCTCCCTCATATTTATACGGACTTTTCGGATCAGCCCAGCGATCAAAATTAAAAACAACCGCTTCCGCATTAAAGTCGGTTCCATCATGGAATTTCACGCCCTGACGCAGCTTGAATGTATAGATCAAGCCGTCTGGTGATACTTCCCAGCTTTCTGCCAATCCCGGCTGTATAATCGTGGTGCCGTCTTTATACTCCAACAGGGTATCAAATACCTGATGTGTGATTTTAAGTGACTCGCCATCGGTCACAATAGCAGGGTCCAGTGCCACGGAATCTCCACCGCGCCCATAAATTAGCGTATCCTGCACACCTTCTCCCGCTCCGCCTGACGGTTGTCCTGCCTCTGGTTTCGCTCCTTCACCTGATCCTCCACAACCGGAAAGCACCAGAACAAATCCCAGCGCAAGCACCAGCAGTACGGTCCAGATATTGTGCTTTGCGTACTTTTTGCTCATGCAGCAAACCCCTTTCACACCTTATATATTGTTAATTCTTTGATACTGGATGGAAGCCAATCCTATGGGCTGGCATGACAAGCTTGTCCTCAAGCTGTAGTCCCAAGTTCCGAGTTCATCAAAAGGTGTAATAGCAGGGCAGGTATGTAGGTTCTATGGACAGGCTTTTTTTGGGAAAATACGGGTATAAAAACTTTCCTAATCTAGTGGTTGAGTGCTTTAGAGTATAATCAGTAGATGTAATTAAAACGAAGTGGTGTATGTTAGATCGTGGTGAAAGTGTGACATATACTCACAAGCAGTGAATATTATGTTCAAACAAAGCTGATTAATGGATACTTTACTATAAAATTTGGAAGCAGACAAGGGTGTTTTTCATACATTTTGATATATTTTTATGCATCATGTTAATTAATATTACAAATAAGTTTACACAAGCATATTAAAATAAATGCTCCTGCTTGTAATCCTCATTTTCCAGCAGAAGCATGGCTTTATTTCAAAAATGTATCCAGCACCAAACCTACTGCGACAGCTTGAGCTCCTTTTGAGCTCCTTTAAAGATGGAAAAATGATCGCCAGGCACTATATGGGTGAACATATTCCGCTTACAATATAAGTACCATCCTTTATATCCCAATTCTTAAGGTATGTACTGAAATAAACAAACATACAAGTGCTCTGATAACTTCCCAGCAATCCACTCCACCCAGTTCATGAAATTCAGACAGCAAGAGTAGTACACTGATCGGAAATGTTCAAGAAAGAAAATATAGCAAAATTTATGGATATGTATGTTCAATTTAGCCAAGAGGACATCGAATTGCTTTTTTGAATAAGGGCAGGCGGTTGCCTTGAACCGCCTGTCTATTTATGTTTCAGGCGTATAGCTTGGCTCACATGAAAATAATTTCTTCTGGGCATAAGATTTGCAAAAGATCATTTACTTGTTTTAAATACACCCAGACGGTTCAGCACGACCAATAAACGATAAAAATCGTAGCTGCTTGACAGCTTCGCATCCACAATCGGGCTTGCCGGATTAAATGCCACGGCGGCAGCTATGGCTTCCTTCGCCCAGGTCGGTACAGGCATAGCCTGACGGGCCTCCAGTTCAGCTACTCGCTGGTCTACTTTTTTAATATATGCACTCTGTTCATTCAGTGTCTGTTTGAGCACATCCTTGCTATTTTCAAGCGCGGCGACCTGCTGCTGCAAGGCTATAAATGTTGCTTTTTCCTCTACTGTCATCGGCTCATCCTCCTCTTCTCCTGCAAATGCCTGACGTAGCTCGGCCTCTGTACCAGCGTATACATTCAGGTCAACAGGTCCTTGAATTCCATCAACCCGTCCGCTATCGCTGTATTGCCAAAAATCCCAGCTTTTCCATGCCGCAGTATCACCAGGCACACGCGTGCTATAGCGTGCGATCCACAGCTTATAGCTACCCAGCGGAGCTTTGAAATGGGCAGCAAAGGCGTTGCCCGTATATACCATCGGCTTGCGGCCGCTTACCTGTTCAAACTCCGTTAAAAATGCGAGTGCAACCTCGTGAATCGCGGCTGAGCTAAGCCCGCCCGGATTGTTTTCATAATCCATCACCGCTGGAAAATCCAGCGTTTTTGCGCCGCCCACCTGATCCAGCACCTCAGCAAAATGCCTTGCTTCCGCTTTTGCTGCGTTGACACTGGTCGCATCTACAAAATGGTAAGCTCCCAGCAGAATCCCGGCTGCTCTCGCCCCTTTTGCATTCGTGATAAATGTCGGATCGACGTAGCGCTGTCCTTGGCTCGCTTTAATAAAGGCAAACGATTTGCCATCAGCACGTACACGTTTCCAATCAATCGTTCCCTGGTATCGGGACACATCAATGCCTTCGGCAGCGTTAGAACTGCGATTTTGCATAAGGCGTCCCCTCCTTATCTATTTGTGATCATGTATCCCAACTATGTCTTGGTTATCCATATGCTTGGACCACTGAAACGGTCCGGGCTTTTCCATCTTTGCGCTAAAAATAAGGCAAACGTGGATTCCGCTCCTACTACCCTTATACTGAGTTACGGATGACACTTTTATGAAGCTTTATTCCCTTTGCCAGAAGGGTCTGCCGGCTTTTTCTTTTCTCCGCTCGACTTGGATTCAAAAATGGCTACCGCATTCCGCAAAATATCCGGCATCGGCACCCCCATTCTGCCTACATTTTCAATAATGGACAGCAGTTCGTTCGCCAAATAAAAGAAAACAACGGCATCCCGGAAATAATGTGCATCCCCCAGAATACCGTCGATCAGATGAGCCACCGTAATCATCAAAAACACCGTAACCTTGCGAAAAACACCATAATAGCCCTGGCGGCTTTTCAATTGCCCATTAATCCAGGCCGCCGCCCAGCCTGTAAAAAAGTCGATAATGACCATCCATAACAACAACGTCAGCATCGTCGTCCACCCTCCGAAAAAATAACCGATCAGGGTCCCCGTGGAAAACCCCAGCCAAATCTGATCGATTTTTTCATGCATATTTGTTCCCCCTTTTGAATCAAGGTGTAAAATGAATGCCCTTGGGTCGTCCAAAGGCATAAAGCACATAAATCAAAAATTTGTATGAGTTTTCCTAATTTATTCGAAAGCATACCATTGATAAGCTTGTATTTTAACATTATTGGACATATAAACGGTTGCACTAATATTTAAATTAAACCCACCTGCTATACCTGAATAAGAAACAGAAGCATCTGCACCTCTATAAGTACGAATACCTGCGAGATTGCTAATATAGCCATTATAATCACTAGTACTACTGGAAATTGCTATATTAACCAATACGATACTTGGCGTAAAAGACAATCCTGAGATTGCTAACGATATTGTAGGATTAGTAGAAGTAACAGATACCTGACCATTAAAATTTCCACTTGCGGATTTTTTAGAAGATAATCCACTTATTGCTGCCGCTAACTGATCTCCTGTCATCCCAGAGTTGGCGTTGCCGCCCTTGCCAGTGATAGCGTTAGCGACCTTTAATTTAAGATCACTGGCTTGTGTAAAAGCCTGGTCGGCCCGGCTGTAAGCCTCATTTGCTCGATCATTAGCCGCCTTTACCGCACTGGGCGTGGCTGCCTGATCTGTAGCTGTGCTCCCTGTAGAAGTATTAAGCTGCACAATCCCTCTTGCCTGTGTTGACGCAGAAGGCAAATCCGATGCCGGGTGACTATGCTGCTTTGGTGCTGCATATTGCTCTGTATACTTCTTGGCGTTAGCTTCTGCTGCACTCCATGCCGCTTGCTTGGCTGCTGTAACGTGGAGATCTGTACTGCTGGCGTGACTTTCCAATGCTTCCTTGGAAGCAACACCGTTTGCAGCCGGATCCTTTTTAATGCTTTCAATCTGCGCGGCCAGTCCCTGGTCATTCGTGTACAGAGTATCAATTGGTACATTTAGAACGTCCGCATGTCCCTGATCAGTAGTAACAAATCTGCGTGGCTGTTGTATACTCATACTTTTCATCCTCCTTAATAAATGTCATCAATCTCGAAAACAAACTCCATATCACTGTCCTTGACCTTGTTGCTCATTGTCCGAACGGCAGTCAGCTTACCCGCTGTATCTACTAAAGCAAGCTCATTAATGGTCTCACCCGCTAATTCGGTTTCCGCAAGTGAACAGGTATAGCGGATTGTCGCAGGGGCAATGAATTCATAGCTGGTAATATCCTTCTGGACGAGCTCCTTTTTCAACGTCTGTTCTGTTCCGTCCAAAGGCAGTGGCTCCCCCGCTTGATCTACACCTCCGCTGCCAAAAGCCATTTTTATCACTTTTGTCAGCGTTCCTCCCTCAGCTCGGGCACGCGCAATTTGTTCTCTTGCGTAAGCAGTCGTAATTGTCAGAACTTGTTTTGCCATGCTTACCATCCTTTCTATTTTCAAATAAAATTTATTCTTGAATTAGCTCGCAGGGCAGCCATGCCCGTTTTCAAGTTATTTCCAGTGTTGAATGAGCTGCATGAGCTTTTTAAATGGAAACAATTGTCTCACTTGAGCTTAGCATCTGGCTTCCATCCAGCTTCATACTCCCATCCAACTTCCAATAATGGTCTCGAATCTTCATACTGCCTTCCTGATAATTATTCACATGATGCATGACGACAAGCTTCATAAGGTTCGAATTCCGTAAGCGTTCCCCAGTCCACCCGGACAATGAAGCAACTCCATTCAGTAGCTCAATGCCATCAAAATACCACGGCCTCCCGCCAAAAAAACGAACTCTCGAACGTAATCGAATACGAGGAACTATTTCATTCTTATGAAGAAATGCAAGCCTAGTCTTGTTATTCATATAAAAAGCAAGGTGAGCAGGCTTAATATCCTCTATGATCTTTTTAAAATCAACCATATTTTCAGGGATACGGTTTTCAAAGCTTATACCGAACTTGTACTCGGTCGGTTCAAAATCTACTTGTCCATCGACACCAAATGAGTTCATGATTTTCCGTATTAAATCCCCTGAAAATTTGCCGCTCCCACGGAGTTTAGATTCCACAACGGATCGTCGTTGCTCCAATGGCTTTTCCAAATGAATCGGGATGCCTAGCTCCATCTCCCAACGTTCCAGCGCCCAAGTGGCAGTGCGAACATAAAACTGGGCTAACGTATCATCGAGCGCGAGGTATAGAGCATCCAACTCGCTACCCTTAACATCCATATCGGCGTGCATGACACGGGAGGTTTCGTAATAGGGTGGAAGATAGGAGAATAGCTCCCGGCCTCGTACGCTACTCATTTGATTTTTTATATCACTGCCCATTAATACTCACATCCCCAGCTCTGCCACCTGACCGAAATTGAATCCTTTTAAAAGGATTCATTCTTTCATACATGCTTATTCCTCCTTTGGGTACAGGATGTTTTTGCTCTGTTCTCTATACTGTTTTCTTGCGGAAAATAGAGCTATACCATTTAACCGTTTCTCGCTGTGTATTGGAAACCTCCATAGATGACGAATCCTCTATGTTATCCAGTACCAGATCAGAACGATGGGATAAAATCATTTTTATCACCTGTTCACGTTGCTTTTTATCTAAAGCGTAGCTTCCAATGATGGTCGCTATATCGCCCTCTCCCTGGTCATAACGGGTGATGCAAGCACGAGCACAAATACGCAATTGGGTCTCTGTTAGAGTTGCCATAGTGATGACTTCACCTCTTTTGTATAAATTCTTGCCGCTGTATATAGCAGCAGTCAGTACAAGTTATTTTCCTGTACTACCAAGCATGAGCTGAGTTAGCATCACTTCGAGATCAGCTATACGCTGCTTCAATTGCTCTTCCTCACTTGGCTGTTGCTCCGCTTTTTGTGTCAGTTCCCGAATCGCTTCGTCACTTAAAGCTTCATCCCAGAATGTTGTTGGGTTTCTTCGTTCTGGAGATGTAAAAGCCGGAACAGAATATACAGGATCGTCCCCGCGTTCATTTTCCGGCTTGCTTTGCCATTCATCATGCAGCTTCTGAAATGAAGCTTGAGTTTCCTTGCTGATTAGCTCATACTTCTTCTGGGCTTCTATCAGCTTTTCGTTATATTCTGCTTCATAGGTCAACCAACCCTGGATGTCAAAACGAGGATGGTATAGGCCCGGTGGCACAGGAATACCTACCGTATAACCAGCGGGGATGTTTTCTGAAATCTCTTCGTCTATAGCACTCGAACTAGCAGAAGTAACTTGATAGGTGTCTAGCTGCTGATCTGTAACAGATAGAGTGAGCGGAGATTGAGCATAAAAAGGGACGACGCCCGAAAAGGCATCGTCCACTAGCTTGTCCTCCAGATAGAGGCCATCTGTATTTACTTTAGGTACTGCTTTCATGCGCTTTCCTCCTTATTGTTCGGCTAGAAACGGCGGTATAGAATCTAAGCTAATCCATCCGTTTTGTATCATACTTATCCCGTTTATAGATAACGGGATAACGGAACCGTTGTCGTTAATATTCACACGGCCTAGCACATCAGTTTGCGTGTCCGTGTTAGCAGCAGTTACTAAAACACGACTCAATTTAGGTCTATATCCGGGCGGCAAAATAAACATAGCGGTGTTAAGCGTACCGAGTTTTAGAACCCCTTTCATGTGTATAAGTCCCTCAGAGTCTTTATAGTACCCAATCTGAGATAGTATTGACGAATAGTTCGACCAGCCATTGAGTAAAGTCGGTACGATCCACGAAGGATTGTCCTTTTCCGCCTTCTTATTCTCCAGCACAGATACCCTCGAATTAGCTTGCTGTACGCTATCTATCAAATCAAGCAGCAAGGTCTTTTCATTGATTGCGTATGAGCCTATGATTGGGACTATAGGAGATTGAGTTAGAGTTAAAAATGAAACCGTATAGGTTACTGTTTTATCGTAATTGATGGATGGAGCCTCGGCGTAAGCCCAATCATATGCAGTAGTAAGTCTCCATTTCGAATCTTTTCGACCATTAGCATAGACGCCTAGTATTTTTCTTGATGGGGTACTCAAATAGCTAGTAACATGCGCTTTAGACCCAATAAAGGCCGTATTATTATATTCAAAGACTGACGCTCGTTCCCGGAGCACAATCCCCGAACTGACTTCTACCTGATTGTCTCCCTCGGTAAAGGTTAGCTGTCCCTCGGATACGATAGGCTCTACTGTAGGCGTGGCTAGTTGGTAGATAAGCTCGTAAGGCGTCCATTTTGGCGCTAGAGTTGTTGGTAGTGTAGCTGTAGGGTCCGAAAAAGCTCGAGTCACTCCATTAGTACGGCGGCACCAAGCTTTCGACCCGGTGCCATTATACACATTACCTGATGGGGTATCAGGGTTAGCATTTCCGCCATTCATCGATCCATCATACATTATCCAGCCCATAAAATACGCCTTGATCTCATCGGCTGTCGGTGTGTAGTTGTCTCCCCATCCACTGTCTGCACTAGAAATGGATAGACCCACAACACCGGATTCGGGACTAAGATGGGATTGATCCGGCCCACTCAGCGGGAAAACATGTTGAATCAGCTTGCCGTCGAACTTTGTTATCCTCTCACTGTCAACTAATCCATTAGAGACAGGTATCCGAACAACTTTATACCCCGCTGCTGACGTGAAGTAAACCCACGGCAATGAGCCATCCAGTGTCACTCCTTGCCACTTTTTACTTTTGAAATATTGCCCCTCACGTTCAAAGATTGTATCCGCATTCGCTCCTGTAACAGAGTCTGCGTATAAATCTGTTTGCAACGCCAGCATAGAATCTTCACGTGGTTTGAATGGCTTGGCAGTATTGCCAATGTTGAGAATTGGGCTGTAAAATTTACGTTTCGTACCTACTGGCCAACTCCAGGTATCGACGTTAAACTCATTTGTGTACTGTGTGACACCACTAATATGCACACCAATTCGAACAGCAGATGCATCCATTTTTATAACTCGTGATTCACCGGGATTAATGAAGACACCTTGAATACGTGTTCCAGAGGCATTATACGTGGATATCCGTATTTTACCTGTACTTTCAGCCGGATTGGTAAGCGTATACTCTTTATTGGGAATTATATCAAGATAAGTAACTGCGTATGCATCCGTTCCAATTGCTCCACTCAAAAGCTCTCCTTCAATAGAGTATGGTGAGTTAATTGATATTTTGTGACCTGTTGTTTGCCATTCATAAAATGGCGGCAGTAAATTCTCGCCATATCGGATTGCATATGGATTACGTACAGGCGTTATGCTGTCTACATAAGGATACTTTGCATCAATCTGCTCCCCTGTCATCTCCGCCAATGCAGCGTATTCGCTTGCTGAAATTTCATATATACGCACAGCTTCAAAATAGGAATATTGTCCTTCAGTACCCTCTATTACCAAATCTATGTTTGAAGTCACGTCGCTTGTAGGAGCCAGCCTGAACCAAGTCGTAGTAAATTTAGTTTTATCCGTAACTTTCGTTCCTGCCAGAACGGTCGGGGCAGATATTCCCGCATTTGTAGCGTTCCCTACTTTCGCTTTTGCAATTGCAATATAATATTTCCCGGCCAAAAACTTAAAATTGCTATAAAAACCCACTCCGACTGTATATCCCGATTTGATCGTTACTTTTAACGAATTAAGCATTGTTCCCTTATTCAAAGTATCTAGCACTAGATCGGATTGATAGGGGAGTATCCCTGTTAAGCTACTCAAATTCCCCCATCGTCCCAGCAAGTTAACCAACGTACGCCCGCTCAGCCCTGTAAGCGAAAAGGGCGCAGCCTTTTCCGCATGTACAATCTGTACCCCGGGTTCCAGAGTTACCGCCTTACGCTCCGTCGTATCCAGACGCTTCTTGATCGCATTCACACCATCATTCACATCACCTGCAAAATCATCTACAGAGCGCCAGTTTTGATCCAAATACTTCTCCAGATCAAAATACGTTGTTTTGGGCGACGTGCGGTCAATTTGATTTAAACCAAGATTCGGTGTTTTTTCACTTGCCATGTTATGCGCCACCTCCTAGATATCTATCCTGTGTTGTATGTTCATTTTCATAGAGGGTCATAGACTCGACTTCGGCAATGGTCAGGTAGCGTAATTTGTACTCCACCGCCATATGAGCGGGCTTGATCTCCTCAATGGCTGCCTTCAGATCTTCCACGTTGGGCGGAATCCCGATGGTATCAATAAATTTGACCGTGAATCCCCATTCGGCAGGGTGAAAAATAACATCTACCGTACCTCCGTCATACGCCTCAGCTACATTTTTGACAAGCTGACCGGAAAAAGTCCCGGCCCCTCGCAACTTCGACTCCACCACCGCACGTCGCTGATCCAACGGCTTGCCAAGATCGGTTTCGATGCCCAGCTCCATTTCCCAGCGTTCCAGCCCCCACGTAGCGGTGCGTACGAAAAACTGCCCCACCGTTGCATCCATTGCGAGATACAAGGCGTCCAATTCGCTGCCTTTCGCATCCATATCGGAACGCATCACACGTGAGGTTTCATAATAAGACGGTAAAAAGGAAAACAGCTCGCGTCCCCGCAAGCTGTCGATTTGAATATCATCTCCCATAGCTCGAGCGGAAAAGGAAGCGCTGGTACTACGGTTCATTTCATTATTACTCACTGACACTCACCGTCCCCAGCACGGCCACCTGACCTGTTCCAATCTCAATATTCTGATTGCTCTGTCCATTGATTTTTAGCTCAGAGAAATCAATAATGATCGGAATGTCCAGCAAAACAGCGGAAATCCGGGTATATCGAACCAACGGGTCTTCCTTGTAAAAAGCAAGCTGCTTCAAATAAGTCCGTACTCCGCTTTCGATCAGTTTTTTGATTTCATCCAGCGTGGTTGGCTTCTCCTTGGTACGCTGTACCTTGACTGAAATGTTAATCGCCACTTCATTCGCTGGCATGATCGTCACCACAGGACCCGCTGGTGCCAGCCCTTCGCCTTGTCCATCCTGCGTCGGATCAATATACTTCTGCACCGCGGCGACGATATCCGGGCTAGCAGCCCGTTTGTCCGTGTCCAGCACATATAAGCCTACAGTTCCTGGCCCTTTCCACAGTGGAACAACCTCTACACCGCCGACTCCGGCAATTTCATTTGCCCACTGGGTATACTGTGCTTTATTACCGCTTGTACCCTGGTTTCGCACTTTGGCATAAAAACGCTCCAGCAACAGCTGGTCGCTCTCAATGTCTGTGCCACTTTTTGTTTCCTCTGTATTGATCACGGAGGAAATCCCGCTAATCGGGGTCGCCATCACCTGGATGACACCCGCAGGCACGTTGCCGCTGCGTCCGGGATTAATCGCCCGAATGGCCGCAGTTCCTGTCCCCTGTTCATCCAGCGTTACCGATGCTGTGGTCGCGTACTCAATAGAAGCTTCCCCGGATACATCATCTGCCGGCGTCGCCACCAACGTTCCGGCCGGGACGGTTGTTCCCGCTGTGCCTGTAAACGTGACTGTACCTGAGGCGGCAACCGCTTCTCGCCGTGTCACCCCATGCTCTGCCGTTCGCAAATCCAGCTCCGGCGAGCGAAACTCCGGGTTGTCGCTGGCTGCCGTGCTGGCAAAGCCACGTCGCAGCAGCTCCTGCGCCCAGATCGCCGCTTCGGACAGCATAAATGCGACCGGAGCCTGCGCATCCCAAATAAAAGAGCCCTCGGACTTATCAATGTCCGAAGGCACTTTTTCCAGCATCCGATTTAAAATTTCCTCTTCCGTCTGGTCTACCAAATATTCCGGCAAGTCTGCCATTAGATCACCACACTTTCCACAATTTCCGTTTCATCCCGCACGTTCGTAATCTGGCAGCTAAAATGGCATGCCTCACCTTCCCAGCGAAATGTAAACTGATCCACACTGGCCGTTCGGGCATCTGCCAGCAGCGCTTCTGTGACCATGCGTTTAATTTCGCTTTCCTGTACACCGCGCCCATAGCTGTTGCCAATCAGCTCCTCCAGCTCGCTGCCATAGTCAGGGGAATAGATCACATGACGGTAGCGAGGAGTGCGGATGGCTTTTTCACACCACTGTACCCAGGCTTCTTTTTCACCTGTGGTTACAATTTTACGACTGGGGCTCATAACAAACTCCCCGGCTTCAAAATCAAACCGCCAGCTTCGTCCAAATACTGCACGGTTATCCTCCAGCACATCCGGGTCGGTCATATCTGTATCTGTCCAGATCATATCATCTGTTTCTGGAAATAGATTAGCCACGTCCATTCACCACCTTGCACACGACAACTACATCGTTACCACTATTCACCCGAACTGCCAGTACACGATCTCCGGGCTTAAGCCCTTCATTCAGGCTCAGATTCACATCCTCCAGCTCGTCCTCCCCGATGTAAAAGGAAGTTTTGAGCTCTTTGCCCTCCCAATTCTCCGACTCCACCGAGGTCGAGGTGCCTTTATACATATGACGGGGGACAGACAGCAATCCCGGCAGCTCAGCGACCAGATAATCCTGAAGCTCATGTTTAAAATCGTCCAGTTTGAGTCCGGTGGAGGTAATCGTACCCAGTACCGCGCCTACTCCACTCAGCGCTTGCTTGGTATGCTTGTGAAATGAGGACTGCAAAGCGGTGACCAAATGCCCGTAGGGGTCCTTATTCAAGATAAAACCTCCTTTTTACATCGTCATACGTTCCAAGTTCCAGCGACATGCTGCCGGGATTCCCTAATTCCCTGCTCACGGAAATCACCAGCAGCTTCATGGAACCCAGCATCACCGCGTCCCCTGCTCGAATCGTGTTCATGTCCGGCGCATTCACGGATATCGTCTGCTGTATGCCTCTCAGCTTGCTTTTAGCCAGCTCACGTGCCGCTGCACCGGACTTCACTTCGTCATCCTGCACAATGACCTGCAGGGTTCCATATTTGGCAATATCCTTTTCCTGAATCGCCATCACCTTGGAGGGAACCTCTTTGCCTGTTTCACTGGCCGCCGTAGCCAGCACCTTTACTCTCGTGGCCGCGCCTTCCAGCGTACGGGATTGGGTTGTATCCGTAACTCTCTCCAGAGCATACACATCTTTGTTCGTTCCCAGCTCGTACAGCTCCAAGCCGGAAGAAATCATGCGTGGATGATATAGTTTGCCGCCCGCCTTTGCTGTCTCCCGCAGATCGCCCAGCATCATGGAATAAATGGACTGTGTCCGATATACCGCGCGTCCAAGCTGCTTTTTCGTGTCCGGTAAAGAAGCAATTTTCAGCTTCCAATCCCTCGCATATTTCTGAAAACGCTGGGTAGCCGTCTGCTTGGCAGGGAGTAAATATTCATCCTCCGATTTGTCCAAATACACTGTACGATCATACAGCGTCAGCGTCATGCGTTTAAGCCCGCTGTTGGAGGTTTCCACTTCCCAGATTACCGCTGGAGACAACAAGGGAACATAGTCTTTTTTGCCATACGGAATCCCGCTAACACGGATCGACATCCCAGGCGAAATGGCAGGCATATCGGGCGTAACGACCAGATTGACTGTGCCCTGATAAGCGATCTGCTCCAGCGAGTCCCGTAAATTAATATTCTCCACGAGCGGCGATAAATCATATTTATCCTGTAAAATGACTTTATAGCTCATGACAGCACCAGCTTTTGTCCTGGTTTAATCGCATTCGGATTTTGTCCAATGACCTTTTTGTTAAGCTGATAAATACGACTCCATTGCGAGCTGTCTCCCAGCTCCAGCTTGGCAATTTTGGACAAGGAATCTCCGGATTTAACCGTATATGTTTTTTTCTTTTCTTTCATATCTGTGCGAGGTTTTTTGTTGACTGTCGCGGACTTTGACCCGCTGCCGGCTTTTTTGGATACCTTCATTTCCCTCCAGGTCCGCAACGAAAGATCAAAATTCACATCCCCGGATTCCCCGCCGCGAAAGGTCGAATTATGAGAGGCTACAATAACAGGCACATTCACGGATGTCCCCGTAATAATGAAGCGCAGCGGCTTTTGGGACAACAAGAAACCATTCAGTGTATTCATAGCCTCCTGCGGATCGGGAATATCCTGATAATTACAATACGATTCATCATACTCCGTGGGAAAAAAAGAAGAGAAGGAGATTTCCTTCACCTTCTCTCCTTGCGGAAAATCAAACTCCCCGTAGGATAAAATCGTCGTTGTATCAAATCCCTTTTGGCGTGAGATCGTCACTTCCTCGGGATTCACCGGAAACTGAAACTTTTTTCCCTTACCATCCGTCAAACTAAACTCCATATTTTTCATATATAACCTCCTCCCCCATTGCTACCATTCCACTGCATTACACAGCTCCAGCGCCCGCAGGCTTGGTATTCTGTGTTGCCCGCAAGATTTCAGCTTTGAGACGGTAGCCAATTTGCGTAATCAGCCCATCCACATCCAGCTTGTTTTCATGCACAGTGACCTGTACAGCCCCCGCAGGAAGATTGAATTGGTTGGTGGTTTCCGTTTTAAAATCCTTCAAAAAGCCTGATAGTGTTCCCATTTGTTCAGGACTAATCTGTACCACTTGAGGAGTCGGATTACCATTGGCTTTACCTTTAGCCTTGGCTCCATTGTTCGCATGAACCGCAGTATTCAATAATGGGCTTGGATTGGCGCCTTGATTAGCGATAGCCATCGGTCCATAAGGGTTAGGAACGCCTTTTACTCCTGGCTGCGGAGGTCCGTATACTGCTGGAGTGCCAGGGAAAGGCGGCATAGGTGGTAATGGTTTAGCGGCCACGGCTACAGCCGGTAGAGGTGGTACAGCAGGTTTGGGAACTGCGGGCGGTTTTACTTCCTTCTTAGGCTTGTCATCTCCGCCAAAAGAAAAGAAGTTAGAAATGCTATCACCAAAGGCTTTGGTTTGGTCAGACAGCCAGCCTGTTACTTTGGAGGCCTTTTCCTTGATTTCAGAGCCATGATCTGAAATCCAGCCGCCCACTTTACCGCCTAAGAAGTCACCAGCCAAACCTCCTACATATGAGCCAACAGCAGTACCAACACCTGGAAGCAAAAATGTCCCTATTGCTCCCCCTACCGTACTCCCAACGGCCCCACCTACAGTGGAACCAATCGCTTGTGCGCGTTCCTTGCCCGGAGCTGATGTAGCTATGCTTGCTGCATCTGCCAGAACCCCCAAAGGCCCACTAATGAGCTTTTTGCTTACGCCAAGGCCTTTACTCACTTTTTCAACTAATCCGCTGTCTTTCACCATATCCAGAACAGAGGAAGCATCTATATCTGTTTCACCAGTTAGCAAGCCGCCCACAATACTGAGAGCACCACCAGATCTGGAAGAACGACGGCCACGGGGGTTTCTCGGATTATTTCTTGGACTTGGAACTCTTCGGTTAGGATTAATCCGGGGATTGGATTCCGCAGAGCCTGCGGCGCTTTGTCGTCCGCTTCTGTTTCCTCGTGTTGAGCTTTGGTCTCTTGTATTGTTCCTCGCAATATCTCCGGCTCTGGAATTAAAATCTCTTTGTCCACCCGAAGACCGACGACCACCGCCTCTGTTACCGGACCTTCTGCCTCCTGAACGTCTGTTTTTTCTTCCTGGACCATTGCCGCCACCAAATCCGCCACCGCCGCCACCAGTAGACCTATCTGAGGTAACTTGAATTAATTTTTTAATTAATTCTTTAATCTCCGCAAGATCTTTATTACCTGATGTACCTTCCGTGTTTCCTTCAGCAGCCTCTTGTTTTTTTGTTGAAAAGAGAGTTTTTAGTCCGCTTAATGCGCCGCCTTCTCTCCAAGATTTTCTTGTTTCTTGCAATTTTTCTCTTGTTTTCGATATTCTTTCAGGCATTTTCCAAATTGTTTGAACACTTAAATCCTCACCAGTAACTCCTTTGTATACATCCTGTACAACCTTGACAGGTTCATATGCCTTTTGTAGTTTCTCAGCCCACGCTGGAAGTTTTTTCTCTTCTTCTGGTTTAGGCTTGTCTTCTTTTAATAAAGCTTTAAGTTTAATTGCACTTGTATTACTATTTAGCGCTTTTACAAGAGAATCAACTCCTTCGATGGACACACTACTACTGCTCTTCACCTTTAAATCCACACTGCCCGAAGCGTTAATAATCTGGGATTTAACCCGGTTTATCTTATTCAACAGATTATCCAAGCCTTTGGAGGCCATATCGTTCAGCACAATTTCCGGGGCCATGCGGGTGCGGCCGATTTTCAACACACGCCCTTGAATCCGCTCAAAATAGCGTTCCATCGCGCGTAATTCGCGGTTCGCCTTAATGACGTTTTTAGGATCGATCACCAGGTTCATGCGGTAATTTAATGCTTCTGCCATCTATCATGTTCACCTCCTTGTTTATGCTTTTGAAGCTGCCATGCTGTCCATTTCCTGCTCGGCAAACGCCAGCAGCAGCATACGCTCGCCGCGGGGAAGCCGCCAAAAGTCTCCGGGGCGGAGGTGGTGCCGGACCCACAAGTGGTACAGCATCGTCGTCATTCCCCCGGAGCCGATTAGTTTTTTAGATCAGCAATCTCAACGCCAAAGCCGGACAGTTCGAGCACCTTATCCCCTACTGCATCCAGTTCACCCGCCAGCAGCATACGACGGACAGATTGCTCGCCACCGGACAACTTCAAACGGCTTGTAATCCGGGGATCGCCCCAGCCGTTAAGAGATAAGCCCTTCACTTCCAGCTTGCCGGTAGCTTCCGAGATCAGCAGGGCATTAAAGGTCTCGGTATCTACCTTCTCATCCACTGCACCCTTTACGGTCCGGCGGATCGTACAGCGTTCACGAATGCTGTCTACTTTGCTGGAGGTCAGGCCGTGCAGCACAATTTTCATATCGAGACGCTTGATACGGACCGTTTCCTCCGGCAGCTTTTCAGCAGCTTCAAACAGGCTGTCCAAGATTTGTTCTTCTGTCATATTTTCATTCAAGCTCATAAGTCATTCTCCCTTATTTTTAATTTCAGGATTTTGCAAAATCCTTATTTGTATTTGGGGAACGGAATGCCTGACAGCACCCCATTCCCCGTTTTTTAATTAGTTCGCTACAATCGGATCAAGCAGCTCGTAGCCTTCGAAGGTGAAGGTTGTTTCTTCCTGTACTTCCTCGCCTGCTGTCCAATTGGCAAGCTGGATTTTGTCAGGAGTGCAACGGATGAGACGAATACTTTCATGTCCAAAGGCTTCAGGATCATCCAGTTTGGTAATAATCTCAAAACGGTTAAAACCACGACGAATCATATCGGACGTGACCTTGTAGCCACTCATCGTTCCCGTCCCTTTTTTAATACCGCGCTTGTGCACCTTCCACTCGTTGCCCACGAGATTCAGCTCACGTTTTTCCATTTCCACGCTGGCTTCCAGCTTATTGATATTCGTCTGCCACACCCCGTCCACATGCGCCTGACCATACGTACCTAAAATGACTCTTGAAGCATCCAACATTTCTTTTTCCTCCTCAAAATAATCCATAATGTAGTTTGGGATTTACCAAATCCTCATGATAAAAAAACAAATTCAGTCTTGCTGAATTGCCGCACAATGCTTATGCACGTAAAATGGCTATTTATTGCACGTAAAATGTGCCGAACAGCTGCTCCATCACGTCTGTCAGCTTCACGTTCCATTGCAGGAACACTTGATCCGGTTCCGGTTTGATCACTGGAGCATCGCCGTAGTATGCCGGATCGAGAATGACATCATAGCCATCTGCTTCGATGACGTTGCTCAAAGACAGCTGTGCCAGATATTCCTTGATTGCACCGATGAGAGCCAGACGGCCTTCCACCGTGTTGTTGATTTTGCCGATATAAGTCTCCTCGGCTGCACGCTGCAAGTCAGCGTTAATCGCATCCATGACGCGGATGGAGCGAATTTTCTTCCACGCATTGTTTTGACCGGCAGCCGGGTTCACCAAGCTGTTGATCCCGCGCAGCGCTTTGACCTGACGACCGTCGAAGAACAACAGGAAGACCCCGTTACGGACAGCCTGCTCCTGCTCGGAACGTGTCCAGCGGCGGGTCACGTCCTCAAAAGGCGTAACCGCATACGTCGCGGATTGATTCAGACGCTGGCCTGCGATCAGTCCGGCTACATAGGCAGCCGTTTGAGCGGAGCTATAGTCCGTACCTGCCAGACGTACGCCCGTACCGACGTTCACGACGCCTTCATGGTTTAGCGCAAGAGAACGCTGTGAGGCCACGTTGACAGCCGTTTTGGACACATCATCCGCCGCGGAACCGCCGAATACTGCGATTACGCCTTTGCCTTCGCCCCGGACACGCTTGATCCAGGCGGCAAAGCTTTGCAGCAATGCCATATCCGCTGCATAATCCAGCGCCAGCACATTAAATTCCTGTCCTTCAAGCGCTTCCTGCATGGCGATGTAATCGGCATTCACCAGCTTGCTATTGCCGCTGTTGCCGCCAGTGAGGTGCACGCCGCTGACGTCCGCCGGAATGCCGCCATTGCCGACAACCTCGGCCTTCACCCATACGTTTTCGCTGTTTTTGTTGATGGCTTCGGCAATCGAAGCAGCCGTTCCGTCACTGCCTTTGTACGTACCCAGCAGCTTGGTTCCTTCATAAAGGCGCACTTCACGCGCCTGCTCGTCACCCAAAGTCGGCTGTACAGTTATAGCAAAACCATTACCGCGGCTGCCTGTGTACAACGCCTGCAAACGCAGCACGTCCGTTGGTGTCGCGCCGCCGCTTTTCAGCGT
>NZ_JH601048.1:137056-164726 GCF_000245715.1 Paenibacillus sp. Aloe-11 | reverse complement strand
AGCAGCCGTATCATCCGCCAAACGGTAAGCGAGCAGTTTTTTCGGACCGCCCAGCAAAGCCAGATACAGTGTGGAATAGGCTGTCGCGCCGTCCTCACTGTCGCCGGAAAAGATTTGGTTAATGGCTGTTTCGCTGCCAATCTCTACAAACTCACGTACAGGACCCCAATTCGCCTTGACGGATACAATGACCGTACCACGTGATCCACCTTGAATCGCTGAAGCTGCTGCTGCCTGAAAGTTCATATACAAACCCGGTAATACCGGTTTATTCGTGTTTTCCCATGTTCCGCCTGCCATAATTAGTCCACCTTCGCTTTCATAAATTGTTCGATTTTAGTGTGTGCTTCTGCTACCGTGAACAGCTTGTCCTGTGCGCCAAAAAAGGCGCCTGCCAGCACCTCTTCCTTCACGGAAAACAATGGTTCCGCGTGTTCCTTAAGCTCCTCCAGCGTATAGCGGGGGCCGCCTGCTTCCTGCCCGGCATATAGCTGGGACTTCTCATTTTTTTCCAAGGTCACTCAGACCACCTCATTTCAAAACAGGATGAATTTCCACTCTGCGAATCAACGCCGCTTCCTCAGCCGGACGCATACGTCGCTGTACCAGCGTCAGCCGGAGCTGACCGTCTAAAATCGCATCCGCCTGCAAATCGGCCGAAGCTTCGTCCGTAGACATATAACGCCCCTTGTCCTGATCCAGTGGAAGCTGGATTTGAGTCGCAAAGCCCTCGACCAGCGCGGAGGCTGCGCGGTTCTCTTCAGCGCTGTCTTGAGCGATGATATGTCCGATGAACCGTTTGCGGAGCTCATACATGGAGGCTCCCGCCATCCGGGTCTCGCAGCCGCTCAGACGCCATAAAACCGCGTGCCGTCCCGGCTGTGCAGGCCATGCATTGGCGTATATCGACCACGTCTCGCCCAGTTGCTTTTGCGTCCAGCGGGCCAGGGCTGCCAGCCATTCATCCGGCTGTGCGGCACCATTTGTCGGAATGGCTGAGCTCCCTTCCGTTTCAGGCACATATACGCCAAAGCGCAGCGTTCTATAGGCCTTGCCTGTGACGGTGTCCAGCTTTTCCGCATCTCGCACGCCCAAATAGTGCGGGGTAAAAGCCGACGTGTCCTCACCTTGGCCTGTCACCGGTTCCCGGTGCAGCCCGGCAATCAGGGCATTCGCCCATACATCGGCCTGCGCCAGCCCGGCTTGTCCTGCGTACAGCTTGATGCGGACAACCTGCCGGTAGCCAGCCCAGGAAGACTTCCAGATTTCCTCGCCCAGCGCCATAACGGCATACGGCTCCTCTGCCGTCTGCGACGGTGGCTGAACATCGTATACACGTCCTTGCAGCGCCGGAACAATTTCAACGAGCTTTTGCTTAAAGGCTTGTCTCATCCTGCAGCATGCCGCCTTTGCGCAACCTGCACTCGCATGCTGTGACTGCCTAGCCATGCTTTTTTCCACTTTCGTGTTCTCATCCGGCGCAGCCTCATACTCATGCATTGCAGCATCCCTTGCTTAGGCAACACGACTCCTCCTTTCTGTACAACGAATTCCCGGGAATCAGCAGAGACGATCACCGCATAAAAAAACCGGCCCTATTGGCCGGCTAACGTTTGACTGTGTGTGTCTTCGGTATGTTCTCTTGTCTTGATTCCCGATGATATAATCTTACACCCTAATAACGAATACGTTGCCGGGGAAATGGACGATAAAAGCAGAAGCTAGGGATGAAGTTAGGCGGTATTTTGAGAACGTGTGTTCCTATCATTAGAACAGTATTAAACCTCCATGCCGACAAGTCTCAAAAAAATATCCGACATTAAATTGTTCCATGCTTTCTAATTATTGGGTATATAAAAATTCGGATCTAAAAATCCCGAAGAAGTTCTCCATAACCGCATTGTCGTAGCAGTTTCCTTTACGGGACATACTTTTAGTTATCCTGTTTTCTTTTAATGTTGCTTGGTATTGCCAACGCCTTGTGATGGACGCCCCTTCATTCGCTACGCTTCCTTGTCCTTCTTTCCCTTGAAGTTAGTTTTTTGACCTGTTTCAGTCTAACTCTCTAAATTGGCCTAGTTATTTGTCTCAGAATTGGCCCTTTAAGTAAGCCCAATTGATTTTTATAATTTGTATGCATTTTGAAGGCTAACAATCAAAGGAGTGTAGCTTGATGTTCCATGGATTATCTGCTTTTCCAATGACCCCATTGAATGAGGCAGGCATTAACGAAAAAGAATACGTAAAACTGATCCAACGATTGGTCGCAACTGGCGTAGACGCCATCGGTGCACTGGGTTCGACAGGGAACTACGCCTATCTTAGCCGGGAAGAGCGTCTTGGCGTTTTACAGCTTGCCGTCGGTTCCGCCGAGGGCATTCCCGTGATGACAAGCATAAGTGCGATTCGCACGCTTGACGTGCTTCGATTAGCGGAAGACGCGCAAAAAGCAGGAGCAAGCGCAGTGCTGTTGGCTCCTGTTTCTTACCAAGCGTTAACGAATGAAGAGGTATATTTGTTGTATCAACAAGTGACAAGCTCGCTCTCTGTTCCGCTTTGCGTGTATGATAATCCGGGAACTACGCATTTTCATTTTAGTGATGAGCTGCACGGCCGAATTGCCGAACTCCCCCATGTTCGTTCGATCAAGATTCCTGGAGTACCTTCAGAACCTGAAGCAGCCAAGGTACGCATTAGTAAACTGCGAGCGCTCATTCCTTCCCATGTAACGATCGGCGTAAGCGGGGACCCGTTTGCAGCCACTGGCTTGAATGCAGGCTGTGAAGCGTGGTACTCCGTTCTGGGTGGCTTGTTTCCAAAGACATGCCTGAGAATGACCCGATTGGCCCTAGACGGTTGTGCTGACGAAGCAGAACAGCTCTCAGCGCGGCTTGAACCGATTTGGTCGTTATTTCGCCAATACGGCAGCCTTCGCGTTGTTTCGGCAGCAGCCGAAATCAGTGGCTTGATTTCAAGTCCCAGTCTCCCTCTACCCTTACAACCACTGAATCTATCAGCCAGGGAACATCTGAGGTCCATACTTACAGACATTCAATCTATTGAAGGATCATAGAAAGTTGTGTAGATTGAACGCACTTTATTCAATTTAGGCAGAGTGTTAGGCAGCTGTACGGTTCGCATCTCTCCTACTCGACATTAGACTATAATACAAGTGGCCTGAGGGCATACCTTAGCCATGTTACTAATGCTGGTTAGGAGGAATACGCTATGCCGCTTAAAAAATTTGTAACCCCACTGGCCATCCCGCCGACTCTAAAACCGATTCGCCACAGCCCGAAAGAGACCTTTTATCAAGTGAAAATGACTCAATTTAAGCAAAGACTACACCGTGACCTGCCGCTCACAACCGTGTGGGGATATAACGGAAGATCTCCGGGACCTACCATCCACGCCCGCAAAAACGAGCGGGTCCACGTGAAATGGATCAATAAGCTGCCGCTCAAGCATCTATTGCCCGTCGACAAAACGATTCCAGGAGCTGGTCCTAACGTCCCCGAAGTTCGGACCGTCGTTCACCTTCACGGTACAGTAGCCCGTCAAGGAAGCGACGGATACCCTACAGCCTGGTTCAGCCGCGACTTCAAGGTAGTCGGTCCCCAGTTCAGACGCAAGGTATATGTGTATCCGAATTCGCAAAACGCAGCTACTTTGTTCTATCACGACCACGCCTTGGCGATTACCCGCCTGAATCTGTATGCCGGTTTGTCCGGGGCCTATCTGCTAACGGATGCTCATGAAGCGTCTCTGCCGCTACCGAAAGGAAAGTTTGATATCCCGCTCATCATTCAGGACAGGTCATTCAAGAAGAATGGGCAACTATTCTACCCAAGTAATACAACGCCTCCGGTAAAAGGAGTCAACCCTTCTATCGTTCCGAATTTCTTTGGCAATACCATTATGGTCAACGGGACCGTATGGCCATTTTTGAATGTGGAACCAAGAAAATATCGGTTCCGAATCATTAACGGCTCGAACTCCCGCTTCTATCAAATAAAGCTCAGCTCCGGACAATCCTTTATTCAAATCGGTTCCGATCAAGGCTTGCTGACCAAACCGGTACAGGTGAAACAGATCACGCTCGGCATAGGCGAACGGGCGGATGTGATCATTGATTTTTCGAAGCACAAAGGGCAGAACATCGTCCTTACCAACCATGCGCGGGCACCCTTCCCGGGGGGAACATTGCCGAACCCCAATACGACGGGAAAAATCATGCAATTCCAGGTAGGCCGTCATCTAACCTCACCCGATAAGAGCCGCATCCCCGCCAAATTAAACGTCATCCCCCGTTTGTCGCCCGCCAAGGCGCGTCGAGTACGATGGCTCAAGCTAAGCTCAGCGCCGGACAAATACGGCAGGGATGTTCAGATGCTGAATAACAAAGGCTTTGAAGCTCCGGTGACAGAGAAACCTGTTCTTGGTTCCATTGAAGCATGGAACTTTGTCAACCCCGGTACGAACACGCATCCGATGCATCTGCATCTGGTAAAATTCCAGGTGCTCAGTCGCAGGCCATTCGATGTGAATTTCTATAACAAGACCAATAAAATTCGTTACACAGGCCGGGCCATCCCTCCTGCGTCCAATGAACGGGGATGGAAAGACGTTGTCCGGGCGAACCCGGGCCAAGTTACCAAAATCATAGCCAGGTTCGTTCCCTTTACAGGTCTTTTCGCTTGGCACTGTCATATTCTGGAGCACGAGGACTATGATATGATGAGGCCCATGAGAGTCGTCCGCGGCAAGGGAATCCCCAGAAGAAAATGATACGTTCAAAAAGACTTGAAGTGAGCCCCAATTGGCCATAAAAAAACTGCACCTCCAGTTGTTAGTTATGCCTAACAGTTGGGGGGCAGTTCATTAAAAAGGCGGCCATGATACAGTTCACGTCCATGAATGATAAATATTTACAGCATACCTGCTGACAGCTTCGTCGTAATTCGGATACCTGTAATTGAAGCTTTTTGCCACAGCCTTGGAGTATTTTCTAAATAACTCATAACAAGCAAATAAAGACTGCCACATTTCCGGATAGCCATTTTCAGAATAGGTGGATAGCAAAAAGAATTTCTTTTCTCGCCAATCCTTTTACCACATAGGTTGAAACCATCCAGAACTCCCCGAATATCAGGAGGCCAGAGCCTTTTAGAGGAGCTGTACGATTTAGACTAACCCAGTTTTCGATCTGCGCCCTTCTGCAAGCCTGCCAGATTCAAAACGCCTTGGTCTGCCAGCGCAAGCGCCATTTTGTAAAAAGCACGTGTGCGAAGCTTCGTATACGTATCCTTGCTGACCGGCGGGTCCAGTACATAATTGTAAACCTTGTAATCAAACACATCGTCATCCTTTAAATAACGCTCACGGATGAGCAGCTGTTCGCGTTCATTCAAGCGACTGACTACAGCATCTACCATTTCGCAATAGGCCAGGCGGGCGGCGGGAGCATCTACATTATATACGGCTGTCCGGGCTGTCGGATCGCTGGTCACATTCGTTGGACCGTTCGGTCGATCCGTATAGCCAGCCGTGATAAAGCTTTCCCGGTCCATAAAGGTTATCGTTTTATAGATCCGGTACTTCTCAAATACGCCCTCCAATGCATTCTGCGTTTTACGACGATCCAATTCGGGTAAGTTATTTTTCATGTACAGCAGCACTCCTTATCTTATGCCTTTTGACAATGATGTAATTTTTAGCAATCACAACTTCTTTGTTTACATTTTGTTCGTATTTTGTTCGCATCTTGAGTATAACATAGCATTATTTAGAATTTCTATCCATCGTCAAAAAAAGCGGTTTGCTCCCAAAAACAGGATGCTCGCTTTATTTTTCTATACCTTTTGGCATATTACGTGCTTTTGCTAATTACCTAATGGTATAATGGAACCAATCTATGATTCTATTGCAGAAGGGAGCCTCCTTTGTGGAACAGCCAGCATTCGGAACCTACTTAAAGCAGCAGCGTGAACAAAAGCAATGGAGCATTAACCAATTGGCAGATGCCGCAGGCATTAGTAATTCACAAATTTCCCGCATTGAAAACGGGCTGCGCGGAGTCCCCAAGCCCTCTACTCTCCGCAAAATAGCGGACGCACTCGACGTATCCTATACCGAAATGATGAAAGTCGCCGGTTATTGGGAAAACGACGATTCCATAGAGCAGCATTCACACGAACCTTATCGTTCTACTGTGCCGGATTGGGCAACCTCCAAGGACCGCCGGGATTTCAAAAAAATGCTGGAGGAAGACGACGAATTAATGTTCGACGGCATTCCGCTGAATGAGACTGACCGTCAACGGATCAAGGATGTGTTAACAGGTCTGTTCTGGGAAGCCAAGCAAATGAACAAGCACAAGAAGCCCCAAGAGCCCCGGGCGGGCAAAGATCAAGGATAGCAGGTGATCGTATGAAAGAACTCATTCACAAACTCGTCCGAAAATACCGTACCAACTGCCCTTTTGATATTGCAAAAGCGCTCGGTATCCATATCCGTTATTGCGATCTGGGTTCCACAACCAAAGGGCTGTATTACCACAAGCTGCGCAGAAAATTTATCGTCATCCACGATGGCCTTACACCGGAATGGAGACGGTTTGTTTGTGCGCACGAATTGGGGCATGACCGACTGCATAAAGGCATCAGCCGCTTTTTTATAGAGGAGCATTCCTACTTTTCTCCAGGAAAATTTGAACAGCAGGCCAACCGTTTTGCCGTGCTTTTGCTGAGTGAGGGAAAACCCCCACTGGCTGACGAAACGCTGGAGCACTATTTGCCCCGGATTGGGCTGCCCAAAGAGACTGCTCTTTTTTTTGACCATAAGACAGAACGCTAGTTCCTATTTTGGTGGCTTAGATTTTTGCAAAATTCGATTCCCGATCCTCAAATCTAGTTACTGTTTATTGCTTCCTCCTCAATATAGGTGATTTGACGATGGCTTTAACAACCGATATATCAAAAAATCTTAGTACTTTGATATAAAATAGAAGTTATTTTTACAATCATCTGATAAAATGTGGACGTAAGCGGTTGCTCTAATTCATTCATTTTATGGGAGGTTGAAGGAACAACATGAATTCATGGAAAAAAATCTCGTCACTCTTGACGACCGCCGCGCTTCTGTTCGGATGTCTTGGTACAGCAGCAGCGGACCCGGCAGCCAATGCGGGAACAGCGAATGCGGCTACTACTCCAACCAGCGGCAAGCACATCACCATCCTACATACGAATGATACCCATGCCCACGTGGTCGCAAACGACAAGGAAATGGGCTTCGCCAAGCTGGCGGGCATCATCGACCAGTATCGCGCTTCCAATCCCAATACATTGCTGCTGGATGACGGGGATACCATTCATGGAACGACCTTCGCTACGTTGGTCAACGGTGAGAGTATCGTGAAAGTGATCAACAAGCTGCGCTATGATGCAATGGTTCCTGGCAATCATGAGTTTAATTATGGCTGGAAGCATCTGGTTGAGCTAAGCAAGGAGATTCAGTTCCCTGTGCTGAGCGCCAACATTAAGCAAACGGACGGAACGCGTTTGTTCAAACCGTATGTTATAAAGGAAGTAGATGGCGTTAAAATCGGCATTATCGGTCTGACTACGCCTGAAACAGCCTATAAGACCAATCCCAAAAATGTAGAGGGGATTCAATTCACCGATCCTGCGGCTGAAGCCAAAGCAGCTGTAGACGAAATTCGCAGCAAAGTGGATGTCGTCGTGGTTCTTGGTCATTTGGGACAGGATGCATCAAGCAAGGACACCAGCCTCAAGGTTGTTAAAGAAGTGCCCGGCATTGATATTTTCATCGATGGACACAGCCATACTGTACTCGAAAAAGGGCTGGTCGGTGACAACGGTACGTTGATCGCCAGCGCAGGTGAATACACCAAGTATCTGGGTGTTGTGGATCTATGGGTCGATGGCGGTAAGGTTACCCAAAAGCAAGCCAAGCTGATTGACTCGACTCAGGCTGCCGACGTTCAGCCCAACGCTGAAATTGCTGCATTGATCGCTTCCATTCAGAAGGATCAGGAACCTATTCTTAAACAGGTTGTAACACAAACAAGCGTGGATCTGGAAGGAGCACGCGAAAAGGTACGTGCGGGTGAAACCAATCTTGGCGACCTGCTCACCGATGCCATGCGCGACGTTTCGGGTGCAGACGTGGCTTTAACCAACGGCGGCGGCATCCGGGCTTCCATTAAGGCAGGAACAGTAACCAAGGGAGACATCATCACCGTGCTGCCTTTCGGAAACCAGATTGTTACCCTGAAGGTGAAAGGCACTGACATCCAGGCAGCACTTGAGAATGGCACAGCCTCCTACCCGGAGCCAAGCGGAGGTTTCCCGCAGGTATCAGGCATCTCGTTTAAAATAGACACATCAGCAGCCAAAGGAAGTCGCGTTCATTCCGTTTTGATCGGCGGCAAGGCGCTTGATCCTGAGGCGACGTACACATTGGCCACCAATGACTTTACTGCTGTAGGCGGTGACCAATATACGATGTTTGCTAAATATCCGCAGGCAGGTATGTTCGGATCGCTGGACGAGGCGTTAATCCGCTATATGCAAAAGATTGGCTCCGCCAGCCTGCAAGCACAAGCAGACGGCCGCATTCAAGAGGCCAAGGCAGACGGGAATGCCTCCGTCCCGGCCACACAGCCTGCGCCAACTGCAACACCAGCACCTGTGCAGGAAAAACCACAAGCCGTCTCTACTCCGGCTGCCAAACCAGTATCAGCGAAACCAGCACCAGTGAAATCGGTGCCCGCAAAAACTCCAGCAGCCAAGCCGCAGCAAGCATCAGCTTCTGCCCAAGCTGCAAATAGCCATGTGTATATTGTGAAATCCGGGGACACGTTATATGACATTTCCCGCAAACACGGTACCACCTGGCAACAGCTTCAAAAGCTGAACAAGTTGAAAAATCCTCACCGCATTTATCCGGGGCAAAAGTTGAACCTCCCGGCCTAATTCAATAGTTTGTCAGAGGATTTGAAGTATGCGATAGTCCAGGCTCATTTGGACATCGCATATTTTTTTTTAAAGCGAACCTTTTAACCGCTGACAAGTTGTGGACCGAGAGGTATGATGGAGAAGAGCCATTCGAGCAGAGAACATTCATCCCGGTATCTATCGGGACCAGCCAGGTGCGTGGAAGGAGTCCATATATGCAATACATTATTTATGATCTTGAATTTACTGTTAGCCGCAACGCCAGATATTCCTCTGAAATCATTGATATCGGTGCTGTCAAGGTCGTGCAGGGAGACGATGGTCTATACGTTGCAGATACGTTTCACAGTTTTGTAAGACCCTCAAATCGACCTGTACTGTCTACGGATACCGTTCAGTTCACGGGCATTACTCAACGAGATATTGATGCCGCCCCACTCTTTCCCGAAGCTGTGGAGCAATTTGTTGCCTGGCTCGGTACGGATTCACCCTATTATTTGTGTGCATGGGGACCGGATGACCGTCAAAAGCTGGTATCCCATTGTCGTACCCATCATGTAGATCTTGGATGGATTCATAATACGAATGATATACAGAAGCAAATCTCCCGTCTGTTTGGCTCCAGCGGCAAATATCGCCAGTTGAGTCTGTCTCAGGCGCTGGAATTGTGCCACATTGACTTTGACGGTCAGCAGCACCGCGCACTGGATGATGCCATAAACACCGCTCAGGTTTTTATGCACCTTTTTGATCGCATTACATTAGTAGATAACGTTGCTGACGATGAGGAAAGCCGAGGCTCAAAGCTCGTATACTCCTCACCGGAGGAAGAACAGGAGCATTACAGTCCATTTGGCAATCTCGCCAACCTGTTTAAGGACCATTAAGCGGATAGCTCCCCGGCCCGTTCCGGGGGATCTCCCCCTGTTATTCTTAATTTCCTGCCTTTTTATCGAAATAAAATGTTCCCCAGGTCCGCAGCATTTCCTGCATTCGCTTGCGGTACCGCAAAGGCTCCAGAATCTCGGCCTCTGCTCCATACGAGGTGAGCCAATCCAGAAATTCACGGTCATGATTGACCGTCACCTCAAACAACAAGCTGCCATCCGGCAAATCCTTGAGCAAAGGCTTGATGAACAATTCCTCTTCCTTGACCCGATACACAGATTCGGCAGAAAATCGCACCACAAAGCGAATGTTTTGATTTCCTTTGGTAACCGACCAGGTCCCTTTAAAAAACGTTTCCATTTCTGTCGTATTTTTTTGAAACGTATACGGCAAAATTCTCATATTCCGAAAGCGGCTGATCCGAAAGGTTCTCATGGCGGATTGCTTGTGACAAAAACCAAGCATATAAAACCGCCGATCCTGCGGCACCAAACAATAAGGATCTACCTGAACTAATGACACATCTTCATTTTGAGGCGAGCTGTATTCCGCTTCAATGGTCTGCTGCGTAAGACTTGCCAAAACAATCAGCCTGAGCAGATAGGGCTGGTTTTCCCGATCAAGTGTCGAGCCGAGCCGGACGATATTTTTCATTTCCTGCGCGAAGCTCGTCTGGTCTATCTTTTTTTTCTGACTAGAGGCCATCACCTTCTCATAAGCACTTTCAAAAGCCGGCGGCAAAAGAGGCTTCACCGTTTCCATAATATCTCCCAGCTTGGCAAAAGCATCTGCCTCTTCTTCCGTCCAATTCAGAGGATACAAAGCAAAATTGCTTATAAAAATGTACCCTTTGCCATGCCCCATATTCGTAATTGGAATATGCATAGCACTTAGCGCCTCCATATCTCGGTAGATGGTACGTTCTGATGTTTCACAACGTTCCGCAAGCTCTCTTGCCAATATCCCCGGATTGGCCTGAACAATAGTAATAATCCGCATTAAACGTATTAAACGATCAGTCAAGGAAGTCTCTCCTTTACAAAAAGATAGTAAATTAGACTCACTACGTTACACAAACAAACTAGCATAACTTACCTATTCCAAAGTATTAGTTTCGTTAAACGAAACATTTTCTGCCGATATAGATTGATCAAATAAGTCTTTAGAACTATAGGAAGCAAATGATACAAAAGTCTCATCCCATTTATTACGTATGGCTAGAAGTAATTCAGCTTCCTTCATGTAATCCATATCATCGGTTCTTGATGCACGTATTAGTAATTCGTCTGCTTGTCTGTTAAGAATAAACGCACCTCGCTCATGCTCACCTTTCTCGTACATACGTAATGCCTTTTTTACAGTCATAGACGTCTCATTCAGCTTTATGTATTTTTCCACCATCGGATGGGGTGGAACGCTCAGCAGACCCAGATGATGCGTGTAATTGATGTATATCTGGTCCGTCCGGATCAGCGTTCGCTTTTCCTGAGATGGCTTGCGCCAGCTCCACTCCATCAATCCAATGGTATGCCTTCCAGATGAGTGAGCTGGTATAGAGAACGTCAAAACAGCCTGTCTATATTTCCCCCGCCGCACATCTCCGCAGTGAATCAACATGCAATCTCCGTCTTCTGAGCGTTTGAAACCGAGTCTCACTCCTTCGACTTTTAGTAGACTTACCCCGTTTTCCGGAATGAACCGGAGTTGAAGGTCACATCCCACTGTTTTCGGTACTAGGTTCCCTTTTCTTTTACGGATAGCTCCATAGCCCCATTCTATCAGCAGATTTACTTGTTCGGCCCCACTCGCAGATATAGACTCTTTGTCCCATGTGTATGCTACATTAACCATTGTCTTTACCACTGGTAATTTCCCCCTAAAAGAACATGTAACTCTAAATTAACAGTGTTATCTGACACTATATTGTCAGGGAACGTACGTTTGCTTGTGAAAATTATACATGGTAATCTTTATGAAAGGGGACCTGCTTCGAAAAATAACAATTTAACCCATTAAAATTGCATAAAAACGCAAAAATAGCCCGACTTATGCCGGACTACATTATAGGCTGGTTCCATATTACAAACTTACGAAGTTGGAGTTTCTGTTAATGAAACGTTCGCTTTTGTGCAAATGTTGGATATAGGTGCAAAAGTAGTGCTATCCACTATGAGTTCTTTCGATAATGGTTTTCCATTGACCGTGATTTTTAAAATTTTATAATCTTGCTCTCTCTTGTTCATTTTCATTTCTCCTTCTATGTCTTTCTTCCTATATTTTCAGTTCAGATATTCGTTTTTAAGCGCAGATCAGTTATTGAAGGTTTCGGGTACACTTGGCGGGAAAAATGCTGGAATGCGGATGCTTCCTTGATATACCCGTTTTGAGGTACACTTAAACTTATATATCGACTTTTTTCGAGAACATTTGATGTATTCAGAAGGGGGAACATCTCTTGGCACGACAAACTTGTCGCATTGCTTTCTACCGCCGTGTTATCTACGCTGTCATAGCACTTCTGTTTATTTTTGGAGCAACTCGTGTGCCCGGGGCATATGCTGCCTATTGGGACGATGTATATCAAGGCTTTGAGCAATTTTCCCGGCTGCCCGGCGATGTATATCAGCTCAAGGAAGGCTACCGACAGACTCAGGAAGAACTGCAAAAGGCCCGCAGCAGTATAGAAGCCTATCAAGAGCAAAACGCCCAACTGCTGGAGCAAAATCGCAAGCTGACCGACACGGTTGCTGAGCTGAAAAATCTTCAAACCCAGCGCGATCAAGCATCACACCGAAACAAGGTGCTTTTGATCACGGCTGTAATCCTGCTGGCTGGTTATTTTATAGGTATCCGCCTGCTGCGTTACGGGATGCGTCGACGTTCGGGAAGATACTAGATGCTAACTGCCTGAAAGGAAGAAACGTCTGAATGGACATACAAGCAGGACAATACCATGATGAAAGTGTCGGCTCGGTTGTAACGCTCAATCTAGCGGAAGGGGAAAAGCTGCATGTTCTGCATCCGCAGCAAATTATTGCTTACCGTGGCCCCAGCTCAGGTCGCAGTGACAAGCTGATGAATATCAAAGGCATGTACCGCAAGCACAAGCTGATTCAGGCCGATTTTACAGGGGCTTGTCGTCTGATTGCCGCACTTCCGCCCGGCTTTAGCCTCAAAATGATTGAGCTTGAAGGAGGCGATGATCTGCTATACGATTTTCGCAACCTGTTCTGGTACAGCTCTGGAATCCATATGCGTACCAAGCTGCTGAGCATGAAGAACATGCTGTTCAGCCGCGATGTTATTAAGATGAAATTTGACGGTGTGGGTCAAATTGGTCTTTTGACTCAAGGTTTGGTATGCCAGGAGCAGCTTCACCCGACAGAGCCGATATATGTCGATGCGAGCAGCGTCATCGCCTATCCCGAAAACGCCAAGCTGGAGTTGACCGTGTACGGCAACCATCTGGCCAGCCAGCATATGAACTATCATTTTAAAATGACTGGACAGGGTACCGTGCTTTTTCACGCCGGGGAGCATCATCGACGTCTCCAGCAGGATATGAACGACGATGGCGTGATCAAACGATTTTTAAGGGAAGTTATTCCCTTTGGCGGAGTGTTTATCAAATAGCCCTGCCATGCTATAATGGCAATGCTGTCTGAATAGCAGCCGGTCTACGTGGCCGACATTATAATGAAGAAAATCCATGCATCATGCATGGGAGAGGTTCGCGAACTCCCTCTATAAAAAACTAACGATGCTTTGTCCTCCGTATGAAAAATGAACTCGCGGGGCAAGGCCTGTTTTTTGTTGAAGTCAGTTCAAGAACTCTCCTTCTTCCAAGTGACAAGACGCTGTGTCTTACACCATTCCAAGAAGATCGAGAGGTTTTTTTATGTTTGCAAACGAAAAAGCGGTCGTCGTATTCAGCGGCGGTCAAGACAGCACCACCTGTTTATTTTGGGCGAAAAAGCATTTTGCCGAAGTAGAAACCGTGACCTTCGACTACGGTCAACGTCACAAGCAGGAAATCGAAGTAGCCGCCGGAATTGCCCGCAAGCTGGGTGTTCCGCAAACGGTGCTCGATATGAGCCTGCTCAATCAACTAGCCCCTAATGCCCTCACACGCACCGACATTGACATTACGCAAGAGGAAGGCGAACTGCCTAGTACATTCGTAGACGGTCGCAACCTGCTGTTCCTGAGCTTCGCGGCAGTGCTCGCCAAGCAAAAAGGAGCGCGCCACATCATTACTGGCGTTTGCGAGACGGATTTCAGTGGTTATCCTGATTGCCGGGATTCTTTTATCAAATCGCTGAACGTCACACTCAACCTTTCGATGGACTATCCCTTTGTGATTCATACCCCGCTCATGTGGCTGAATAAGGCTGAAACCTGGAAAATGGCCGATGAGCTGGAAGCTTTTGAATTTGTAAGAACCCGTACACTAACATGCTATAACGGCGTCATTGGCGATGGCTGTGGCGAATGCCCCGCCTGCAAGCTTCGCCGCGCCGGGCTGGAGCAGTATCTTGCGGTTCGCGGACGCGGAGCTTCGTCCCAAGGAGCTGAAGGCCATGCGTGAGCCGGGTACCTTTCATATTGTCGACAAGCTCCAGCAGTTCGGGACAGACATTGAACACGCTCAGCTGCGCTATCACCGCAAACGCGTACTGGTCAGCAAACAATTTACGTTTGATGCAGCACATCATTTGCACTGCTATGAAGGCAAATGCAAAAATCTGCACGGACATACCTATATCGTCGTTTTTGGTATAAGCGGCATACCGGACGAGACGGGTCTAACGATGGATTTTGGAGACATTAAAACGATCTGGAAAGAACGAATCGAGCCTTATCTGGATCATCGTTACCTGAATGAGACGTTGCCCCCGATGAATACCACTGCGGAAAATATGGTCGTCTGGATCTTTGAGCAAATGGAGTCCGCCCTGTCCTCGGATGCATACCGCTCCCGCGTGGAAGGTGGACGTACCGAATTTGTGCGGCTGTTTGAGACACCTACCAGCTACGCCGAATTCAGACGGGAGTGGATGCTGGATGAATAATAATACCGTGACAGCTCACCAAACAACAACGCCCTCTCGTGTGGCCCAAACAGCTCCCATCCCCGTACTGGAGGTGTTTGGTCCCACCGTTCAGGGAGAAGGCATGGTCATTGGGCGCAAAACGATGTTTGTTCGTACCGCAGGCTGCGATTACCATTGCTCGTGGTGCGATTCCGCCTTTACCTGGGACGGCAGCGCCAAGGATCAAATCCGTCGTCTGAGCGCCGCTGACATTTGGCAGGAACTGAAGGCCATCGGCGGCGAACGCTTTTCGCATGTGACCCTTTCCGGAGGCAATCCCGCCCTGCTGCCACAGCTCGGGGAGCTGGTCACCCTGCTGCGCAGTCAAGGCATTGCCACCGCTGTCGAAACCCAAGGCTCCCGCTGGCAGGATTGGCTGTACGATATCGATGAGGTGACCTTATCCCCCAAGCCGCCCAGCTCCGGCATGACGACCAACTGGAATGTGCTGGATGATATCGTCGCCCGTCTGTCGAATCGGAAGAGGACTGATTGGAAGACGGTTGGAGAGTCCAGGTCTGCAACACACGTCTCAACCGCAGCATGCACAGAAGAAGCCGTTAATGAATCAGCGAGATTCTACCATGGAGCATGCAGCTTGAAGGTCGTCATATTCGATGATACAGATCTAGCATATGCACGCACCGTTCACGAGCGCTATCCGCATGTACCACTGTTCCTCCAGACCGGTAACCCAGATGTGAACACCGAGAACACGGAACAGATTGCCGAATCCCTATTGCATCGTTATGAATGGCTTATCGACCGTGTCATGGACGATTCCCGACTAAATGACGTAAGAGTACTCCCGCAGCTCCACACCCTTGTATGGGGCAACAAACGCGGCGTATAGCACTTAAATGTAATATATTCCATATGGGCCTATAGGTGATACACAGACACGCCAAATTTCATTGAGGTACACCTCCGACATCCAAATTACAAATCAAGAGAAACCCTCGTCCGTAAGGACGGGGCTTCTCAACAAGAACTCGCTCCTATATAAAGGGGCGAACACTATTCACTTCTACTCACTCACATATAAACGAGTAGGGACTTTAGGGTGGTGACGGCGGTCGGCAGCGGAGCGGAGGATTTGAAGCTGGAGAAGCGTTAGCGTTCGCCTTTGAAATGGGATTCTAACCTATATCTTTCAACTATCAGAAAGAATCCCATTTCAACAGCGATCGGAAGCTCAAATCCTTCGCGGAGCGTCACCTAACCGAACCGAACCTTCACCACCATAACTCCCATCTCGTTTACCCAACTAATCTTAAGGAGCCTAACCTAACATGACCGGAAGAAAACCTGAAGAAATGACCGACGTTACTTTGCTTGGCAATCAAGGCACACAATACACCTTTGCCTATGATCCCGCCATTCTCGAAAGCTTTGATAATAAACACCCGTACCGCGATTATTTTGTAAAATTCAATTGCCCGGAGTTTACCAGCCTGTGTCCGATTACAGGACAGCCTGATTTTGCAACCATCTACATCAGCTACATTCCCGATATTAAAATGGTAGAAAGTAAATCCCTCAAGCTGTACCTGTTCAGCTTCCGCAACCACGGTGATTTCCACGAGGATTGCGTCAACATCATCATGAATGACCTGATCAAGCTGATGGACCCGCGTTATATCGAAGTATGGGGCAAGTTCACGCCGCGCGGCGGCATCTCCATCGACCCCTATACGAACTACGGCAAACCGGGAACCAAGTATGAGCAAATGGCCGAGCATCGCATGATGAATCATGATATGTACCCGGAGACGGTGGATAACCGATAAGCTCATTGCTCTCCTGACATAGCATAAAAATACCAAGGGGCTGTCCTGTAAAAGTCTTACAATGACTCAGGGACAGCCCCTTGGTATTTACGAAGAGGAGGATGGCTCTATATCAAATTTTGATTTTTTGTATTCATAAGGCGTTTTACCCATAACTTCCTTAAAGGCTTTTCTAAAAGATTTCTCGTTTGGAAAGCCGGCCTCGTAAGAAATTTCTGTAAGTGACTTATTCGTTGTTTCCAATAAATCGATTGCCTTTTCCAAGCAGAGAATTTGCTTGTACTCCGTAAACGTCTGACCTGTATATTCATGAAACATTCTCGACAAATAGGCCTCCGAATAACCGCAGATTCGAGCCGTTTTGGCCAAGCTGATATTTTCAGTATAATGCTCTTTCATAAAATCCATGATTGTCTTGATCTTTCGCTGCTTTTCACTAAATACCTCCGGTGGTATGCCTGTTGCCTGACTAAAATGATTAACGAGCAAATATTTAAGCTCAATAATTCGGCTTTGCTCTAAAATATAGTCATATTTGCCTTTGGAGATATGCAGGTTATATATATCCATAAACAACTCTCTTAATTTAGAAAGTATAGTATGTTCAACTTGTTTCTCTTGCGTGTTTAATTGGATGATTACTTGTTCATTGGCAAAAAAAGTGTCTGGAAATTGCAATACAACGACTTGGTTTTCCGTAATGCTCTGTGTGGAATGCGGCACATTGCTATTAATAAACAGTGCATCCTTCTCCATCAAAATGGTTATTTTTCCTTCATGCCACACCTTGAGACTTCCACTTGTACAGTAGATTAATTCCATATTACTGTGAAAATGCATGGGGATGACTCTTTCTGTATCTGTCGATTGAAACATAAAGAGGTTAATCATTTTTCTTCTGTCTATTTCAATATGCTCATATATTTTTTTCATACGACACCTCATCAACCAGCTATGAGTAATCAACAGTACCTTATATTAAGCCACATACTCTAATACTCATACTATACCGATAGTAAAATGCCCAGACAAGCTGAAATCTATTCAGCAACCAAGACAAAAAAGGCCGTTCTTCTCGCAAACGGAGTAATGAACAGCCTTTCCTTGCCTACTTGCAGCACTTGCAGGTGAATGATTAGTTTTACTAATTTATATCAAATTCAAGCAGGAGCTTCTCCTTCTTGACCTTGGTCCTGGACTTTACACCTGCACTCCGCTCTTATGCTGTACATTCCTGAAGCTGATATATCTTAATTTTTCCTTCATTGTCTCCTGCTTCAAGCAGCACACTGCGTTGTTCCGTATCTTCCAGGAAATAACGTAGAGAAAACACTTCCTCGCCTTCGTTCACAAAGATCTCCAGGCTTGAGCTTTCAATGAATATTTGCATTCCTGCAAGTCTATTCGTTAATGTTGCTTTTCTGTACTCCCTCTGGTTCGTCAACCAGTTGGTTCTCCATACGGTCAGACTGTTTTCTTCCGAATTATAGTCAATTTGCACAGCGTTTCTTATTATCATTTTGAAGTTTTGTGTAAGCATCGAAAAATGAACAATGAATTCCACCTGCAAGGAAGGCAGCAGCCACCCACCACTTTGAATGTTCCCCTTATAATGCGCGCCATCCAGTCTTAACAATTGTAATTCCGGCAATGGTTTCTGGTACAACACACCGTTCATCAGCACTATTTCTCTAGGAAGAGTCAATGCATGAATCCAGCCTTTCTGAATGGTCGGAACAGCCTTTTCCATTTCTTCATTCATGGCGCTCATCCATCCGAACATAATCGTTCTATCATTTACCCTAAACGATTGTGGCGCGTAAAAATCAAATCCTCGATCAAGCTCTTTAAAATCGGATAGGTTTCCGCTGAATTTCCCTGTCTCCAATAATTTCCCAACCATATATCCCGATTGATTAGGATTTTTATAATATTCGCCTGCCTCCGGTAAACCCTGAGGAGAGAAAACAAAAATATCATTTTCCGTAAAATGAAGTAGATCAGGACATTCCCACATATATCCGAATTCATGCTCATGATCAAAAAATGAGCCCTGGCATTCCCAATCGGACAAATCTGTAGATTTGTAGACAAGCGTATCTCCAGTCAAATCTTCTCTTTGAGCGCCAACGATCAGCCACCAGTTCCCGTTCCGGTCTCTCCATACTTTCGGATCTCGGACATGCCTGGTATAACCTTCGGGATGTTCAAACAAAGGACCAATTTTTTGGAAATGCTCACCATCCTCCGAAATGGCTGCACATTGATAGCTTTCTTTTACTCCATCATCCCTGATTACATTTCCTGTATAAAACAGATACAGCTGTTCATTATGAACTATGGCCCCGCCGGAATAAATGCCATCCTTGTCATACCATTCCGAAGGCTCCAGCGCGACACTTTTCCTTTGCCAATGCACCAGATCACTGGAAACAACATGACCCCAGCATTTATGTTTATGTTCGGTTCCTTTTGGATTCCACTGATAGAACACATGGTATTGATGATTGAAAAAGGCAAGTCCATTAGGATCATTTAATAGCCCGTAAGGAGGGGTAATATGATATTTAAGATTATAACTGTCACTTTTATTCATGTTTATCCTCCGGTAAAAATATAAAACTAAAGCTCAGCAAAATTTCCTGTGAGCTAGAACCGATATAAACATCAAATTCGCCAGGCTCACTCTTGTACTCCATTCCACGTCCATGAAATTTAAGCATGTCTTCATCAATAGAAAATTCTACAATTTTAGTCTCGCCACTTTGTAAAAAAACCTTTTTGAAATCTTTTAATTCTTTAACAGGCCTTGCAACACTTGCAAATTTATCGCGAATATATAATTGGATCGTTTCTTTCCCATCATGGGTTCCAGTGTTGGACACAGATATACGGATATCCACTGACTCATTTGTTTTCATTTCTTTTGGGCTGAGGGTTAATAGACTGTATTCAAAGGAGGTATAGGATTTACCATAGCCAAACGGATACAACGGTTCATTCACTTCATCTATATATCGGGACGCAAATCGATAAGTGCCATTTTCCTTTAGATTCGGTCTTCCTGTATTCAACTCATTGTAGTACACCGGAATTTGACCGACGCTGCGTGGAAAGGTCATCGCTAATTTCCCCGACGGATTTACTTTCCCATACAATATATTGGCCAGCGCTTCTCCACCCATCGTTCCCGGGTACCAGGCCTGAACAATGGCGTCAACTTTTTCAGCAACATCGGTAAGGATCAAAGGTCTTCCACTATATACGATCAGAACGATCTTTTTGCCCAATAAGCTTAATTCATGGAGCAGTTTCAATTGCGGCTCCGGAAGCGTCGGGTTCGTCCGCGATCCTCCTTCTCCGCTCTGATATATACTTTCTCCCAAGGCGAGGACAATGACATCCGCTTCGTTAGCATTCCGGATCGCTTGTTGCAGCAGGACTTCCTCATCGATTGTTTCAGCAGCCAGCTTGTCCGCATATTTGCCAAGGTTTTTCCTCGCATGAACGGGCATCATGTATGCCCCTCTGCAAACTGTGAGATTGTCGGGATCAACATGCTTTAACAGCCCTGTTTTCAAATTAACGGTATCCGTCTCCTCCCCCTTAATGGCCCACATACCCAGGGTCGAGTTTTCTTCTGCATAAGGACCGATTAGGGCTACCTTGGTATGTTTCGACAATGGCAGCAATTCATGTTCATTTTTCAGCAGCACAACGGATTCTTCTGCCAAGGACAGCGCTGCTTTTTTATGATCATCTGACAAAATGCTGCTTGTTGGAAGCTTAACGATTTCCTGTAATCCGCGGAACGGGTCCTCAAACAGCCCCAAATCATTTTTCAGCTTTAAGACACGGTATACAGCTTCATTCAGAAGCTCCAGCATATGGACGTTACCAGATATTACATTCTCCAATTGATTAGCGTATATTGCGGTCTTCATATCCACATCCACACCCGCCAGCAGTGCCAGCCTTGCGGCGGAAGCCTCGTCTTTGGCATAACCATGCATGATTAACTCTTCTATAGCGGCGTAATCCGAGATCAACACACCGTCAAAATTCATTTCTTGTCTTAGCACATCTCGGTTAAGCCATTCGTTTCCAGTCGCCGGGATACCATTCAAGGTATTAAAAGCCGTCATGACGAGCTTGGCACCCGCTTCTATTGCAGCTTGATACCCGGGTAAATAATACTCCCGCAATGCATGCTCCGACATATCCACGGCATTGTATTCACGTCCGGCGACAGGCGCTCCATAAGCGGCAAAATGCTTAACGCAAGCGGCAATTTTATTGGCCGGCACGGCTGTACTCTCCACATTCCTTCCCTGGATTCCCAGAACCACGCTTTGCGCATATTTCCGCGCCAGCAATGTATCCTCTCCAGGCGATTCCATCACCCGCCCCCAGCGGGGATCTCTAACGATATCTACCATAGGGGAAAAGGTCACGTGAACACCTTCCTCGTAGCATTCCCGAGCAGCAACCGACGCCGCATGTTCTATCCCCTCATAGTTCCAACTGCAAGCTTGTGCAATTGGAATCGGGAAGATGGTTCGATACCCATAGATAATATCTGCCATGAACAGCAGTGGAATTTTATGAACCGATTTTTCCAAATAGTCCGTTTGCAGGCGAATAATTTTTTCCGGATTGGTAATGTTCAATATAGATCCGGTGTTATAAACATTGTAACTGGCGCTTAACCCTAATTTTTTGAGAGGGCCCGTCACAACCGTATCCATATCGCCTTCAAAAAAATCACCGGTCAGTTGGATGAGCTGGCCAATCTTCTCTTCTATTGAAAGACTATTCAATTTATCAAGCAGTGTTTTGTTGTCCATGATTCTCTCCACCAAATTTTATTTGTTCTCTATTTTTTCTTTAAACCCAAAGATCCATGTCAATGCAAATGCTACACCAAAACCGATTAAACAAACTAAAATATACAGAAAAATCTGATTATTCAGATACAATAACAATCCAGGGATGGCTGTAATCGACATGCCCGTTGCTTGAACATTAAAGATACGTGCGAAAAATCCGCCAACCGCTCCCCCAATCAAGCCCATCATAAATGGCTTGCCATATCGAATATTCACCCCAAAAATGGCCGGTTCTGTAATGCCCAACAATGCAGACAAGGCAGAAGGATAGGCAATAGATTTGGTTTTTAATCTTCTCGATTTGAGGCCGACGGCCAACGCCGCACCCGCTTGTGCACAAATCGACGCCGAGCTGATCGGGTTGACCATATTCCAGCCGCTATCCACCAGCATCTGTATTTCTATCAGGTTCAAAGCATGGTGCAGTCCGGTAACGACAATAATCTGATTAATGCCACCATAAATAAACCCGCCAATGCCAAACGGCAATTTCAAAATAGCTGTAACTGCCGCTAATATTAAAACCTCCACCTCATGGAAGATGGGACCGATCACGAACAAGCCCAGTACCAGTGTGAGCAACAATGTCAGAAACGGTGTGAGAATCAAGTCCAATGCCTCGGGAACGGATTTTCTAATTCTCTTCTCCAGCATCGCCCCGACGATCCCTATAATGAACGCCGGCAGAACCGAGCCCTGATAGCCTGCAATTTTAATGAATCCCAAAAATAAAAGGGGCTCCTTGACATGTTGAGCGACATCCCAGGATGTAGGCAAGGAAGGACTTACCAGCATTAATCCGAGCAATATCCCCAAGATAGGCGACCCGCCGAACACTCTGAACGCTGACCAGCACACCAGCACGGGTAAAAAGGCAAATGCGGTATCGGTCAGTATTTGCGTAAATAATATAAAATTCGCAGAAATCTGATCCGGTGTAAGCCCAAATAGCTGAAGCAATGCAGGCTGAGTTACCAAGCCCCTAACTCCCATGAATAATCCTGTAGCTACCAATGCAGGTATAATGGGAACGAATACATCCCCGAAAACCCGGATCATTCTTTTGAAAAAGTTGTCATCTTGCGTTGAAGCCTTCTCTTTCAGATCTGCCTTGGATGTAGCAGATACGTTTTGGCCGACCATCGCTTCATAAACTTTATTTACGGTACCGGTTCCAAAAATAATTTGATATTGTCCGGATGTAAAGAATACCCCCTTGGCCTTATCAATATTCTCAATAAATTCATCATCAATAATGTCCCTGTCTTTTACAATCAGTCTTAGCCGTGTGGCACAATGTGCCATAGAAATAATATTGTCTTCCCCGCCAAGCCCTTTAATTACATCTTGGGCTATTTTAACGTATTCTTTTTCAAGACTCATCAGTCTCTTCCTTTCCTCTGTTCCTCTTAGTTAGTCTAAACATTTAAAACTTTGACCAATATGCTTCTTAAGAATATCATGACTGCGCTTTCAAACAGCGCGATTATTTTACTACATTAAGGTCAAATTTTGACCTTTTTATACCCTTGGCTATAAACCAGCCCACATCATTAAACAGCAAAATGCACCTCCAGAATGGGCACCGGATAACCTCATGGTTGATCCGGTGTATTCCAAAGGTGCACTTCTTAATCGTCCTGTTTGGTTATTTTGTCACTTTTAACTGAACGCTGTCCGCTTTATAGATAACCTTTACTTTATATTTGCTCGGCAAACCTGACGTTTCAACGGAAGAAAATGCTCCATTCCGTTTACCATAAGTCAAGATCGTGGCACCGTTAGCCGGTACATATTTGTTTGAAAAATTCAGACGCAATTTTCCGCCAAGTACGGCTGTTCCCTTCGTTTTGAGCACGTCATTTTTACTGTCCAGATGAAGTTCAAGGGTTCCCTTGGCAGCTTGCTTGTAATTACCGCCAATAACGAGCTTGCCGGAAGTATTGGTGCGGAGAGTGCCTCCATTATTCGTAACATCCCCACTTCCGAAGGCCGTCTCCGAGTTTCCCTCCAGAATGCCTTGCTCAAGCTGTGTACCGCCGGAATACGTATTGTTGCCCATTAGCTTTAGCGTACCTGTTCCCTTTTTAGTCAGCTTGCCAACGCCGGAGATATTGTTGCGCCAGCGGTCCAATGCATTGAAACCGCCTTTGGAGGAGTCCATGGTCACGGTAACATGATTGGCAAAGGCTCCATAACCGTCCGCGGCGGAAAACAGGTTGAGTCGCCCCCATCCTTCGGCATCGTCAAGCACGGGATAACCGGATGGAAGACCTGTAGTGGCCAATACCCAACGGCGTTGTGTGCTGTCAAGGTAAGGCAGACGTGTTTCTAGCAGCACCTCGGCTCCCTTAGGTACCGTCATGGGTGTAGTCGTCGGATTAATCTGACTAAATCCGTAGGTCAATCGTTGGGTATATTCTTTTTTATTGGCAGCGTAATTGCTGAACCGATTCGGGGCTGTCCCCTTTTGCGTTAACAATGTACTATGAGCATCCTGGTAAGCTGCTTTCTTCAAGCTGCTATTGGCCGGATCAGACAGGATGGCAGCTGCCGTCGCCGTTGCCATGACGCGACCTCCCATCACATCAAATGGTGAATGCATACCAGCCACAATACGATTGTTGCCCAGCTCCGAAGCTCGCGTCAGCAGTTCCTGGTAACGCTCTGGTACAGCGTAGGCCATAGCAATGGCGCTGAGATACGCCGCGTTGGTATGACCACTAGGAAAACCGCCATCCTTGCTAGGGTCTGGATTTTGAGCTGGCAGCAGAGTCGGAACTACGACTGAATTATCACTCCAGCGAAACGGACGAGGGTAGCTAAAGTAAGCCTTGGCCGAGCTTGTCGAAGAGTAATCACCACGCAGGGTATTGACCAATTTCACGATATTGCCAAGACTGGAGCTTGTACTCCCTGCATTGGTTCCCTCATCTTCATATTTTTTAGTCAGGGCATCTGACGGAACGTCGTTGATTGTTGTAGTTGCCCCTGCATTCTTTCGATATACATCGGTAAGCGAACCCAGACCGTCAATCACACTGTAGCTCTGATTTCTGCGATCATCCAAATAAGCCGCATCGGCCTCACTGGAAGTGCGGCGAGCTGCTATATCAATCACTTTTTGAATATTGGCGTCCAGCACGCTGCTATTTAGCTTGGTGCCCGTATCCCAAGTCGCCCCGGGAGTCCAAAGCTTGGTAAATCCAGAGAGCAATCTGAGGGTCGGATTAGAGCTTTCTGTCTTATTGGCGGAGGTATTATTTTTATAGTGGTCTACAAAATATCCTCCGGACGGTTCGGATGGAGATACCGTTGTTGGTAGATTTGCCGCACTCGCATAGCTTCCTCCCAGAGAACCTAAAAGTAATGGTACAGATAATAAAGCAGCAGATAATGGCTTTCTTAGCAATTTCATTGTGTAATCATATCCTCTCTTATGCTCTTCATACTTGCTTTGTGTTCATCCACACAACAGGTGTACGGCATAAAAATCATATCTTGCATTTGTTAAATAATGAGCATGGTTTTGTTAAAATAAAAAAGGCATCTCATAAGCCGCTTATTCGGCTCTTGAGACACCCTCGTTCAAGCTATTATGGAAACGTCATTAACCTTACAGCCATACCTCTATAACTTTGCCATTTACGAAACCCACCGCTTTAAAATAAAGACTACGGTTGCCGTATACCCAGGCTTCGACTTGGGTTCCGTTTGAAGCAGTTCCCTTTTCTCTGACTGTTGGGTTTCCCCATGCGAACTGCACTTGCGTCGTATTCATGCCCAAGCTGACTTCATTATTTTTAATCTTATTCCAAATGGCTTGCGACCATTGATATTTCTTGTAGGGATCGTAAGTCAGGAATTGATCGGAATCGGACAGCATTTGCGGGATGCGTGAAGCTCCAACCATGGAAAACGTGTTATAAGTTACGCCATTGGCGCCCTGAAAAATAACTTCATACGATTTAACGCCATTCGGGTCCGTACTGACCTCGATATCTTTAACGGTTACTTTGCCAAAGCGCTCTCCTGCGTTATAGAAGTTATTGACCCAATAGGTTTTGCCAATGAGTTTGGACAGACTGCCCAGATCAATGGCTTTGATAATTTTTGCCGTTTCCGGCGTCTCGATCACAAGCTTGGTTGCCCCCACAGATAATTCCCCCTGCTGCCGATCACGATTCCATTTGAAGCCACCCAGCTTCAGATCGCTTAGCAATGTTCCCGGGAACACCACCTGTCCATTGACTGTTTGTATCTTGCCTTTCAGCGCAACAGGTTTGCCATTCACCAGCGCAGAAGAACTCCCTTTTTGGAGTACAATATTATTTTTCCCCAGCTTGATCGTAAATGTCTGATTGGCCACAGTAACCGATCCGCCCAGCGTCTTGAACACAGACTGCACAGGCAAATACACACTGCCGTTCAGCACAGCCGCCCCGGTCAATGTTTGATCAGACGCTACTTTCAGGGTAAAAGATGATGGTAATCCTTCGGTCCGCAAAGATACGACGGTGCTGCCAATGCCCCGTACTTTGAGCTTGCCTGAGCCGTCCTGCTGCAGCTCGGCAACCTGAGGCTTCTCTACTTCAATTTCACTGGCCTCGGGATGCCGTGTGAGTCGATACCCATTGGAATACGTCTCCTGCACATTCAATTGAATGCTGTCACCGATCGCAGCCTCTTTGGAGGTCGTCAACAGGGCCATCCCTATTAATGTAGGTAAACTTAAAGGAGTCGTAATACCGTCCTTATAGCCGACCCATGAACCATCCTTTAATTGTGCAAAAAGCTCGTCAGGTGAATCAACCAGCCGTGCAACATTAGACAATCCGCTAAGCTGTACCGCCGGATATTTTTTCAGCCGATCATAGCTCCACACCGTCCCGTCCTGATGTACGGTTATCAAGACATGTGTGCCTTTTTTCCATAATATCGAGGCAATATCACTTCCCACTTCACGCGGCGGTTCATTCGTCAGCATATCCAGCATCGTGACATGACCGTCTTCCTTTAGCACCGCAGCATACGCTGTACTCATTTTGATATCGAGCGCATGGTCTACATGTCCTATCTTGCGCGGCTTGGATCCTGTGTAACCTGTGGAATACCATACATCACCGGATCGAGTCAGAACGGTAAAGTAGGTACTTATCTTATCGCCGTCGATGGCATCTGATATTCCCTCGATCTTTGTTCTTCCCCAAGAGACCGTCCCATCGTTTTTAATAGCCAAGCCCTCTCCGGTAATCTCTTTAACTCCTGAGGACTGAGACGCTACTGTTGCATGATCGGAAATATTATCCCAATTAGCTACCCTTCCGTCCTGAGTCCATCCGTAATAGTCTACACGCTCATCCTTGCTGCCTGTAATTCCCTTCAAGTTCAATTTTTCAATAACAGGGCCATCTATACTTTTTCTCCATAAAGAACCGTCATCCAGTAGGTAGTTATCCCGGTCGACTACATCCATGATTTTAGCGGTTTTCCAAGAATTGTTTGTGATTACATCCGTCGCTGTTTCTGCCGCTACCGCTTTTGACCCGTTGTTTAATGTAGTGCCTGCTATCGCTCCACAGACCATCGCTGCGGCCAGTACAATTATCCCTGTTTTTCTCATGCTAGCTCCCCTTTTCTTTCCCTATTCCATTTATATCGGTTTCAAAATGATTAACATTTGGATTTCCATGAGACAAAATCCGAATTAAATCAAGCAATATCGAGTATACAGCCGTATGGGTTAGCAGCACCGAGCAAAGACAGGTTTTACTCCACTTTCAGCCATTTGCTGCAAACGGATCGCTTCCTATATCTTAAAACATACATACATAACCGGAGGTTGCCATGACTACTAAATCTGCAGCAAAAAAAGAAACGGGCCAATCGCTCCCGCTTCAGGAGCCGCAAGCGAAAGGCACCGTTTTTGCGATTCTGATTGCGATCAGCTTCGTCCATCTATTCAATGACTCGATTCAATCGGTCATTCCTGCGATCTTTCCGATCTTGAAGGAATCCATGAACCTGAA
>NZ_JH601048.1:132331-137043 GCF_000245715.1 Paenibacillus sp. Aloe-11 | reverse complement strand
GCTGGATTTCATTCGCCATTAATTTTACAGCCTCCATCATGCAGCCGGTGATTGGCTTGTTTTCGGACAAGAGACCTACGCCTGCAATCCTGCCCATCGGTATGGGCTTTACACTGACAGGTATGCTGCTCCTTGCCTATGCCCCGGATTACAAAGCGGTGCTGCTCGCGGTTATCTTCGTCGGTCTGGGCTCAGCCGCCTTTCACCCGGAAGGCTCGCGGGTATCCCATATGGCGGCCGGATCACGCCGCGGGCTGGCCCAATCCATTTTCCAGGTTGGCGGCAATGCAGGCCAGTCACTGGCACCGATGCTTACGAGCTGGATTTTTATCCCGTTGGGACAATTTGGCGCCATCTGGTTCACAGGTATTGCGGCAGCCGGGATTGTGGTCCAATCGTTCATCGCCCGCTGGTATGGCAACGTTCTGCGTACAGAAGGCATTGCACGTAAAAAAGCGGTGGCACGCCGTATGAAGCCCGAAGTACGCAACCGCATTATGTTTGCCATGATTGTCCTCATTCTACTGGTATTTGTCCGTTCGTGGTATTCGACCTCGGTCGGAAGCTACTATGCGTTTTACCTGATGGAAGTGTTTAAAATGCCACTGGCTGATGCACAGCTGTATATTTTCCTGTTCCTCGGAGCTGGTGCGCTAGGCACCTTCTTTGGCGGACCGCTGGGGGATCGGTTTGGCAAACGGAACATGATTTTCCTGTCCATGGTACTGGCCGCGCCTCTTGCACTGTTGCTGCCTTATGCCAACCAATTCTGGACTGCGATCCTGTTGCCAATTATCGGTTTTATCATGCTGTCAAGCTTCTCCATTACCGTTGTATACGCGCAGATGCTCGTGCCCGGCAAAATCGGAACGGTGTCCGGTCTGATCACGGGCCTCGCTTTTGGCCTTGGCGGAGTGGGAGCGCTGGTGCTCGGCAACTGGATCGACAAGTTAGGCATCACGAACATCATGTTCCTGTGTGGCTTTTTGCCGCTGCTCGGCATTTTGACCTTCCTGCTGCCTACAGATAAAACCCTGAACCGCTGGGCCGAGGAAAATGGAGCCGAAGTGTAATCAATTTTTGGCTTCGGCCAAACGCATCAGAATACGACGCTTTTTGTACAACATTTTACCTGCTTCAGCTACGTCACGAATCGCGCTTCGATTGGCGATGGAGCCAAACAGAATACCCGCAATCGGGACCATCTGAAGCAGCTTTTTCCAGCCAAACTGGTCGCGGTACGTATTTACGACTTCTCTCCATCCCTGCATCTGGGAAAAGACCTGTGCCTGACGTGAAGGATCATCAAACAGGGCCAGTTCCTCCAGCACAGCCTTTTTTCCCACGATGTCGGATGAAGCGAATTGCATACATTTAATGATAAATATGCGTTCCTGCTTATCATCGGGATTGAAGCCGTAGCATAGCGCCATTTCCTGCAGTACTTTGAGCGACAGGCCGAGCAAAATAGGAATATCCGCCGCGACGGTAAATACACCGCCAATTCCTGTCGTTGCTCCCTGAGCGGTGGCAAAGGTAACACGACCTGATATTATTTCGTCGGCGGTCTGATCCATGATCGTGAGCGGCAGCTCGGCCGACTGCTTTAGCCCCCATGCCGATTCAGAACTGTGGTCCAAATCAGTGCCATTTTGCCGAGTGATATGTTCACGAGCCGTCTGTTTCAGCTTGTTTAGCACGGTTTCTTCTTTCACCAAATATTTGCCGCCGTTTTGAATGAAGCTTCCCAGCTCGTTAAGCAGTTGCTCCAGCTTGTCTTTAATGATTTTAGGCGTCAGTCGATCCAGCAGCATAAAAGGCCATCTGCCGATTTTTTCCCAGAAAAAAATGTCCTTTTGCTCTTTCTCCCACGCCTCAATAGTATTCAGCTCATGACGCAATAGGTCCTGACTTTCACGGTATGGTACAACCTGCTTCATAGAAGTACACGTCTCCTTTTAGCCATGCTTGTTTATGTATGGGTATTACGTAAGTGAGGTGCGTTCGGGTTTCTCTTTTTGTACATTTTTTAGTTCAGCTTTGTATAGCCCATGAGATGTTATAGTATGTTAAAAATATGTACAGATTGGAGTGTAAGCATGAATAAACCCACATACACCTCACAGTCTGCTTCTACCACTGGCGTAGAGCTTGTCCCTTATCAGTGTAAGCATGATGCCATTTTACATACGTTTTATTTGCCTGAGGATCAGCGGCAGTTTACCGGAATGCCGGATGAAATGCTGGCACTGGCCAAGCAAGATCCGCACCGCCATCCTGTCGTCATTACGGCTGCCGGAAGACCGGTGGGATTTTTTATTTTATACGATGGAGAGGAGCTAGCGGACTATACGAATGCTTCCGAGGCTCTATTACTGCGTGCTTTCTCAATTCATTATGCAGATCAAGGACAAGGGTACGCCAAGCATGGGCTGCTTCAATTGCCCCAATATATCTCCAAACACTTCCCAAATGTTCGCGAAGTCGTACTGGGTGTCAATGCCCGTAACCACCCTGCTCAAAAACTCTACCTCACATGTGGCTTTCAAGATGAGGGCGACACCAGGATGGGCTCACACGGATTGCAGCATATTTTAAAAATGAGCCTGCATCACTAACCACTATGCGTCCTCACCAAAACAAAAAGCTCCCCTAGCAACGGGAGCTTGTATCATTTGATTTCTCCTAACGAAAAGCTTAGTTTGTAATTGCCGTATTGCGTCAGTTCATCCAGCATGGCATTAAGCTCTGACTGTGATGACATGCGCAAGCGCATCCAGTAACAGCCCTCACCACTGACCCGATGAATCTCAACAATAGAGGGATGCTTCCGTGCAAAAGCCAGGAAAGTACTATGAACGGTTCCCGAATTCAAAAATACCGTAATAAAAGCATGAATCGTCTGCCCCATTTTTTCAGGGTTCCAGCGTATAGTATAGCCTTCGATGATGCCTGCATCCTCCATTTTCCGAACACGCGCTCCTACCGCTTGGCCCGTAAGATGAACAAGCAGACCAATCTCCTTGTGCGATAAAGAGCTGTCCTCAATCAGATGATGAAGAATACGCAGGTCAATCTCATCGGGCACAAATAGTTCCATAGCCATTTTCCTTTCATCATGAAACGAGATTTCTTGTTTTCCTTTCAGCAGACCATAGCCTGCATCTTTTGCGTCAGATATGATTGTAACAGAAACAACGAACCGCCGAACATATCCGGCTAAAAAATCTATCGACTATACCAAAGGAGCTATCAATATATGAAAATCACACTGATCCGCAATGCGACTCTATGGCTAGAATATGGTGGAGTAAAATTTCTGATCGACCCGATGCTGAGCGAGCCTGGCGTAAATCCGCCTATTCCGAATACGGCGAATGATCGTCGCAATCCGCTGGTTCCCTTGCCTCCACAATGGGAAACGCTCGGACAGCCTGACGTTGTGATCGTTACGCATTTGCACCCGGATCATTGGGACCCGGCGGCAGTACAATGGCTGGACAAGCAAATTCCCGTCTTCTGTCAGCCCGGTAATGAAGAGCAAATTGCTGCTGACGGTTTTACACAGGTGAATCCGATTTGGATGGTTGGATCTATGGGAGAAATCGAGATCATCCGCACAACAGGACATCATGGTACCGGAGAAATCGGGGAGCAGATGGGACCCGTATCAGGCTTTGTGTTTCAAGCTCCTGGTGAGCCTGTCGTCTATTTGGCCGGGGATACCATCTGGTGCAGTGAAGTTGCGAAAACACTGGACGAATACCGTCCTGATTGGACAATTGTGAACGCTGGAGGAGCGCGTTTTACAGTGGGTGATCCCATCATTATGACTGCCCATGATGTGACGACGGTAGCGCAGCACGCCCCTTATACACAAGTCGTGGCTATCCACATGGAAGCCATCAATCATTGTCTGCTAACTCGCTCCGAGCTTGCGGAACATATCAACCGTGAAGGTTTGGGGGAGCGTGTCCATATTCCGGCGGATGGAGCGACGATTTCGGGATAATTTGTGATTTGAGCACGACTCGCAGTTAACGGAAGCTGCCTGCTTACAGGAAACCGTCGCGAGTCACCGTTTGCGCCCATTTCGAATATATTGGATTTCAAAACGCCCAAAAAAGGAGATTACAATGAATTGGCAGTATCCTAATTACGGTACAGAAACCCAATGTAAAGAAGTTCCGATTGCTTTTCCTCCCCAGCATCAATACAGACAACCGGGGTTGGAATATCTGATGGTTCCACGCCCTATTTTTGATAATCCAAAATATATCGGCACTGGAAAGCTTCAGGATCGGGTAGCGATCATTAGCGGCGGTGATAGCGGTATTGGTCGTGCGGTTGCTGTGGCTTTTGCCAAAGAAGGGGCCGATCTGGTTATTGCCTATCTCGATGAGCATCGGGATGCGATGGAAACCCGCGATGTGATTCACAAGCTCGGCAGGCGTTGTTTGTTAATTCCAGGCGATCTGAGGCTAAAAAGCAACTGCTGTCTGGTTGTCCAACAAACGATGGAAACCTTCGGACGTATCGATATCCTCATTAACAACATGGGGGTTCAGTTTATACGAGAATTGTATCTGGATATCAGCGAGCAGCAGCTGCGTGATACGTTTGATACAAATATTATTTCCTTCTTTTATATGACATCAGCAGCACTGCCATATATGCGAGCTGGAGCCAGCATTGTTAATACAGCTTCGGTT
>NZ_JH601048.1:123194-132321 GCF_000245715.1 Paenibacillus sp. Aloe-11 | reverse complement strand
CGTATGTCGGGCAAAAGAATCTGATCGACTATGCATCCACCAAAGGTGCGATTGTGAGTTTTACCCGCGCTCTGGCTAATAATCTGGTCGATCAGGGCATTCGCGTGAACGCCATTGCTCCCGGTCCGATCTGGACTCCGCTGAAGCCCGCCACTCAGTCGCCTAAAGCTATTCGAACCTTCGGCACCAATACACCGATGAAGCGTGCCGGACAGCCTTATGAGTTGGCCCCGGCCTATGTGCTGCTAGCTTCGGATGACGGGTCCTTTATTACAGGCCAAACGCTGCATGTCAATGGCGGACAAATGGTGACAACTTAAATACGTATGATCGTGGCCTGCAAGGTCAAACAAACAAGGAACCTCCAGTATCCACATTTCAAGTGGACTGGAGGTTCCTTGTATTCTAAGCCGATCTTTTGTTTTTGTTGTAAATATCGAAGGCAACCGCCAGCAGCAGTACCAGACCTTTGATCCCTTGCTGCCAGTCAATGCCCAAACCAATCAGGGACATGCCGTTATTCAGTACGCCCATCACCAGACCACCGATAATCGCTCCAAAAACGGTCCCGATCCCGCCGGTTGCCGAGGCTCCGCCAATGAAGCAGGCTGCGATGGCGTCCAGCTCAAAGTTCGTACCCGCTCTCGGTGTAGCCGCGTTCAGACGTGCGGCGAAGATCAAACCGGAAATGGCAGCCAGCACACCCATGTTCACAAATACCCAGAACGTTACTTTTTTCGTTTTGACACCAGACAGACCTGCCGCCTTTTCATTTCCACCCAGCGCGTACACATGGCGACCCATTACCGTGCGATTCATCACAAAGGAGTAAACGACAATCAGAATGAACAGCAATACGAGAATGTTCGGAATTCCCGCATAGCTTGCGAGCATAAAGGTGAACAGATTGATGATCGCAGCCACCACAATCAGCTTGAGTACAAACAGGGTCTGTGACGGAATCTCAAAACCGTATTTAAGCTGGGAACGACGCTCGCGAAGCTCATTGACGATATACCACACCGTGAGCGCAATGCCGACAATGATGGATACCAGGTTATAACCGGAGGATGCAAAATCCGGCAGGAAGCCTGAACTGATTTTTTGGAAGCCCCCCGGAAAAGGAGAGATGGATTGGCCTTCCAGCACAATCATCGTCAATCCGCGGAAGAGCAGCATTCCCGCCAATGTCACGATAAACGCCGGAATCCGCACGTAGGCGACCCAGAACCCTTGCCATGCGCCAATCAGCGCCCCAACCACCAAAGCTGCAATCACGGCGATCCACGCCGGAAGCTGCCAATCGACCATCATAATGGCGGCAACTGCGCCGACAAAAGCAGCAATCGAGCCGACAGACAAATCAATATGTCCTGTGATGATGACCAGCACCATCCCGATAGCGAGTACGAGAATGTAGCTGTTTTGCAAAATCAGATTCGTAATATTAATCGGCTTTAACAGCAGCCCGCCTGTCAGCAGCTCGAACAGGATCATAATAACGACCAGTGCAATCATCATGCCATACTGGCGGATGTTATTTTTAAATAATTTAGTTATGGTTTCCATGCTTCACGCCTCCTGACTTGGTCATATATCTCATCAACGTTTCCTGCGACGCGTCCTCACGGCTTACCTCTCCGGTGATTCGCCCTGCATTCATGACGTAAATCCGGTCACACAAGCCCAGTACCTCTGGCAGCTCGGATGAAATGACCAGCACGCCCTTGCCTTCAGCGGCAAGTCGGTGAATAATCGTGTAAATTTCATATTTGGCACCTACGTCAATGCCACGTGTCGGCTCATCGAGGATCAGAATATCCGGTCCGGCAAAAATCCATTTGCTCAGTACCACCTTCTGCTGATTGCCGCCGCTCAGATTGCCCGTTTTCTGTAAAATGCTCGGTGCTTTGATGTTCATGCTTTTTTTCATATCCTCGGCAACGACAACTTCCTCCTGTTCATTGACGACAACACCCTTGGTCAGCTTGTTCAGGCCCGTCAGTGAAATATTGCGCTTGATATCATCCATCAGAATCAGGCCATATTCCTTGCGGTCCTCCGTCACATAAGCAAATCCGTTGTTAATCGCGTCCGTGACCGTGTTATTCTGGATCGACTTGCCGTCCTTGATCAGTTGGCCCGAGATGTTGCGTCCGTACGATTTGCCGAAAATACTCATCGCCAGCTCGGTCCGTCCCGCCCCCATCAGTCCGGCAATCCCGACAATCTCACCACGCCGGATATTCAGATTCACCTGATCCAGCACCTTGCGTTCCGCATGATGCTCGTGATAGACCGTCCAATCCTTCACTTCCAAAATGACTTTGCCGATCTCTGCATGGCGCTCTGGATAACGGCTGGTCAAATCGCGCCCAACCATCCCGCTAATAATCCGGTCCTCGGTGACCTCATCCTTTTTCATATCCAGCGTCTCAATCGTCTTCCCGTCCCGTAAAATCGTGATGGAATCTGATACCTTCGCGACCTCATTCAGCTTGTGGGAGATCAGAATACAGGAAATACCCTGTTTCTTAAATTCCAGCATCAGATTAAGCAGATTTTCGCTATCATCCTCATTCAGCGCCGCTGTGGGTTCATCGAGGATGAGCAGCTTTACCTTTTTGGAAAGCGCTTTCGCAATTTCGACCAGTTGCTGCTTCCCGACCCCGATATTCGTAACGAGTGTATTGGGATTTTCGCTCAAGCCGACCTTGGACAGCAGCTCGCGTGTACCCACAAAAGTCTCTTTCCAATCAATCACGCCGCCGCTGGCGCGTTCGTTGCCCAGATAAATATTTTCTGCAATCGACAGATACGGAATCAGCGCCAGCTCCTGATGGATAATGACAATGCCCAATTCCTCGCTCTGCTTGATATCCTTGAACTCACACGTTTTGCCCTGGAAAATAATATCCCCTTCGTAGGTTCCATGCGGATATACACCGCTCAGTACCTTCATCAGCGTCGATTTGCCCGCACCGTTCTCACCGCACAGGGAATGAATTTCGCCTTCCTTGATCTTGAGATTTACATTTTCCAATGCCTTCACGCCGGGAAAGGTTTTGGTAATTCCCTTCATTTCCAATATGATTCCAGTCATGGGGTACGCTCCTTTCGCTTTAGATAGCCTGCTCTTATTTCAGTCCAATTTGTTCCTTGGTGTAATAGTGGCTGCCGACAATATCCTTTTCGACATTCGTGCGATCTACCGAAATCGGATCAAGCAGATAAGCAGGAACTACTTTGATCCCGTTGTTGTATGATTTAGTGTCATTCACTTGCGCTTGCTTGCCCTGTAAAATGCTGTTGGCCATCACAACCGTCTGCTCAGCCAGCTTGCGGGTATCCTTGAATATGGTTTGCGTCTGCTCTCCGGCCACAATCGACTTGATCGAAGCGAGTTCCGCATCCTGCCCCGTAATGATCGGCAGCGGCTTGTTCGCTGATCCGTAGCCAACCCCTTTGAGAGATGAAATAATACCAATGCTAATTCCGTCATAAGGAGATAGCACCGCGTCCAGATTGGCCCCCGAATAGTAGGCGCTCAACAGATTATCCATCCGCGACTGGGCCAAGGCTCCATCCCATCGCAGCGTTGCGATCTGCGCCATCGTCATTTGCTTGCTGCGTACGACCAATTTGCCTGAATCGATGTACGGCTTGAGGACCGACATCGCGCCGTTAAAGAAGAAATAGGCGTTATTGTCATCCGGCGAGCCGCCGAACAGCTCGATATTGAAGGGGCCTTTGCCTTCCTTGAGTCCCAGCTTCTGCTCAATATACGCCGCCTGTAGCACACCTACTTTAAAGTTGTCGAAGGTTGCATAATACGTCAGATACGGCGTGTTCCGAATCAGGCGGTCATAGGAAATCACCTGAATCCCCCGGTCGTGTGCCTTCTTGATGACGTCCGTCAGCGTGTTTCCGTCTACCGAAGCGATGACCATGACATTGACACCCTTGGTGATCATATTTTCGATTTGGGAAATTTGGTTTTCCACCACATCCTCGGCGTACTGCAAATCCGTTTTATAGCCTTGCTCCTGAAACATCCGAACCATATTCTCCCCGTCTCCTACCCAACGCTCGGACGATTTGGTCGGCATGGAAATACCCACATAGCCTTTTTCCTTGCTGCCCGTTCCACTCTCCGCCAAATTACAGGCCGAAAGCATTAAGGCTAAAACCAGAAGCCATATAGCGACAGCTCCTTTTCTCATGTGAAGCTCCCCTTTCCTCATGTGATGCGGGTCATTTTGAAGGTAAGTGCTGATTAGAATAGAAGTTAGATAGCGCTTACAATAGAGTGGCGATGAACGCCTCTCCTTTTCTTATGTGCAACCACATGGTATCATTCCGGGGCGGGAAAGGTCTTTGCTGGTTTTGAACTTTTTTTATAAAATTTTAACCTTTGTGTGGAGAATGAAAAAAAGACTTTACCTTTTTAACAAGGGCAAAGTCCTAACAACACAGTTATTAACACGCTATATTTCAGCCTCATCGACATCGATTAAAAACACCCGCTCCCGAAAGCCACCTCGTGCCTCGGCTTTGTCTGCCCGCAGCTTGTCCAGCTCTGCCGCATTCGCCCCATGTACTTCTGCCAGCGCCCGGATAACTTCCAGCATATCCGCCAGTTCTTCCAGCGCATCCTGATCTTTTGCCGCTTCAAAATACTCCTCTGCTTCTTCAAGAAGCTTCATTCTAAGCGCCTGCTTATATTCCTCTGGCTCCAAAATGCGTAAGCTGCTTTCCTTGCCCTGAGCTATAATCATGTGCGGAATCTTATCCCTCACCAGCTTATTGTATGTAGGCATCTGTATTAACACCCTTTCTGCTGCGGAGCTTTTAAGCCGTGGCCGATATCTCCCTTCTCGCCATTATATCACTGGAGGAAATAGGAGCAGCAATAATCAACAACGATTTAATTGAGTGGTTTTTCTTTAAAAATAGATAGATACTGCTCGGTTGGATGAGCTACCATTCTTCGTGATAGACGCTTTAAAATATGGTCTGTTTTATTAAGCAGCATGTCTACTTCCTCCGGCTTCATCGTCTCCCTGGATGCTTCATCCTCTCCGGAAACAAGATAATGCACGGTACCCATAAACAGCACCATATCTAAACATGGCTCAGCATCCGTGCGAATCAATCTAAGCAGATCGTTCATGGATAAGCTAATGGATAAAGGAATGATTTGATTTCGATGAACATACATGGCCTTCCCCATAGAAAACATCGCTCGATCACAAAGAACGAGGCAGTTATAAAACTGCATATGGTTGCGCATGAGTTGGGCAAGCTTCATCTGATATTGGGCAAGCTTTTGAAAATCCAACACGCAATTCAGTACGTTGGATTCGTTATAGGTGTGGAATGTGTCATCTGAATCACTTTGTAGGCGTAGGCATAAGGAGTCATTTTTCATGGGGAGTCAACTCCTGAATTAAATATTCATAAACCATATGAGTGCGTAGTACAATTCGAACCATAAAAATGTATAATTTTCTAGCTATCGGTAAATCCTCATAATAAATATTACTACATAGTAGTTTTTAAATCAATTTACTTATTATAAGTCATTAATTACATGTAACACTTTCTCTACACTTCTAACTAGAGGGTTTTGCAAAAATCCAATACTTCCAATAAACAATATCTAAGATCGAAGTAGTCTAATTCGTCAATATATTGCGCTTTGGAACGACTGGAATCGAATTTTGTAAAGTCCTTACTAAAGAGAGGTGTAACCATGTCTGAACTTCTGGAATTAGTCGGTACACGTATTCGCGATATTCGGAAATCCCAGGGGCTTTCTCAGGAAGCTTTAGCCGAAAAAGCAGGATTCAATTCGAGTTATATCGGTTTTATCGAGCGTGCGGAGAGAAATATATCCTTGAAAAATTTGGAGAAAATAGCTAAGGCATTGAACGTGAGCGTTAATCAATTACTTACATATGTGAAGGAAAATGATGAGCTTACCGAAGAAGATTTGAGTATCAAAAATATTTTGTCCCTGCTGAGAACACGCGAAGCCAAGGATACGGAAATGGCCTTAAAAGTTCTTACAGACATATTTATAAGATTCGATGAACGATGAATCATAAAACAGTAAATCGTAACAAAAAAGGAACTGCGTTTTGCAGTTCCTTTTCTCAATCTCCTTACGACAACGACAGCATTGCCTTCATGTCTTCCTCTGCTGTTGTAATCAGCTTCAGGCCAAACATCTCCACCAGCACATCCAATACACCAGACGAGATAAATTCAGGTGGCTTAGGTCCGATGCGGATGTCCTGAATGCCAAGGCTGAACAAGCCGAGCAGAATCGCTACTGCCTTTTGCTCAAACCAGGACAACACGATGCTGACCGGCAACTCGTTCACTGAACAGCCAAAAGCATCGGCCAATGCCAAAGCAATTTTCACCGTGGAACCGGAATTGTTGCATTGTCCCAAATCGATATAACGCGGAATACCAGTATCTCCAACGGTGCCATAATCTACATCATTGAAGCGGAATTTACCGCAGGACGTGGTCAGAATGACCGTATCGTTCGGCAAGGATGTGGCCAGCTCGCGATAATAATTGCCGCCTTTACCCGGTGCATCACAGCCTGCAATGACGAAGAAACGGCGGATATGTCCGTCTTTAACTGCCTGAATAATCTCGGGTGCCAGCCCGATGACCGTCTCATGATGGTATCCTGTCGTAAGCACCTGTTCAGACTCTACATCTGCGGCTGGCAGGGCCAACGCGCGCTCAATCAGTGGAGAGAAATCGTCGTTCACAATTTTGGCAACACCCTCCAGCCCGGCTACTTCATAAGAGAAGAAGCGGTCTGCATACGTGCCTTTAATCGGCATGACACAGTTCGTCGTGGCAAGAATCGCGCCCGGGAACTCCTCGAACAGTCTGCGCTGATCGTACCAGGCCTTGCCGATATTGCCTTTGAGATGTGCATATTTCTTCAACGCCGGATAACCGTGCGCCGGCAGCATTTCCGAGTGGGTATAGATATTGATGCCCTTGCCTTCTGTCTGCCGCAGCAATTCCTCCAGCGCATACAAATTATGTCCGGTCACGACGATGCATTGACCTTCGATCTTATTCTGGCTGACTGTAATCGGTTGCGGAATGCCAAAACGATCCGTATGCGCACGATCCAGCACATCCATGATCCGTACGGCTGCATTTCCGACCTTCATTGCCATCTCCAAATGCTCTTGTACATTAAAGTTAGAATTGGTTAAGGTCATATATAACGCTTCGTGCGTGATACGATCCACCTCAGGATCGGTATAGCCCAACTGTCTGGCATGGGTCGCATAAGCGGCAATGCCTTTTAAGGCAAAAATCATCGTATCCTGCAAGCTCGCTACCGTTTCATTCTTGCCGCATACCCCGACTACCTTACAGCCGCCACTCGGCGTCTGTTCACACTGATAACAAAACATATTGTTGTCCTCCAAATATGATAGATATTTGTTTGTTATCCTCAGCGTAACAGACCCGCAAATCCACAGGTGTGATTACACACACATTTTTCATGTCATTCCTGATCCGACACGCTGACTCCATTTCCACCACCCTTGCGGTACTGAACCGGGGAAACTCCCATCGTCTTTTTAAAAGCGGTGCTGAAATAGTGCTGGCTATCGTATCCGGTACGCTCTGCTATATCGTAGATGGACAACGTGGTGGAGTCCAGCAATTGCACCGCTTTACGGATTCGGGCACGCGTGACGAGAGTCACGAAGCTATCGTTAAGCTCTTTTTTGAGCACACGGCTGAGATACACAGCCGATACCTGCAGCCGCGAGGCAAGGGCCTCCAGTGTCAGCTCCCGATCGGCATAGCCTTCCTGAATGAGCTGACGCGCCCGGCGCACGAGTGGAGATAGCTGCGATTCGCCGTACACACGGTCACGGCATACCCGGAACGCCTCAATCGCACCTTCCATCCCTCCGGCGTTGTGCTCTACATGTGTATGAACCGCTATATTCAGATAGCGCCCAATCGCCTGCTCAATGGAAGCGCCGATCGTCTCAGGCGCCTCCTGCCACAGGCATATGCCGATCAGCCCGTTCGCATCACGAAATAATACATGTGGTCGGTCCTCCAGCAGCTCGGCAATGATATTTTCAGCGGCATAAAGAAACAACTGGCGGTCATTTTCGCGCATAATCGCCTGTCGTGTCTCTACTGCTGGCCACCGCACCACGCCGATCTGAACAGGCGGCTGGGATGGAAGACGTAAAAACGCCAGCTGCTCCATGACATTTTCCCCCGTATGCTGCCCTTCCAGCAATTCCAGGCAAAAGCGCTGGCGCAGCAGCGGAATATTGCGCTGTATCTGCTCGGCAGCCTGCTCTACATAGGCGGTACGCTTGCGCTCTTCACCCAGCCGCTGACTGAGCCGCGACAGCGCAGTGTGAAGCTGCTCCGCATCTACCGGCTTCAAAATATAGTCCTCTACGCCAAGTCGCACAGCCTCCTGTGCATAAGCGAATTCATCATGCCCGGAAATGATCAGGCAGCGACATTCGGGACGTTCCTCACGCAATCGCCGGATCAGCTCAATCCCGTCCATGATCGGCATATTCATATCGACCAGCAAAATGTCGATGCCAAGCCGAACCGCCAGCTCCAGCGCTTCTTCACCGTCCTCCGCCTCATCTGCAACCTCCATGCCGAGAGCCGTCCAGTCTACGCAATCCCGAATCCCCTCCCGGATGATCGGCTCATCGTCTGCGATCAGTACCCGATAACGTTCTTCATAACGTTTTTCCGTGTTACGTTGTTCCGTCCCTGTAGTCATTGATTTTGCCATCCTGTTCTTCTCCTTTTTCGTGAGGCTTTCTCAGTTGTCCCATATCCCGCAGCAACGGATGAATGATCGTAACGCAGGTCCCTGTCCCTTCTTCACTCTCCAGTACAATTCCATATTCCTCGCCAAAAGATAACCGGATACGTGCCTGTACATTCAGCATGCCGTAGCTTCTGTCGTTCATATTGGCTCTGCTGTGCTTCTGCTGCTGCTCCATCGCCTCCAGCGGCATTTCCAGCAGATTCTGCAGCTCCCGCAGCCTGTCTGCCGTCATGCCTGCGCCATCGTCACGAA
>NZ_JH601048.1:100024-123184 GCF_000245715.1 Paenibacillus sp. Aloe-11 | reverse complement strand
CAGCTTATCGCCGTCGGCCTTCGGCTCGACCCGAATCGTGCCGGGGCCGCGTCTGGCCTTGATGCCGTGATAAATGGCATTTTCCACCACAGGCTGAAGGATGAGCTTTAATACGAACAGCTCCTCCAACTCCTCGGATACGATCAATTCCCAGCGAAGTCTGTCCCGATACCGGGTTTGCTGGATTTGCATATAGCTTGAAATATGCTCCATCTCCGAGCGAAGCGGAATGAAGTCATCCCCCTTGCTCAGTCCGAGGCGGAACAATCTCGACAGCGCCCCAACCATGTCGGACACGTCGTCTGCCCCATTTTTTCGGGCCATCCAATGAATCGTATCCAGCGTATTGTATAGAAAATGCGGCTTAATATGCTCCTGAAGACTGCGCAGCTCGGCATCCCGTTTTTGCCGCTCCCGGAGTTCGCTAAGTGACATGAGACGGCGAATCTGTCCCAGCATTCGGTTAAAGCTCCGACCCAGCAATCCGATCTCATCCCCGCGATCACTCCATGGGCGAACCGTAAGATCCCCCGTCTCTGCCGTTCGCATATAGGACATCAGCCGAAAAATTGGCTGTGCAATGGAACGCGATAAGCGCAAGGACGCCGTTAAGCCAAACAGACAAACAATGAAAACAAAACAAGCAACATAGAATTGAATTTGCCGAACCTCCAGCGTTGATTCCCCTGCCGGGAATACCCCGACCGTTCTCCAGCCCGTAAATTCGGAAGCACGGAACATGAACAGCAGTTCCCGACCTCCGGCCTGACGGGTAAACATCCCGCTGTCGCCTGCCCCGAACCATTCCAGAGGAATACGCTCAATCAGCGGCATATCCGGCATATAGACGCTGCGTCCCTCAGCATCTGTCACCATTAAATATCCGGTTTTGCCCAAGGTCACGTCTCTGGCCGCCTGCGACACAGCCCGCCGCTTGAGATCAATCATAATCACGCCCAGCACGCGTCCCGTCTCCGAATCCGTGACCGAACGGACGACAGATACAATTTCACTGTCCTTATACCGGACATGAGTGGTCACATTACGGTGGATCGGCTGTCCCAGCACGGTGAAAATACCTGCATGCTGCGCAGCCTGCCGGTACCAGTCCTCTTCGGTCAGGCTGCGCGTGCTTTTCGCATACATTTCGTTGCTAATATAGTCACCGTTTTCGTTCACGATGAGAATCCCGGCAATTTCGGGATATAAGGTCGTAAAGCCCTGCAGAAATTGTTTCATACCATATAGCGTATCCTGTGCCTGTACAGAGCTTGCTGCCTGGTTGGGGAGGATTGCCGAGTTCTGTGCCTGCCCCCCCTGATTTTCCAGCGTTACTGGATTGGCATGACCTGCATGGCCCGCATGACCGTCGGCCAGCGTCCGACCTTGCCAAAACTTCCCGATGTCCGGATTAAAACCAATCAAATACGTCATGTTCTGCAAATTTTCCATTTTGGTATCTAGTGCCTCGTTCACCTTGCCAATCAACTGCATCGTATGGTCTTCCACCTGCCGCTCAATAATCCGTTCCACCGTCCAGTTGACTAGCAAGCCTAATCCGAGCGAAGGCACGATGCCAAACAACAGGAACAACAGCATGAGCTGATACCGTAAGGGCATATTGCGCAAACGCAAATGCTGCATCCTTTTCTCCGCCCCTGCATGGATGCGCTTCCATATTTCAGAGCTCCAGGTGTGTTGTCGATCATCATTTCGCATAATAATCATCTACATTCTTCCGTGTGACCACCGAAATTCCTGTATCCACCCGCACAGGCAGCGGAGCGTTATCACCGGAGGAGGAAGGTGCCGGAATCGTCAAATGATGGTGCAGATGGAACAGATATTGAAGCGACCAATAGCCCATATTCCACGTTCCCTGCGCAATCGTTGCCGAGATCGTCCCACTACGAATCATATCCAATGTCGCTTTATTCGTATCAAAAGAAATGATTTTCAGCGGATGGCGGTTCTTTAGGCTCAGCACCGCTTCCCCTACCCCTGTAGCTCCCGTCGACTCGGTCACAAACATCCCCGCCAGCTTCGGATAAGCTTTCATCAGTCGGAGCGACTCATCCCGCGATACCATCGCGTCTGAGCGACCATCTGCCACTTCTACCACCTTCATGGCAGGGTACTGACGCTGGATGGTATCGCGAAAGCCACGCGTGCGTTCCTCATGATTTTGCTGACCAGGTACTGTCAAAACGGCGACTTCACCTTCCCGTCCCAGCAGCTCTGCCATTTTATCCGCAGCGGTCACTCCTGCCTTATAATTATCCGTTCCCAAAAAAGAATACGCCCGGCTCCCCGGTGCTCCTGCATCAAACAGTACTACAGGAATGCCCGCATCCAGTGCCTTGTTAATCGCCGGGATCAGGGAATGCGGATCCATCGCGGAAATCGCAATTCCTGCGGGTTTACGGGCAATCGCCTGCTCAATGACGGTCGTCTGCTCCTGTGCATCATAACGGGTAGCCCCTCGATACTCCACAGTTACTCCCAAGGCATCGGCAGCATCCTCAAAGCCCTTGAGACCGCTTTTCCAATACTCCAAACCAGACTGGAACGTAATCATCATATAGGTTTCTCCGATATTGCCTCGCAGCCCCTTTTCCTCCCAAGTGCCATTCAACGGTCCGGATTGTTCATACCTGAACACATAGAGCGCAAAGGCCGCAATCAGCAGCATGTATACCAGTAGCGTTTTTTTCATTTGTCCACCTCTTCTCGCGCGTATCCTTAAGCTGTGAATTTTCTGTGATTTTACTTAGATTGTAAACGCAATCATATCAAATTGGAACTACTTCCGCTCTGCCAACTTTCAGGTAACGTTAATCCTGCACTAATGTTCCTGCGTTACAATACCTACAATTGTGTTATAGAACCCTATACGTATCTTATGGAAAAGGAGTGATATGGATGAGCAAGCCGCGTATCGCGGAGTGGACAGAACTGCGGGGTCTTGCCTACCTCGCTGTCGTGCTTCAGCATTGCATTGGCGAATATATTTATCGCAGCGACATCCTGCAGCCGGATTCCGTTATGCTTGCAATGCTGTACCATTTGACACGCTTTGGCACACCGACGTTCGTTTTCCTGTCTGCGGCGCTGCTTTTTTATAATGGAAACAAACCGATTGGCTATCCCCGTTACATTGGCAGACGGTTTCGAGATATTTATGTACCATTTCTCTGCTGGACGGTTGTTTATTGGCTATGTACTCAGAACTGGTCGACTGCGCAGTGGGGAAATATTTATTTTTACAAGGGCATGCTTGAGGAAATGATTATACCTGTCAGCGGATATCATCTATGGTTTGTGGTGATGATCTTTCAGTTTTACATTTTGTTTCCCTTATTTGCAAAAGCGGCCGGGCGGGTTCAAGCGTTTCTACGTCGTTATAGCACGAAAAGACGCAAGCAGCTTGTTTTGGCTGTCATGCTGATCGCTGCTGCGGCTTATGCGCTGCTGCTACAATGGTCCTACTATGACATGTCTGCGTGGAGCACCCAGTTGCCGTCCTTTTGGCAGACCTTGTTAGATTACCGCACTTATAACTTTGTTATGTATTTTTTCTATTTTATGCTGGGCGCAGTGTGCGCTTATATGACGGACACCTGGCGGGGATTGGCCCAACAGACGTTGCCCTGGAATGTATTTGTCTTTATTGGTCTATTCATGCTCATGGGTCACACCATGCTGATCCAGTCAGGCGATACCATCAATCTCAATATTTCCACCTATCTAAAGCCGAGCACCTTTGTGCTGATTGTCTCGCAGCTGCTTTTGTTGTACGGACTACTGCTCCATTTGCAAAAAGACAAACGCTCCGAGCCGTTTCGCCGCATGCTGAACTGGATCGGACGTTATTCCTTCGGGGGATATCTGGCACATGCACTCGTGCTGTCCTTTATATCCTATTTCACGCGCCCGCTTTCATTGGGTGATCATCATTTTACAGCTACGCTCATTACGTTTATCGTCGTGGCAAGTGTTTCGCTGGGCATTAGCTGGCTGTTTGCCCATCTGCCGGGAGGCAACTGGATTGTCGGCTCCAAAGGTCGCCAGCGATTGAACTGGCGTCCGTTTCGGTTCCAGTTCCCTTCGTCCAAACGTGCTTCCAAAAGCACGCAGGAGCTTGGCTAATGGAAAAGGCGGCTCCAGAAGAGCCTTCCAAAGCGAATACATTTTTTGTGGAAAGTTTCTTCTATATAAGTTGAACTTAAGTTACCTTTTGCAGGGCTCTCTTATGGAGCTCTGCTTTTTTGTTGGCTTGGTCTGCCATATTAAATAATCACTTGTTTCTAGTGCCGTCAGCCTGGCTACTATTGCGAATGCAAAGTATGCATCTCCTCCAGCTTATTAACATTTTATGACATGGATATGTATTTAATTTTAAAATAAGTCATTATATAGAATAATCATAAACGTTATGTGGGAGGAGTCATAGTTTTGCATAAAAGGAATGGGGGGATGGAATGAACATAGCATCGTCGTTGTCAATGATTTGGCTCTAAACATAGTGAGGCTGCTTCTTGGTCTGAAACATACGATTGTACTGATTAATCAGTTCATCCAAAAGCATAGATTGCTCAAGTACACAAGCATGTCCGAAGCCATACTCTTCGTAAAGATCATGCAAGTGTTGTCTGGCGTGCTCCATCTGTTGAATTAATGTTAACGTTTCATCCCTGTTCATCCTGCATACCTCCTAATGAATCTCATTTTAAGGAGCGATGCCCAACTGCTTTAGAACCTTTTTTGAATCAAAAAATTACAAAATAATACAAAAAAAAGACCAGCAATAAGCTGGCCTATAGTAATGAATTAGTGCTTGGTCAAGAACCACCAACGTGTCCTTGAATTTGGTTCGTGCCAGAACTTGGATTTCCGGCTTGCACTGGTACTGTGAATACCAGCAATAAACTAGTTATTGCCAAGCAGAAAGCCATCTTTTTTATCATTTTTTTCCCACACCTCCTCATAAATAGATTGGAACTGAGCTTGTGTTTCAGGAGCCGCATGTGTTTTGAAATGAGAAAACAATCCAAAACAATTAGCAATAAGTAGTACATGATTAATTGTAACAGCTTTTTCAAAAGCGTTTATTAAACAATTGAAACCATATGGATATCTACCTTTATTCAGGCTGTATTTAGCCATTTTATACCAAAATCGTACGTATTCTTCCGGTAAAACTTGTTGTGTATACATGTCAGAAGATGACGGCTCCTGATAAGCTGTAATCTGGTATTCAAAACGCTGGAGGATAGGGTCTACATCCACATTGTATCGATTAGCCACTTCAAGGACGTTCAATAGCTCGGCAAAAATCTCTTTTTCGGCAGCCATATGCTCTACGTAATCCGGCAAAACACTAATATCACCGGACATAAGCCTGTTGACGTAAGTATTAATTTTCGCCCATTGTTGATATTTCCGCTTCCAATAAAGCGTATCAGCGTCCTTCTCCTTTACCCAACTTAGATCGGCATAACCACGAATATGTTCTAATGCCTGTTCATGATCTCCTTTTGCATCACAAGCATTAGCACACAACAATTCGGCGTAAACTATGTATACAAACAGTGGTCTGCTTAGCTTTTTTTGCAACTCTGTCCCTTTTCGCTTGGAGTTGTGAATCAAATTATATTGGAGTTTTCCTAATTGACCCATTTGAGATGCAAACTCATAAACCTTGTCCCACAGGCTTAATGATCTATACACGTTTGCTAAATCTTTCAAACCATCTAGTTGCTCTATCTCGTCTAAGCGATCAACAAAAGGGGCAAATTCAATGGCTGCTTGAAGATTGACGGCCCGATCCTGTCCGACGTTGATTTGGAACAAGCGATACTGACAGGTCGCCAATCGCTCTGAATGCTGCTGCTTCTCACTTTCAGCCACCTTTTTGTAAAGGTATGCCGCTGCTTCATTGTAACCGTCTTTGTACACATTTTCGGCAACATCAAAGAGCGATGGCAGATAATTGGGGTTATCCAACAATAGAATTACAACCCGCTGCAAGCAATCCAGTCGCCCTAGCTCAATGCATCGGTACAGGAATGGGCTGATCTTTTTCCAGTTGAGCGGAGATTCTTCAATGCACTCTTCAATGTAACGTTCGTAAAAATAATCCGGTGGTAAATTCATTCCCGCAGTAATACTGTCCAGTTGGTGAACAGAGATTGATCGGTTGCCTGTCACAATGCCACTAACTGTACCTACATTCAAATCAATCGTGTGACCAAACTCGGTCATGGTTAAGCCTTTTCGTTTTAGATAGGTGTGAATTTCTGCCTGTATCGTAGGTGTGATTTGCATGGATAAACCACCCTTTCAGCATTTTCATAGGTTTCCAATTTTAATAAAAAAATATAGTTTGGAAACTAATAGTATAATTATTGTTTTTACATTCATAATAATACCATCTTTTGGAACAACAATAAATACTTTCACTTTATTGTTTTTCATCTTTTTAATAGGAGATCATTGGATGACGGACGTTTACCCGCTCCTATCATTCTAATTTGCCAAGAAGGAGAAGATCACTTGAAAAATACAGGTATGACACGTCCCTTGGATACATTAGGCCGGATTGTTATTCCTAAGGAAATGCGAAACTCTATGGAGATTAAGACTGGCGATCCTATAGAATTTTATGTAGATATTGAAACAGGATTTTTGAGTATGCGGAAGTATATTGGAGTCTCTTGCAATTTGTGCAGTTCAACCCAAGATTTAACCTATTTCAAGGATTCATTTCTATGTAAAACATGCATACTCAACCTGAAAGGAAACATAGGTGTAAGTCCAATACCTGTCCCTGTTGTTAAGGAACATGCGTATAAAGAAAAACGAGCAAATCGGTCGTCTTCACAATATTGGGTTGAGAAGCTAAAAAGACTTATGCACGAGCATCCAACAGCCAAGCAAGGTGAATATGCTGAATGGCTTGGCGTATCCCATGGCCGTATTTCCCAGCTTAAAAAGCTGTTATAGGTATCGCTCAGCTCGCATTCAAGCGAAACTAAATAACCAGTCGCTGTTTGATTTCAAGCGACTGGTTATTTTAACTTTTCATTAGCAGGAAGACTACAGCATTTTTACTTGGCCAGCACTTCGTATAATGACAGTGTTCCTCTCCGGTTTCCAATCTACTTCTGCTTTAAAAGCTTCGCTGATAAAACGCAAGGGTACAACAACCCAGCATGATGTACTTAACTTAATTGTTGCTCAGGCCCCACCGTTGCAAGATACGAAATAAGCGCCCAACTAGACTGACAGGGCTGACTACTGTGACAAATCTCCCTGACAAAACCTGTTATTTTTGAGATCGTGTAGATACACGAAACAGTATAAAGAATGGAGAACCTATGGCAACGACAGGGAAGAATAAGAAATCTTCGCAGGAGCGATCACCTTCAGTCTGTACCTGCATCAATCTGCGCCGTTCCTCGATGGCTGTTACGGGACTGTATGACCGGTATCTGGCCCCGAGCGGACTCAATATTAGCCAATTCTCGCTACTCAAGCACTTAACTGCGCTGGGACCGGCAAGTGTAAGCGAATTGGCGCTGGAGATGCGGCTCGACCGGACCACGATTGTGCGCAATTTGAAGGCACTGGAGCATAGCGGATATGTAGAGGATACATCTGCTGAGGGCAGTCGCAACCGCTGCCTTACTCTGACAGAGAGTGGAAGAACGGTATACAACGACGCAGCAGAGCTTTGGGAGGAGGCGCAGCGTTTTTTACAGGAGTCATTGGGAAACGGGGAATTGCAGATACTGACCTTACTCTTATCCAAAATTGAAAATTTGGGTTTGTGATTAGCCGCCTTCTCATACATGAGGTGTTTGCTCAATTCGTGTATATACACGAAAAATGAAATATTTTTCTGTAGTAAGAGATCAGCGATATACGTTAGCCCGCATAAGGCTTCTGAAAGGAAGCTTTGCTGTGAACAATAACCACGGAGAGGGATGTGGATAGGATGCTTGAATCCGTACCGGATATGAGAGAAAACATCATAGCCGAGATGAAAACCTATGTGAGCGAAGACAAAGGCAATGTTTGTGAAGAATTACAGAGTCCTTATTACGAGGAGCCAATTATTCAATTTGCCGCGGCCAATGATCCTTTATTTGAGGAGTACAAAAGAGTGGTAGGGCCCGACCACGCCACGCCGCAGGAAGCATTTGAACGTTCCTTTGGAATGGGGAGTTTTGATGGAGGCACCGTTATCAGCGTTGTGCTGCCGATCAGCGAGACGATCCGCAAGGCAAATCGTGCGCAAAAAGATAGAGCCTCAAGGGAATGGGTGCTGCTGCGAACCTTTGGGGATGAATATTTTGTACAGTCTGCGAGGCGGCATTTGACGGGATACTTAGCAGGCCTCGGTTACCGTGCGGTTGCGCCGCTGGATACAGATTGGTACAGCATCCATGGTGCCGCAGGGGGGCCGATCTCCAACTGGTCGGAGCGCCACATTGCATATGCTGCGGGTCTTGGCACCTTCAGTATCAACGACGGCTTCATCACCGAAAAAGGAATTGCCATCCGCCTGCTGTCCGTGGTGACCGATCTCAAGGTGCCCCCTGATGCCAGAACATCTTCAGCCACAGGCCATACCGGAAACTGCCTGCTGTGCAGCAAGGGCATCTGCGGTGTGTGCATTACCCGCTGCCCTGTGCAAGCCATCAGCAAGGACGGCGGACATGACAAAATCGCCTGTATGAAATTTGTGTACGGCCAGGCATCACGGGACTTTGCGGTTCTAAACGGCGGCGAGGCCAAATCGGGTGCTGGCTGCGGACTGTGCCAGACCAAGGTACCCTGCGAGAGCAGGAATCCGATGCGGACCGCCCGGTGAATATGGAACCCTTTCCCCCATTCACAAGGGCGTTTCCGGATTATTCCAGAAACGCCCATCTTTTGCTCGCCTATTTTTATCTGCGTTGTACTGCAACCAGCCTACCGGACATCCCTTTTTTTAGTCTAGTTTTTGTGAACCGAGGTTGAAGGTGTCCCTGACTCCTGCTTCAATTGAGCTTCATGTGGAGCCCCGGGCTTACGGTCAAATGTAATCGGACCTTTACGGTTAACGAGCCGTTTCAGATCGACAGTCATTTCATTTTTCAGCTTATCAATAAGCTGTTCCTCTTTGATTCCTTTGCTTTTTGCAATATCGGCCAACGATTTTCCTTGTCCCAGCTCATTCTCCAATTGGGCAGGAGTGATGCCCAAAAGCTTGGCTACTTTTTCGTTCAGATGATGATTCCAGCCGCCAGGCCGTTTGCCATGTTCGTGCTTGTGAGCATGCCCTTGTCGATGGCAGTCCTGTGGCTCCGTATTCCCTTGACCAGCCTTACCTTGAATCGAGTTGTTGGGAGTAAGAGCTTGCAGTTGGAGACTCGTTTCTATATCAGAAGCTCCGGCCGTCCCCGCACTACCGTACATCATTACTCCTCCATACAGAGTAGCAGCGATCAATTTCCATTGTTTTTTCATGTTGCAGACCCTTCTTTCACTCTTTTTCATCTAATATTTTCTCTTTCCGCTTTTTTTATTCGTTTTCATGCCTGTTACATCCATCTTCAATCTACTCTGGCTTTCTTTTTACCTTGGGCTCCTTATCATGGAGAGTAAGCAGGAATTAAATAACTAAACTTTTTACAGTATATCTTAATTTTTTGCAGGTTAAATATTAGGGAATCTATGGTAAAATATTTTTCGTAATCGATTACAATTCAATTTTTGGAAGGAACTTACGTATTAAGCTTACTACGGGCTGAACAGCATCATAGTCAGACTAAATGCAAATGAACCAAAAAGGAGGAATGCCAAATGAAACAAAAAAGAATGAGGTTATTTTTGGCGATTTTAATTTGTTTTTCACTTACATTACCAGCAGTAACCGCACAGGCGGCAACAACGATCACCTCAAATCAAAGTGGCACCCAAGACGGCTACTACTATGAGTTGTGGAAGGATTCCGGGACTACAAGTATGACTCTCAATAGTGGTGGCACGTTCAGTGCCCAGTGGAGTAACATCGGAAATGCGTTATTCCGTAAAGGAAAGAAATTCAACGAGACCCAGACACATCAGCAAATTGGAAATATATCCGTAAACTACAGTGCCAACTACCAGCCAAATGGCAATTCGTATTTATGTGTCTATGGATGGACGGTTGACCCGCTCGTAGAATATTACATCGTCGATAGCTGGGGCAGCTGGCGTCCGCCTGGAGCAACGTCAAAGGGCACGATTACCGTTGACGGGGGGACATATGACATATATGAGACTATTCGAGTCAACCAACCTTCGATTAAAGGCAATGCAACTTTTAAGCAGTATTGGAGTGTCCGGACGTCGAAGCGCACGAGCGGAACCATATCTGTTAGCGAACACTTCAAGAAGTGGGAGAGCTTAGGAATGACAATGGGCAAGATGTATGAAACTTCGCTTACGGTAGAGGGATATCAAAGCAGTGGGAGTGCTACTGTGACTAGTAATACAATTACGATCGGCGGCAGCTCCGGCGGCGGAACTACTCCTCCTCCAAGCACAGCTACGAAAGTGGAAGCCGAGAGTATGACCAAAGGCGGTCAGTACACCGGAAATATTAGTTCGCCGTTCAACGGAGTCGCTTTATACGCCAACAATGATTTGGTGAAATATACGCAGTATTTCGAGAGCGGCACCCATAGTTTTTCACTCCGTGGTGCTTCGAACAACTCCAACATGGCCAGAGTCGACTTAAAAATCGGTGGACAGACGAAGGGTACCTTCTACTTCGGCGGGAGCAATCCTGCGGTCTATACCCTAAACAATGTCAGCCATGGAACCGGAAATCAAGAGATTGAGCTCGTTGTAACAGCCGATAACGGGGCATGGGATGCTTACATTGATTATCTGGAGATCAACTGAAATCCCGAATCTAGTAGAGAGTTGAAGCGGTTCGGAGTGACTTGAACAACCATACTAGCCATTCAAAAATGCTAGGAGGTAGAACCATGTTTATGGCTAAAGCAGGAAAATGGGTGGCGATCGGGTCGCTCGTCGTGTCTTTGTTCACGGGCTCGCTGGTGATTTCCGACGACGAGGCGCTTGCGGCCGAATGTTCGAACGGCTATGTAGCATTAACCTTCGATGATGGTCCGAATTCCCACAACACCACAACGCTGCTTAACACACTGAAGCAAAACGGCTTGCGCGCGACGCTCTTCAACGTTGGACAGAACGCACAGAATTACCCGTCACTCGTACGCGACCAGCAGGCAGCAGGCATGTGGATCGGCAACCATTCATGGTCGCATCCGCATATGACGCAACTGAGCACCTCACAGATGTCATCGGAAATTACACGCACGCAACAAACGCTGCAGTCCATTACCGGCACGGCACCGAAGTTGTTCCGTCCGCCGTACGGCGAGACCAACGCGACCTTGAAGTCCATCGAGACCCAAAACGGTCTTACCGAAGTGCTGTGGAACGTTGACTCCCAGGACTGGAACGGCGCCACCACCGCCCAGATCGTAGCCGCCGCGGGCAGGCTGCAAAACGGCGACGTGATCCTGATGCATGACCAGTATCAGACTACGCTCCAAGCGATCCCGCAGATCGCGCAGAACCTCAAGAGCCGTGGTCTTTGCTCTGGCATGATCTCGCCAAGCACCGGCCGGGCGGTCGCGCCTGACGGCGGAAGCGGTGGTACGCCAAGCACAGGTACAAAAATGGAAGCCGAGAGTATGACCAAAGGCGGCCAGTACACCGGAAATATCAGCTCGCCGTTCAACGGAGTCGCTTTATACGCCAACAATGATTCGGTGAAATATACGCAGTATTTCGAGAGCGCTACCCATAATTTTTCACTCCGTGGTGCTTCAAATAACTCCAACATGGCCAGAGTCGACTTAAAAATTGGTGGACAGACGAAGGGTACCTTCTACTTCGGTGGGAGCAATCCTGCGGTCTATACAATAAACAATGTCAGCCATGGAACCGGAAATCAAGAGATTGAGCTCGTTGTAACAGCCGATAACGGGACATGGGATGCTTACATTGATTATCTGGAGATCAGCTGAAATCCCGGAGCAGTAAAAATCCCGGCGGGATCTTCCCCGCCGGGATTTTTGTCGGTACCCCCTGCATGAGTGATAGCTAACGCAATGTAAAAATAACAAAATCTTGCAAAATCGCAATCTGATATACAATGGCGGGTAACAACTAGAAATCGCTATATATATAATCATAAGAGATGCAGGTGATAGCGATGGAATGGTATTTTGCATACAAACAGGAATTAGAGGACGTGTTTCGTCAAGCGGAGGAGCGAACAGCTGCGTTCCCTGCTCCGTTTCAGCATCAGGGCCTGGACTATCTGGCCTGTTTTAACCCATTGCGGGAAGACAGCACACGGAACTACATATGCTACTTGCTTCCCTTTTGGCTGCAAGAAATCACCGGGCTGGCTCCCGAAATATGCCGAAAGCTCTCGCTTGGCAACGTGTTTGTTATGGCTCACTATTTCATTCAGGATGATGTGATGGACACCGCAACAGACAACCGTAAAACACAACTCGCCTTAAGCCAGCTATTTTATACCGAATGTCTAAGCATTTATCGGGACCTTTTTCCCGCGTCCTCCCCTTTTTGGTTACATGCCAGAACATATGTCGATGAATGGGCCGTTAGTGTGACATCCGAGGGGACAGAGGACTATTTTCAAGGAAACCGACATCAGGTGGCGCTGAAAGCAAGTCCGTTAAAAATGGCCGGGACGGGCGCTTTGCTGCTTGCAGACCGTGCCGACCTAATCGAGACCATTACAGATATGACGGATACGGCACTGCTTGTACTCCAAATGTCAGATGATTGGGCGGATTGGGCGGAAGACTGGGAGGAACATAGCTACAATTGCCTATTGTCCCATATCAGTGCCGAACAAAAGATGGCTTATCGTGAAGGCTTGAATCCAGAGATGATTCAGGAAGCGATTTATGTACGTGGCATGCTTGCCAGTTATGCAGATATTGCTGATCAGGCAGTCCAGCAGTTGGAATCTATGGAGCCTTCCATCCCCGGACTGCATGCATTTGCACGTTCCATCGCTGAGGACCTAGGCGAAGAAGCCGCAGAAATTGAAAGCGGACGCTCTCATTTGAGAAGAGGCGGGCTCGATTTTTGGATCTCCAAAAATATGAAATAATGCTAGATTTTGATGAGTCTTTCGTGGTATACTGGCTAGGTAAATATAACCAATTGAATGAGAGGGTGATTTTTGATGGCTACTGAAGTTCTTCAAACACAAGTCATTCAAAAAGCTTGGGAGGATGCCAGTTTCAGAGAAAAACTAATGACAGATCCCAAATCTGCAATACGTGATGTGTTAGGAGTCGTGATCCCCGATCATATCCAAATCAAAACGTTAGAAGAAACACCTGATCAGTTTTATCTGGTCATCCCTCCAGACCCTTCTGGCGTGCTCGCCGCATCCCAGAAACCTCGCTCGATGTGGTAATGACTGTTTCAGTACATTTGTACTCTAGTTCTTAATAACAAGAGGCTTAATCACAAGCGGGTGGGTTCAGCAAGCTTCCTTCCGTTTTCTCCGAACGCAAAAAGCCGGATATTATCCGGCTACGGGGAAGCGGATGGTCGCTTCTGTTCCCACCCCTTTTGCACTTGTGAAAGATATTTTTCCATTCATCGTTTCAATAATCCGAAAGGTCACCATCATCCCCAGGCCCGTGCCTTTAGTCTTATTTGAAAAATAAGGCTCACCCAGTCTCGATAAGGTCTGAGCATCCATTCCTTCACCATTATCCCGAATATGAATGACAGCTTCTCCGTTGTCTACATAAGCCCATATCTGAATATGACCCTGATCCCGCAGTGCTTCAATGCTGTTTTTGATAATATTAATGAACGCCTGCTTGAACTTGGAGGAATTCCCGCGTACTTTGATTTCCTGGGGAATATCCAGCGAAATTTTACCGCCTTGCAAATTAGCCATCGGACTAATGATTCCTTCAATATGCTTGAATTCGTCCAATATAGTCAGCGTTTTGGTTTGTTCAAATTCCGGCTTGGCAAAGGTAAGAAAATCGGTAATAATCGCGGAAGCCCGATCTAGCTCCTCCAGCGCAATATACAGATAATCTTTGTTTTTGCCATCCTCCTGCTTGCTCATCAGTTGGAGAAATCCGCGGGTAACTTGAAGTGGATTACGTACCTCATGCGCTACAGATGCAGCCAGATCGCTGATGATCTCCATTTTTTCCGAACGTTGAAGCTCATTATTGAACATCTCCAGCTCTCTGGAATAGCGAACCACCTGCTTATGCTTTTCAGCCAGCCTTCTGCCCAAAATCGCAATCAACGCCAGCACAAAGCCGAACACGCCCCATTTCCACAGGAACAAATTATAGTGTCCTTCCCGGATGAAGAACCAGGTCAGCTCACTAATGGAGATCACTGCGAAAAAAGCAAAGCCTGTCGATAAAATAATCGCTTCGTGATCTCCCTTAAGTGCCCTGCGAACCGAAGCAAACACCAGCAGTACTAGCAAAGCCACGAGTAATACATACAGGACTGTTACACTGAAGAAATAATACACATCGTTTAACCGCTCTTGTGCACCCAAATTCACAACCATCATGGTGAAGCAGAACAGGGAGTAGGCAGTTAACACCTTTCGAAACTGGCGAATCAGTAGAATCGAACTAATATTTTGTTCAAAAAAGTACGCTAGTGAAGGCAACAAGATGAACATTCCCACATCAAAGAGCTGTAAATACAGCTTGCCAAAGCTGCGATAGAATGTATACAGAAAAGGCGAATACGTCACAATCATCAAACCGATGGACAGTACAATTGCGCTGAGAGACAGCCACATGGCCATACTTGGACGGAACAGAAAGAACGAGCAGATCAGCAGTACCAGGGCAATGAAGATGAACGTACTGCCTAGTACGATATCCAAAACATCCATTCTGACCAAATTCCCCAGCAAGTCGCGATAATCACCAGTGATCACATTTCCAATAATACCTAGTCTATTCCGGCTGCTTTCTGTCCATATGTATAATGTTTTACCGCTATCTTCCGGTTTCAGCGGAATTAGAATACGATTGTTCTCATAATTGTAACCACGGTAGGATTCGTAAAAATTGATGCCATCCTTATACAGCGTAATATGCCGGCCATAAATATTTTCAAAAAGCACCGCCGGCGTTTCATCATATAGCGATGGCAGACGAATACGAATCCAGGCGGAGCCGATATTGCCGGGCTGCGTGGGCAACTGTGAATCGTCCTGAATATGCATCCAGGTCTTGCTAGGGTCCCTTACTTCATCTAGAGATCCATCCTCCCCTTCCGCTCCCCATCTCATATCCCACGAGGGGATCTTATATTCTCTTTCCGGGGTCGTCTTCGTCGCGTAGGCGGGGTGGCCCAGCGACAACAGCATCACTATGACCGCCAGCAAGGCGGCGACAGCTTTGGGCACATGCCTCATATTTAAGCACCTCAAAGTCACAAAGTAGGATTTACAAATTTGTATGTATTTTTACATTTTTAAACGTTCTGAAATAATATTATTCTATAAGATGATGTGCATACCTTCTTCAAGAGAAGGGTATCATGTTCTTTTTACTCAATCTTTCTAAAATCTTCATATTGGTTAATAATCATTAATATTCCTCCCCATCCTCTTTATCATATCACAGCGGTTACGAAAAAAACGGTTAAAGGGAATAGGCATATCCCTATTCGCATGATTTTAACCTCTGATAGACACACTAAATCAAGGTTTAGCCATTTTACTGTTTGGGTAAAGTCAAAATAAACAATCTAAGTAAAGGAGCTGAGCAACATGGCCAAACGTGACGATCGCACAACCGAGCTGCATGACTATGATTTTGAGCCTTCCCTGCAAAATGCGGAAACCAACTGGGAAAATCTGATCGAAGAACCGGATACCCCATTGGAAGACGTTCCTAATGCCGATGAACTGGCACCGGACAGCCCTGTCGACCCTTCCGCTCCCGCCGAATTCCTGCATGGGACGGATTTACTGAACGGCACCGACGGGGATGAGGATGAAGGGTGATGAGGTGCAGGATTTTGCCGAAGACAACCCACGAGGAGTCGCATCGGCAAAGCTCGTACCCATAGATGAAGGCAGATAAAAGGACCGATTCAAAACGGTGCAAAAACTGAACTGGATAATCAGGGCTTGCCTTCTGCACCTACTTTGTTTAAAATAAGGTAAATCTTTTGAATACCATGATCAAAGACATGGACGGAGACAAGTAAACGTCTGACCGGATTCCCACAGAAAGGTACGCATTGCTGAGAGCGTACCGCAATCCCGCGTTGAAATTCACTCCCGAGTCGAGCCTTGAACCGACAGAAGGATTCATTCCTTTGTCCGCATTAGAGGTTTCCGGAAGCCCCCGTTACGGGCATTAAGCTCAGAAGTTACTGCCATCAACTGAATTAACGTTGACGACTCGTATGTATACTTCTGTAATTAGGGTGGTACCACGGCATTCGTCCCTTGTGACGAGTGCCTTTTTGTGTTAAAAACAAATTTTATTCAGGAAGGGTGTACTGTATGTCGAACAATGAAAATTCTTTGGAGCTGCTGCGGGAACAGCTCGATGCTACAAACCTGCAATTGCTGGAGCTGCTGTCCCAACGCGCTGAATTGGCGGGAAAGCTTGGAAAATTAAAGGAAGCACAAGGGGTACCTGACTTTGATCCGGTGCGTGAGCAACAAATGCTCGACAAGCTGATTGCGGCTAACCGTGGACCTTTTGACGATGCAACGATTCGTCAGCTGTTCAAAAATATTTTCAAGGCTTCGCTGAACTATCAAAAAGAAGAGCACAAAAAGCATCTGATCGTCAGCCGCAAAAATCAGCCGGACAGCACGGTCATCAAGGTCAAAGACACATTGGTGGGTGGCAAGGCCTCCATCATGGTTGCAGGTCCATGCTCGGTGGAAAGCTACCAGCAAACTCGCGAAGTGGGCGCGGCTCTCAAAGAGGCAGGTGTACCGATTCTTCGCGGTGGTGCGTTCAAACCGCGCACATCCCCGTACGATTTCCAAGGGCTGGGCATTGAAGGTCTGCAAATTCTCAAACGCGTAGGCGACGAGTTCGGGCTGGCGACGATCAGTGAAATCGTCGATCCAAGACATTTGGAGGAAGCCATCCAGTACATCGACATCATTCAAATCGGTGCGCGCAACATGCATAACTTTGAGCTGCTTAAGGCTGCGGGTGAAACGAGAACTCCGGTTCTGCTCAAGCGCGGACTGGCTGCAACCATGGAAGAATTCCTTCATGCCGCGGAATACATCGTTTCTCGTGGCAACACACAAGTCATGCTGATTGAGCGCGGTATTCGTACGTATGAAAAATGGACCCGCAACACGCTGGACATTTCCGCTGTACCGATTTTGAAAAAGGAAAGCCATCTGCCTGTACTGGTTGACGTAACTCACTCCACAGGACGCAAGGACATCTTGGCCCCTTGCGCCAAAGCCGCACTGGCTGCCGGAGCTGACGGTATCATGGTAGAGGTTCATCCGAACCCGGCAGTCGCTCTGTCCGATGCTCAGCAACAGCTGAACATTCCTGAGTTCAATAAGTTCATGTCAGAAGTCAAAGAATCCGGTTTATTCAAAGCATAAAACAAAGTTTATGCAAAGCTTCATAAATCGCTTTCATTTTCTCGGATTATGTTGTAGAATCTAAACAGGATTGTGACTGATCATGCAGGCAAAACCTAGATATATGTATGCGCCATTTCTATGGATGCATATATGTATTTAGGTTTTTTTTATATCAAAATTCATGAATAAAAAGAATGCCTACATGGTTATAATCCTAAAACATCCTAAGAACGTTCAGAGAGGGGAACAGAAATGAGAAAAAGAAAAGGGTTAAGCGCTTTTTTGTTAGCTATGATATGTATTTTGATTATCAGTGGTTGTAGTGGGAAGGCTCCCGCTGTTACCAAGGATGAAAGCGCTGTTCCAGCAGAAAAACAAACGGAAGCTAAAGTAGAAAATAAAGCAGCCAAGGCCAGAACGGTTATCACTACCGATGGAGAAGTAGATGACATGAACTCTGTGATTCGCTTCCTTCTCTATTCCAATGAAATGGACTTGTCCGGGATCGTACTGACCAGCTCTGTATATCATTATGCAGGGGATGAAAAGGCCGGCATCAAGCCATTTAGATGGACCGGAACACAATGGGTAACGAATATGATCGATGCCTACGGAGAAATTTACCCTAACTTAATCAAACATGCCGATGGCTATCCAAAGCCTGAATATATCAAGAGCGTTACCAAGATAGGCAACATTTCAAATAAAGGTGAAATGGACAAGGACACGGAAGGCTCCAATTTCCTTAAAACACTTTTCCTGGACGATGACAAAAGAGATTTGTACGTACAAACTTGGGGTGGAACCAATACCACAGCCAGAGCGCTAAAATCCATTGAAGACCAATATAAAAATACAGACCAATGGGAAACGATTCGAAAAAAAGTAAGCGATAAGCTCGTGCTGTATATCATTTTGGACCAGGACGACAGCTACAATAAGTACATTGCAAAAAATTGGCCTGACATCAGAATTATCAATGACCAATCGAACTTCTGGCATTTTGCCTATGCATGGAAAAAGCATACGGAAGAAGTAAACAGCAAGCTGCATGGAGAATGGAATCTCAAAAATATCAAGGATGGTCACGGCAAGCTGCTGAGTATGTACGCTTTGATGGGTGATGGAAATATCATCAAAGGCGAATTGGATGAAGAACAAAGAGGCACTGAAGCCTACTTGAAGAAAAATCCTCAATATAACAAATATGACTTTATTTCGGAAGGGGATTCTCCGTCCTTCTTCTATCTGATTGATAACGGCTTACGGAGTATGGAAAACCCGACCTATGGAGGCTGGGGAGGCCGCTTTGGTGTCGTTAACGATAAATTATCTAGAAATACCGTGTTGGATTATGATGTATACACAAAAAGATTCGAAGCAGAATACTCTCTGATGCGTTGGTTTGATGATATTCAAAATGACTTTGCTGCTCGTGCGGATTGGGCGATTGCATCTGACTACAAAGGCGCCAACCACAATCCAACGTTGACTGTTAAAGAAGGATTGAATCTGACTGCGAGTCCAGGGGAAAAAATTACGTTGCATTCGGAAGGCTCCGATCCAGATGGGGATCAATTGACCTATAAATGGTGGAGATACTTTGAAGCAGATACGTATGAAGACTCTAAAGTAAAACCAGCAGAGGTTAAACCCGAAATGTGGGGTAATGTGCAGATCGGACTTCATCAAGAGGTAGCTAAAGGGGAAAAGCTGAACACCATCGACCTGCAAGGCAGTGACACGAATACCGTGAGCTTCACCGTTCCTGCAGATGCCAAATCAGGAAATACGATTCATATCATTGCTGAAGTACAGGATAATGGAAAACATACGTTGAAACATTATCAACGTGTCATTGTAACCGTAAAATAACCGGCGGAACAGGCCAGTACAAAGGCTCATGGGAGTACAACACTCCATGAGCCTTTTATTTATGCATATCGTAATCATCCGGGGGCATCCACCCTCTTACATTGGGCCTGTCCAGATTTATCAAAAAAGAATATATCTAAGTGAAGCCAAAGGATTTAGCTACGATTTCATTTAGTGGTGTATTGGGAATCACTCTTTATTTCTCTATGGAGAATATAGAGGTTAGGCCATGATAGGGATATATTTCTTGACCTCGGTAGGGGAAAGTTCAGATGGCAAAAATCAACTGGTCGGGAATTTGATATTGATTGGAGCTTCTTTGATGAATTTGGTCCCTAAAGCTGCCAAATGCTAAGAACTAAGGACTTCACTAAAAGTTTCTCGCTCAGCCGGTTGCACTTGTGCAGTCGGATTTTTTTCTTTTATATAAAAATGGCGGTTATATTGATTGATGAGGTTATCCAGAATTACAGACTGTCTAAGCACACTGGCGTGGCTGAAGCCATGTTTTGCTTGCAAAACATACAGCTTTTGACGAGCTTTCTCCAGTTTTTGACGTAAAATGTCGTCTCTTATCATAATATATCCCTCCTTGTCATATTATCAGTTTAGAGGGTTATGAATAAGTTTACTAAAAGTAAAAGTTTGGGATTAAATATTTATTAGCACAAAAAAAGACCTGCTTTGAGAGCAGATCTGTAAAATGAATTAGATATTCCAGCACCTATCCAGCAGTATGGACATCCCCGTCCGTTGCCTTATGGGAAGCTGTAGCTGAAGCTGTGAAAACTTCTTTTCCTTTCGCCCATAGCAGCAGCGCCGCAACCAGCAGCATGCCACCGTTCAGCACAAAAATCCAGCGAATCGGCATCCAGCTGCCGAGCAAGCCACCAACCAGCGGAGCTGCCATCGTCGCCAGCTGTGTAGCCGATTGATTCAAGCTAAAGGCACGTCCGCGAAATTCCGGCTTGGTGACCTCCACTGTCATCGCATTGATCGCTGGGATGACGGACGCATAAAACAAGCCATACCCAAAGCGAAGCGCACCAAAGCCAAAAAAGTTGGTTACAAAAAATTGCAAAATATTCCCGATTCCAGAACCAATCAGTCCGATCAGCAGCACTTGTGCAAAACCGATCCGTCCGCCGATTCGCCCCCATCGCGGAGCCATGAGCACAGCCGCAATGCCTACGGCTGAGAATACAATCCCCGAGCTTAAAGACGCCTGGCTGCGAACAACTCCCATCTCAAGCACGTACACCGTAATGAGCGGCTCCAAGATCATGACGGAGAAGGTACTCAGTCCGGCCAGAATGAGCAAGAAGTACAATGGTCGGTTAGCCATAGCCTCCTTGATATCATCACGGACATGCGAGCGGGTGTCCGTTTTCTTAAAGCTGTCCTCTCTGGTACCAAAGGTCGCGATTAACGCAGAGATCAGCACAAGCGCCGCAGAGAACAAAAAGGCATTTCGATTACCATAATAATGACTTACCACCCCGCCAATCAGCGGGCCTATAATGCTGCCGGTTGCCCCGGCGGTCGCCATAATGCCAAGTGCATATCCCGTTTTGTCCTCGGGCGACCCCGTACCAACCAGTGCGATCGCTGCAGGAATAAAACCGGAGAGAAGGCCCTGAAACAGGCGTACTCCTACGAACACATAGGGGTCTGTCACAAAAGCACATATCAGGTACAATGCCACCAGACTAAAGCCGGAACGAATCAGCATCGGCTTGCGTCCATACTTATCTGCAAGCGAGCCCCAGAACGGTGCAATGAGCGCACTGGCTAAAAAAGTGATTCCAAAGGCAATCCCCGACCACAGCTCCAAATGATCATTGACGCCCATTTCCGTATTCAAAAAAATAGGTAAAAACGGAATGGATACCGAATAGGCCATGCTGCAAAACAATACCCCTATCCACAAATTAACCAGGTTTCGCTTCCAATATAGATGATACATGCTGCCACACGCCCCTTCTGCTCATACCATTATTACCCTCTCCATTAGAAAAGTCCACTGCAAGCCTCGTTCTCCAAGCGTGGAACAACTACGAAGAAGCTGATATAATCGAATGGAATGGAGATGATGACATGGCTAAAAAGAGAAATTCGTCGATTCCCGCTCCAGCAGCTCAGGATAAACCTGCTACGTTAAAGGATCTGCTGAGCCAAGATGTGCTGAATAAGCTTAAGGCTCAGGCCAATGAAGCCCAGGCAGAGCAGGACAAACGCAAGGAAGACGAACGACAGCGTGCCCTCGAAGCAAAAAAGGCAGAACAGAAGAAGCTGGACAACAACTTTGAGCATTTGCTGAATAACAGTGATTTGGACTGGCACAAGTATAAATAAGCCAAAACCATTTCGGTTTTGGCCTATCATTTGCGCTTTATATTACAGCCAGTCACGAATATGCTGTACCGAGTACAACACCCCTATCCAAACCGGAAGACTGAACGCCACACCCCATATGAGACCTTTAGCCAGCTTTTTGTCTACCTCCATCATGATCCTGCCCCTTTCCTAGGGAATAGCAGCAGTATGGGTCAAGAATACGGTTTTCAAACCAGTATTTCCATATCCCAGCAAAAAAGGTATGATAGAAAATGGAAAAGTGCTCTGCGCTGCCCCCAAACCATAATTTAGGATGTCATACCATCCAACCTTTCAGGAGGAATATCAATGAACCAAAAAACGATACGCCCATGGTACATGTTGTGCCTTCTGGCCATCATGCTCGTGCTTGTTGGCGGATGCGGCACAAAAGCGACCGACGTGGAAGCCGCAAGCCGGACAAGCAATACAGCTCCTGCTGCGACTAAAGACAAAAGCAAGGCTGTATCCCATCCCATCGTTACGATTGTCATGAATGATGGTAAAAAGATTAAACTTGAGCTGTACCCTGAAGTAGCACCGAACACCGTCAACAATTTCATCTCTTTAGTGCAAAAGGGCGCTTACAACGGTACCATTTTCCATCGTGTAATTCCGGGCTTCATGATTCAAGGAGGCGATCCGCAAGGTAATGGTACAGGCGGTCCCGGCTACAGTATCAAAGGTGAGTTCAAGAGCAATGGCTTCAACAATACACTCAAACATACACGCGGTGTATTATCTATGGCCCGCTCGGCGGATCTGGATTCAGCCGGATCACAATTTTTCATCATGGTTGCCAATGCGGACTACCTCGACGGTCAATATGCTGCTTTCGGTAAAGTGACGTCCGGAATGGAAGTGGTCGATGCCATCGTCAACTCCAAACGGGATAGCAATGACAAACCGCTCAAACCGGTTACGATGAAAAAAGTAACTGTGGACACGCTGGGTAAAAAATATCCGGCTCCAGTCAAAGTAAAATAAGATAAAATTACATTCAAACTCGTCTTTCAAAACGAGGGGACAGCAACGACCTTGTGCATTATGCATGAGGTCGTTTTTGCATCTCCCCTGATGCTTTCTAAGCTGCAGTCTCTGAGATGTAGTAAGATTATATACACAAAAGGAAGCGTTTTCAATCATTATTTTAAAACTTAAGGAACATCCACTTCATGCTCTGGCAGGTTGCGATGTGCCTTCCTGCCCTT
>NZ_JH601048.1:99639-100014 GCF_000245715.1 Paenibacillus sp. Aloe-11 | reverse complement strand
AGCCATAGCTCCGGTGTATCCTGAACTCCCTCAAGTCTCAGATGAAACGGCCGCTGCGGCAAATGGCGTATGCGCAGCAGTAGACGATTTCCATCTGCCACGGCATGTACAAGCTCCAGCGGTATCAGTGAATCGTTGCTCACCGTGCCGCTCAGATGACCAGTTGTACCCATTGCGCTCTCCCGGCTCCAGAGGCGCAGCTCATCTACTGACGGTATGGCAATCCGCTTGCTGAAAGAAACCATCAGCTCATCTGCGGCTGTTCGCTCTGCCCTAAGCGGTCTGGGCGGCTCATCATACATATAGCCACCCAGATGGTATTCATAGGCGGTCCAGGTGTCGTAGTCGCCCTCCAGGGCGACAGCCCCAAACCGC
>NZ_JH601048.1:63446-99307 GCF_000245715.1 Paenibacillus sp. Aloe-11 | reverse complement strand
AGCTCGCCAATCAGCCCGTTCACGGCGTCCACGCGCAGATCGACCCACTGTGCGTACAGCTCCGGGACCTTCCGGTAATAATTCCGTGCATGCTTGTCGCGGAAATCCGGAATGTCCTCACCGCTGCGCTTGCGGAAGGCGCGCTGTGCATGCGGTCCGATATCCCCGTATACTCCACTGCGCAGTCCGTTCCATTCGGGGAAATAAGGCTCCGCCACCTCGAATCCGTCGAACGGAATGTCGGTGACGAGCCGGGCAGCGGCTTTCTTTTTCCACTCCACATACTCGTGTGCAAAATGCGAAAGCCGCTGAAACCCGTCGTCCGGTTCGCGCAGCAGCTCCATGCGCCACCCTTTCCACTCCGGTGGCAGCTGTGACACGCCAAAAGAGCCGTTGCCCAGCACCATCGCCCACACCGCTATGCCTCTGCGCTGAAAAGCGGTGACAAGCGCTCCATCCACTTCATTTTCACGCACAACAAAATAATGGACGGTCTGGTAGCCCGCAAGGGCGATTTCATCTGCTATACTGTCCCGCGAACGGTTGGCGTAATAGGGAAACAGCGGATCGATTTGAATACTGGGGCCGCTCAGCGCCCACGGTTTCATTTTTCCGGTCAGTGCTACAGGATCTGTCGATTCAGATCTGCCATTTGCGTGATCGCTCATTCGATCCACCTCCGTTACTCGCATTTTCTCCGCCACAAATTCTTTTTAATATGTCTTTTTAATATGTCTTTTTAATATGTCTTTTTAATATGTCTTTTTATATGTCCCTGAGCGGGCATACAGCCTGCCTCCCGGCAGCACCTCGAACAACAGCATCATTAAAGAAAAGAACAACAGTGCTATAACCTCTTCCGCCAAAATATACACAGGGTATGGCCCCAAAACATCCAATATCGACGGTGTGGACGGCTTTCCGGCAAGAAACATGTAATTTGCTCCAAGAGCAGTATCTACGATCCATACGAACAGCGCCAAGCCATTCAGAAAAAGCATGGCTCCTCCAACGCTTTTCCACGTCGGTTTAAGTCCTTCTATCCAGGTCATATGCAATGCCGCCAAAATAATACCACTATGGGCCACAAAAAAATGGATGAAACGGTAATGAGGAAAAGCATATGCCAAATTAGGCGTAAGTACTGCTTGAAGCGCTCCTCCAATTCCGGCAAAAAGAACAATCGGATATAGCCAGCGGCTTCGGAAAAACAGCATCAGAATAGACAGCAGTAGTGTCACACTGCACAGCTCCAACGGCAACGACGTCTGGGCATCCCAAATACGCTGCGTCACGTACCATATATTTAGAGTCACCTCTGACAGAAAGAGAACAGCCATTAAAAACCAGCGAATCCCCTCGCTTACAGACTTATGCGACCGAATAACCCCTCGAGTCAGCCATAGCAGCAAAGCGCATACAATGAGTCCCAGTACAGCCCACACATGTGACGGCGTAAATACCTCGAATCTCTCCGGCGCATAAGCATCGAACCAGGACTCTGACCACGGCTTGTTCATAAAAAGCCCCCTTTTATCCCTGTTTCCCTTTCATTGCATTCTATTTTATACCAAAAAACCGAATATGTTCTAGCCGCCTTTCTTGCTTGTTCCATACCTCAACCCTTATGATAATAGATATCATATTCAAAGGAGATCTCTCATGCCCATTAATCGCCGATTAATTACAGATCAGGATTTCAGTGAGGCACTGGAACGCCATCTTCGTGTCCGGGTATTTCAGGACGACCAGTTGATTGGCTCGGGCGGAACCATCATCCGTTTTGATGATCAAACCATCGTCGTGCAATCCAGTGTCAGTGATGTGGCTTACCATCCAAGAAAACAATGTGAATTTTTTGAAATTAAAAAATAGCCACCACACACCGGGGAACCATTTTGCTTCGTTTTCCGGTGTACAGCGGCTATATTTGGCTTTAGACATCATATCTCGTGGCTGTTCCTGCTATAGTTGAATTCCACGTGTTTTCATCATAAGTTTATTCGTAAGCACTTTCAAATCCTCGGAAGAAGACGAAATTTCCTGCATGATCGCGGTTTCCTCATGAGCCGCTGTATAAATCTTGTTTGCACCTTCTGAGAAGGCTCCTGACATTTGCTGAATACGACGAATTTGTTCAAAGGTTTGATCTACCCGGTTCGTCTGCTCCGTTACGGCTTCTTCCATTAAGCGGATGCTCTCGACAAATTCGTGTACAATGGCGTTCAAGCGATTCAACGTCTGATCCACAGAGCTTGTCCGTTCCGCCTCAGCGCTGACCAACGACGTTTGCTGATGCATTAGCTGCACCGTTTCTACGATTTGCGACTGCACACGGCTAACGATGGCATTAATTTGCTGTACAGACTCCGTACTTTGGGCGGCAAGTGCACGAATTTGGTGAGCCACTACGGCAAACCCGTTACCTTCTTCTCCCGCACGGGCGGCTTCGATGGAAGCGTTCAGCGCCAGCAGATGGGTCTGCTCCGCGATATCCTTCACCGTGCTTGTAATCGCTTCAATTTGAGAAGCTTCCTTTTCCAGGCGTGCAATAACCTGCTGCGAACGACCGTGTGAAGCTGTCAGCTCCTCCATTCCATTCATAAGCGATGAAAATACGGTCTGTGTTGAATCCACTGAATTCTCCATGTGGCCTGACAGCTCCAGCATATGTCCCGATTTGCTGCGCATCATTTTAAAATCGCCCAGCATTCGATCCGCTGTTTCAATGGACTGGGAGGAAGCTTGCTGCTGCTGCTGTACACCATCCAAAATATCTTCTACCACCGAAGACATGGCCTCAATTTGTGCCGTTGCCTGTACAATAGCCGAACTCAGATTTTCCGCACTTTGCGAAGTTGTTTTGGTACTGTACGATATCTCGTTAAACATGTCCTTAATGTTCAGCATCATATGCCGGAATGCATCATAAAGCACCTTGATTTCATCATCCGAACGACGTTCCGGAATGACAACCGACAGATTTCCCGCTGAAGCTTCCTCTGCCGCCTTTGCCAGTCTAACAATTGGGCGTGTGAGTAATTTTGAGATCAACCAGCCCAAAATGCCACTCCACAGGACACCCAATAACAGAATGATCGAAGTGTACACCCATTCCTGTGCATCATGAGCGAGCCAGTCCTTGAGTACAAAAATAAAAAAAGCGCTTGTTCCATAGGTTATTGCAGAAATCGTGACAAATGCAGCAACCATTTTCGTACCTAGTGACATTTTCATCTACCGTAGTCCACCCCAAAAAACTCAAATTTGATTCCATTTTACCATAAAATTGCTACAATTCTAGTAGTATTTTTCACAGACAATTTTAATTATGAGCATAAAGATAGGGAGACTTAAGGCCCTCGACCTAACTGTAAAAACAGGAGATTAACAGGCCGCAGTCTGCAACAAAAAATGGACGAACCGCGCTGCTACTTCATTTTCAGACATTCGTCCCATTTTAAATCAACGATTCATCAGCAGCCTCACATTCCATCATTCGGAAGTACTGTCATTTTCCTGACCAACGACTGCTTTCTTGACCGCTTCATTTGTGTCTATTTGGTGACTGTTTTTTTCCAGCACGGTATACTCCCATTATCTAAGTAAGTATGTCCATAATCGTACATCATGTTAGCGGATCGCCAGCCGGCTCTTCTGCACGACATCTATCCATTGATCGGCTATCAACTGGTTCCCAACCGCTGTCGGATGAACCCCGTCATGCAGCCAGTAGGAGGCGTCTGCCTTGGTAGCGGCTTCGTTCAGCATGCCTTGCAGCGGCACAAATACGGCCCCAAACTCGTCTGCAAGCTGACGTACAAGCCGCTGATAGCCCGTTATTTTTTCCTGCCAAATGTCCCACCGTGCCTCGGTAGCTCCTGTTTTCAAAATAAACGGCTCACATAGCACCAGCCCGGTATCAGGCAACACTTCACGCGTTTCCTCCAAAATGTGGCGATAGGCTCGTTCAAATCGGTCCGTCACCCCGGACGGCTCCTGCTCCACGATTCGCCAGGCATCGTTCACTCCGATCATAATACTGAGCAGGTCCGGCTTCAGGCTAAACGTGTCCTCATTCCAGCGTGCATACAAATCCGAAGCCCGATCCCCCGAAATTCCCCGGTTCACAAATTCCGGCTGCGTTGTAGCCAAACGACTCCCCAGTGCACCCGCGATCATATACACATAGCTATGACCCAGCCAGTGGTTCGCGTCCTCATTCCGTCCTCTTCCCCCATCTGTGATGGAATCCCCCTGAAAAAGAATACGTATATGTCCTGTACTCGTCATCTCCTTGATTCCTCCTTCACCTTTTCCCAATAATACCCTTATCATACCTCGTATCTTCTAAATTAGAAAGCGATTTCAAAACATGGGAGAATTGTAGATTTGCCATATGAATTTTAATATATAAGCCGAACTGGAAATGTAAATGATGCGCCACTACGCAGACGGATGATGCTTCCCATCGCCACCGCCCCCGGATTTTCTCGAATAGAGCCTGATCAGGGTAAAAATCCGGGGACAAAAGCGACCGCTTCGCTTGTACAGCACCATTCCGCCTGCTCCGTTTTCCATGTACTTTTTTTGGTTCAACACATTAAAACCATGTTCACACCGCGCGGTACTTACATACTTCCCGGAAATTACAGCCCCCACACGCTCTGCGTGAAGGCATCGGGGTGAAAAAGGACTCCGGTTTCGGTCGATTGTAATAATCGTCATCAAGACAAGACTTCATTTCCTCGATGTATCGTCCGACATTACGAACCACCTTGTCGATATCCTCCTGCACAGGCCGGTACACTTCATGCTCTCCGGTCATCAAATATTCCACACGCACCTCGATCTTCTCCAAGGGGAGTTGGTAATGCTCCTGCACATAGGACGCATACAAAAATAGCTGGTCGGAGAAGTCGCCTTCCTTACCCGTCTTCCAATCCACGATCACCATGTCTCCATTGGCTCTTCGGTAAAGCAAGTCCATTTTGACATATACCTTCGTCTCGTAAAGCAGCATCGTATCCCACTTTTCCACCTCGACGATTCTAGCCTCGCCCTGCTGTAATTCGCGCCAAACCGCAGTACGGTACAGATTGTGTACCACCGCATGCTGTCGCTCCTTAATCCGGGCAATCCGTTCCGGCAGCACCTCATCATCATAATAAATTTCAGCGAGCATAATGCGATTTTTGGGATCTTCCTGCCATAGCTCACGGTGCAGCGATTCCTTGTAACTATCGTTCAGCATGTTCTTCATCGCTGTCTCCAGGTACGCTGGACGTGGAATCGCACCTTTTTCCATCCACCCTCGTATGACCGATTCACACATTTGGTGCGTAATATTCCCGAATAAAATATATAAGTTGCTCAGCTGCTTGAGCCGATACAACGCAACCTGCTCTTCACTGCCCTGTGCGGGGTTCCAGCCGTTGTGCGAGCCGTAATAATGGTAGTAGTATTTGCGTAAGCATTCATCAAACGTTTGGGCCCTCGATTGCGAATAGGACCAGGACGGGTACATAGCCAAGAATAGGCCCTCCTTCATTAGAACTTCCATGCTCTATTATAACGCAAGCCTGGACTGCATCGCCCAAAAAGAACAAAGACTCTAACCCATGGGTTAAAGTCTTCAACTGTCCAGTATGTTCAATTCGCAATGACTCCTGAGGTCCAACCAACCATGGTCTCATTGTCAATATTTCTTCTCCGCATGAATCAGATCACTGACATTAACGGCACCATGCTCACGGACGTTGACAACGAGTACGGGAGTTCCCAGCATTCCGCTAATCCACGTCTTATAATCTTCAACATAATCATTCGGAAGAATCGTCAAGATGACTCCAGCAAAGCCACCACCATGTACCCTGCATGCGCTGTCAGCTATTGATTTCAAATATATTTCTGTTAAAGCAAGTGCAACAGATACGTCCTGTTCCCGGGCAACCTCACTTCTATATACGTTTTGAAGCCATTTCCATGAAGAATTACCGGATTCGGTGACGAGCCTCAAGAAATCAGAAAAGCGTCTCTCCTGCAACGCCTTCACCTGTTCATCCACACGCTTGTTTTCTTCAAAAAAATGCAACGCACGCAGCACTGCACGATCTCCTGCTGTTTCCCTGACCATTTTGAGATTGGCATACAGATCTTTCGGCGATAAGTCACGGCAAACCGAAGCCCCCAAGGACTGAGCCACTGCATACATTTCGTTTGGCACCGCAGCGTAATCATCTGTCAAATCAGCATGATTTCCGCCTGTATTTACGATCACCAGGGAATATCCGTTTTGCCCGAAATTCCAATGAACCGGGTTGATGATCGGTTCATTGGGATTTACAAAGTCAATCGCAACCAATCCCCCATATGCGCAAGCCATTTGATCGAGCAGGCCCGACGGCTTGTTCCAGTAGCGATTTTCCGCGTACTGGCCGATTTTGGATTTGGCGACAGCATCCAATGCTCCCTCATTATAAAAATGACTTATGATCGTACATATCAACATTTCAAACGAAGCGGAAGAACTTAAGCCTGAAGCAGAGAACACATTGCTGGATATATAAGCCTGGAATCCTCCGATGCGATAGCCGAATTCAAGCAGACCAGCGGCCATACCGCGAACCAGCAGCGTCGTACCGTCGTCTTTCGGTTGTGGCGACAAGTCATTTAAATGAATGACGTATTTCGTTTGGTAGCCTTCGGAAAAGAACGTAATTACAGGCTCCTCTACTTTAGCAGCTACAGCGATGGTATCAAGTGTAATACTGCCTGCCAGCACCTTTCCGTGATTGTGGTCTGTATGATTTCCTCCAATTTCGCATCGTCCCGGAGCACTAAACAATTCAATATTCTCGACACCGAAGTGCTCCCGATACGCTTGTATAAGTGATTGATATCGCGTCGTTTGCTCTGAAACCTGCTGTTGACCATACATCCGGGCGAGTATAATTTGTCCCTCGCTAGAATTCAACAGTTCCGTATCTGTCATCGTATATCCCCCTATTGTAGGTGATTTCTACTGTGGCGCCTGGCCGCAAATATATATGGCGCAACAACACTATAATTATCTCAATTTTCTCTGTACAAAAACAGGGTACTTTTTTAATCTGTAAGTGCTTATTTTAATTGTTTTCCGAGAATATTTCCTCACAAAATCAACCGGCGAAAAAAAGGAACCGACCCTTGAACGGGTCGGTTCCTGTGTCCATACCTGGCATATTATCTATGCACCAGCAGTTCTGCTGGAGATAGATATGTGGCATTTCTTTTTAATCGCGTTTCAGTACATATTCCCCATTACTGCTACGAGTTACAGTGGCACCAAGTGCCTCGGCAACTGTTTTGAAAGGAACATACAGCGTTCCATATTGATCCGTATATGGAGCTTGTGGCAGCTTCAACGTGCTTCCTTCCAGTGTAGCTTGTTTGGAGCCGCTTTTCAGCTTGAGGGTCTTGCCTGTCATATCATCCACTACTGTAATTTGCTTGGCAGCTGCATCCCATTTTAATTCGGAGTTCAGTTCATATGCCAATTCACGCAGCGGAATGAAGGCTGTACCTCCACGATTCTCCAAAACGTAGTAATCGTCTTTCGGATCGAAGGTGGTTTCTACCTTTGTAATTTTCAGATCATTTTTTAAAATATTGTAGATCGGAGAATTCTCATCAAAATTGCGGAGTGTCGCTCCCGGCGTTAATTCAGCTTGTTTATTCAAGTCAATAACGCCTTTCGAAATATCCACTTTGTCAGCCGTTACATTGCCATTGATATTCCAAGCTTGAGTTTCAGTCAGAATCGAGAAGGATTTCACTGGAAGACCTTCTACTTCTGGCAAAGCAACCGTTAGGTTTGCCGATGATTTGCGAGCATTTCCTTTTTCATCAAAATATATGTCGCTTTTCAGCACCGTATTCGCACTCAGTACTGTTTTAATTTCAGGAGATTGTGCGTACAAAGTGCTAACTCCTGTATCATACTGTGCAACAGCCAGATCCAGGTACTTTTTAACCTCGGTATAAGCCTCATTAACCAGCTTTTCCTTGTTGGCACTCAGTTCAGTTGTTACTTTATCACTACCTTCAATAGCCATGCCGGAAGCGATATTCTTGGTCACATCAATAGCTTGCCCGATCAGTTCTTTCAAACCTGCCTCGTCCTTGGCCAGATTAGTCAGGAACGGTTTCACAAGCGCTACCAGCTCATCGCCACGAAGCTCAGCATGCAGATGGGTCAGTTTCACTTTGTCCTTTTCACCGTATACTTCCTCGGTTACAGACGTTGCAGAAATGGTTGAAGGGTTAGGAGCATGCTTGAGCACAAGTGCCATAGCTGTTTTGGTCAGGTCTTTTACATCCTTGGAGTATACATATGGATCAAATCCGGCAGGCAGGCCGCCTAAACTCTCATACGAGTTCAAAGGTATGTAATAAGGTTTTTTGGCACCTTCCAGTTGAATAGCCATACCTTGGCGATCCAAAGCAAGCTCAAACGGCAAATTATACTTATCGATGTGCAATGTACCCTTGGCGGAAGCGATCTCCTCCGATTGCACCTTGGCTTCATCCACCGTTACCGAAATGGAATTAAGAAGATCTATGATTTCCTGATCACCTTGCGAGATTCCTTCTCTTGGAGTCAATTTAAGAGATATCTTCTCCGTTGACTGCTGGGATTTCACATCAAGTGTTCCCAATAGATTTTTACTTACATCAAATCCTCCTACTGCCTGACACCCTGTCAAAGCTACCATTAACAGAATAAGAGGGACAGCAATCCATTTTTTTATATTCATATTAATCCCCTTTCAAGATATTACCTTACTTTCTTCTATTATCTCAGTGTTAACACGCATTGTAAACAATCAGATTGGAAAATAGAACTAGTCATTTAGAATCAATTTTCAGCCTGCAGCATCCGGTGAGCCAGTAGTGCCATCTCCAAACAACGACGTTTGTCCGGGTCTGCCAGACTTCCCTCGACGATTTCATTAATTTTGTCCAACCGATTATAAAGAGTTTGCCTGTGAATGTATAGCATCCCGGCAGTATCGCGCTTGGAGCCATGACATTGAAAGTAGGCATCCAGCGTGTCCAGCAGCTGCATATGATGCTCACGATCATGCGCAATCAGTCCGCCCAAATGGTCCTCTACAAACTCTTGTAAAAAAGGAATGCTGGGTGCCGCCTTCAATAGCTGATAGATTCCGATGCTGTCGTAAAACAGCCGATCCTGCATGGCCGGGACGCTTCGCGCTACTTCAATGACCTGATAAGCCTCTTCAAAACTGCGATCCGTCCCTGTCATACGGTGCCTTACTTTACCAAAGCCTGCATGAATACGCACCTTGTCAAGCTGTCCTGCGGCATAATTTTGAATATATTGTACGGTATGGGCAAGCACTTTTCTCATTTGCGCTGCAGAACGCAGCGTTAATTCCTCCTTGGCACAAAGGATGTAGCATTGGCTGCCCTTCATCATCAACAGATTGTGCAATGTCTCTTTTTTCAACAAAGAACGAAGCAGCACCAGCACATCCTGATTGATGGATTCCTTGCGCACCTGACTGGCGTCCTTATCCTCATGCTCCACCTCGATAACCCCTGCCCAAAATAAATACTGTCCCTTCGACAACAATCGCAGCCCCATCCGGGTCTGAGCCTGTTCTTCGCTGGGAAGCTGTCTGTTCAATACATCCTGAATCAATTCATTCTGGTTGCGCAATAAACGGTCTTCAAGAAATTGTGTCCTCAGCACCAGTGTAGCGGCTGCCTTGGCTGTGTAATCGAGCAGCAGCGACATTTCTTCCGTCGGGGGTTCGCCGTGCAGCACCAAACCTACAGCGGAAAACACCTGACCAAAGCATACTACAGGCTGAAACAAGACGGCAGTGGATTCATTCAGCTGAAACAGCAGGTGCCCCTCGCGATCAGCAGTCATGCTGGATGCCACTTCATTGGCGTAAAAATCTGCAATATGGTCCGCCGATTCCGGCTGGACGGAAGGTACGAACCGATTGGTGTCTATGGAGGACATGTAGATGATCTGCCGGGCGGTATAGTCATGGAGCACTCGCAGGAGAGCGTTCATATCGGTGCTGCGCAGGGTTTCCTGCTGAAGCTGACGTGAAAAGCGCTCCAGATCTTTAAGCAGTTCATGATGGCGGTTAATAAGAAGGGAATGAATATCTTGTGTAATTTCCACAAAACGCACGGGCTGCTCAAATACGATGACCGGAAAATGGTGTTGTTCCGCCAGCTCCAGAATCTCCAGCGGGATTTCATGAATGCTTGTGCCCAGCTCCACACACAATCCCGCCGCTTCCGAGCGGATCAGCTGCTCCATATACTCGGCGCGCTCCTCCCCTTTCCGGGTTAGCCACAGGCCAGTCGTCAAAATCAGGTCATGGCGACTCACAAACGGAGAAACATTTGTAATTTCCAACACATGTACCCAACCAACCCGGCGGTTCGTGCCCTGCTCCCCCGCCGCCAACTTGGCCCGCCGGAAAACAGGACGTTCCAGCACATCCGCAATGGTAAATGTTTTTTTACCGTTCATCGGCATTCTCCTTATACATATGTTTTTATGTCATATTATATGACACATATTCATCAAAAAGTCGAGCCCCCAAGTCAGATAATCCGACAAAATGTATGATGTCAAGGAGTTCCCTCCCCTGTAAACTGTACCTAATCTAACATGAATTGCATTTATCGGCTTGAGTCCAACTAACTAATCGGTAGCCTGCACAAAAATGATAATGCAATTTGGGCAATAATAAATACCAGCAAGAATAGTAAGCATAAGCCCACCAGCAACAGTAACACAGCAACGCAGCAGCACAACTGCCCTAACAAGCAATGATTGCCGTTGGGTAAACATTATTTTAAGGAGAGGTGAATGAAATGAAAATCGGGGTTCCGAAAGAGATTAAAAACAATGAAAACCGTGTCGCGTTGACACCTGCAGGTGCAGCTCAAATGATTCGACACGGACATCACGTGTTTGTGGAAAGCCATGCAGGGGCTGAAAGTGGCTTTAGCGATGGGGATTATGCCACTGCGGGTGCAACCATTGTGCAGAAGGCTGCCGATGTGTGGTCCCAGGCCGATCTGATTATAAAGGTGAAGGAGCCCTTAGCCTCGGAATACGGATATTTTCGACAAGGATTGATTTTGTTCACCTATCTGCATCTAGCCGCTGAGCCAGCACTGGCCAAGGCTTTAACGGACAACGGTGTAGCTGCCATCTCCTATGAAACGCTAGACGTCGAAGGAAGCCTTCCGCTGCTCACTCCGATGAGCGAGGTTGCAGGTCGAATGGCTGTACAAATCGGGGCACAGCTGCTGGAAAAGCCAAAGGGCGGCAAAGGCATCCTGCTGGCAGGCGTACCGGGGGTCAAGCGTGGCAAAGTAACCATTATTGGTGGAGGGATCGTCGGCACGAACGCCGCCAAGGTCGCCATCGGTCTCGGCGCAGATGTGACCCTGATCGATCTGAGTCTGCAAAGGCTGCGCCAACTGGATGATATTTTTGGCAACCAGCTCCATACGCTGGTGTCCACCCCCTCCAACATTGCTGAGGCCGTGGCGCAAAGCGATTTGCTGATCGGGGCTGTTCTGATCACCGGTGCCAAGGCCCCGCGGCTTGTAACGGAGGCCATGGTGCAGACCATGCAGCCCGGCTCTGTGATCGTGGATGTTGCCATCGACCAAGGTGGTATTGTCGAGACGATTGACCACATCACGACACATGATCAGCCGACCTATGTGAAGCATGGCGTCATTCACTATGCGGTAGCAAACATGCCGGGCGCGGTACCGCAAACCTCGACGCTTGCTCTGACGAACGCCACCCTCCCCTATGCTCTCCAGCTCGCGGATCTGGGTGTGCAGGAGGCGCTTCGCAAAAGCAAGCCGCTGCTTAGCGGCACAAATGTCCTGAACGGACATATCACCTACGAAGCAGTCGCCCGTGATCTGGGGTACCCTTACGTTCCAGTGGAACAGGCGTGGCAGGCGAAAGCTTTGCAATAGAATAGCTGCAACACAAAAGAACCACACATTCTCTCCCCTAAGGGTTGAAGACGTGTGGTTCTTTTTCTGTTCACAGTATCCAATGCATTCGCTGCATTCGCTGCTTTCAGACGATTTCCGACGAAAGGAACGTCTGCAGCTGGCGGTAAATATCCGAGATCTCGTCCAGCGACATGCGCACCAGTCCGCTGGACGAGGGTGCCACAAATTCATGCATCTCGGGGATGAGTGGTTCAGGCTGAAATCCCCAATTTACTTTGGATTTTTTACTGTATTCGGTGTATACGCCTTTGCCGACAAAGCAAGCGACCTTCGGGCGATATTCTTTTAGCTTTGCATGCAGCTCCAGACGTCCTTTGGCGTATTCCTCGCGCGTAATGTCCTCCACGCCCCTGGTAGGGCGGGAAACAATGTTCGTAAAACCGTAGCCAAGCTTCAGTAGCTCCCGATCTTCCGATGGATCGTACAAGCGGGGCGTCAAGCCCGCTCCCTCCAGGAGGCGCCAGAAACGGTTGCGGGGATTCGCATAATGATGGCCTACTTCGCCTGATTTCAAGCTGGGATTAAAACCAATGAATACGACGGATAATCCATAATCCAAATGATCATCTACCTCATGCAGCTCTGTCTCCTGCTCTGTCATGGGCCTCCCCTTCCTCAAACGATATCCAGTGGCTGCTTCCGCGTGGGTGGAGGAAAAGCTTCGTCTATTCGTTGAAGCTGCTCAGGGGTAAGCCGGATATGGGCTGCCGCTGCATTTTCCCGTACGTGCGATTCTTGTACCGCCTTCGGGATTGCCCAGACATCGCCATCCCGTATAACCCACGCGAGCGCAATTTGGGTTGGAGTTACCCCGTGGCTGGCTGCGATATCCACCATAACGGGATGCTCCAGCAGTCCCCGTCGCAGGCGTCCACCCTGGGCAATCGGGCAATAGGCCATCACAGGCACCCCGTGTGTGCGGCTCCAAGGGAGCAGGTCGTATTCGATGCCTCGCAAAGCTGCATGATACAGTACCTGGTTTACTGCGCAGGCATCGCCTCCGCTCAGGCTCCACAGCTCCTCCATGTCGGACTTGTCCAGATTGGATACTCCCCAGTTACGGATTTTACCCTGCTCACGCAGCTTTTCCATGCCTTGAATCGTCTCTTCCAACGGGATATTCCCGCGCCAATGTAGCAGATACATATCCATGTACTCCGTTCCCATCCGGGTTAGGCTCGCTTCACAGGCATGAGCCAGCCCTTGACGGTCTGCATGATGCGGATAAGCCTTGCTAACGAGATATACATCATCCCGACGGCCGCGAATGGCCTCTCCGACGATCTCTTCCGCTCCCCCCTCCGCGTACATTTCAGCCGTGTCAATCAGCGTCATGCCCAGCTCCAAACCAAGTTGAAGCGCACGCACCTCCTCCTGCCGGAGCGAAGCTTTTTCGCCCATATGCCATGTACCTTGCCCAATGAGCGGCACTTTACGCCCGCCAGTCCATGTGATCGTATTTATCTTTTGTTGGCTCATGTGCTTTCCCCTCCCTCTATACCGATTCAGTGGCCAGATGCCGCTGGCTTGTCAAAAACATGGCTCTGAGTCCAATGCTGCCCACCATCTGAGGTCGTATACATCACAGGTGCCTGCTCCGAATCCGAGAAAATAGCCCAGCCTTCCTTGGCATTCGCCATCCCGATTTGCTGGCTGCCATAGCCGCCAAAGCTTTGCTTGCCATTGTTCCACGTCTTGCCGCCGTCATTCGTCCAGCCAATCGTATTGGGCTTGTCGCACGGTGCGCAGTAGCCGCCCATCAATGCCGTATGGCTGTTGACCGCATAGAGCATCCCCGGCGCCACCCCTTCATTTTTGGGAACCTGATTGTCCTGCTGGCTAATACCGGGTGCGGGACCGCCGCCAGCGGTGGCATTGGCCAGTACAGCGCGCCAGCTTTGACCGCTATCGGCCGTATGCCAAAGCGAATACGAAGTCTGATTCATAGTCTGATTCATGCCTGTGCCTCCAATCAGCTCGATCCATGCGTTGCCCCGTTCCACTGAACGGATAATGGCCCCGTTCAGAGGCTCCTCGGTTGTCCGTGACATGACGGCAGTCCACTTTTGCCCCCCGTTAACGGTGTGTAAAATTTGAAATGAGCGGTCTGTGTTCTGCGTTACCACCCAGCCGTTTTGCCGATCATGAAAATAGGGCTGTCCCACCGTATGATCAGGCACAGGAAGCGCAGACCAGCTTTGTCCGCCATCCTGCGTATATTGGCTGCCGCTGAATCCTTCTTTGGATGATACAAAGTGTAAAAAGCCTGCTGTTCCTTGCTTAGGCACTGTCCCTACAGTCTCCCAGCGTTTGCCGCCATCGCGCGTTGCCAGCAGCGACCCGCTATCGGCCATAACAGCCCAAGCCTGCTGCCCATTCAAGGCAAAAATCTGCTGCACCGTACCTTGACCCTGATATTGCACATTCCAAGCCGATCCGACGGAGCCGGATGATCCCGCATCTGTCCGGGCAATCCAGCCGTTCCCGCCGATCCAGCCGGACTTGCCGTCGATCAGACGCAGGGCAGTAATATTGTCCATGCGGACCTTTGCTACATTAGCGTCTGTAGATGCTTGTCCCGTGGCGGATGGTGATGTAGTATTGCTCCCGTCAGAAGCTGTCTGCTGTTCTGGTGTACGTACTGCCGCTCCTGAACCGTTCGCTTGTGCCGACGTTGAACCTGGCTGCTCATTCTGAGTCACTTGCCCATCCGTTTTTTTCGGTCCGTTTTGTGCACCGGTTTCACATCCCGCTGTCATTATGACTATGGCGAGCAAAAGCAGCCAGCCCGATGTTTTTTTCTTCATTTTCGTTCATCCCCTTAAGTTGTTGATATATCCAGAGCAACAAAGCCCCCTCTTTCAATGGCCCGGGTTCCGTCTTCGCTTTGCAGCCATTCGAGTAACCGCTGCACCGAAGAGCGTGGCTTCTCGCCTTCCCGTGTGATCGCGAATAGTTGAGCCGTAAATGGATATTGCCCCGAACGAATATGTTCTTTGTTCGGCTCCACCCCATCAATAGGCAGAAACTTGACCTCTTGTCGATTATGCATCACATTGGCAAAATAATAAAATGAATAGCCAAGCGCGTTGTGATCTTTGTTAAAATCTGCGACTGCATTAATCATACCACCCATAATGCCAATTTGGAGTTCCCGAGGCGGTTCAGTCATCGCATGGCCTGCCATTACCTTCTTTTGCATATATGTCTGGCTACCTGAATTTTCCTCTCGCTGATAAGCAATGATCGGCTGATCCTTTCCCCCTACTTCACTCCAATTATGAATAGATCCTTCATATATGCGGCGAACCTGCTCTGAAGAAAGTCCCTTAACCGGATTGTCCTGATGAACGAGAAAAATAAACGCATCCCGTCCAATGGGGTCGAGCTTCATTTGCACCCCACGGCTTTTCGCCAGACGCAGCTCCTCATCGGAAGGTCCGGCCACCAGAATCAGATCCGCCTTCTTTTCGATCAAATTTACATATGCCTGATGTGTCGTATTGAATCTCAGTTCGTGTGCTGCGCGCGCCTTGCTCATTCCAGTCAATTCATGCAGCATATCCTGTGCGAACGGAATGGCCGCTGTAGCTCCGTCAACTACCGGAAAATCCGTCTCGGCAATGTATGGATGTTGAGGAAGCCTCAATGCAACCGTCAGTACAATCATGAGCGCAGCGGACATCGAAACGACAACCCATTGCCATCTATGATCCACCTTTCCGTCCTTGTCGGTCACCGCTGGATAACGATCTACCCCCACACCTATCACCATGCCAGCTATCGGCAGCAGTGCAGTCAGCAGAAACCAGATTTCACTATGCTGTGTATAGGGCTCCAATACCTCCAGCCCAGGCGCCGCCCAAGCGTGATAAAGTGAAAAGAGCTCCCACGAGCCTCCCCACACCTCAGCAGGTTGACCGCCAGATCCTTGTAGCCCCACAATCCACAGGCACAGTCCGCACAATAATGATAACAGTCCGGTCAGCATCAGTGGAAGCTGATGCATGCTGGAAATACGCGCACTCAAGGCACCGTAAGCCGCAAAAATCAGTCCAACAATCCATGCGTATAGCACCAGCATCACAATCACCGCTGTATCTGTTACACCTTCATGTCTCAGCAGAAGCTGCACATTGGATGCCACAACGATACTCCAAATAACATTAAACATGACTGAAAACAATCCAAACATAAACGTACCGCCCAGCCATGGCCAAAACCACGCTATCCGCACAGCAGCGCCTTTCTCCGTATCAGCTATAACTCCCTTTGGATCAGACATGTACATCCCCCTATACCTAGTATATGAAATGAGACTGTAAGCAATTGCTTCTTCATTGTACAATTATGGTAAAGATTAGTATACGAGGAGATGGCAAAAAGACCTCTCCTGCGGGAAAGGCCTTTTTGGTATCGGATCTTCTTTAGACTGCTCTGGCATGGATCAAAAAACGGTGCTGCTTCACGTCCCAATATCCATCACGTTGGATGTCCAAATACAGACCATACAGCTGTTCTATATATTTCTGTAGCTGAAAGTCTGCAATCTGCCATTCAATTGCTTTTAAATAATAGACGAGCGCCCCGATATCGTAAAACCGCTGTATCGGAAACTGCTCCTGCTGGTCCACGATTTCGAAGCCGTTGCTTTCCAGACCTGCAAGCGCTTGAGAAAGAGTCCAATCCGCGTACTCGTAATCAGGCGCTCCCAGGCGTTCGTTAATGCCCGCACAATCCAGGCCCCCCACCTGTTGGGTCAAAAACGTCCCGCCCGGACGTAAAATGCGACGCACTTCCCCTGGCGAAAATGACTCGTGCTTATTCAGCACAAGATCGAACCCGGCATCGTCAAACGGAAGGGCGTCGTCATCATCTATAGCGATAACATGTACGCCCAGCGGCTCCAGTCGTTTTTTGGCAACAGGAACATTCGGTGCATACGCTTCTGTCGCATATACGATCTCTGGAAAAGGGCGCAACCGGGACAAGAGCTCGCCCCCGCCTGTCCCCATATCCAGCATCGCCTTCGATGCATGGATAAACGTCATAGCCTTGCTGACATATGACCAGTCCAAAGGCTCGCTTGCGACCCGTCCTGTATCCGAAATGAATGAGAAATCCCATCCGTCAGTCCAAATGTGGAGAAGCTCTTGCCTGTTGTTCCGAACCGCTTAAGGAGCTGTCGGTAAAGCCTTCGCAAGCTCCGGTGTGATGTCTTTTGGAGTTAATAAGTAATAAACCGTATGAAAGCCGGAACCGCTGATGGACTTGATTTTGACTTGGAACAGATAAGTGCCTTTCTCCACTTGTGGATCATAGCTATAATTATTACGGTTATCCAGCACAGTATTCCAAAGTTTTGGATCTTCAATTGTGGTGACTTTATACTTCTGCTGCAATATCCTGAATAAATTCGCTTCATCAATATACTTGCCAGGTTGATACGGCTCCTTCTCTTGAGAAACCATTGGAATAGCTCGAACCGATATAATATCCTTCGACGTAATAATCACCTTGTCAGCATATCCTTTGCGCTCCAGCCAAGCATTCAGCTTGTGAAAGGATAAATGCCAATTATAGGAGACGTTGCGAGTCCATTCCGGTTCTTCTGCTGAAATAGATGAAGGTTTGTTCAGAATTTCAATATTCCCCAACGCATAAGAGCCTGCCTGCATTTCACTATAGCTCATGTCCAAAACTTCTTCTTTCAGTACTGCTTCAAATTCACGAATATCTTTCGGATCAGTCAGAACAACTCGCCGTTCATTATCATCTGCCGATTGAATGCTGATTGTCTCCGCTGTACCATACAGCTTATCCAGTGAGTAGCTTACTGTTTTGTACGGCTCAGACAGCATCACTTTCGCCAGCGCTGCCCGGAAAGGCTGCTCGGGAAATGTATAGCTGCGAGTCATAATGGTACCATCATCCAAACAATAGGCAATGGATACCCTTTGTTGAGGTTCTTTATTGGACCCGGACGTCTCTCCAGCTGAATGTGCTCTTACAAGCTCACGCTGTAAATTCAGAACAGCGGCGATAAAATCTTTTTCTTGCGAAAAATAAAGATTTTTCCGTGTTGCTCCCCCGTCCAGATACAAATTTGGCCCAGCATAGACTTGCTCGACTGAATGCGCGGTTGGAATCCGTTCCTCGAAGCCTATCCAACTAGACGTGGGGATGTACATTGCCAGACCCAAAACTGCACCGTATGCGACCAACTCCAGCAAAGCACGAATACGCACAATTTGCCACGTTTTGCGGATTACCATCTCCACAGCAATATAGCCCAAAATAGCTCCAAGTACATACCCGAAGATCGCCCAGTCTTTCCTCTGGCCCCCTGTACTATAAAAATATTCTCCTATCAGCAGCATGGCACATACCATGACTCCTGCCTTAAATAAGGGTTGGAAGAAAGTAAAGGCCATGGCCTGTGTCGCCTTCTCTACCAGCCGTTTGCGATATAACACATAGCTTAAAATCACAAACAGCAAGGAAACACCAATATAAATAAGCAGCTCCACATATGAAAATGCACTACTCGCCAATTCCATAATGCGGGCGAATGGCGATAAACTATACCAAATATTATTGCTGCTACGCAACTCCACGCCATTACTATATTGGACAATGGTTCCAGTAATCTGAGAGTAGCCATATAGATTGTGCCCCAGAAAACGACTAATCATGGAGTACAAAAAAAAGGGCAACAGCAGCAAAGCATACACTACAACGGATTGCAACAGCGATTGCCCTACACAGATGCCTACAAACACGGTAAAAGCAAACAGGAAAATCGAAATAACCGATACAACCAAAGCCCATGATCCAATATCATTGATATGAAAAATAAAAGGCAATTCAACCGACGTGTTTAACAGGGCAGTTACTCCCGCAGTCAGCCATATGGGTACAATCAAAAGGATCAGACCGCTAATTAAATGTGCCGTTAACAGATGCTCTCTGCGCAAAGGAAGACTGTGGTATAAATCTGATGAACCCTTCCGCTGAATAAAGCGAAGCAGCATCACACCCGCCAGCACAGGTACAGTCAAAAAAACGATATTTTGCAATCCATCACCTGAGCTCGTACCATCGAACAGGCTTCTCAAAACCGTGGGCACTTGCTCGTTTCCAGTACTCATAAATAACGGCAGCGGCACTGTAAACAGTAATCCCGCCAAGTACAACAGACCGATCCAGCCATGCTGTCTCAGGCTTTGGCGAACCACGCCGCCGCTATAGAAGAATCGGTTGGATGTCATAACCCGCGTCCTCCATTTCATAAATGAAAATTTCCTCCAGCGTTAACGGCAGCAAATCGAACACATGCGGCTCATACGCTCGGATCGTTTCTGCAATCCGCTCTCGTTCCCCACGGATAATCAGCAGCAGAACACTGCCTCTCCGCTCCTTATGTACAACCGAAAGTTGCTTGTATACGGCTTCCTCATGCGCGCTTTCACGAAAAGCAACCTGCACCTTATGGGTATCGGACTTGAGGTCGTCGACTTCCTTTTCCAGCAGCATGCGTCCCTGGTGCATAATGCCGACGTGATCACACATGTCTTCGATCTCACGCAAATTATGGGATGAAATCACGACGGTCAGCTCGCGTGCAGCCGTTTCCTGGAACAGCAGATTTTTGATCATTCGCCGCATCACGGGGTCCAATCCATCAATCGGCTCATCCAGAATCAACAACTCAGGCATACAGCTCAAGGCAAGTAAAAATGCGGCCTGACGCTTCATCCCTTTGGAAAAACGATGCAGTTTACGTTTGGGGTCCAGCTTGAAAATGCCCGTAAGCTGCATGTATCGCTCCTCACTCCAGTTCGGATAAATGGAGCAATAAAAACGGGCCATCTGTTGAATCGTCGCCTGCGGAAAAAAATAGGGTGTGTCCGGCATAAACAGAATGCGCTGCTTGACTTCGGGCTGCTCATATACAGCTTGCCCCCCGATCAGCACCTTCCCTGTATCCGGTCGATAGATTCCGGCAATCATTTTGAGCAGTGTCGTTTTACCCGCCCCATTCGAGCCCAGCAATCCAAAAATGGAGCCTTTCTTCACCGTAAGGGCGAGTTGATCCACCGCCTTTTCTTCTGCAAATGTCTTTGTGACTTCCCTTAATTCAATCAAGGGACATCCCCCTTTCCTTCAATTGCATCGCTTCCACGTATATGGCGTCCACTTCCGGCTGCGTAAAACCAAAATGGACGGCTTCGATCATCTGCTTTAACAACGCTGCCCGAATCTCATCCCGCTTCATTTGCTGCGGCTGCTGCTCGGCAGGTGTGACAAAGCTGCCCTTGCCCTGGACAGAATAGATATATCCTTCGCGTTCCAGCTCACGATACGCCTTCTGAATCGTATTCGGATTCACTGTTAGCTGAGCGGACAATGCCCGCACGGAAGGCAATTGCTCATCCGGCTCAAGTGATCCGTACACGATCATTTCCTTCACCCTGTCCATTAACTGCTCGTAGATTGGCTTGCGGCTGCGGATATCCAGATCGAACATGGACTTCCTCCTTTCAAAACCTGGTCAGATGTATCTGCATATTTCAAACTGTCCTAACTGTATTATCATTAATAGTACAGTTAGGACAGTTTGTCAATCATTTGTTTGGTTATTTATTACAAAAAATAGCCGTAATGCATGATGCATCACGGCTATTTTTTTTAACATTCCTTCGACTCATAAGGCTCATCACGGCTCACATTCGCCAGCGCTTCCTCTTCCGGCAGCATGAGATCCAGCTGAAACCGGAACGTCGATCCCTGGGCATCTTCACTATCCACACCAACTTCACCAGCACCTGCCGGATACGCACATGGTCGCCAACAAGGACCCCCGGCAGTTCCTCATCCACGTGCCAGTCCAATAGAACGCCCTTTTCCATAGCCTGCCTAGGAAATAGGTCTGCCACACTCCCATCACATGCTCAAGCTCAAAAGGCTCGTGCAGCATTGAGGATCTGCATTAAAACCGAGCTACTGCTGGTAATGATATCTATGTTGCTCCGCTGTTCCTCATCCAACTCGGTGTCGGCAAGCAGCCCTGCCATGCCAATAATGCCGTTCATTGGTGTACGAAGCTCATGACTCATCACGGAAAAGCAGTTTCCTTTCCTCGACAAAATGGCAATCCCTGTCAGAGCTATATTTGTTTATACCACCCGGCTAAGAAAATGACGCAAAAATCGCTCTGCATCGACCTCAAGTGCTACATCGACAGAGGACAGCGCCTGAGCTTCGTGCTCGTTTTGCACCTCACGGGTGCGACCGACTTCAGGGGAATCCCCCACCTCAACAGCAATACGCATCGGGCGCGTCTGCACAAAACTGGAATCTATGGCTAGTCCAACGGCCAATGGATCATGCAAAGCACAGCCTGCAATACCAGGTCTGAAATTGCGATAGGCTTCCATATAAAAGTCCGTCATATCTGCCATAAACTTGCCCAGCTCGGTTCCTTGCTCACGCCACTTGTCTACATCATGCTGGGGAAGCAGCGTCTGCATGGTCACGTCCAGCCCGACGAGTGTAAGCGGGAAACCCGCTCCCAGCACATAGGCTGCGGCTTCCGGATCAGCGTAAATATTCGCTTCAGCGGCCTCGGTTACATTCCCTCGTACTGTAACCGCTCCGCCCATAATGATCAGGCGGTCAAGCAATTTTGGCAATTCGGGGCAGCGATCCAGTGCAATCGCAAGATTGGTCAGCGGTCCCACAGCTACCAGGGTAAGCTTGCCCTCATAGCGACAAGCCTGTCCAATTATAAAATCAGCCGCATCCCCAGGCGCGGCCTGGTGTGACGGCGCTTCTTTGAGCTGGTTGCCAATCCCGTCTTCACCATGAATATGACGGGAATACGGCTTGAACAGCTCACGGGCATACGGCTTGTGAGCGCCGGACACGACCGGAGCCTCTACACCCAGCTTTTCCAGCAGGATCAGTGAGTTGCGTGTTGCCTCCTCCACCGAGATATTGCCAAAGGTGGTTGTAATGCCGAGCAGTTCCAATTCCGGAGAATGGACAGCGTATGCAATGGCAAGTGCGTCGTCGATCCCCGTATCTACATCTAAAATTAACTTTTTACTCATGATGACCCCCACAGTAGAACAGCATTCTTTTTTTTCATTATACACAATTTGAATACTTATCCCCTTGATCATGAGGTTCTTTAGCTGAAGACGATCAAAAAAGCTACGGCAGTTTGTGCCGTAGCTTTTCCTTCAGGGTTTCTTCTATTGTTTAAGCGCACATCTTCTGTCTCAATCTTAAGGCTCGATTCCCCATACCAGCTCATCATTTTGGAACAACGTTACTTTGTTCCATTCTGTATAAGAGGTTTTGGTTGGATCGAACGAGTAGTCATTGGATTCATCGTGATTAGACCAGTCGTTTTTGTTAATACGGACTTGAATTTCACCTGTTTGTGCTCCAGCAGCAAGCGTGCCGGCAGCAGGACTGAAACCAATTTCAATATATTTGTCTGTAAAGGTACGCAGCACGTTATCATTACCTATTTGTGCCCAGTCCACTGCAGACTGCATGTCTTGGTTACCCTCTTTAGTGAAGTAGTAGCGGATTTTCAGATCACTCAGCTTCACAGGAGTTGTTCCGTTATTTTTTACGTTAAAAAATGGTTTAATTGCATTATTCGTTGGATCGGTATCTCCAGCCCGGTACAGAACAGCCAGGTCACCTGCAGGTTCTGTTGGAGTTGGAGTCGGATCTGGTGTTGGTTCTGGTGTAGGGGTTGGATCTGGTGTTGGTGTTGGATCTGTAGGATTTGTTGGTGTAGTAGCCTTCGATCCAACAGTCACTTTCACTACAGCCGAATCCTTGCTTGAACCATTTGCATTCGTAGCACTTATTACATAATAGTAAGTCGTTCCATTCGTCAAATCTGTATCCGTGTATTCTGTACCTGTTACACGTGACGCAATCGTTGTAAAAGGACCTTCCTCACTGGTAGCACGCTTCACTGTGTAGCTTTGGGCACCAGTGGAAGCAGCCCAAGTCAGCTTCACACCCAATTTTCCCTGTAAGTCTGCCGGTACTGCCGGAGCTTCTGGGGTTGGTGTAGGTGTTGGCGTAGGTGCTGGGTCTACGCTACCATCAGCAGCTTTGATTGCTGGATATGCATTGTTCACGAGCATAACGAACTGATCATGGAACCAAGCACCGGAAATCGGAGCATTTGGCAATGCGCCTGTCAATACGCCGTCACTGGTTGTGTAAGTAGGATCACACATCCGGTCAAAGCCTTTGCCCTCATCGTTCGGAATGAGCGAGCTGGAGCCGTCGGAAGCACCCGGAGGCTTCGCCCATACATATGCATCGACATGGGAAGCCGGAGCGGTTTGAGGAGGTGTCCCCATACCTGCGCCACTGTTGTTACACCAGTTACCGCGATGGTCGCGTCTGTCCACACGGCCTGAGTTCACGTACGAATTGATATCGTTACCTGTAGCTTTAGTTGGACGGTTCGGTCCACCCCAGCCGTTACGGCCGGTATCAATCAGCATACCGAGAGAACTTGGCCAGCCTGCATTTACAAAATCTCTGTGCAGACCTTCTGTGAAATGCAGCTCATCGAAGTAAGGGTTCCATTCGTAATACTTGGAAGACTTGATCGGCTGTCCGTTAATATTCAGGTTGGAATCAGGCAGATTAGGCTCAACCAGCGGCGTAGTGTTGGCTGTATTGGTGATAAAGCCGTCTACGCTGGACAATCCTTTAGATGTGTTTCTGAAAACGTTGGTATACAGAGAAACTGTTGCTGAACGGTTGTTATCCCAACCGAGCCAGCCGGAGTGACCGATATCTACGTATTTGTATACGTTAGGAATTTCGTTCAGTTTGTTGATTGTGTACTGAATACCGGTTTCATAGATACCGGTGGATTTGGCTTGAGCACATTTTGGATCGCTCATATTGGTTACCAGGTTCGGTAAACTGTCCGGTTCAATGATCGTTACGATACGAATGTCCTTATATTTGGGGTTGGCAAGGATCTCAGCAATCTTGTCGACATAATCCTTTTTGTACGTTTCCAGACCTGCCTGGGTCAGCGGAAGCTCACCATTGGAAGCCAAGGCATGACAATCCCGTCCGGGCAGATCATATATAATAAACTCTGCCGTAATCGGCGTGTCGCCTTTCTTTTGGGCCAATACTTGATCCAGATGCTCTTCCAGACCAAGATTGCCTGGCGTCCCTTTAATGGCAGCGATGCGATCGAGCCATACGGATGTCGGGAACGTTTTGACAGTTTGCATTTTCGCTTTCAGATTAGCATCGGTAACCTTGGCAATTGACGAATCGACGAAAGCGGCGTAATCAGGACTAATATATTTTGTTGCCCCGATATAAGGGTTGTCCACATGGGATTCTGCATTTATTTTTCCTGTCAATCCTGTACCTGGTAAAAAACTACCTGCGACGAGTGATAACGCAAAAGCATACTTCATGCCTTTACGAAGCACTTGCTTTGTTTTCAATTATTTCACCTATCTTTCTTAAATTTTGTTTACTCATCCTATGTCGTCACCTGATTGTTACATGATTTTGCGTGATTGCACCCTCTTTCCTCAAAAAAAGTAGCGTGCATAGCCGCAAAGGTAAGCGCATTCTGTGTTTCCTCGCGCCCGAATTTTCGTATTATCCCCTTTTTGTCACCTCCTATGTTAGATTATAGTAACCCTGAAATCTGCTGTAAATTGAATAAATTAAGGTCTAGATTATAAATTAGGCATTGGATTGCCACACTTCCAGTTCTTTCCGTCTCCCCGTTACTAATCGCCGAGTCCCTCGTATGATGAATTATCCCTGATGTTACAAGCTTTTCCAAGATTCGAGTTCGACAAAAAAGGAGCAGATTCCTAAAAATTAGGGTGCATTCTTTAATTTCCGTCAGCTAAAATCGACATTATAAATCTTGGACTGCGATCCATGCCAAATGGTTAAATCTATCAACAATAAAAGGGTATTTTCAGGCCTCATAGCCATGAAAATACCCTTTCCTGTTGTGTAGTTATCGTTGGACAGCCTCACGGTCATTCATCATGCATGTGAGGATTTTGCAAAATCCTGATCTACGTACACGCAGTGAACGCTAATGCGATGATACCAAGCTGCTAAGCTTGGCTTGGCTGCGCCTTTTCACGTTCCTTGCCTTTGTCGGATTCGCCCGCATTTTTGTTGGCCGCCTCACGGTCCAGTTGCATTTCCTCAATCGTCTTGACCTTAAGCCTGGCCGCTCCCTCATAAGGACGGGTTGGGATTAGATCACCTGCAGCCAGACGCTGACGCGCCTCGGCAATCGCTGCTTTGTATTGTGGAAGCCATGCTTCCTGCGCTACCAGCATTTCATCAACCATCTGCCAAATCTCTTTCGGGTTACAAACCGCACCCACCAGCGGGTCCATCATAAACGCCTGGCGCAGCAGCTTATCATCCCCATGCACAGCCGCTTCGACAGCCAAACGCTGGACGGAAATACTTACATTGCAGACGGCCGCAGGACCGAGCGGAAGCTCCCCGACATGTGGCATGGAAATACCGTTCCGATCCACGTATCCCGGTGCTTCAATGATCGCATCGTCCGGCAGATTGGAGATTACTCCGTTATTGACGACATTAAAATGCCCCCGGTATACACGCCCGGTTTCCAGCCCTTCGATAATGTACGAGCCGTGCTCCTCACCACGATTATCCGCCGTATACACTAATGGATCTTCTTTCATCCAGTTTGGAAAATCTGTCTCGAACCAGTTGCGTCCTTCCGTACATACGCGCAGATAGCCACCTGTTTCTCCGTTGATCCAGCTGCCCAGATCAATCCAGTCTAGAATTTCATCCGGACGCTTTCGGTACCAAGGAACATACTCACTTAAATGACCGTTTGATTCTGTGCTGTAATAGCCAAAACGGCGAAGCATGTCGATTCGTACCTTTTCGGTGCGGCTATATTCGGGATGCTTTTCAAAAGCCTCCAGCAGTCCTGCCGTCAGATCCTTCCCTTTATGGGATGCCTGAATATACCATGTCTGGTGATTGATTCCGGCGCATACAATGTCCACATCCTGCTTCTCCAGGCCGTACACCTCGGCAATTTGATGATGACCGTGCTGAACACCGTGACATAGACCAATCGTACGCACGCCGCCGTACTTGTTACAGGCCCAGGTCATCATCGCCATCGGATTCGAGTAGTTCAGCAGCAGCACATCCGGTGCACTCAGCTCACGGATATCCTTGCAAATGTCCAGCATTTCAGCGATCCCGCGCTGTCCGTACATGATCCCTCCTGCACACAGCGTATCTCCTACGCATTGATCCACGCCATATTTCAGCGGTATATCCACATCAGTCGCAAAGCCTTCCAGACCACCGACCCGGATCGTACAAATAACGTATTTGGCATCCTTTAAAGCCATCTTTCGATCCGTAGAGGACTGTATTTGTATGGACAAACCGTTCTCCCGAATATCCCGCTGACACAGCTCAGTGACCATATCCAGATTGTGCTGGCTTATGTCCGTAAAAGCCACTTCAATTTCGTTAAATTGAGGCACTGCCAACAGGTCTCGCAAAATTCCACGGGTAAAACCTATGCTTCCCGCTCCAATAAAAGCTACTTTAAATGACACGGCAATCAACCTCCGGTATAAGAATTGTAATATACCGCCATTGTAGCAATCTGCCTGTGGAAAGCGTTATCAAAATCATGACCAGATTCGTGTTTAGGTGTCAAAAATCCTAACTTTCATATCGAAAAAAAGCTATGTACCTTCTTTTAATTCCCGTTTTACTCAAAAGTTGATTCAGCATTTGGGAATGTTCAGGAATGATTACAATATGGAATTCCTCCTCAATGACCGCGCGTGTGCTGACGATAGCTGCGGTTGTTTTGTTGCTGTATAATGAGTTGAGTCTGTAAATATTCCCAAAGGAGCAAGACATGTCAAACCGTAAATGGACATTTATCCTTATCCCCGTCTTCCTGCCATTTGCCTGGCTGCTGTTTCAGTTCACTCTGTCTTCTCTTCAAATTCACCAATTTGCAGAGCAATTGAAAACGGTTTCAACAAAAGGCGGAGCTTCCGATACAAAAGTGGTATTGATATCACAGGAGTTGGACAATTATTACTGGCGATCAATCGAACAAGGAGCCCGAAAGGAAGCGGAACAGTACGGTATGCGGCTCGATTATATCGGGCCGGACCGCATTAATCCGTCCGAGCAGATCAAACTGCTGGATAAAGCGATCGCCGCCAAGGCGGATGCAATTCTGGTTCAAGGGATAAATGATCCGGAGTATCGCCGATTAATCAACAAAGCGGCCGGACTTGGCATACCCGTCATCACGATTGATACGGATGAGCCGGACTCCCAAAGACTGGCTTACGTCGGAACGGATAACGAAGGAGCAGGGAAGCGGATGGGCGTGCTGTTGGCAAAAGCCTCCAGAGAGCGTGGCGACATTGGAGTTATGATCAGCAACGAGCGCGTCGAGAACCAGCGGCTCAGGCTTGCCGGGTTTCGTTCCGTGATCAGCCGCTATCCCAAGCTCCGCATTGTGGAGATTCGCTCCTCGGACATTTCGCGGCTTCAGGCAGCCCAGCAAGCTCAGAACATGCTCATCCGGTATCCGCAGATCCGCTACATGGTCGGATTCAGTGCGCTGGACGGCCCTGGCATTCTGGAAGCCTCCGAACGGAGCGGAGCGCGAAGTTTGCAGATTTTCGCTTTTGACGATATGGCCGATACGTTGGAAGCCATCAGAGATAGCAAAATCAAACTGACCCTTGTTCAGCAGCCCGTGGAAATGGGGGCTACGGCCATAAAACTGCTGAAAGATTATTTAAAGGGGAATGATCTCCAGGAATTAACATACACCAGGGTATATGAAGTGCATGCGGACACTCCCGACAACATGGCCGGAGATGATGGACGATGACGATCAGAAAGAAGCTGCTTCTGTTCATCCCCCTCTTAGTTGTATTCGCCAATATCATCGCTTATTTTGTATTCCAAAGCGGAAAGGTCGTACAACAGAGCTACGATGAAATGCTTGGCCGAATTCTGCTCATCGAGCAAACCTCCGAATCGGCAGAGAGCAACTTAAAGCTCCTATACGCCTATCTGCTTAATCCGAGAGACGATAAGGCTGTGCAGGGCCCGACAGAACGCCAATTGATGCAGTTGAAGAGCAGAATTCAGGAAGTCTCCGACTCGGCCGCCCCTTCTTTCGCCGAGGAGGACTACGTGAATCTGTTGGCCACATTTCTTGAACAGAAACAAGCCGCAGTTCTGGGCGCAAATGCACAAGACCCTCAATCGGCTTTTGAACATTATATTGAAGCGGAGAAAACCGTCAGCTATATCCACGAGGAGGGACAGCGACTGATTGATGCTGAACTGGCTTATTATCGGCCGATCATCGAGAACATCCGGAACAAGAATGAGCGAATGAACGGATTGGGAGTGGCGTTGTTCGGCATGAACGCGCTGATGGGGGTTTTGCTTGCAATCTGGGTCTCGCGCAGCATTACCGGCCCTGTCGGCAGACTTGTCGCACTGGCGAAGCAAATCGCCACAGGCGATCTGAATATCGAGCCCCAACTACGACGGGATGACGAGCTAGGCGTACTGTCGGACGCCATTTCGCAGATGTCCGCCGATTTGAGCATCCTCATCGAGAAGGATAAACAGAGTCTGGAAATGCGGCGGCTTGTGAAGGAACTGGAGCTTCTGGCCCTGCAAAATCAAATGAACCCGCACTTTTTGTTCAATACCTTAAATGTGCTCTCCAAGCTGGCGATCCTGGAAGGGGCGGAGAAGACCAGCGACCTGATTGTTTCGCTGTCCAATCTGCTGCGGTACAGCCTGCAAAAGCTGGACAAACCCGTAACTCTCCAGGAGGAACTGGATCATATCCGTGAATACGTAACAATCCAGCAGGCACGCTTCCGGGACAGAATTCGCTTTGATCTTCATTTTGACGCTTCCGTACTTCAGCAGCAAATTCCGGCCCTGACGATCCAGCCGTTCATTGAAAACGCTTTTCTTCACGGTGTGGCAGATATGGAAACCGGAGCCATTATCGCGTTGACGCTGTCGAGAGCGAACGAGGATGTGCAAATTGAAATTTCGGACAACGGAAAGGGCATGGCGGAGGAAACCCGACTGTCCGTGCTCCGTCTTGAAGGTGGAGCCGAAAGCGGCAGTTCAACTGGACTTGGAATGCAAAACGTGTTTAAGCGGCTGCAGTTGTTCTACGGAAAGGAAGGAATGGTTGAAATCAGCAGCAATACCGGACAAGGTACTGCCATAACAATACGAATTCCTGTCAAGAAGGAGAGTGAGCGGACTGATGTATCGGTTGTTGATCGCGGATGACGAGGCTTTGGAGAGGGAAGGACTGGAATTGACAGTGGAACGGGCGATGCCGGGGATATTCCGGTTTATTCATGCCGGCAACGGCCGCATGGCGATCGAATGCGCGGAAGAGCACCGTCCCCATATTGCCATTCTGGATATCAATATGCCCGGAATCGACGGGCTTGAAGCGCTTCGTGAATTGAAGGAGCGGCTTCCCGATACCCGATTCGTGCTCGTCACCGCCTATGATTATTTTGCCTATGCCCGGGAGGCGCTCTCTTTGGGCGTAAAAGAATATATTCTGAAGCCGGCGAAGCGGGAACTAGTCATCGGTACACTGAAACAACTGATTGAAGAAATTGAGCGTGAGAAGCGGGCACGTACGGAAGAATTAGAGCTTAGACACAAAATCTCGCAGTTGATGCCGCTCGCAGAAAATGAGCTGGCTTTAATGCTGATGGTTGACCAGACAGTGGATTCGAGCGCTTCACAGTTGTCGGAATGGCTGGACTTTCCTCTTGACCAGGGAAGCGCCATCATTGCCGCCTTTGACGGATATACGGACGAGCAGGATAAAAAGAAAATTTACGACCATTTCCGAAGCTATGTAAAAACGCATGGCCCGAATTCCATTGTAAGCTCCTTGATCGACCACCATGTAGCCACTTTTTTACGAAAGCCGCCTGCCACCGACGAAAACAGCTGGCGGCAGCTGGTTAAATCCCTTGTCCAGCAGCTTTCCGAGCTTGCCCGGCAGCAACTTGGCATAAAGACGGCCATTGGAATCGGATCGCTGCATAGCGGTGAGGAAGGACTTCGCAAGTCCTATTTCGAAGCCGTTTTTGCCTCCACCCTACGCAAGCGGGATGGGGGTTACTGCCACTTTGACGAACTGAAGTCGTCAGAGGCCGGAAACGCTGGTTTACTTGCCGTTAAAGCGGAGAAAGGAATGCTTCAGCAGACGTACGTCATGTCAGCACTGCAACGGATACGCGAACAGCGGGAGGTTCAAACACTGACTATGCTGGGCAGGGCGAAAATGTATATCGAGGAACGATTCAATGATGATCTTTCGCTGGAAGAAGTAGCTGATTTCGTCCATTTGAATCCTCACTATTTCAGCAAAATTTTCAAACAGGAATACGGAGAAACGTTCATCGACTTCGTAACCCGGCTGCGGATTGATAAAGCCATTTCTCTGATTAAGGCTGGCAACCTTGCTCTTAAAGAAATCAGCTTTGAAGTGGGTTATAAGGACCCGAACTATTTTAGCCGCGTCTTTAAGAAGATAACGGGCGTTCCTCCCACTGAGTTCAAAGGCCAAAAATAGTAGAGATTCATCCATGCCGACCACCCACATGGATTTTTTTAAGCTCGAATGACAAGGTAATGCTAGGTTTAGCCCCTCCGTCTCCAATTCGGAAAATCGAAGCCAAAATCGTGCATGAAAAGGTCCGTTTATTGAAGACGATAACCGGCCTTTCTTTTATAAGCGCGTGTTATACTTCTCCTCGAAGAATGGAATGAGGTTCCAGGAACCTGGAGGGGAGATGATCATATGGCAGTAATCATCAATAATGAAAGCGCTCAACAGAAAGCGCTTCAATCGGAAAAACCCAATATGCTTTTTGTGACGCTGGTATCCATCGTAGCTGCGCTTGGAGGCATCCTGTTCGGTTTTGATATCGCGGTTGTTTCGGGAGCAGTCGAATTCCTACAGCAGCGTTTTTCGCTGAGCGAATTTCAGGTTGGTTGGGCGGTGTCGAGTCTGATTGTCGGGAGTGTCACAGGAGCGGCTCTCTCCGGCTACATGAGTGAAAGGATCGGCAGAAAAAAGGTATTGCTGGCCGCCGGATTTTTATTCGTCGTCGGCTCGATCTGCTCTGCGCTTCAAGATACGTTCACCGGGTATGTGATCTTTCGCATGATCGGCGGCGTCGGCATAGGAATCACTTCCACCATTTGTCCGGTGTACAATGCGGAGATCGCTCCCGCCAAATACCGTGGCCGTTTGGTTGCTTTAAATCAGTTGGCGATTGTAACGGGCATTTTTCTGGTTTATTTTCAGAATTCGTGGATTGTCGGCATGGGGGATGAAGCCTGGGGTGTCTCAACGGCCTGGCGCTGGATGTTCGGAGTGGGAGCCGTTCCGGGACTGATCTTTATGCTCTTGATGCTCTTCATACCCGAAAGCCCGAGATGGCTAATTAAACAGAATCGGCCTTATGAAGCGCTGCCGATTCTGCTGAAAATTCACGGTGAAGAAGCCGCTAAGCAGGAAGTGCTTGATATCAAGGAATCGTTCAAAGATGAGAGCGACTCACTTAAACAAGTGTTCGCTCCCGGTATTCGGGTCGCTCTCTTTATCGGTGTCATGCTTGCCATTATGCAGCATATTACCGGCATCAATGCCATTTTGTATTACGCGCCGGTTATCTTTAAAGGAATGGGACTTGGTACGGACGCCTCTTTGACCCAGACCATCTGGATCGGGTTGATCAATGTGTTGTTCACCATCGTATCCGTATGGCTGATCGACAAAGCGGGGCGAAAAGTCCTGCTGATGATCGGCACCTCGTTGATGACCCTCTGTTTGATCATTATCGGAGCCGCATTCAAAATGGGTTTAACCACCGGGCCACTCGTGCTCATCATGATATTGATCTACGTGGCCGCCTACGCTATATCGCTTGGGCCGATCGTATGGGTTATGATCTCGGAGATCTTTCCGAACCGCGTTCGCGGCAAAGCGGTCGCCATCGCTTCGATGGCATTGTGGGCCGGTGATTATCTGGTATCCCAGGCATTCCCTCCCCTGCTGAGTTCAGCCGGTCCGTCCAATACCTTCTGGACATTCGGAGCCATCTCGTTGTTCGTCGTATTCTTTATATGGCGCAAGGTTCCCGAAACCAAGGGGAGATCACTTGAACAGATGGAAAATATGTGGCTCGGGAAATGACCCGACTTTAGCTCTCAAGAAGCCCGGACACGTGTTATAATGCTTGAAAACATATGGCCTCTGAAGTCATTACCGACTTAAAATCGGCAATGCTTCAGAGGCTTCTTATTGCTTATTTGTAATTTACCCGGCGGTTAAAGGCTGCGGCTTCCCGCGCCAGATTCCTTCCGTCCAGCACGGCCCAGCCTCCTGATGGCACGTCTGCCAGCATGGATAAACCTGCAGCCGCATCCCCTCAAGGCACAGATTGGCCCTCCCTTGGCGACGTCACGGCGAATGGAGGTAAGCTTGCTGTTCACCTTCGGGCGGGCGTTCCCAACATGGGGACTGTGCCGATGATACTCAGCGCCTTCTGTGCTACATTCAGTATCCCGCTCAGAAGTTTTGCCTTCGGCAATGCAGTCTGGCCGGGGAAGCACTTACCCTCTTCGTCTGACCCCCGCCTGAGCTCCCCCCGTAGGTGAACCCATTCCAGATCCGCCAGCACTTTTGGGCGCATAAGTAGCCCGATAAGCCTGAATTGACATCAGCGGCGTTTCCGGTACAGGCTCTAGCTCTGTTGTTCGTTCATCTTTTCTGCTATTACCTGTTCACGCTTTGCCATTTCATTCAGTTCCTTCATTGAAAGTTTATCAAGTGTGCTTGTCAAGTTTTAAAGTGTTTGGTTGGTTGAATTCTTAACAGACCCAGGTGAGGCTATTTATTCAGCCGCCAAGCAACCCTTGATTTCGTCAGCTAGTTCAAGTACTTTCCTCCATTTAGGTGAACTTCTAACTGCGTCTATATTCCATTCATCATCTCATCACTAATTAGTCCAGCATCGTTTAGTCGTTGCAAGATATAAGCGTGTAAAAAAGAAGTAACCCCTGTATCAAATTCCTCAAAGATATTATACCCGATTACCATATCATCCTGGCTTAGCAGATATGTTCCACACTTATCAATCGTATCTACATATAGATCCATAAGTTTTTCTATAGATATTTTCTCCATCCAACAAATCTCCCTTATTTTTGAATAATCGCAGCCTTATCGCCAGGTAACCGAGTCAGGTCCCACCACCTTGACTTTACCTGTTTGCCCACTGGAGAATCCAATGTATGACCCTTCATTTGGCACACATCGGGTCCCATTTCGGTAAATCCTTGATCAATTGTCCAAAACCCTCACTAGATAAACCAAACTGATAACCTTCATAACTGTTTATCGCTATTTTCTATGTTATGTTTTAATAACCATTTTTCTAGTTTAATAATAAAACTTCTTCCGCTAGCCTGTATTTAATCGGGGGTATTCCCCAAACTCGCTTTAAGACCAGCCCTGATATCAGTCTGATACGAAAACAGCCCCTAAGGCAATTTCTGGACGCGAGAACGTCCTTTTTTTGCCGTTAGGGGCTTAAGACTTCTAATTCGGAGATACCTCTAAACTTTTTTAAAACTAACCAACGTGTATAACTGTTAGTAATTTTTTAGAACTTCAATTTGATTACGTGCTATATTTTCAAAACTTTCATATAAATGTGATATTTTCTTAATAAATATGCGGTCTTTCTCCAGTGACTTTTTATTCTCCAATTCATTTAAAATCATATAAAACTCTTCACAGGATACTGAAGATCCCTCTCCACCATCTGCTTCATCTCCTGACATTAATAGTAACTCACGCATAGAAATTTGTTTGGATAAAAATTTAAGATATAGAAATCCTATGACAGCATCACTAAAAAGAGAAGTATTTCTAATGGTATGGGACTCAGTAATTAACTGCTCACTTAATGCTTTACTTAAAGCATCTAGATCACTCGCCAACGAAACAGCAAAAATCCACTCTTCTGGTTTTTCTTCTTTCAGAATCTGTATATCCGCCCAATTTTGCCAGTCTTCTTTACTATAATATCCGCTTAAAGAAGCAGCAAATAAATAATGTGCTATAGCTAAAATTTTTACCACCTCGGCGTTTCAGGATGTAGACCAGGTGTCCCTGGTCCATGTTGGTTGGGATTATACCATGGATTTGCATGATGATGAGGATTCGTATGTGTTGGAACATCAGGCCTCCCATGATCTGTGTAATCATTGTTACCTATTCTTCGACCATACTGATCGTATATTGTTTCCCTATCATATAACTCACCTGTCTTGCCATTAATTTTTTGATCAGTAATACTCCTAGTACCAGGTGCTGTGTACTGTCTTTGTCTTGTATTCATCTGGCCTTTAGATATATCTTTATAGTCCTGTTCCCAATATCTTTTATAGCGGGCAGCTTCTTCTGTATCCATTTGGTCAACGAACGTCTTATCTTTCCCCGTCCCCTTAGTCCCAAGTTTAACTTCTTGTTCGATTATATTTTTCGATTGCTGTTTCAATGGGACACTATCGGAAATTATTTCCTCGGTTATTTGTTTCTTGCTCGACTGTGAGAAAAACTGTTTAAATTCTTCTGCACTTGGGCCACGTCCTCCTCCTCGTCCATCAAATACAAAAGGACCTTCCGTCATGTTAGATAATGACATCCACTTTTGCTCTTCTTGAGATATACCTTCTTTATTCGATAAAATCAAAAAGTCGCCAGGATAACTTTTTTTCCAATCCTCATAATATTTAATATCAGGATCGCCATTTGCTGTGCGCACCACTCGATCTGCTGCCCAATAACTTCCTTCAGGTATATCAGGTCTGTAGTCTTCATTAACTGTTATATAAACATACGTTCCACGAATCCCCCACTTCTTTTTATCTTCTTCAGTAGGCTCTATCCTTTCCTGCACACTCATCTTTCCCCAAGGTTGCCTTGGAGGCTGTTCTATATTCTTGGGCTTCCAGCCCGCTCTTACTTCAAGCGGAATTTTGTGATACTCCGTGTTCAGCTTGTCCATATTATGGGCTAGACTTTTCGCTAGCTCCCCTAATGATCTGGAACTGGCGACGTTGCGGGCTGCCGTCCATACTTTGCCTCTGTAAGCAGCGGCGTAGCGTTGTCCGACGCCGTTCTTTTTATAAGCGGCTACCCGGCGGTTAAAGGCTGCGGCTTCCCGCGCCAGATTCCTTCCGCCCAGCACAGCCCAGCCTCCTGATGGCACGCCAGCCAACATGGATAACCCTGCTGCCGCGTACTTCAAGGCACGGGTTGGCCCTCCCTTGGCAACGTCGCGGCGAATGGAGGTGAGCTTGCTGCTCACTATCCGGGCAGGCGTTCCCAATACGGGAACCGTACCGATGATACTCAGCGCCTTCTGAGCTACGTTCAGTATCCCGCCCAGCAAATTTGCCTTGGGCGATGCAGGTGTGGCGGGGGAAGCACCTGCCTTCCCCACCTGGCCACCATCTGAGCTTCCCCCGTTAGGTGAGCCCGCTCCAGATCCGCCAGTACTCTTCGGCGCATGAGCGGCCTGATACGCCTTGATCGA